>JASHNS010000013.1 GCA_030041515.1 Acidobacteriaceae bacterium | reverse complement strand
TCCCGTCGCGGATATGCACCACCCGATGCGCATACTCGGCGATATCGGCTTCGTGCGTCACCAGCACGATCGTGTTGCCATGGCTGTGGAGATCGTCGAACAGCGCCATAATCTCTACGCCCGTCTTGGAGTCGAGGTTCCCCGTCGGCTCGTCCGCCAGAATGATCGACGGATGGTTCACCAGCGCGCGCGCGATCGCCACTCGCTGCCGTTGCCCGCCCGAGAGCTCGTTCGGCTTGTGCTGCATCCGCTCGCCCAGCCCCACCGCTTCCAGCGACGCGCGCGCCCGCCGGTCGCGCTCCTCCGACCCCGTCCCGTTATAGATCAGCGGCAGCTCCACATTGTGCAGCGCCGTCGCCCGCGCCAGCAGATTGAATGTCTGGAAAACGAAGCCGATTTCCTTGTTCCGGATCCGCGCCAGCTCGTCGTCGTTCAGCTCGCTCACCAGATGCCCGTTCAGCCAGTATTTCCCCTTCGACGGCGTATCCAGGCACCCGATCAGATTCATCAGCGTCGATTTTCCCGACCCCGACGGACCCATGATCGCGACGTATTCCCCCCGCTCGATCCGCAGCGTGATCCCCTGCAGCGCCTGCACCTGCTGCTCCGATCCCATGTCGTACGTCTTCCACAGATCTTCCACCACGATGATGCCCGAAGGCTCCGCCCCTGCCGCGACTTCGGTCTCCGGACTTGTCTGTGACGCCATGCAGGCTCCTGTCGTGCCAGTGTACTGCGCTCCCTGCCTCAACCCCGCTCCGCCCCGCGCAGAATTTCGCCTCCCCGCGTTACGACGACGAGGAATTGCCGCTCGAGGACGAGGAATTGTCCGTCGGTATCGTGGCCAGCGACGTGTCTTCCTTCACCAGCGATCCTTCCTTCATATCGCGCAGCACCCGGTACGTCCCCGTCACGATCCGGTCGCCCGGCTTCAGCCCCCCCAGCACCTCGATCGTCGTCGCGCCCGTCACTCCGGTCGTGACCTGCACGAAGTACGCGCGCTCCTTGCCTCGCACCTTCCGCACCACAAAGACCCCCTGCCTCAGCGGCGAAGGCGCCAGCGGATTGCCCGCATTCGGGTTCGTTGCCGCCGCCACCGTCTGCAGATGGCTCGAGTCCTGCTTCAGATGGTTCGGGTCCCGCATCACCAGCGCCTCAATCGGGATCGCCACGATGTTCTTCTTGCTCGCCGTGATGATCTTCGCCTCGCACGAGAGCCCCGGCCGCAGCTCGTCGGTCGGATGATCCAGCGTCACCACCACCTTGAAGTCTTTCGCCTCTTCCACTCCGCTCGTCGTCTCGCTGGTCGACTGTCCCGTCGACCGCAGCAGCGCCTGGTCCCCCACCTCGGTCACGTGCCCCTTGAAGATCTTCCCCGGAATCGCGTCCACCGTGACTTCGGCTTCCTGCCCGTTCTGCACGTTCACGATGTCGGTCTCGTCCACCTTCACTTCCGCCGTCACCACCGACATATCGGCCAGCGTCATGATCGTCGAACCCGCGGTGTCCTGGATCCCCGGCACCACCATTTCCCCCTGCCGCACCGGCTCATTCGTCACGATACCGTCGAAGGGCGCGATCGAGATGGTCTGGTTGTAGACGTCCTGGTCGAAGACCAGCGTCGCCTGCTGCGTCTTCAGTTTGGCCCGCGCCGACGCCGTCTGCGCGATCGCCTGTGCCAGCCCGTCTTTCGCCTGCGCCAGGCTCGCCACGTCCAGCTGGTAGTTCGCCACCGCGGTGTCGTAGTCCTGCTGCGACATCACCTGGTCCTTGTAGAGCTGCACCGCGCGCTGGTACGCCAGCTTCTTCTGCACCAGATCCGCCTCGGCGTGCTGCACGTTCGCCTGCGCCGATGTCTCCGCCGCCAGGTACGAATTGATGTCCGTCTTCGCCGCCGCGATCGAGGCTTCCTGCCCGACGATGTTCGCTCCCTGCTGCGTGTTTTCGATGGTGGCGACCACCTCGCCCTTGTGGACCTTGTCGCCCTCTTTGGCATACAAATTCGTGATGCGGCCGATCGCGTTGGCGCCGACATTCACGTAGCTTTTGGGCTTGATCTGGCCTGTCGCGCTGACCACCGAAACCAGATCCTGGCGCGTTACCGTCCCGATCAGGCACTTCGTATAGCCGGCCTGCGCGCGCAACACGGTTCCGGCCACAATGCCGGCAACGACGACCACCGCGCCCACAATAAGCAGGATTTTTTTCAAGGTAGTGTTCCTCGCCAAAGGCTACGCAATCTCGCCGCCGAGAGTTCCCTCAGGGGTTCTCTCTGCCGCTCCCGGTCCCGCCACGCACGGCCTTCCCTCCGGAGCCGCCCTCTTGCCCTGAGCCTTGGACGCCGGTCTCCTCTGTCCGTAACTTGCCGGAAAAATTTTCCACCCGATGATAACAGGTTGCCGCTTTCTGCGGTCTTATCTGTCAGGGCTCACCGGATTCAATTTGCCGCCAGGATCGCGCCCCTCATCGCGCTCCGGTCCTCGTCTTTGGGGGCCTGCGCCTGCTCGCTTCCACGGCCGCTGCTTCATTTTTGATCGCGCTGAAGGTATTGCTTGAAACCCCCGCTCCGGCCTCGTAAAATGAAGTACGCCCCAAGGAGCTGTAGTTCCTCATGTCCAGGCACCGATCCTCCCTTCTTACCGCCTTTCTCATCGCCTTGCTCGCCTCCGCAGGAACTGCTGTCTCCCGGGCTCAGTCGCAGGATTCCCAGCAGACCCCTCCCGGCCAGAATCCTCTCACCCGCAAGCTCTCTGACAAAGAGCGCTTCAAACAGCAGAAAGAGCTCCACCAGGAGCTCAGCGAAACCTATAAGAAGTGGCTCAACGAGGACGTTCGCTGGATCATCACGCCGCAGGAGAAAAAGGCCTTCCTCAGCCTCTCCAACGATGAAGAGCGCGACGCTTTCATCGAGCAGTTCTGGCGCCGCCGCAATCCCAATCCCGATTCCCCCGATAACACCTTCCGCGACGAGTACTACCGCCGCATCGCCTATGCCAACGAGCACTTCGCAGCCGGCGAGCCCGGCTGGATGACCGATCGCGGCATGATCTACATCAAATACGGCGCCCCGGACAGCATTGACTCCCACCCCTCCGGCGGCCTCTACGAGCGCCCCATCGAAGAAGGCGGCGGCGAGACCTCCACCTTCCCCTTCGAAGACTGGCACTACCGCTACATTCCCGGCATCGGCGAGAACATCAACATCGAGTTCGTCGACTCCTGCATGTGCGGCGATTATGAAATGACCATCGACCGCTCCAAAAAGGACGCCCTCCTCCACGTTCCTGGCGGCGGCGAAACCCTCTACGAGCAGATGGGCATGGCCAAGAAGGCCGACCGCTTCAAGGGCGGCCTCGAAGACCTCGGCCCCGGTCCTGATTCCGCCCAGAACCAATCCAAGGAATTCGACCGCCTCGAGCTCTACGCCAAGCTCGAAGCGCCCCCCGTCATTCAGTTCAAGGACATGGACCTGGCCAACTTCCTCACCAACCATAAGGTCCTCAACGGCCCCTTCTTCCCCTTCCAGGTCCGCACCGATTTCGTCAAAGTCACCGATGACACCGTCCTCGTTCCGGTCACCCTCCAGATCCGCAATCGCGACATGACCTTCAACACCAAGGACGGCGTCGCCACCGCCCACATCGACATCATGGGCCAGGTCTCCACCATCACCGATCGCGTCGTCCAGAGCTTTGAGACCCCCGTCCAGGTGCAGGAGCCCGCGGAGTTGCTCTCGAAGTCCCTCAACAACGTCTCTCTCTACTGGCAGGCTCTGCCCCTCACCCCCGGCCGCTACCGCATCGACATCGCCATCAAGGACGAGAACAATCCCGACCACGTCGGCGTCTGGGCGCAGGCCATCGACGTCCCCGAGTACCGCGACGATCGGCTCGCCGCCTCCTCCCTCATCCTTGCCGACCAGATGGCCCATGTCCCCGCTCAGGAAATCGGCGCCGGCTCCTTCGTCATCGGCGACACCTATGTCCGCCCACGGGTCAGCTTCAGCCCCGCCAGCGCTCCGCTCTTCCATCGCACCCAGAGCCTCAACTTCTGGATGCAGGTCTATAACCTCGGCCTCGACAAAAAAAGCAGAAAGAATGACGCCGTCATCCACTACCAGATCGTCGATGCCGTTACCAACAAAACGCTGCTGGATTCCCAGGAAAGCTCCGGTACCCTCAGCCCTACCTCGGACCAGTTAACCCTGGAAAAGACCCTCCCCCTTGCCAGCCTCGAGCCCGGGAAGTATATCGTTAAAATCAGCGTGGATGATGACGTGGACCGCCAGCAGATTGCCGAGTCGGCCCCGTTCACGGTAGAACAATAGGCGGAACCCTTCCGGGCCGGGCCCGGTCGCGGTAGAGCGGCCCTTCAGAGCCGCCCGCCGGAAATAGAATTCGGGAGCAATCGGGAGCCAGTTAGCGCGAAGCATTGTCAGAGTTGCCGTAGTCCCAGGCCCAACCGCAGGTCGCCGCCATCCGCTGCTGCCGCCTTGCGCAAAGCCAATCGGACCAGCTCCTCTGCCCGTGCCATAGACCTCAGTGAAGCGAAGTAGCTCCAAAGCCGGTCCCCTTCTGGTTGCGATGGTTGTGCTGTGCGTCGCTGGTGTGCAGGCGTCCGCTCAGTCCAGCAGCGTCTCCGGCGTCGTGCGCGACAGCCACGGCACCCCCCAGATCGGCGCCCTCGTCGAACTCCTCCGCCCCGATTTCTCCGTCGCCCGCCGCGTCTATACCAACGACCGGGGGCGCTTCCGCATCGCCTCCGTCCTCCCCGGAACTTACGGGGTCAAGGCATCCGGCGCCCTCTTCCTGCCCACCATGCGCGAGAACCTCAGCGTCTTCGCAGGTTCCCGCCAGGTCGTCAACCTCACCCTCGATACCCTCTATGAAGCCTTCCGCTGGCTGCCCGCCCAGCCCCGCCAGGCCGATGAGCCCAAAGACGACTGGACCTGGACCCTCCGCCTCTCCGCCAACCGTCCCCTCCTCC
>JASHNS010000012.1 GCA_030041515.1 Acidobacteriaceae bacterium | reverse complement strand
CGATGGAGTTGGTGATGGTGAGGCCGATGCCGAGGGCCATCAGGAAGGGCATGTAGACGAGGGTGCGATACCAGCGGCGCGGGAAGAGCTCCTTCTGCGAAACCAGGTAGAAGGCGGAGATGGAGAAGGAGGAAGCGACGAAGAGAGGAAAGTCGATCCAGAGCATCTCCCACCAGCCCTGGTAGAAGCGGATGATCATGGCCGGCATGAGCAGGACGGAGAGCACGATCATGAGCGGATAGCTGATGTTGGCGGTGAGGTGATACCAGGCTTCGATCTTGACGCGGAGAGGGACGTCGCTGCGAAAGACGCGGGGCAGGATCTTTTTGGAGACCTGGATGAGGCCCTTGGCCCAGCGCTGCTGCTGGGTTTTGAAGGCGGTCATCTCAATGGGCAGCTCGGCGGGGCAGGAGATGCCCTGGAGGTATTTGAATTCCCAGCCGAGGATCTGAGCGCGGTAGCTGAGGTCGGTGTCCTCGGTGAGGGTGTCGTGCTGCCAGCCGCCGGCCTGGTCGATGACGCAGCGGCGCCACATGCCGGCGGTGCCGTTGAAGTTGAAGAAGAGGCCGGCGCGGGCGCGGGCGCTGTGCTCGATGACGAAATGGCCGTCGAGGAGGATGGCCTCGACTTCAGTGAGGAAGCTGTAGTGGCGGTTGAGATGGGACCAGCGGGTCTGGACCATGCCGACGCCGGGCTCGGCGAAGTGGTGGATGACGCGGAGGAGCCAGTCGCGGGGCGGGACGAAGTCGGCGTCGAAGATGGCGATGAACTCGCCGGAGCAGACCTTCATGCCTTCCTGGAGGGCTCCGGCCTTGAAGCCGGTGCGGTCGGTGTGGTGCAGGTAGACGATGTTGTGGCCCTGGGCGCGATAGCGGTCGACGATGGCCTGGGCGACGGCGACGGTTTCGTCAGTGGAGTCGTCGAGGACCTGGATTTCCAGCTTGTCGGCGGGGTAGTCGAGGTTGCAGACGGCCTCGATGAGGCGATCGACGACGAACTGCTCGTTAAAGATGGGGAGCTGGACGGTGATGCTGGGCAGGTCGGCGAAGCGGGAGGGCGGGTCCTGGGTGGCTTTCTTTTTGTAGTGGTAATACTGCCAGACGAGCTTGTAGCGGTGAACGCCATAGATGGAGAGGACGATCATCACCAGGAAATAGGGGGTGAGCAGGAGGGTGTCGAAGGAGAAGAAGTGCCACTGGTAGAGGTTCTGGAAGGTGTGGTCGGCGTAGTGGGTGCGGAGGTAGTGGCGGAATCCGCCCTGGGCCTGCAACAGGAAGAAGGCGCTGGCGGCGAACAGGCGTGGGATGGAGGCCGGGAGAGGAGGCATGACGGGCGCGGGTGATCATGGCCATTGTAACGGGAAGCGGTCAGCTAAGAAGCGGGTAGCTAAAGTCCGGTCAGCTGGAAAGCGGTCAGCGCCCACCCTGTCGCCTGCGGCGACCAGGGTGGGGCACCCAGATCCTGGATGAATCGCGGGTTTGCCTTCAGTGCTGGCGGCCGAAGCGGTAGAGGATGCCGACGTTGAATCCGAGGTTGCGCTGGAAGCTGCTGCCGGAGCTCTGGAGCGATCCGTTGCTGGTGAGGACGGAGCTGCCCCAGTCTGTGAAGAGAGCGTTGGGAGTGAGGCGAATGGCGAGGGCCGGACCGACATTGTAGTCGACGGAAACGGCCGGAGAGACAGCGAGGGAGGTTCCGTCGTTGTAAAGGCCGACCGGGGCGGAGCCGAGGCCTCCGGTCCCCGTCGCAAAGTTACCGTGGGCGGCGCCGGCGAGAACCTGTGCGGTCCAACCCCAGTGCAGACCCTCAAAGAAGCGGTACTGGGGACCGGCGAGGAAGGTGTACTGGCTGATGCTGGGGTTGTAGACGGAAAAGGGGTCTCTGCCGGTGAAAGCGGTGCCGTAATAGCCGCGCGCGTCGACGGCGACGCCGAGCCTGCCGGCAAGATAATCGACTGCGCCGATGTTCCAGCCGATCTCATCGTTGTGTTGCAGGGTGGCGCCGGGACGAAAGCGGAGGTAATTGCCGCCTAAGTAGATTTCGTATTTGTGGCTATAGGTATCTTTGATGATCTGGCGGATGCGCTGCTGGCGCCGAGCGTTGACGCGCGCCTGGGCCTCGCGAAGGATAAGAGAGCGCTGTTGCTGCTCGTTTTTGGGGAGGGGCTCCTGCATGGTGGCAGGCGGAAGCTGAGGAGTCTGTTGCGCGGCAGGGGATTGCTGCTGCTGGGAATCGGAATTCTGCGCCCTGAGTCCGGAGGGAGCGAAAAGAAGAGCTGCCAGAAGCGGATACACGGCGTATCCGAAACACTTGCGAAAGTGCATGAACCTGAGTGCCTCCACTGCCTGTGAGGAGAGATTGTTCAAGAACAAGGGTACAGGGTCGAGGGGACAGGGGCAACAGAGAGCAGAGATCAGGAGACAGAAGGCGGGAGACGACTGGCTGGCAAGGGGCGTATCCGGAGCAGGGTTGATGATGGTCGGCGGTCTACGGTCTGCGCGATGGGGAAGATTGCGGAAGATTCATGGACAGATGAAGATGGCAGGAACGAGGCTGGGTTAGGTTGGGGGAGAGGCAGACGACGCATGACGAAATTTCTGGTGGGGCTGGTGCTGGGGTTGCTGATCGTTCCGGCGGTCGTGTGGGGATATTTTCGATTTGGGAATCCGCCGGTTGCGGTTGCCGATCCGCCGTTGCCCTTTGAGAAGCAGATTGTGAAGATGCCGCTGCACGCGGTCGTCGATCGGGAGATGCCGCACACGTCGCCGATTGCGCCGAGCGACCCCAATCTGATGGCGGGGGCGGTGACGTATCGCGCGCATTGCGCGGTGTGCCATGGGCTGCCAGGCCGGCCCGCGGATATCGCCGGCCACATGTATCCCAGCGCGCCTCAGTTGTTCAAATGGCACCGTGAGGGCGTAATCGGGGTGAGCGACGATCCTGCGGGCGAGACGTACTGGAAGGTCGCAAACGGAATTCGCCTTACGGGGATGCCGTCGTTCGACAAAATTCTGACGACGACGCAGATGTGGCAGGTTACGTTGCTGCTGAAGAACGCGAACAAGACACTGCCGGATGCCGCGGTGCAACTGCTGAATCAGCCGTTGCCAACGGATGGGGCGATGGCAACGCCGACGACAGAGGCGCTGACGAAGGGTGGGGCGAAGCAGTAGGTGTGGCAGGGGGGAGCCGGCCGGGGGTCATCTCATCCTGTCCGCGAAGGAGCTGCGGATCAGGTTGCGGCGCCAGGAATCTTCAGGGCCGAACGGATGGGGCCGACCGGACTGCGGCGAGGCTTTTTGGTGCCGGATGTACATTCCACAGGGGCATGAAGGAACGCGGCAGCAATGCCACCCAGGGCACGTCCGTTTGTGAAAACTGGTCGCGAAGCGCAGAGGAACCAAAGGGCGGCGCGTGGTCCCCGACCACCACGAAGATGGTGGGGCGCGCGAGGGGCATCAAGGCCACTTTTGAGACGGATGCATTGACATTTTCGACGAGTTGAAACCAGGAACAGAGAGCCGTCCCGGGCGTGAGCGAATTTGCGGAAGTGCACGGAGGGGGATTGCGGAGCTGCGGAGGGACGGGAACCGGCAGGTGAGAGTTGAGCGTCATCCAATGGACGAATTGGGGCGTCCTGGCGGTCGCTTCAAGCCGGCGCCCAATCCAGGCCGCAATGGCTGCATCGCAGGTGCCGGTGAATGCGCCTGGGCAATCCGGTAAGCCCTGGGACCGGAACTGGCGATGAAAGCGAATCTCGTCAAAGCCGATTCTTCGGTACCAGATGGAACGGCTGAAAATATTGCCGGACATCCCGTGGACGGCGAGGGTGTGATAACCAAGCGAGTTCAGAGTATCGGGAAGGCAGCCCTGCAACTCGGCCGGAGAGGCGTTGAGCAAGTGGAAACCAAAGGAGTTTCCACACAGCTCTCGTGCTTCGCCGGGAATGGTTGAACCGTAGAAGGGTACAACACCCTGCACGATGCGGTATCGCTGCGCAATGCCGGGGGCGGAATAGGGAGCGACGAGTGCTTCCCGCAAGCGCGGGTCGTTGGCGACACCCCATGATTCGACGATTACGGTAACGATGTTGGGCAGAGTGCCGGTCGTTCCCGGAGAGCCGATTCCCTCCATGCGGAGCGCAACGGCAGTAGCGCTGGGTACGGCATGGACAGATTTCTCTTCGGCGCTTGCCTTGAGCTCGGCATGGAGATCGAGCCACGCCATCTCCGCCAGGTAATGGACCGGAGTGCGGGCGAGCAGAGGCATACGCGCCCACATTCCATCGCGGGTGCCGTCCGTGCGCGTGGCAAACGTCAGGGGCCACGGCAACCCGTGTCCTGCCAGGAAGCTGGTGGTGGCGTCAAATACCGCGAACACCGATAAGGTGGCGACTAAACAAAGGGCACAGAGACGCCGCTGTGGCGGGCGGTTCTTTGAATTCGAGAGAACGGCGGCGGCGGCGGTAAAAAGCAGCACAATGAAGGTCAGCGCTGCCGCCGCGAGAACCCGGTGCCACGAAAATGTACGGATCAGGAAGACGTCCTCGAGACAAACGCGCGGAGGAAGGTAAAAGGTACTGCATACGCCGTTCAGCAGATCCGCTGCCGTTACCAACAGAAACAGGATGGCGGTTACGAAGGAGGGAACATAGAGCGCGCACAGGCCTACGACGATGAGTTCGGCGCAAAAATATCCAGGCAGCAGAAGCCCGAATGTTCTGGCTGCCAGCCAGTAGGGAATATTGGCGAGGACCGTGTAGAAAGCGATGTAAAGGAGAAGCCGGATGCGCATTTCCGGTGAAAAACCCAGGAGATGCCGCGTCCATCGGTTATCCGTCTTCGGCGCTGCGGGAGAAAAGACGACCATATCCACCCGTAGGAAATTTAATGCTTCGTGAATTTATCCATAATTGTAGCTCGCAGAACGACGTAAGAATGCTCATTCAGCATGCCACGGGAAAAAGCTCAGCACGCGCGGGTGAATCTTCCCGGAGAGGGATGCGCGGGTCATGTCAGCGACTCGGAGGTCCGGGGCGGAGAGGTGGAGCATCGATGGCGCGCTGGTTTCCGTCGCGGGAGACGCCGGGCACGATGCAGACTCGATGCAGCTCAATACTTCGACTTAACGGCGTAGGTGACGCCGGTTGTGAACTGGAAGGAATTGCGTTTTGTGGGAGGAACGGCCTCTGGCGGCGGATCGTTGAGGTAGCTGTCGATGGAGCCGACGGAGAAGGCCAGGCGCTTGAAGAAGGGCATGGTGAGGGAGTCGGTTTCTCCGGCGGAGTAGGCGTAAGGATTGTTGTAGGCGGGAATCCAGGTGAGCTGCTGCTTGAAGATAATTTTGGCGGGCAGTTTGGCGGCCCAGTTGGCGTCGAGTGTGGAACCGATGAGGTTCTGATCGACGCCGGCGGAGGCATCGAGGAAGCTCTGGGCTTCGTACTGGAGCGTGGTTTTGAGGTCGAGCTCCTCCGATGGGCGCTTGATGGCGGTCCAGCCGATGCCGGCGCCGTAAATCTGCTGGAGATCGAGAGCCTGAGCGTAGTTGTGGTCGAAGACGGTCTGCGCGAGGACGTAGAAGCGGGGCGAGAAGTATTCATCGCGCTCGGCGTCGGCGTGGTAGATCGACTCTTTTGAGGCGCTCACCGGTGTGTAGACGCCATCGCTGGTGTAAGCGGGCTGGATGATTTTGCCGAAGGAGCCGCTGAAGTCGATGAGGGTGCGGTTCTCGGTGTTGAGCCAGGTGACGGTGGGGGCGACGCGGGCTAGGCTTGCCGCTCCGTTGAAGGTGTACTGGTCCTGAGAAGCCTGAATGACGGTGGCTCCGGCGGTGAGCGAGCCGTTCCAACCCGCCCACAGACCGGGATGGCCGGCGATCTGTTTGCGCAGGGTGCTCTCATCGACGATGTAATCCACGTTCCTGACGGGGATGGGCGGGATGACGACGCCATTTTCGGGGTGAACGGTGATGAGCTGATTGGCGACAGAGAGGGTTCCGCGAGGAAGGTTCAGGGCCATCTTGCCGCGGGCTGGCGTATTGCGGCCGAGGATGACCATGTGGGTGTTGGTCCTGAGCTCTTTGATGTCCTTCCATTTGAGCTGAAGGTCGCCGAGGATGTCGCTGTGGAAGGAGACGGTGTCTCCGGCGGAATGGAGCAGGGTGCCGGAGATGCGATCGCCGTTTGAGAGGATGAGGGTATCGGGTGCGGGCTTGTCGGCCCTGGTCTTCGCAGCGCCGGACGGAGTTGCGGGGGGCTGGGTGGTTGCGGCGGCCAGAGGAAGAGCGAGGAGAAACGAGACCAGAAAAACGGCCAAACGGGGAGAAACAAGACCAACGGACTGTCTAAAACCCATGGGAAAACGATCGCTCCAAAGCCAGGACGTTCAAAAAAACAGCAAAACGCGGGATCTTCTTCATGGTACCGGAGAAGGACGTTGAAAAAAGCGGGAGGCTGCAAGGGGAAGCCGATGGGGCGCCTTGCGGATGACCGAGGATGTTTCGTCCATGGCTGTCGTGCGGTCGCTGAGCGAGCGCCTTTGGGGATGCCAGCCGCAGCTCACCGAAGGCGCTGATGGCGGTGCGCGGTGCGACGGGGCGTGGCACGTGAGGAGAGACCCCGGCGATCCAATATTGATCTGCGCGGTACTTTCGGGAGGAGCGCGGGGAAGTTTGGGCTTGAGGCGGACGCGGCGGAGAAGTTTGCTTCTTGCTGTGAGGTGAACCTGGCGGGGGCCTACGGCCTGGGGCGGTGATGGCGGATGGGGTGCAAGGTGCTTCCTGAGGGTTGGATCGAGGAGCGGATTGGAGCGTAGGGTTCGCGTGGTTGCGCGGATTGGATCGAGGAGCGGATTGACGGGTGGGGTTCGCGTGGATGCGCGGGTTGGATCGAGAAGCTAGCTCGCGCTTGGGGTTCGTAATTGTTTCGAGGGCGGGATCAAGGTGCTGACGGTGGGCGGGGGGAAGAATCATCTGCACGGAGGATGAGTCGGTCGCGATTTCTCCTGTTTCGGGATGGAGGTCGGGTTTGGCGGCCAGGAGGGTCCGATTTGGCCAGCAGGACTGGGGTTTATGTGACACGGGTCACAGAAACAGGCTGAACGGGGCTTTATGCTTCCCAATATAGGAGCAAAATGGTCGCAATTGCGGTAATATCGGAATTTGAGGCCGAAACTGCGGACGATTTCGATCTCTCCGGAGCATGGAAGTTGAGCCAGCTGAGCCAATTGCCCATCGGGACGGTGGGGGTGATCGAGTCGCTCGATTTGCCTGGCGAGGTGCAGCACCACCTGATGCATATGGGGTTTGTGCCGGAGGCCCGGGTGAAAGTGGTGCGGAGGGCTCCGGCAGGGGATCCGACGGTGTATTCGATCGACGGGTTTGAAGTGGCGCTGCGGCGGGACACGGCGCAGGCGATCCGGGTGAGGGAGTACGAAGCGAGGAGCTAGTTCGCCGGACGAGTGGAAATGCAGGTGCCGTTCGATTCGCTGACTGCGCCCGCTCGGTCAGGCCAGACTCTTCGACTCCGTTGGCGCAAAAGAGGCGCCCACGCCGCTCAGGATGACGGTTGGTTTTGTTGATTGAGATGAGCAGCTGCTGCAATACCGAAACCGTCGAACTCCCGAATGAACCGCGGGTGGCGGGGAAGATTCGCACGGTCGCGCTGGTGGGGCCACCGAATTCCGGAAAATCCACGCTGTTCAATCGGCTGACCGGGCTGCGGCAGAAGGTGGCGAATTATCCGGGCGTGACGGTGGAGCAGCGCGTCGGGCGATTGAATGGGATCGGGCGCAGCGAGCTGACGCTGATCGATCTGCCGGGAATTTACGGGCTGGACCGGTACTCAGAAGATGCGCGGGTGGCGGTGGAAGTGCTGCACGGCGAGATGCCGGGAACGCCGGCTCCCGACGCGATTCTGCTGGTGCTGGATTCGCTGCAGCTGCGGCGGCAACTGATGCTGGCCGCGCCGGTGCTGGCACTGGGTTTGCCGACGCTGGTGCTGCTGAACATGAGCGACGTGATGGAGTCGCGCGGCGGTCACGTGGATACGCTGGCGCTGGCGCTGGAACTGGGCGTGCCGGTGGCGAAGATCAGCGCGACGCGAGGCACGGGGCTGGATGCGATCAGCCATTTTTTGGACCGCAAAGCCCTGGCCGGGCAGGCGGAGATTGCGGGAGCCTCGACGCAGGCGCAGCAGAATGGCTCGAACGGGAGCGCGGGGGCGGCGGCGACGACGAGGATTGAGCTGCCGGTGATTGGGAATCCGCGATCGTACCGGCAGTGGGCGACGGGAATCAGCACGCGGACGAAGTACAAGGCGCCGCTCTCGTCGGAGTGGTCGAAGCGCATCGATGGCGTGCTGCTGCATCGCGTCTGGGGTCCGCTGATTTTTCTGGCGGTGGTATTCGCGGTGTTTCAGGTGGTGTTCACCATCGGCAATCCGCTGTCGGACGGGTTTGGGGCGATTCTGTATGCGGCGGGCGACAAGGTGGCGCCGCTGCTGGGGCACGGGTGGCTGGAGTCGCTGGCGATTGACGGGGTGTGGCGCGGCGTGGCGTCGGTGCTGGTGTTTTTGCCACAGATCCTGTTACTTTTCCTGTTTATCGGGGTGCTCGAGGACTCGGGATATCTGGCGCGGGCGGCGCTGATCGCGGACCGGATGATGCGGTCGATCGGGCTGAACGGAAAGGCGTTCATTCCGCTGCTTTCGGCGTATGCGTGCGCGGTGCCGGCGATTATGGCGACGCGGACGATTGAGAACAAGCGCGACCGGTTCGCGACGATCCTGGTGACGCCGTTCATGACGTGCTCGGCGCGGCTGCCGATTTATCTGCTGATGATTGCGGCCTTCATTCCGAATAAGCCGCTGCTGGGGAGTCTGCTGGGGATGCAGGCGGCGGTGATGGTGTCGCTGTATCTGCTGGGATTTGTGGCGGCGCTGGCGACGGCGCGGCTGCTGAAGTCGTCGATTCTGAAGGCGTCGTCGGCTCCGTTCATTCTGGAGTTGCCGCAGTATCGGCTGCCGACGTTCCGCTCGCTGAGTTTGCGGCTGGTGGACCGAGGAAAGATTTTCCTGCGCCAGGCGGGGACGGTGATTCTGTCGGTGACGGTGGTGCTGTGGGTGCTGAGCCATCTGCCGGCCGGGACGACGCTGGGCGAGAGCCTGATAGGGCGCGTGGGTCACTGGATCGAGCCGGCGATCCGGCCGTTGGGATTCAACTGGAAGATCGGGATTGGCCTGCTGACCTCGGTGATGGCGCGCGAAGTGATCGTGGGCACGCTGGGGACTTTGTACGGGGCGGATCCTTCGACGCAGTCGCTGGGGCTGCAGGCGGCGCTGCGGCACGATCTGACGCTGGGCGGCGCGATGGCGCTGGTGGTGTTCTTCGCGTTCGCGCTGCAGTGCACGTCGACGCTGGCGATTGTGCGGCGGGAGATGAACAGCTGGAAATGGCCGCTGCTGCAGTTCGTTTACATGAGCGTGCTGGCGTATGTGGCGGCGCTGGCGACGAACCAGATCATTTTGGCGTTCATTAAATGATCAGGGCTCAGAGCTCAGAATCAGTGATCGGCGGCCCGTGAGCGGAGGTCGCGCGGACTAACTCGACGCACGGTAGTTGAAGGGATTGAAGAGGGACACGTCGAAGAGACGGAAGTCGCGTGTGTTGCGGGTGGCGACGGTGAGGTTGTAGACGCGCGCGGTGGCGGCGATCATGGCGTCCTCGATGAGGTGATCGGAGCGGCGGTCCATGAGCCGGGCCCACTCGCGCATGACCGGGGCGTCCAGGGGAATGACCTGGTAGTCGCCTTCAACCTGGCTGATCCAGTCCTCGATGAGCGAAGCTTTGTGCGGGTCCTGGCGGCGTGTGCGCTCAACGCCGGCCTGGAGTTCGCCGAGAGTGAGAGCGGAGAGGAAGACCTCGCGTTCAGGAAGGGAAGCGACCCAGGCAAGGACGGCACCGTGAGGGCGGGGTTTTCGCAGCTCCGAAACGACGTTCGTATCGAGCAGATACATTTATCGCGATTCGACGGGGCGGCGGCGGAGCGTACCGCGTTTGGGCACGGGGATGTTCAGGCGAGGGTTTGGAGCGAGCAGGAGATCCTTGAGCGAGGGGCGGGTGGAGTGAGTGAGACGGCGCCACTCGTCGATGGGAGCGAGGACGGCAATTTCGACGCCGCGGCGCGTGACAACCTGAGGACCGTCGCGCAGGCTGGTGTCGAGCAGTTCGCTGAAGCGGGCTTTGGCGTCCTGAACCTGCCAGGGCATGCGGGCCATTCCTCTGACTAGTCATCTTACTAGTCAGACAGGCGCGACGCAACAAAGATTGACGAGCGGCAGCGCGGGTACTACCTTGCAAATGGAGACGCGGGAGAATTGGCGGAGAGCAGGGCTATGCACGGGGAAGGACCGATGACGGATGTTGCGGGGGCGATTGCGGAGATCCAGGCCGGGCGGATGGTCGTGGTGGTCGACGACGAGGACCGCGAGAACGAAGGCGACCTGACGCTGGCCGCGGAGCACGTGACGCCGGAAGCGATCAACTTTATGGCGAAGTACGGGCGCGGGCTGGTGTGCCTGGCGCTGACCGAGGAGCGGGCGGATTATTTGCGGCTGGGGCCGATGACGGCGGAGAATTCGTCGCGCTTTGGGACGGCGTTTACGGAGACGATTGAAGCGCGGGAGGGCGTGACGACGGGGATCTCGGCGTACGACCGGGCGCGAACGATCCAGGTGGCGATCGATCCGAGGTCGACGGCGCAGGATCTGGCGCGGCCGGGGCATGTGTTTCCGCTGCGTGCGCGCAAGGGGGGCGTGCTGGTGCGGGCGGGGCAGACGGAAGCGAGCGTGGACCTGGCGCGGCTGGCGGGGCTGATTCCGGCAGGCGTGATCTGCGAAGTGATGAAGGATGATGGGACGATGGCGCGCGTCCCGGACCTGATCGAGTTCTGCCAGGAGCACGGGCTGAAGATGCTGACGGTGGCGGAGCTGATTCGCTATCGGTTGCAGCACGAGCGGTATATTGTGCGCGTGGCCGAGGGGCCGATGCCGACGGAGTTCGGCGAGTTCAGGATGATCGCGTACGAGAGCGAGGTGATCGGCGGCGAGAGCCACGTGGCGCTGACGATGGGGGACGTGCGGCAGGATGCGGCAGGAACTGAGCCCGTGCTGGTGCGGGTCCATTCGCATTGCGTATCAGGCGATGTGTTTGGGACGACGATGTGCGAGTGCCAGCGGACGATGCGCGAAGCGCTGCGGATGATCGCGGAGGAAGGGCGAGGAGCGCTGATCTATCTGCACAACGCAAGCCGGGGATTTGAGATCGAGCGCGGCGCAGCCGGAGTGAAGGAGCCTGGACGGGTTGTGTTTCATCGCGAGGCGCGGGCACGGGAGCGGCATGAGGAGCGGCAGCAGCGGATTCTGCGGGAAGTGGGATTGGGCGGGCAAATCCTGGCGGACCTGGGAATCCATCGCATTCGCCTGCTGAGCAACACGCCGACGAGAGTGCCGGCGCTGGACGGGTTCAGCGTGGAGATTGTGGAGCAGGTGCCGGTAACGCAGGAGACAGCGGCCGGCAGCCCGCGGACGGTGGCGGGAAGACAGAGCGCGCGCTGAGCGCCGCAGGGGGGAAAGAAATCGTCCGCAGATTTCGACAGAAAACTTTTTGAGTGGGTCGCTCGTTATGTTCGATATCAGACATAACGTTGTGTACACTGGTGGTCGCGTTTGCCATTGCCGGTGTATGGCAATGTGCGCGCGGGGGTCCCCCTGGCTGCTGAAGCCTGAAGTATGGCGAAAATTTTCCCCACGAGGCCCTGATGGAGATTCTGGAGTTCACATGCCCCCGGTGCCGCGGGAAAGTCCGCGCCGAGATCCTCAAACTGGGACCTGGCAGTGCTGAAGATTCCATTCTGCTGACCTGTCCCGAGAGCGACGGGAAGGGCTGCGGGTGGATGGGATACCTGCCGCGATCGCGAGGCGTGGTGGTGGAGTAGGCGGGGAGAGGCCGGCGCAAAAGCCCGGGTGATTTGCCGTGAGACGGGAGTGGATTCCGCGGCGGCTTCAGCCGATATCATTGGGCACGAGCAGAGTCGGGTGTTGAGGCAAGGCGCAGGGGCTAAAGCCCCGAATCATTTGGATCGGACGTTCCCCGGCCTGAAGGCCGGGGCTTCTACCGTCGTCTCGCTGCGCGAGACCGCTTCGCGCAGGGGCTGAAGCCCCTTTATTTTGGGCTGGTTTTCTGCACGACTGGAGAGCTTGCGGAAAAATCCGGTCGTGCAGGAAAAAACGTCCCTCAGCGGCTGAAGCCGAATTGATATTGCCGCTTTTGCGGCCCGCCTGAAGCCGGGCCCCTTCAAAGAATCGAGTATTTCCGCAGCCTGTGAAGTCGTGCCCTGATACACAGCCCCTGCTCCACGCACTGAGCTCGTTCGGTCAGGCGAGGAGCGAGACCTCATCCGTGCCTGGCTGGGGGAGATCCTGGAGCCAGTTGCGGGCGGCGAGATCGGCGCGGAGCTGGTCGATGGTGGTGAATATGAGTGCGGAGAGGCCAGCCTCTTCGGCGCCGCGGACGTTCTCGGGCTTGTCGTCGAGGAAGAGGGCGTCGGCGGGGGCGATCTTGAGCTTCTCGCAGGTGTAGAGGTAGATGGCGGGGTCGGGCTTGACGATGCCGAGCTCACAGGACCAGGTGAGATGGGAGAAGTGGCGGAGCCAGGCGAACTCCTGGCGCATGTAGCGGAGCACGTCGGGCACCATGTTGGAGAGGATGGCGGTGGCCATGCCGGCGTCCTGAAGCGCGGCGACCCAGGCGAGCATCGGCTCGGAGAGGTGCGTCCAGAGGAGGACGTCGTTTTCGATGAGCGCGGACAGGCGGGCAGGGTCGAGGGTGAGGCCGGCGCGGGCGGCGAAGCGGGCCCAGTAACCGCGGCCGTCGAAGAGGCCGAGGTCGTAGTCGCGGCGGTCGGCCCAGTAGACGCGGTTAAATTCCGGTTCGGGCAGGCCAGTGAGGGCGAGCAGATTGCGCCAGGCGACGGGGTCCGGCGTGCAGAGCACTTCTCCGTAATCGAAAATGATGGCGCGCATAGGGACAGGGTATAGGGTTTAGGGGATAGGGTGTAGAGGATAGGGTGTAGAGAGCTGCCGGTTCCTGCCAGTTACCAGCTTCCGGCTTCCAGTTACTCTTCGTTGTAGTTGGCCCAGACGCGGACGACTAAGCCGTCTGGTGCGAGCTGCATGACTTCGACGGTTTGGGCTGTGCGGAAGCTGCTGGAGTAGAGCAGAGCGATGGTGTCGACGCCCCAGAACGTGTCGTGGAGAGTGAAGCGGAAATCGGGGTAGGCTTCGAGGCCGGCGCGAAAGTAGTCGTGGAGGGCGGCCTTGCCCTGGACTGTGGCGTTGCCGAGGCGTTTGAGGGCGACGGGCGAGACGAGCGTGACGTCGGGAGAGTAGTGCGCCAGGATGCGCTCAAGCTCGTGGCTGTTCCAGGCGCCGATCCAGTCCTGCGCGAACTGATGAACGAAAGCGGGTTCGAGGGGGAGCGAGACGCTTTCCATAAACCAAGTTATCATCGCGCCGCCGGCGGGAACGTGGCGGTGCTGTGAAAAGATGAGGGCGTGCGATTTTCGAGGACTGGCCGTCCAGGCAGCGGCGCTTCGCGCGGCATTTTGCATGTCGGTCCATTGACTCACCTGCGCTTCGCCGCTTTTCATGTGAAAGGGTGAGGAAGTGCGATTATCAGCGAGGACGGACTGGGATCTCGCGGAGACGCGGCTGGCGCGGGCGGTGCGCGAGCGAGGACGGACGGGGCTGCCGCTGATCGATTTGACGGCTTCGAATCCGACGCAGTGCGGGTTTCGCTACGACGAGGCCGCGATTCTGGCGGCGCTGGGCGATCCGCGGGCGCTCCGATACGATCCCGATCCGCGGGGCATGCGCAGCGCGCGCGAGGCGGTGTGCCGGTATTATGCGGAGCGTGGGGCGGCGGTGGCGGCGGAGCAGGTTTTTCTGACCACGAGCACGAGTGAGGCGTATAGCTGGGTGTTTCGGTTGCTGTGCGATGCGGGCGATGAGGTGCTGATCGCGCAGCCGAGTTATCCACTGTTCGATTTTCTGGCGCAGATCGAGGACGTGCGGCTGGTGGTGTATCCGCTGCTGTACCACGATGGCTGGCAGATCGATGTGGAGGGACTGCGAGCGCGGGTGACGGAGCGGACGCGGGCGATTGCGGTGGTGCATCCGAATAATCCCACGGGGCACTGGACGCGGGAACGGCGGGAGCTGGATGAGATTTGCGCGGAGCGGGGATTGGCGCTGGTTGTGGACGAGGTGTTTCTCGATCACTCCTGCGCGGAGGGCGAACCGCTGCTGCGTGGCCGGGACGACCACGTAAAGAGCTTTGCCACGGGAGAGCATCGGGCGCTGACGTTTGTGCTGAGCGGGATCAGCAAGATTGCGGCGCTGCCGCAGATGAAGGCGGCGTGGGTTGCGGGGTTTGGGCCGGAGCGGGAGCTGCGTGAGGCGCTGGAGCGGCTGGAGGTGGTGGCCGATACGTTCCTGTCGATGAATGCGCCGGTGCAGTGTGCGTTGCCGGCGTGGCTTGGGGGCGCGAAGGCAATGCAGGAACAGATTCGAGCGAGAACGGCGGCGAATCTGCGGGCGCTGGATGCAGTGCTCGGGGCTTATCCGGCAGTGGCGCGGCTGAAGGTGGAGGCGGGGTGGTATGCGGTACTGCGCGTGCCCGCGTTGGGGAGAGATGAGGATTTGGCGGTGCGGCTGGTGGAGCGTGGGGTGAGCGTGCATCCGGGATATTTTTTTGGGTTCGGCGGAGATGGGTGGCTGGTGGTGAGCTTGTTGCCGGAGGAGGGCGAATTCCGGCGGGGCGTGGAAATGGTGTGCGAATCAGCAAACGTTGATCGGTGATCAGAAGCGACGCGGACGGGAGTGCTGGGTGGATGAGGTGTCGCTCGGATCAGCGGATGGCGTGGAAGGTGCGGGACCAGCGCGTTCTGGTGAAAAAGTGGAGGAATTCGTCGCGGGTGACGGCGGCCTGCTGGGAGATTGGCGCGTTGTCGGGCAGTTCCGGAATCTGGATGGACCAGTAGACAAAGAGCGGACGGCCGATAATGTTCGCGCGCGGTACGAAGCCCCAGTATCGGCTGTCGTAGCTGTACTGGCGATTGTCGCCCATGACGAAGTAGCTGTTGGGCGGGACGCAGACGTCGCCGTGGCGCAGCGCGGAGAGCAGGCGGACGGACCAGGCGGCGGTGGCGCCGATGTCGGTGGAGGGCGGGATCGAGGGGAAGTCGTCGATGTAGGCGTTGTAGTTCGCGGCGGTGGGGCGCGCGGCGAAAGGCTCGCTTTGGGCGACGCCGTTGCGGTAAACGATGCCGTTGCGAAGGTGGAGGCAATCGCCGGGAATACCGACCACCCGCTTGACCATGGTCCAGTGCTGGCCGTCGGCTTCGAGGAATGGGGAGTAGAAGACGATGATGTCGTCACGGCGGACCTGGCGGTAATGGACAAACGGCGCCCAGGACGCAGCGGGCGCGAGATTGGCGCGCTCGACGAGAATGTGGTCGCCGACGAGGAGCGTGCTGGCCATGGAGGAAGACGGGATGGCGAAGTTCTGAAAGATGAAAGCGAAGACGAAGAGCACGACGATGATGAGGCCGGCGTTGGAGGAAAGCATTTCCAGCAGAGTTTCAGAGCGGGAGCTGGCTTGTTGCGGGTTGAGCTTTTTCATCGGCGCGGATGCTCCAGCGGTTCAAAGATTCTTCAGGAAGTTGAGCATTTCGGGGTCGGTCCAGTTGATGGGGCCGATGACTTTGCGGCGGATGATGCCTTTGCGATCGATGATGTAGCTTTCCGGCGGGCGGTAGGTGCCGAAGACGTCGCTGGCGTGGTTGGTGACGTCGTCGATGGTGGTGATGCTGCTGAGGTTGTTATCGACGAGGTATTGGCGGTAGGAGGGCTCGTCGGTCTGAAAGGCGACGGCGAGGACGACGATGTTGGGCATGTCCTTCTGGAGCTGGACGAGGGAGGGGAATTCCTCGAGGCAGGGTCCGCACCAGCTGGCCCAGAAGTTGAGGACGACGATTTTGCCGCGGTACTGATCGAGGGAGACGGTCTGCGCGCCCTGGTGGACGGTGAAATTGGGCGCGGGGTCGCCGATGGAGCCGGGGTGGGGGGTGCGGTTGCAGGAACAGAGCACAAGACAGAGCACAGAGCTTAGAGCGCAGAGCACAGCAAGGCGGCCGCTGGATGCACGCAGGCTGCGGTTTCCGCGTCGAAGAGACTGCCCCAACGCGAGGCGCCGGTAGAGGCCATCGGAGAGCACGTTTCTATAATAGTGGGGAGAAAGCCCTGTGGACCCACAAACAAGCCTGAAACTGTCGGTGATTGTCCCCGCTCGTAACGAGGAGGACTGCGTGGGGGATTGCCTGTGGTCGCTGGTGCGGCAGGAGGAACCGGACTGGGAGCTGGGGCGGGACTGGGAGATTCTGCTGGTGAATGACGGGTCGACGGATGGGACGCGAGAGATCGCGGAGAGCTTTGCCGGGGTAACGGTGGTGGACGCGGGGCCGGTGCCACGGGACTGGACGGGGAAGGCGAACGCGGCGTGGACGGGAGCCCAGGCGGCGCGGGGGGAATGGCTGCTGTTTACGGATGCGGACACTGCGCATGAACCGGGGTCGGCGCGGCGCGCGATCGCGGAGGCGGAGCGGCATGGCGTCGGGATGCTGTCGTATTCGCCGCGGCAGAGGGTGAAGGGGCTGGCGCAGCGGGCGGTGATGCCGCTGATCTTTGGCGACCTGGCGGCGACGTACGCACCGAAGAAGGTGAACGATCCGGGAAGTTACGTGGCGGCGGCGAACGGGCAGTTTCTGCTGGTGCGGCGCGAGGCGTACGAGAAGATCGGCGGCCATGCGGCGGTGAAAAGCGCGATTCTGGAGGACGTGGAGCTGGCGCGGCTGGCGAAGCATCGGCGGGTGGGACTGCGATTCCGGTATGCGCCGGAGCAGGTGTCGGCGCGGATGTACCGCAGCTTTGGCGCGATGTGGGAGGGGTGGACGAAGAATCTGGGACTGCTGTTTGGGAATGCGCCGGCGCTGGCGGGGATGCGGCTGCTGCAGCTGGGGGTGCTGGCGGGGATTCCGCTGCTGATGTGGTTCTTTGGGACGAGCGATGTGATTTATCGGAGCGATCCGGGGCGAGCGCTGTACCGGGAGATGGGCGTGGCGGCGCTGGGGATTGTGTGGCTGCGGGCGCTGTGGGGGTTCTACAGCCGGGTGGCGAAGTCGAATTTCCGGTTTGCGGAGTATGTTTGGGCGCCGCTGGGAGTGCCGCTGTACGCGGCGATGCTGTGGCAGAGCTGGTTTCGGCTGACGGTGCTGCGCAGGGTAGAGTGGAAGGGCAGAGAGATAGGGGTTAGGGGATAGGGTATAGAGGACAGGGTATAGATGATTTTGCTGACGAGGAAAGCGGAGTTTTCGGCTTCGCACTATTACTGGAATGAGGCGTGGAGCGCGGAAGAGAACGCGCGCGTATTCGGGAAATGCGCCAATCGTAACGGACACGGGCACAATTACACGCTGGAAGTGACGGTGGCGGGAGAGCCCGATCCGGTGACGGGGTTCGTGGTGGATCTGAAGCGGCTGAAGGAGACGATGGAGCGGGAGGTGCTGGCGGCGTACGATCACCGGCATTTGAACCTGGAAGTGCCGGAGTTTCGCACGGCAATTCCGACGACGGAGAACATTGCGGTGGCGGTGTGGCGGCGGCTGGAGGGGAAGATCGAAGGGGCGAAGCTGTATCGGGTGCGGGTGTACGAGATGGCGGATTTGTTTGCGGAATATGCCGGGGAGTGAGGAACTCATGCTGATTCCGGCATCGCCAAATGCAGGTCCTTCGACTCCGTTGGCCGCGCTGAGCGCGTCCAACTTCGCTCAGGATGACAATTGATGAGGGCGTATTTGGGGAGGCGGTATCGGCTGAGCGCGTCGCACCGGCTGCACACGGCGTCGCTGACGGAAGCGCAGAATGCCGAAGTTTATGGGAAGTGCGCCAATCCGCATGGGCACGGGCACAACTACACCGTGGAAGTGGTGGTAGGAGGCGAGATCGATGCGGCGACGGGGATGGTTTGCGATTTGGCGGAGCTGGATGGGTGCGTGGCGCGCGAGGTGCTGGAGCCGTTCGATCACCAGAATCTGAATACGCTGGATGTTTTTCGGAATCGTGTGCCGACGACGGAGAATCTGTGTATGGAGATTCAAGAGCGGCTGCGCAAGGCGTTACGCGGGGATTTGAGCCTGAAGGTGCGGGTGGAAGAGACGGGGAAGAATTTTTTCGAAACCAGGGGATAGGGAATAGGGGATAGGGGTTAGGAATCAGGAGCGCGAGATGGCAAGAGGGAATCTGAAGACGACCGAGATGCCGCGGCGGGACAAATTGAGGGCGGAGACGATCGGGAAGACGGGTCTTGAGGATGTGTCGACGCAGGACATCTACCGGGAGCTGATTCGGCGGTATGATGCCGATCCGACGCGGGACGGGCTGGAGCGGACGCCGGAGCGGATGGAGAAGGCCATCGAGTTCCTGACGCGCGGGTACCGCGAGGATCCGTCGGCGATTCTGCAGGCGGCAATGTTCGATGTGGCGTACGACGAGATGGTGATCGTGAAGGACATCGAAATGTACTCGCTGTGCGAGCACCACATGCTGCCGTTTTTCGGGAAGGTGCACATCGCGTACATACCCGACGGGAAGGTGATCGGGCTGAGCAAAATGCCGCGGCTGGTGGAGGTATTTGCGCGGCGGCTGCAGGTGCAGGAACGGCTGACGCGGCAGATTGCGGAGGCGATCCAGGAGGCGATTCATCCGCAGGGGGTGGGCGTGGTGATTGAGGCGAGGCACCTGTGCATGATGATGCGCGGCGTGGAGAAGCAGAACTCGTCGACGGTGACGTCGGCGATGCTGGGGGTCTTCCAGAAGCAGAACACGCGGAATGAGTTTCTGGCGCTGATTCGGGAGAGAGCGGCGGTGCAGGTGTAGGAGACAAGCGCTTGTCGATCAGGGGCGGAAGGAAAGCAGTGGTAATCTTTGGGGCCTTGTGGCTGCTGTTTATCCTTGGTGCCGTGGTCGAGAGACTCCTTACGGGAGAGAGCCAGGTTCAAACATGGGTGCTCTATGGCCTTCTCTTGACGATGCCAACCCTGCTTGGACTTTTGCAACGCAAGCCCGCTGCGCTCTTGCTCATCGCGATTTCGATCTTCGCCGATATTGGATTAGCATTTCAGGCGTGGATCGCTGGGCGTGGCCTCCTTTCCAGCGGCGTAATTCTTGTGCTCGTTACTGCGACAATCCCAGGATTGACAGGACTGGTCGCGCTTGCGATTCGGGCGCCAGAGGAAAGGGCGGAAGCGCAGGTCGCCGGCTTTGGCCGAAAGCAGTGATCGTGAGCTGGTTTTTTCGCCTGCGCTCGTGAAGACGGTTATCGTAGGGGAGTGAACGGGCTCCTGATTATCGATAAGCCGGGTGGGATGACGTCGCATGACGTGGTGGCGCGGGTGCGGCGGGCGACGGGAGAAGCGTCGGTTGGGCATTTGGGGACGCTGGATCCGATGGCGACGGGCGTGCTCCCGCTGCTGGTGGGGAAATACACGCGGCTGGCGCAATTCCTGAATACAACCGAGAAGAGCTACACGGGGACGATCCGGTTTGGGTTCGCGACGGACACGTATGACGCGGACGGGACTGCCGTCGGCGGGGCTTCTGTACATTTCGGGCTGGATGAAGTTCGGGCGGAGGCGTCGCGGTATGTGGGGGAACTTTCGCAGATGCCGCCGCCGTTTTCCGCGAAGAAGGTGGGGGGGAAGCCTGCGTACAAGCTGGCGCGGGAAGGGAAGACTCCGGAGTTGAAGCCGGTGCGGATTCGCGTGGAAGCATTCACGATCGAGGCGCTGGAGGGAGATACGGCGCGGTTCGCGATGCGGATTTCGGCGGGCGGCTACGTGCGGTCGATTGCGCACGAGATGGGGCAGCGGCTGGGGTGCGGCGCGCATTTGGCGAGCCTGCGGCGGACAGCGGCGGGGCGGTTCACGCTGGCGGATGCGGTGGAGCTCGTGGAGGTTGAGCGGCTGGGCGGCGAGGTGAGGGAGCGGATGGTGCATCCGCGGAAGCTGCTCGAGGAGATGCCGGCGGTGACAGCGGACGAGGCGACGCTGGGGCGGCTGCGCAACGGGATGCAGGTGAATCTGCCGGAGTACTCGGGCGCCGAGCGGGTGAAAATATTCGTCGGCCAGAGGGAACTGGCCGCCATCGGCAAGCGCGTGGCGGGAAC
>JASHNS010000123.1 GCA_030041515.1 Acidobacteriaceae bacterium | reverse complement strand
GGGGAACGAAGAGCGCCAAAGGATTGGGGGCTTCAGCCCCTGCGCTTAGTATCAGGGCACGGGCTCACGCCGGGTCCCCAACGCGCTTGCGCGTTGCGGGAGCGAGGGCCTGCCCTGAGCGAACACACTGAGCCGAAGGGGAATCGAACGGGGATCTGCGGTTGCTCTTGGCTCTTCGCGCGAAGGGATTCGGCGGCACCGCGGTGAATCGGAAGCGATGCCGCCTCCCCAGGCGGCCCTCAAAGCGGCAAATGGCCATAAGGCAGGCTGCATGCCCTCAATAAGTGACTTGGCCTGTTCACGCCAACGCACAACGAAGGTCCACCTTGCAGAGATTCTTTGTGAGCGGTGGAATGCGGTTACTCTTTTCGCCAACCAGGTGGAGCGCCACGTATACCCGAATCCGTCCAATGCGCATCGAGTCCGAGCCGCGGCTTATAGTTCGCGAATTGCGGTTACAGGGTTCCGGCGCATCGCTCGATGTGCGGGAAGGTAGCATGCCAGCAACGACATTGCTGCCAGGAGCATGACGACGGAAACGACGGTGACCGGATCGTTGGCGCCGATTTCGTACAACAGCCGGACGATCAGGCGTGTAAGTCCCAACGCAAACACCAGTCCAAGCGCCAGTCCGATGGCTGTGAGCCACAATCCCTGCGACAGCACGAGCCGCAGCACATCGACGCGCGAAGCGCCCAGAGCCATGCGCACTCCGATCTCGTGGGTCCGCATTTGGGTTCGATAGGCCACGACTCCGTAGATTCCGGTGATGGCAAGAACCAGCCCAATCAGCGCGAACATTCCCGCCAGGGTGCTCTGTATAACGGCGAAACTGCTCGCCATCTGGGTACTCTCTCGCATGGAACGCACATCGAAGACCGGCAGCCGTGGATCGATTTCGTGGATGACGTTTTGCACCGCCGGCGCCAGGTCGACCGGATTTCCCTCGGTCTCCACCTGCACGATCGTCTCGTACCCCTCCTGGAAGAAGCTCATGTACACCATGGGCTCCGGGGTTTCATTCACGAATGTATGGGTTGAATTCCTCGCAACGCCGACGACTGTGAAAAGCCTGCCCCATATCCTGAGGTTCTTTCCCAGCGGATCCTGCCCAGGCCAGAAGCGCCTCGCCGCAGTCTGATCCACGATGACTACCCTCGGGGCCTTTTCATTGTCATCGGGCGTAAACTCGCGTCCTTCCAGAATGGGGATATGAAGGGATTCAAAATACCGCGGGGACACCTCAGCATGCACCACCTGCAAAGATTCGTGCGGGCGTGGCACATACCCTTCCGGATACGCATCGACGCCCTTGTGGCTCAGGGTCATCGGAATCCAGTCGGTAAGAGTCGCAACCTTCACGCCAGGCAATGCCGACACGCGATCCAGAATCTTGTGGCGGATCAGCTGTTCCTCATCGTGGCTGTAGCCGGCAATATTCAGCCCCACGGACGCAGTGAGAATGTG
Source organism: Acidobacteriaceae bacterium (assembly GCA_030041515.1). Lineage (GTDB taxonomy): Bacteria > Acidobacteriota > Terriglobia > Terriglobales > Acidobacteriaceae > Palsa-343. The sequence goes on along the minus strand of JASHNS010000123.1, from coordinate 4,007 downwards.
GTCCTGCTCAAATCCGGGATTCGCGCCGGCGAGATTCCGCAGGGTTCGCAGAAACAGCCCGGAGCACAACAGCAGAGGAAGTGAAAGCGCGATTTGCGCCACCACCAGCCCGCTGAGCATTTTCCGGTTGCGTGAGCCGCCGGAGATGCTGGCAGACTCTGCCTTGAGTACCTCAGCGGCCGGCGCGTGAGATGAACGCCAGGCGGGGATGGCGCCGCAGAGCACGCCGACCAGCAGGGACGACACCGCAATTCCGATGACGACTTTGTGGTCCATGCTCCCGTTGAGCATGAGGGGATTCGAGTTCGCCGGAAAGAACCATGCGAATGTCTTCGAAGTCCACGATGTCAACACGAGGGCCACGGCTCCCGCGACGATGGACAGCACCACGCCTTCCATCACCATCTGCCGCACCAGCTGAATACGATTGGCCCCGAGCGACTGCCGGATGGCGAGTTCGCGCCGCCGGGATACAAACCGCACCAGCGTGAGCGTGGCCACGTTGGCGCAGGTGAGCAACAGCACGACAGCGGCGAAGGCCAGCAGAATGGGCAGCGTCGCCGCCATGTATCCGTTGGCGCCGAAGGGCGAGCGCCACATGGGATCGAGCGTGATCCGGTTGTCGCCGAGATGCTGGTCAGGATAAGCCGCCACAATGTGGCGCATTACGGTATCGAGATCCTGGGCTGCCTGGCCACGGCCCACGCCGGGCCGCAACCTTCCGATGACGTTCAGCCAGACCGCATCGCGATGCGTCATCCTCCACACATCCGTCCCGAGGGGATCGAGCGTTACCCAGAGATCCTCGCGGATCCCGGGCATGGCTCCGGTGACCCCCTCTGGCGCCACGCCGATCACCGTCAAAGGATGCCGGGCGATCTCGATCGACTTGCCCACGATGGCCGGGTCCTCAGCAAAACGCGTCTTCCAGAGCGAATAGCTCAGGACCACGCTGGGAACAGCACCTGGACGCGTCTCTTCCTCAGGCAGAAAGAAACGTCCCAGCATCGGCTGAATGCCGAGCACATCGAAATAGTTCGCCGACACGTTCGCAATATAGGCACGCTCCGGCTGTGCTCCGCCGGTCAGCGCGATCCAGTCGTGGTGATAGGCGAGTATTCCGGCGAAGGTATGGTTCTGCTCGCGCAGATCGCGATAGTCGAGATATGAGAAGGGCGGAGTCGGAGAGAAACTCCGTTCGCCCCTCTGCAGGCTCACAAGATCGCCCGTGTCCCGCGCGCCAGGAACAGGACGCAGCATGGTGCCGTCGATCCAGCTGAATACGGTGCTGTTGGCGCAGATCGCTACGGTCAGCATCGTAGTCGCGGCGATCGTAAAGCCGGGGCTTTTACGCAGTTGCCGCAGCGCATAACGGAGATCCCGGCCCAGTTGTTCAAGCCAGGCCAGGCCCCACATATCGCGCGTCACATCCTGCACCAGAGGAATATTTCCAAACTCCTGCTCCGCTGCTTGTCGCGCGGCCTCCTCCGTTTCGCCTCGCGCCACTCGATCCGCAATCGCCATCTGCAGGTGCGCATCGATCTCTTCCTGCAATTCGCGCTTGCGCCGCTGAGAACCGAAGTCGGGGAACCACCTCATGACTCACTCTCCTCCGGCTTGACGTACATCACCGATCCAATCGCCTCGACGATCCGCTCCCATCGGCCCAAATCCGAGGCCAATTGCTTTTTCCCCTTAGCCGTGATCCGGTAATAGCAGGCTCTTTGCCTGCTCTCTGACTGCTTCCACTCAGACTGCACCCACTTCTGACGCTTCAGTCGATGGAGAGCCGGATACAGCGATCCGGTCTCCACCCGCAGCACGTCTCCGGATCGCAAACGTAAAGCCTGGACAATTCCGTAGCCGTGCTGCGGTCCCCATTGCAGGGTCTGAAGAATCAGCATGTCGAGCGTTCCCTGCAGCAGCTCAGTCCGGTTCTTATACTGGTCCTTCTCGCTCATAGATGTAGACACTCTACTCCCAGTGGGGGTAGATCGTCTACTGGGTTTGGTACAGCGCAGCGGGCAGCCTTGCTCACGCAGCAGATTTAAAAGTACGTCAGTTCTGAGGACGAAAATTGGTGATTCTGCATTGGCGCATCATCGCCGAATCACTCACCCACGAGGGGCGGCGTTGCGTGTTAACCGAATCCTCCCCCGCCGGCAAACCCCTCAAACAACCGCAACAACTGCCGCCTGTTCCTTCCATCGCTCTTCATTCACGCCGAACACCAAAGATTTGTAAATCTATCCCGCCGGAGCTGTGGGAACCGGGGGAAACGCCGAAGGCGCCGTGGTCATTCACGTTGGGCGGCAAGTCCATCATTCGGCTTGGCGCACCGTTCGCACATCTGCTCAGCGAGGTTTCGAGCGCAGGCCCCCGAGGGCAGCGCTGTGTGTTAACCAATCTCTATTAGCCGCCTGCGGAACGAGATGTGCGAACAAGCTAACAAGGCGTGGTTACATATACTTTTCAGGCACTCCATGACCCGTCCCTGTAACTCCCTGTATTTTCAATGGAGTTAACTGAGTCGTCACTCCATGAAATGAAAAACGGAGATCACGGTTTTGATCCCGTGCCTTCCTGCTTAAGAGACTGGGCGAAGGACTGGGCGCGGGCGAGGCGGTCCTGGGCGCCGGCGATCATGCCGGAGACCAGAGCGAGGGGTAATCCGACGACATTGAAGTAGCAGCCGTGGACGCGGGGGATCCAGCGGGCGGCCCGGCCCTGGATGGCGTAGGCGCCGGCCTTGCCGCGGGGCTCGCCGGTGGCAACGTAGCGGGCGATCTCCTCGTCGGAGGGCGAGAGGAAGGTGACGTGGGTGACCTCGGCGGCGATCTCGGTGTGCGCGCCGGCGACGAGAGCGACGCCGGTGATGACCTGATGCGTGGCTCCGGCGAGGAGGCGGAGCATGCGGGCGGCGTCCTGGTCGGAGTCGGGCTTGGCGAGCATTTCGCCATTGGGCGCGACGACGGTGGTGTCGGCACCGAGGATGAGCAGCGGCTCAGAGGAATGCTGGGCGGCAAGGGCGGCGCACGCGGGCGAGGCGGCGACGGCTTCGGCTTTCTGCCGGGCGAGACGCAGGACGTAGGGGATGGGCTGCTCGTTGGGGTGGAGGTCCTCGTTGATTTGGGAGGCGAGGACGGTGAAGGTGTATCCGGCCTGGGCGAGCAGATCGCGGCGGCGCGGGGAGGCGGAGGCGAGGACGAGCATGTTTGCAGGGTATAGGAGACAGGAGTCAGGAGACAGGAGGGTAGTCAGTAATCGGTAGTCAGTGGTCGGTGTGAGCTTTGAAGTTGCTGGTTGCTGGTGACTGGAAGCTGGCGGCTAAGTGTGTTCCGGGGAGGAGCCGGGTTCGGGGAAGTCGGAGTCGGCGTCCTTGATATTCGGGTCGGATTCGCGATGGGGGAGCTGATTGGCGAGGCGGTCGTGGGCTTCGCCGGGGCGGGCTTTGTCGGGGCAGGGCGCGCTGGGAGCGGTGTTTTCGACAGTGCCTTTACGGGCGTCGGGGTCGGGGTGGGCCTGGGCGGGTTGGGTCATGGGAGTTGAGATGCGGGATCAGTGAGCAGAGAGCAGTGATCAGTGACGAAGTCCAGGGTTATCGGCTTCCCACATCTGCCAACATCAGGCAGATGTGGGGCACCCAGCATCCGGGGTTTCGCGCGGACTGATAGGTTGGAGCGCAGGGAGGGAGCGATGGAGCCGAGGGCAATGCTGGAGGTGGCGCTGAGGGAAGCGCGCGCGGGACGGGCCGAGGGCGGGATTCCCATTGGGGCGGCGATCTTCGCGCCGGATGGGCGGCTGCTGGGCGCCGGGCATAACCGGCGGGTGCAGGAGGGCGATCCGTCGGCGCATGGCGAGACCGATGCGTTTCGGCGGGCGGGGCGGCAGCGCAGCTATCGCGAGCTGACCATGGTCACCACGCTGGCGCCGTGTTGGTACTGCAGCGGGCTGATCCGGCAATTCGGGTTCGGGCGGGTGGTGGTGGGCGAGAGCCGGACGTTCCA
>JASHNS010000001.1 GCA_030041515.1 Acidobacteriaceae bacterium | reverse complement strand
ACTGGGGTCCGGAGGGAGTCGCGTTGGCCTGGACGGTCTCCTACTTCCTTCTGATGTTCCCTGGTTTGTCCTATGCTGGAAGGCCGATCGGACTCGGAATGGGGTCAGTACTCTCCGTCGTGTGGAAATTCTTCGCGGCGTCCATCCTGGCGGCGGCTACTACTTACCTGATCCTGAGCGTGTTCCCGAGCTTTTGGGCATTGCCGGGCGCGGCCGGCGCTCTTGTGAGGCTCGTGTCAATCTCTGCCCTGTTTTCCGCGATGTACCTCGGTTCGGTCACAGCCCTGCACCGTGGCGCCAAGCCAATCACCGAGGCATTGTCGTTGTTTCGGGAGTTTCTACCGGCTCGCGATGCGATTGCCACCATGCAGCCCGCTACCGAGTGAACCCGTGGGGCCGCAAATAGTGCCGCTGGCAATGTTTGGCGGCCCGACTGCGTAGGACCAACTAGCACGTCGCATTGAGAGGTTAATGTGGGAAGCATCGCCACCATCAGCGAGGATATGGCTACAAGTACCACACAGGGAGGGGGCACGAGCCGGCTTCGCGTCCTGGTGCTCGCGCCCGACTGCAATCCGGAGATGGTCAGCATCCCGTTTGTCAGTTATTCGCATGCGGCCGCGCTCGCCAAGATCCATGACATTACACTTGTTGTGCAGGAGCGGGTGGAGGCTCCGGTGCGACGGGCAAAAGCTCCATTTCACGCGATTGAAGTCGTGCGGATGCCGCGACTACAGCGCATCTTCGACTGGTGTTTCAGGACATTTCTAAAAAGCAATTATGATACGCAAGCGCTGACGGCGTTGGCGTATCCATTCGGCGTGGCCTTTGAGTGGTTTGCATGGCGGCAACTCCGCAGCCGAATTTTTGCCGGCGAGTTCGACGTTGTTCTGCGCGTCTTGCCGATGACCCCCACGCTTCCGAGTCCATTTTCCTACCTTCTGCGAAAAGGACCCATACCTTTCGTGCTCGGACCCCTCAACGGTGGCCTGCGATCCGCACCTGGCTTTAGTCAGGCGGACGAACAGAAATGGACATTTGGAATCAGGAAATTTTACCGGAGAATGCCATTCGCCAGATCGACTTATCGGTATGCCTCTGCCGTTATTCTGGCGACCTCCCATATGCAGACCGAGTTTGCTGAGCATAGAGATAAGTTGTTTTTTGTCCCTGAAAATGGAATAGCTCGTTCTTTGTGCTCCTCTGATTTGCGGATCCCTGAACAGAACGGTAAGCTCGAGTTGATCTTTGTCGGCGGTTTTGTCCGTCGGAAAGCTTGCTACTTAGGGCTACGGGCGGCCGCCAAGGTTTTGCGCGAGGGCCTCGCCCACTTTACCCTCATCGGTGACGGGCCGGAACGGAGTACCCTCGAGAATCTCGTAAAGTCCCTGGGAATCGAAAACTTTGTGACGTTCTGCGGCTGGCTGAAGCATCCGGATGTGCTGGAGCGTCTGCGATCCGCAGATGTCGTTGTGCTGCCCGCTGTTCGCGAGGGCGGCGGCGGGGTAGTTTTTGAGGCTCTGGCATGCGGAGCCGTACCTGTGATTCTGGACTACGGGGGCCCAGGAGATATCGTTCACCCGGAAGTTGGATACAAGATTTCTGTCAGCGATGAGGATGAGGTTATATCCCAGATGGAACGGGTCCTGTACGGATTGGCAAAGGATCGGGCTCTTCTTAGGCAATTGCGGAAGCAGGGGATGACCTATGCCAGGGAATGTCTGACATGGGAAGCGAAGGCGTATAGCACGAGTCTGGTCTTGAACTGGGCTGTACAACGCGGCCCAAAACCCGATCTTCCGCCCTCGAAAATGGCCAGAGTGAAGTGTGTGGACTGAATCAATGAAGCTTCTTGCTTCTGATCCTTGGTCAGGACAGGAGATCCGGACTGTTTCGGTTTCTCGAGGTAAATGCACTTGCGCAATAATGAACAGATAAGGGTGATGGTTGTCATCGGGACGCGCCCCGAGGCGATCAAAATGGCGCCGGTGGTACTGGAACTGGAGAAGCACCCGCGGCACTTCCAGACGCAGATCTGCGTTACCGGGCAGCATCGTGAAATGCTCGATCAGATGCTGCAGGTCTTTAGGCTTCGGCCAGCTTGCGATTTGGGGATAATGAAGGCCGGGCAGGATCTTGCCAGCGTAACAGCAGAGTGTCTAGCCGGAATGAGTCAGGTCCTGCAACGCGAGCGGCCTGACATCGTATTAGTGCAGGGCGATACGACAACTACTTTTTCTGCGTCGCTCGCCGCATATTACTGCCGTATACGGGTTGGACATGTCGAAGCGGGCTTGCGGACCGGCCGAAAATTCGATCCCTTCCCGGAGGAAGTCAACCGTCGACTCACAGGCCACCTTTCCGATTTTCACTTCGCCCCCACGGACACGGCGCGAAAGAATCTGCTGGAGGAGGGCGTAAACCCCAACGATATATTGGTCACCGGAAATACAGTCATTGATGCCCTGTTCCTCACAAGGAAACGCTTAGCCGAGGAGCCCACTCTGGCAAAAGATGGCCTTGGGGCGACTGACGGCTCTCGCATCATCCTGGTGACGGCACACCGGAGGGAGAGCTTCGGGCCTCCCTTCCGCCGAATCTGCGAAGCAATCCGAGCCATCGCAGAGAGTCGCCGGGACACATTGATTGTTTATCCCGTCCATTTGAATCCCAACGTGCAGGCCCCAGTCCACGAGATTCTTGACGGCTTGTCCAACGTTAAACTTCTCCCTCCATTGGACTATCTCTCTTTTGTGTCCTATATGCAGCGGGCATATATTTTGCTCACTGATTCCGGGGGCATTCAGGAGGAGGGTCCGTCACTGGGCAAACCGGTCCTTGTGATGCGGGAGGTCTCGGAACGTCCTGAGGCGATTGCCGCAGGCACTGCGAGTCTCACGGGGACGGACCCCGAAAGAATTGTTGCGGCAGTCAGTTCACTGCTGGACGACCCAGCCCATTATGGGCGGATGACCAAACACCCCAATCCCTACGGTGATGGTCATGCAGCCGAGCGAATCGTCCAGTTCCTTATCGAAAGGATGTCGGCACCTTCAAGCGCAATGGCGCAGAGCATGTTGGGGTGACATGCGTGGCACGGGAATTGGCACGATGTGCTGTCTTGAATCCCGCGGGAAACAGCCCGGGCGCGTATCTATTGCGGTTGAACGCTCCCCGTCAGGCCTTTTGGTGGGTTTGGGCCGCTGGGAGCGCTACCAGAAATGAGCGGGTACGGATAGGTGTACGGAGTGTAGGCGAGGCTCCACGTGTTGGTGGCAGTACATTCGAAAAGCTCTCCCTGGCCTGAGTATCCGGCCGGATTTGAGCCGCCGCTCTTGTTCCAGCTGCCCTGATCGGTGGCCCAGTAAGCGACACCCGTGGTGCAGGTGGTGGGTCGTGCTGCTAAGGTTCCCGTGCCAGTTCCGCTGGTTCCGTCGAAAGACGGATTTTGATAGTAGTAGTCCCGATTCGCGATCAGCGTCTCGGTTCCTGCACCGATCGGGCTTTGATTGAAGCTGCCGGTATGGGTGTCTCCCCATTCGTAGGCCGGGTCCAGAGTTTGGTTTGGATAGCCGACGCAGGTGGGGACGAGAGCCGAACTACCGCACGAGGAATCGGAGAAGTTCGTGCCTCCGTTTCTCGTCTCAGGATCCATATACTGCTGCACCTGCGCGATGATGTACTTATCGCCGGAATTCCACCCCGCCTGAATTCCCTGAACGGCCCAGTTTTCATGCGGACCACCACTGCACTTAACGGTGTTAGCCGTGTTCGACCCGATTTCGCACGCCCATCCCTGGGTGATATCGGCAAGGATATAGGCCACGCCGTGGGAAACCCACTGATTCGTATCCCATGATTTCGTCGAGTCAACGAAGCTCGTGCTTCCCGACGACCCGGTGAAGGTGCCGGAGGCGTAGAGAGTCTCGCCGAGGATCAGGGCCGTATCTCCGGAAGAGAACCTGGCATAGCAGGTCGATCCGTTTCCGCCGCACCATGAGAGGGTCAGCGTATCCGTACCGTTACCCGCGATGCCGGCGATGGCGCCGGAAGTCACATCGAAGACTCGATAATAGTTCGACCCTGGAGCATATTGATTTTCAGTCCAGCCCTGGGAGGACACCGTCAAAGCGCAGCTCCCGTAGGTGCAAGTTCCCGAAACTCCACTCAGCTTGAACGTGGAGGTTTGGCTTGCTCCAGCCATTTCATCGTAGGGCCCAAACCCCTGTCCCGACCAGGGAATGAAATCCAGGGAAGTAGCGCGAAATACGCCTAGATAGGCATAGCTGTTGAACCACGATCCAGGTTCTGCTGTGAAGCGATTGTCAAAAATGTAGGCGACGCCGCTTCGCAGTCCCAGACCTGAAGCGCATCCAAGTGAAGTGTTCGTGCAGGTGAGCGTATTATCGTAAAACTCTGCCTGTCTTCCGCCTCTCGGCCTACCAGTGCTTTCTGTACCGTGATCTCCGCACGCGCTGGCCTCGGTGACCCCATTAAAGGTATTGAACCGGCATACGAATCTTCCGCCACCCGTATCCTGGTAGGTGTCGCCACCATCCACGTCGGTACCAAACGCGTTGGTGAACAAATTGTTTTCCAGATAAAAAGCTTCCGCTGTTCCGAGGGAATCCGGCTGGGCCCACGAATTGTCACCAAACTGCCCGACGCCGAACCAGGACGGATGATTCACGTTGACGAGATCCACGCCATTTCCATAGAGGCTGGAGTCTCCAACTGTGTTGTGGTCCGCTACGCCAAACACATCGACGATGTCAGCGAAAGAGCTATCCGGAACGCTGAGCCCGGCAAACCTGCCGGGGATGGTCAGATTGTCGAGGCGAAGGTTGGGACACCCGTCGGACGTGCAGGTTCCGACCACGCTGACCGGCTGGGAAAAACCGGGATTGGGGCTGGTTGGTTCAAACGCGATGCAGGACAGCCGAGTGGTGGAGTTGCCCTCCGTGGGCGAAAAGTTGAACATGTGGCCGCTCGACAGGTCATCTGTGAGGGTGGTGCCGGATGCACACGACGAAGAAGCTCCGGTTGCGGAAGCGCTGGAGACCGGGCCGTTCCCGGCATTCCCGATGATCGTGATTCCGATATGGGAGGGCACCGTGATGCCGCTGGTCCAGGTACACGAACCTGCTGGAATCTCAATCACATCCCCGTCTACCGCCTTATGGGTGGGGCCATTGATGACGGCGTTGACCGAACTTTGGTCGCAGGAAGCTGCCTGAACTGTTGATGCAGTTTGCGCGCTGGCTGGCAGAGTCATGACCGCCAGCAACAGGGAAAACAAAGCAAGTGCACTAGCACGAACCATAATTTTTGACACTCCCTTACAGGGTTATATAAACTCGAGCGGACCATTCACCGACCGGATTGGCAAATCGATCCGAGCCCGCGCGGGATCGGTCCCCAACAGACTCCCGAGGCATGCCGGCAAGCGGTGACTAATGTATATGATCATTCCACCCGAAGGCGTCCCGCGCAAGATCACTTGAGTGCCTCCCGGGAGACGCCGAACGTCTGCTCCAATTTGGTTTGCCAAGGCAAGGTCGGAGAATCTCAACCCGACGAGAGAAGCGCAGTACTCAGTGGGCCAGGGGCAAACGGGAGCACGGCGGAAAGCCAGTCGCTGCCCAACAATTGGCAGCACCTAACAGGCCACGTAAGGATAGCACAGCGATCGCGAGGCTGCCCAGCAACCTGCTGCCTGAGTCCCCGGAGAGATTCCGACCTTCACTGCTTCACCGTTCGATTGACAATATGAAAACACGTTGGTCATCAACCGCTGTGGCCTTGATCACCGGCGGCAGGGATAAGCATTACGCTTCTGAACTCAGCCGGGCTCTGGATGCGGCGGGTGTCGTCGCCGACGTTGTCTGCAACGCCGATATGAACACTCCGGAACTGACAGGCTGTTCCAATTTACGGCTGCTTCCTCTTTACGATGTACCCTGGCCCATAAATCCCTTCCGCAGGCTCATGAATTGCCTCCGAGTTTATGCGAGGCTCATCCGGTACATCACAAGCTCCAAAGCGCCGATTCTGCATATCCTCTGGCCCTACAAGCTTCCGATACTGGACAGAACCGTTCTGCTGATCTACTACAAGCTGCTTGGTAAACGTGTAGTCTTTACCGCTCACAATGTGAACGGAGCAGAAAAGGACGGCAAGGATTCGTGGTGGAATCGATTGACACTGCGCATTCAATACAATCTGCTCGACCAGATATTTGTGCATACCGACCAAATGAAACAGCAATTGCTAAACGGGTTCGGTGTGTCCGAGCAAAGGGTTACGGTCATACCCTACGGAGTCTACAGCATGGTCCGGAACTCGCCGCTTACGCAGGCTGAGGCCAGGCAGATGTTGGGACTGCAGCCGCACCACCGTGTTCTTTTGTTTTTCGGCAGGATAGTCCCATACAAAGGTGTCAACTACCTGATCGAGGCATTTAAGACTATCGCGCTGAAGGACCCTGGCTATCACCTGCTGATTGCCGGGGATAAGGAATCTGAAGAACATTGGAGAGAAATCGAGCAGGTGATTGATGAGAATTCTCTCCACGAGCAAGTAGTCCAGCACACGCGGCATATCGAAGACGACGATATCGAGATGTACTTCAAAGCAGCCGACGTGCTGGTTCTCCCGTATATTCGGATCTTCCAGAGCGGGGTGCTCTTCATGTCTTACAGCTTCGGCCTTCCTGTAATTGCCACAAACATCGGTTCGTTCGAGTATGACGTAATTCCTGGCAAGACAGGATTCCTCTGTCCACCGCACGATTCAGTGGCCCTGTCCCGGGCAATCGAGGCATTCTTCTCGAGCGACCTGTTCGCTGAACGTGACAGTCGAAGAGCAGATATTCAAAACATCATTCGTGTGAGCAACTCGTGGAGTATCGCAGGCACCAAAACGGCCGACGTGTACGCAGCGCTTAGTGGGTGTGCTCAATTGCAGCCCAGCGCATAAGCTGTCCATACACCAATCACGATCATTGCCGGCAATCGCCGAAACGTCATTGTGGGATGAAAACGGTTAAGTGAGGCCGGATGCCAGGAATTGTTGGAATCATCACCAGGCTGCCGCAGGACGCCGCCCGGCACGAGCTCTGCCGAATGCTGCAGTCGATGCAGCACGAGACGTTCTACACTTGCGGCACCTGGAGTGACCCGTCGCAGGGTATTTATGTTGGCTGGGTAGCCCACCGCGGTTCGTTCGCGGCGGAAATGCCCATTCAGAATGAAACGAAAGGCGTAACTCTCATCTATTCCGGTGAAGAATTCGCTGAACCGGGGACGGTAGATGCTCTTCGCGCGCGCGGGCACCAGATCCTGAAAGGTGGTGCCTCGTACCTGGTGCATCGCTACGAAGAGGAGGCAGACTTCCCCGCCCGGCTCAACGGTCGCTTTCACGGATTGGTTGCGGACAACTCGCGCGACACCACCCTCCTGTTTAATGATCGGTACGGGCTGCAGCGGCTCTACTACTATGAAGGAAAGGAAACATTCTATTTTGCAGCAGAGGCGAAGGCGATCCTGCGGGTTCGTCCAGAGTTGCGCGAAATCGATTCGCGCGGACTCGGGGAGTTCGTTGTATGCGGTTGCGTCCTCGAAAATCGTACGCTCTTCCGCGGACTGAATCTCCTCCCGCCAGGCGCCGCCTGGTCCTTCCGCAATGGCCGTTTGGATCAAAAGAAGTTTTATTTCCAGCCGGAGGAATGGGAGGCTCAGGAACCGCTCAGTGCTGATGAATATCCGGAAATTCTGCGCGACACGTTTGTCCGGAACCTGCCCCGTTATTTCGAAGGACCTGAGAAGATCGGTGTTTCACTCACTGGTGGCCTCGATACGCGCATCATCATGGCGTGTCATAAGGCGGCACCGGGCTCGCTGCCCTGCTACACCTTCGGAAGCATGTATCGTGACAACCAGGACGTTAAGCTCGCCCGGAAGGTTGCCGAGATTTGCGGTCAACCTCACCAGGTAATTACTGCGGGAGAGGAGTTCCTCTCGCGATTTCCTTACTACGCGGAACGAACAGTCTATTTGACCGACGCGTGCGTCGATCTCGGCCGTTCGCCAGATTTGCACGTGAACGAACGGGCAAGACAAATCGCTCCCGTTCGCATGGTAGGTACCTACGGCAGCGAGATCCTCCTTCAGGATGTGATGTTTAAAGCAGTTGCGCCGCGAGATGGGCTCTATCAACCGTCGCTTGAGCCGATGCTTCAGGAGGCCAAAGCGACATACGACCGCAGCCTCAAGACTCACCACGTAACATTTGCAGCGTTTCGGCAATCGCCCTGGCACCATTACGGAGTCCTCAGTCTGGAACAGACCCAGGTCGCTGTTCGTACTCCGTACCTCGATAACGACCTGGTTAAAACGGTCTACCGCGCTCCGCGAGCAAGCTATATCAACCAGCAGAGCCGGGTAGGCCTCTTGCGCAGCGGAAACCCAGCCCTGGCGACAATGCGCACTGATCGCGGTACCCGTGGGCTGAACAGCAGCATTACCCGCGCTGCGCTGGAATTCTCATTTAAAGCAGAGTACGCCTATGACTATGGCATGCCGCAGTGGCTGGCGCGTCTGGATCACTGGCTCGCACCGCTCCACTTCGAACGGTTGTGGATTGGCCGCCATAAGATCTTCCATTTCCGTCCGTGGTACCGCGACCAGCTTGCGCCATACGTTCGCGAAATGCTTTTGGACGAACGTTCTCTGGCCCGGCCTTATCTGCAACCGCGCACGGTGAGAAATATAGTTGCAGGCCACCTGAGCGGGACTCGTAATTACACGCTCGAGATTCACAGGCTCCTCACGCTGGAGCTCGCGCACCGGCTTTTCATCGACGCACCGGCATCCGCCTGAGGCCATCCATGCAGCCACACTCTACCTCATTACGCTACGCCCTCATTACTCCTGCGAGAAACGAGGGCAGGTACATCGAGAATACGATTCGATCAGTCGCACAGCAGACCCTGCTGCCTTCCCGCTGGGTCATTGTGAACGATGGGTCTACTGACGATACCGGCATGATCGCCGCCCGTTATGCCAATCAATATAACTGGATCACTTTGATCGATTTGCCGCCACGCGACACTCGCAATTTCGCCGCGAAAGTGCATGCGTTTCGCGCCGGTCAGGCGGCGATGGCGGGAGTCGAGTACGACATCATCGGAAACCTTGATGCGGATGTTACGCTGGATCCGGATCACTTCGCATTCTTAATGAGTAAGTTTGAGGAGGATCCCGATCTTGGAGTGGCAGGCACGGTGTTTCGCGAGGATGACGGATACAACTCAGAAACGGATAGTTTTGAAGGGCAAAACTACGTATCCGGACAGTGTCAGATATTTCGCCGCGTCTGTTACGAAGACATTGGCGGCTATTTTCCCAGCGAAATCGGATGCATCGACTGGCTCGCGGTAACCACAGCTCGCATGATGGGCTGGAGGACGAGATCTTTCCGGGAGAAGTGGTTTCATCACCATCGTCCTCTCGGGACAGCGACGCACGGGCGCATACGGAAGGGCTTCGACTACGGCAGAAAAGATTATCAGATGGGAGCCCACCCGCTATGGGAGTTTATCCGCTGCGGCTATCAGATGACCAAACGACCGTATCTGGTTGGCGGCATGGCCATTTTGACGGGGTATACCGTGGGCCCGCTGATCGGAAGGAAGCGGATTGTCTCCAAAGCCCTAATGACATTTCATCGGCACGAGCAGATGATGAAGCTCAGGGCCATCCTGTGGTCCGTTGCCAGATTCAGAAAGATCGACAATTTCAGCCTGCTGCCGGTGACGACAGCAAAGCGATCGGCGCCTGTACACAACGGCGACGACCAAACTTCTCTCGCTTAAGATCCCCGTCATTCTTCCATCGTCCATCCGATCTCTCATGATTTCATCTGTCTTTGCGATTACACCGGCGATTCCGGCCCCTTCGACTATCGCAGCCGGCGACCTCAACAGAACATGGGCCGCAGTATCCCGGTTCGTTGAATGGCTCGAAGAATATGGCGAAGAGTCCTATGATTTCCAGAGTTACTATGCCAGTTCCCCTGGCAGGTGGGCGAAGCGATTCTATTATCGTCATCGGCATGCGGGAAAACTGGCGGTTGCTCCGATGGTGCTCTCTGAGGCACTTTTGCCCTCGGCCAGGCGGCTGTTTTGGAAGCCTCAGCGTTTCCCCATCGCGGATGCCCATTATGCGATGGCATTTACCTTCCTTGCTGAAACGTCCGGAGAGGATCATTACTATCAGCGAGCGCTGCATTTCCTGGATGTGCTTACGTCGACCCGATGCCCAGGATACAGTGATTATTGCTGGGGCTATCCATTCCACTGGGAGACGGTGTTTGGCACGATCCCGGCCGGGACCCCTCTGATCACAACCACCCCCTATGTGTACGAGGCGTTCCTGCAGGTATATCGAATGGATCGCAACCCGCGGTGGCGGGAAATCATGCGATCGATTGCGCAGCACGCATGGCGCGACTATCAGGAGTTCCCAACGTCCGCATCGGCTTCGTATTGCTCCTACACGCCATTTCCTGAATATTCCCGGATGGAGGTCAACGCCTGTGCCTATCGCGCATGGCTGCTGACGCATGCTGCTCTCGAATTCTCCGATCCGCGCTATCGAGAGTCCGCCGAGAGAAACCTGAACTTCGTTCTGGAAGCGCAAAATTCTGACGGCTCATGGCTCTATGCCGTCGATGGAAAGCGGAATTTTGTCGATCACTTTCATACATGTTTTGTCCTGAAAGCGCTGGCCAAGATCGAGGTGCTGACGGGAAATACGTCCTGCACAACGGCACTGGATCGGGGCCTTGACTATTACACGCGGCATCTCTTCGATGAGACGGGGCAGCCCAGACCGTTTTCTCGCCGCCCGCGTCTCACCGTTTATCGACGTGAGCTGTACGACTATGCGGAGTGTGTCAATCTCGCAACGCTGCTGCATGGCCGTTCGCAGACTCTGGATCATTATCTGAGCGTGGTCCTCGATGATATTCTGCGGCTGTGGCAGAAAGCGGATGGCTCCTTTCGCAGCCGCCAACTTCGCTTCGGCTGGGATAACACGCCGATGCATCGGTGGGCGGCATCGCAACTTTTTCGCAGCCTTTGTTTCCTCCTGTATACCGTGCGCAAAAGCGAAATGCCCTAAGTTCAAACTCTCTGTACCCCGCGTCCCTTGTGATCGTGGGAAGCGGGCGCGGCAGCGGCGCGGTTCAGGCACTAGATCTCTGTAAATTGGAGCGCACTGTGAGAATCAGCATCTTTGGTTTGGGATATGTTGGAGCCGTATCCGCAGGGTGCCTGGCAGCTGAGGGGCATCAGGTGATCGGCGTGGATTCGGTCGCGGAGAAGGTCAGTCTGATCAATTGCGGACATTCGCCCATCGTCGAAGCCGAAATTGGAGAGATCATCGAGGAGTCCGTCCGGAAAGGCAATCTGCGCGCCACGCAGGATGCCTCTGAAGCAATCTACGCAACCGACATCTCTTTTATCTGTGTCGGAACGCCGAGCCAACCAAATGGGAACCTCGATCTCCGGTATATCAGGCGAATCTGTGAGCAAATCGGCCAGGCGCTGCAGACAAAACATGAACGGCACACTGTGGTAATTCGCAGCACAATCCTGCCTGGAACGATGCGCAAGGTGGTTATCCCCACTCTGGAGGAGTTTTCGGAAAAGAGGGCTGGCGCAGATTTCGGCGTCTGCAGTAATCCGGAATTCCTGCGCGAAGGTTCGGCTGTGCGAGACTTTCGGTGCCCGCCGAAGACTGTGATCGGTGAACTGGACAAGGCGAGCGGTGAGTTGCTCGCCACTTTGTACGCGCTTCTGCCAGCGGCGCTGATACGAACCGACCTAAATACAGCAGAGATGATTAAATATGTGGACAACAGCTGGCATGCGCTCAAGATCGGCTTCGCAAATGAGATCGGGAACATTTGCGATTCTTTCGCGGTCGACGCGGAAGCGGTCATGGAAGTGTTCTGCCAGGACAAGAAGCTGAACATCTCTACGGCCTATTTAAAGCCAGGATTCGCATTTGGCGGCTCCTGCCTCCCGAAGGACCTGCGCGCGCTGGCCTACCAGGCGCGGATGAACGATTTACAGGTCCCGATCCTGGAAGCTGTCCTGCCCAGTAACGAAATGCAGATTGCGCGGGGAGTCAGTCTTGTGATCGAGGCCGGGAACCCACGGGTGGGAATACTCGGATTCAGCTTTAAGGCGGGAACAGATGATCTCCGCGAGAGTCCCGTCATCGAGGTCATCGAGCGGTTGATAGGAAAGGGTTACGACCTTCGAATTTACGATCGGAATGTCAACCTTGCCGCGTTGCGGGGTGCGAACCGAGATTTCATTCTGAACCGCATCCCTCATATCTCACGATTGATGGTGTCCACTGCAGAGGCGGTTCTGGCGCACGGAGAGACAATTGTCATTGGCAATCTCGATCCGGAGTTCCGCGGTGTTCATGAGGTATTGCGGGAGGATCAATGCCTGGTCGATCTCGTGCGCATCAGCCGGCAAAAACAGTCGAAGATCGAGCGCCAGCTTAGCTTTGCCTGATAGCTGACATTTCCGGAAATCGATCGATGAAGCTCGTAGACGCGCTAAAACTAATTCAATCGCCGGCAGGCGAAGGATCACGGAATTATACGGCCTTCCTTGCCTGTGGTTTTACGCCACTCCATCTCCAGACATTCCTGGCCGCGCACCTCCGCCTGCGTTTCCCCGAAATCCGTGTTGAGATTCGCGCAGGCTTGTTCGGTGATCTTGCAGGGAATCTCGAACGACTCACACCTTCAGAAGTGGATGGTGTGGCAGTGGTCGTCGAGTGGAGTGATCTGGATCCTCGACTAGGGATTCGCACGCTCGGCGGGTGGCGTGCCGCAGATCTGGCGGACATTACGGGCACAGCACAAGCCGCGGCGCAAAGACTTCAGAGCTCAATCGAGAAAGCTGCTCGCGAAGTCACGGTCTCGGTATCCCTGCCAACATTACCGCTTCCTCCTGCTTTCACGTCGCGCCCCATCGAGCGGGCACTTCCAGAAGCGCAACTGTACCGCATCGTCGCTCAATTTGCTGAATCTCTCGCCGGCATGTCGAGTATTCGTCTGCTCAACCCGCAGCATCTGGCGATGCTGTCCGCGCCTGCGGAGCGATACGACATCAAATCAGATCTGATGACTGGCTTTCCCTATACGTTAAGCCATGCTTCGGCTCTGGCGGAATCGCTCAGTGGCCTCATCGAGCCACGACCGCCGATGAAGGCTCTCATCACCGATCTTGATGACACGCTTTGGTCCGGAATCGTGGGCGAAGACGGAGTGGAAGGCATTTCCTGGGATCTCGATCGGCATTCCCAAATGCATGGGGTCTACCAGCAGTTCCTGGCTTCGCTTGCGGCATCGGGAACGCTGATTGGCGTGGCGAGCAAGAATGATGGCGGCACCGTAGCGCGCGCATTCGAAGCCCGGAAACTTCTGTTGTCGAAAGACGACGTCTTTCCGTTTGAAGTTCACTGGTCAGCTAAATCACAGTCAGTGGCTCGCATTCTAAGCAACTGGAATATCGGAGCTGAGGCAGCCGTGTTCATCGACGATAGCCCAGCAGAAATTGCAGAGGTCCAGGCAGCACACCCTGAACTGACCTGCAGGCTGTTCCCGAAACACGATCCCGCGGCTATCTGGGCCCTGCTGCGGGATCTGCGCGATCTCTTCGGAAAATCATCGCTCTCCCTGGAAGATTCACTCCGCCTCAGCAGCATCCGGAACGCTGGGAAGTGGCGAGCGAACAGCGGCATGCAGGAATCGCATTCGGACGATTTCCTCCGAACTGCTGAAGCACGAATCCTGTTTGAGTACGGACCCGGCACCGGGGATCGGCGAGCCTTCGAATTGGTCAACAAAACAAATCAGTTCAACCTGAACGGCAGACGCTATTCCGAATCCGACTGGCGCCACTTCTTCTCGGAGGCCTCATCCTTTCTGCTGTCCGCGACCTATGAGGACAAATACGGAGGCCTCGGCAAAATCTCCGCTATGCTTGGAACCAGATACGTGAGGAGCGTTCAGGTCCACAGCTGGGTGATGAGCTGCAGGGCATTTTCACGTCGGATTGAATATCAATGCCTCCGATACTTGTTTGATGAGACCGGAGTGGATGAGATCACATTCGATTTCACCGCCACAGCGCGGAACGGACCGATGCAGGACTTCCTGAAAGTTTTCACTGATTCGCTCCAGACGCCCGTGACACTGACAAAGGACACGTTTTGCGCCCAGGCGCCGAAGCTATTTCATCAAATTGAGGTGGGTGTGCATGCCTGATCGGCAAGAGCGTCTGGTCCGCTGCTTCGCGGTAGTATTCCCGACTCTGACAGAAGAAGAAATCCTCACGGCAACCGCGGGTTCGGTCGGCATCTGGGATTCACTGTCCACCGTCACGCTGGCCGCACTTATCCAGGAAGAATTCGCGTGCGAAATCGATCCGGAAGTCCTCGCGAATCTCGATTCCTTCGCGTCATTTCGCGATTATCTACTGGCGTCAGATTCGAC
Source organism: Acidobacteriaceae bacterium (assembly GCA_030041515.1). Classification (GTDB taxonomy): domain Bacteria; phylum Acidobacteriota; class Terriglobia; order Terriglobales; family Acidobacteriaceae; genus Palsa-343. The sequence goes on along the minus strand of JASHNS010000001.1, from coordinate 85,418 downwards.
AGTTCGCTGAGCACACGGCCATGAAAGAGTTTCCCCTTCGCGGAATGATCAATCGGGTCCTGCAGCACGTGGCTCGGGCAGCTCCAGGAGCAAAGAGCCTTCGCGTCGCGCTGCATCGCGCGCGCGGCGTGAACATCGGAGAAGGTGTATGGGTCGGGTATGACGTCGTGTTGGATACGTCCCGACCGTTTGCAATTACGCTGGAAGATCGTTGTGTCATAAGCCTCCGCGTAACCATACTCGCCCACTTCCGCGAAGTTGAGGGAGTCAGGATTGGCCGTGATGCGTTTATCGGGGCCGGAGCGCTGATTCTGCCTGGAGTGGTCGTAGGTGAAGGCGCCGTCGTAGCGGCCGGCAGCGTCGTGACACGATCTGTTCCGCCTTTCACGATGGTGCAGGGGAATCCTGCCGCTCCTGTGGCGCAATGTGGGATCCCACTGGGGCCGGAGATTCCGCTGCAGGAATTCACACGCAAACTGCGACCGCTTCCTGGGCGGCCGGCACAGACCGCGAGCCCGAAACGCGGCAACACCGTAATTCAAGAGAGCAGACCGTGACTTTGGTTGTTCCTTATTGGGGTGAGTTAAGGAAGGAAGATGCGCGCCTGATCCGGCTCGCGCAGCATTTTGGAGTCGCTTGTGTTCCGGTCGCGCTGCCCCCTGCGACCGGTTCTCTGCCGGCATCTTTTACCTCCGAATGTGCAGAAGAACCAGGCTGCCTGCTGATCAATCCAGAGGTCATCAGGGGGTGGACGGATGGACAGCTTCGCTGCACGGAGCGCCTTGCCTCGCTCGTCTCACCATTCAGGAACGTCCTGGTCCATGCCGTGCGTGTCGACTCCTTTCATTCTTCGCTCATCAGAATGCTCACGGCCGACTGCGTCCAGGCGGTGCTTCCAGTTCCCGAGGGAGTTGATGCATACGTTGTTGCTGCAAACTCTCGGGAGATCTGCGGCCCCTTCTCAGGAATCTCCCTGGGAACAGTCGATCGAGTGAACGACCGGGTTTTTTCCCATACCGAACATGGCTGCCGAGAGCTCATTACCATCGGTCGGCAAGTTCATGTCGCAGCCGTCCGATTAGACAACTCCGAAGTCTTTCTTGTCGGCAGCGAAGATGTAGTCGATCTTGATGCCGAAGCAGGCGACGCCTGGATGAGCCAATCGTTTTCACGGCTGGTTCCTCATGCCATCGCAATGCGGCATATTTTCCGCGATCGATGCTGGCATCCTGTGCAGAATTATGCATGTGTAACTGTAGACGATCCGCTACTTTGCCCGAACTATGGCTTCCTGAATTACGAATGCCTCCTGCGATTGATGGAAAAACATCATTTCAGCACGACGATTGCTTTCATTCCCCATAATTTCCGCCGCAGCTCGCCGCGGGTCACGAAGCTCTTCCGCGAACACTCCGATCGGCTTTCTATCTGCTTTCACGGAAACGATCACACTGAAGCGGAATTTGCTTCCCGCGATCCATCACGACTGACTGCGATGATTCGAACTGCGGAGAATCGCATTTCAGCCCACGGCGAGATAACGAGCGTGCCCTGCGATCGAGTGATGATTTTTCCGCAGGGGAGATTTTCGATCGAGGCCATGGCCGCCCTTCGTTCTCACAATTTTGATGCGGCGGTAAATTCGAACGCGCAGCCTCAAGGGCAACCAGCGCGGCTGAAACTTCGCGAGTTGGTGCAGCCAGCGGTGCTGTGCTTCTCCGGATTCCCGCTCTTTCTCCGCAGAACCGGCATTTTTACGCAGGACGCGGATATCGCGTTCCGGTTGTTTTTTGGCGTGCCGGTTCTGATCTGCGAGCACCACGATGCCTTCAGGAGGCCCGATGATCTGATCGACGCAGTAGGCCGCATCAACAGATTAGCGCCTGATATCAACTGGTGCAGTGCCGGTACGGCCGTTCAGAGATCGGTTCTTCATCGCGTCGACGTGCAGGGCACCCTTTGTGTGAAGTCATTCTCAGGAACGGTGCAACTCACGAACCAGTCCCGTTCCCAACAGCTTGTCCAACTCGAGTGGGCATTCCCTGGTTTCAATGGGCAATCCGGGGTTCTAGAGCACAATGCGCATACGGAGGATGTACGCCGGGTCGATCCTGCGGAAGCTCGCATTTTCGTTGTCCTTCCTCCGGGAGCCACTAATTCTTTCTCGATTCGTTGCCCCCAAACCAGCCATGAACCCGCCTCTCTGAGTCTGAGGCACAACGTGCGGGCCTTCATCCGGAGACGCCTTTCGGAGTTACGAGATAACCACATCAGCAAACACCCGCTACTCCTGGAGATGGCTACAGCCATGCTCAGACGCCCACCGCACAATCCAACGACGGTTCAGCCTTTCCAATAGATCGCCATATAACAACTTTATAATTGTCAACCCAGGTACGGTAGCCGTATGCTGGAACGGATATCCCAACCGGAAGGCTCCTCAGATGCCGCCTATGCCTTCACCCCCGCGCCCGTCGAAGCTCCCGATGCACACGGCAATCGATAATGCTCCCGCACTTGACGGCACCCAAAAGGGATCCCTGTTGGCTCACAACCCGATCTGGGCGTCCGTCGCCCGGTTTATCACCTGGCTGGACTCTTACGGTGAGGAATCCCTTGACTTCCAGACCTACTATGCAAGCAACTTCGGTAGGTGGGCCAAGCGGCTTTATTATGAGCGTCCCAGGCTCGGAACCCTTGCGGTTCTGCCGATGGTGTTCTCTGAGGCCTTGTGTCCATCGGCGCGGCGGCTCTTTTGGAAACCACAGCGTTTTCCCATCGCGGACGCCCACTTTGCCATGGGGTTTGCATTTTTGGCGCGGGTGACCGGTGACTCCCGCTACCAAGCGCGGGCCGTGCATTTCCTCAATGTCCTCCAGCAGACCCGCTGCCCTGGGTACGAAGAATATAGCTGGGGTTATCCCTTCTATTGGGAAACTGTTTGCGGTACGGTTCAACCCGGTACTCCGCTGATCACGACCGTTCCCTACGTGTATGAGGCATTCCAGGACGTCTACCGCATAGATTCCCGGCAGGAGTGGCGACAGGTCATGCGTTCGATCGCCCAGCACGCCCTCCTCCATTATGACGAGATTCCAACCTCGGACCGCGCTGCATCCTGTTCGTACAGCCCTCTACCCGAACATGGCCATTTCGTGCTCAACGCCAACGCCTACCGGGCGTATCTGCTGACAAATGCAGCCGTCGAATTCTCGGACGATAGTTACCTGGATGCTGCCCAGAGAAATCTGAACTTTGTGCTTGAAAACCAGAACCCTGACGGCTCCTGGTATTATTCCGTAGATGGGAAACGATCCTTTATTGATCACTTCCACACTTGTTTCGTCTTGAAAGCTCTTGCGAAAATAGAGGTTCTCACCGGTAACAGAGATTGCACGCAGGCAATTGAGCGCGGAGTGGCCTTCTACGTTCGCAATCTATTCGATGAGCACGGATTGCCTCAGCCATTTGCGCGGGCTCCTCGTTTCGTCGTCTATCGTCGCGAACTTTACGATTATGCCGAGTGCATCAATCTGGCCGTGCTGCTTCGCGGCCGATTCCCGCAGCTGGACGCGCGGCTCCGCACGGTTCTCGATGACATCCTGGCCAACTGGCAGACGAAGGAGGGCTCATTTCGCAGCCGCCGTCTGTATTTTGGCTGGGATAATACACCCATGCACCGCTGGGCCTCCTCACAGCTCTTCAGAAGCCTCTGTCTCCTCCTGGTCTCCACTAACCCCTAGCCTTCGCTCTTTGGCGAATTCAACAGGACACCGGCACAATGTGCGGCATTTGCGGACAATATAACTATCGCGACGCGGAGAAAGTCGAGCGCGGCGCCCTCCAGCGGATGGCGTCAACCATGCGCCACCGCGGTCCTGATGACGAGGGCTTTTACCTCGATGGACCCCTGGGCCTCGGCTTTCGCCGGCTGTCCATCATCGATCTGGAGGGTGGACATCAGCCGATGTCTGATGCCGAGGGCACCACGTGGGTGGTATTCAACGGCGAGATCTACAACTTCCCCGAATTGAAAGAGAGATTGGAAGCCCGAGGCCACATCTTTCGTACTCGCTCCGACACCGAAGTGATTGTTCATGGATACAAGGAGTGGGGCGATGACGTCTTCAATCACCTGAATGGGATGTTCGGTGTGGCGATCTGGGACCGCCGCCGCCAAAGGCTGCTCGTGGCCCGTGATCCATTCGGGATCAAACCTGTGTACTACCGCATCCATGGAGACCGCCTGTTTTTCGGTTCCGAGATCCGGGCGGTAAACCAGGGAGTTGGCGCTCCGCCCTCGATCGATCCCGTCGCCCTCAATCTGTTTCTGAGGCACAGGTTCACGCCTTCGCCTTACACGCTTTATCAGGGCGTCCACAAATTGGCGCCGGGTTCTCTGCTGGTTGCCGAAAATGGAGAATGCACGACACGTCTGTGGTATCGGTTTACCCCGGAGCCATTTTCCCACCCGCCTTCTCCGGAGGAGGCGACGGAAGAGCTTCTGGCCCTCTATACCCGTTCCGTGAAGCGGCATCTGCTGAGCGATGTGCCGGTGGGATTACTGTTGAGCGGCGGCATCGATTCCGCGTTGCTGCTTGCCCTGATGAATCTCCATGGGAAATCATGGCGGACCTACACGGTGGGCTATGGGTCCAGCTTTTCTGATGATGAACTCGTCGATGCTGCGCAGACTGCCGGCATCCTGTTTTCACAACACACCCCTGTGCTGTTGGACCACTCGACCTTTGAGGCCGCGCTCCCAAAAATCATCGCGTCGCTGGAGGAACCGGTAGCAACCTCGTCCATTGTCCCCATGTATTTCGTATGCGCCCGGGCGCGGCAGGACGTTAAGGTTGTTCTTTGCGGCCAGGGGCCGGACGAGCTTTTTGGCGGGTACCGGCGACATCTCGGCGTGCGCTATGGTGACTACTGGAGCCGAATCCCCACAGCTTTGCGCCGTCCTCTTCGCGAGATGGTGTTCCGCGTACCCAGAAACGAAGGACTGAAACGCGCAGTTCGTTCGCTGGATACGGTAAGCCGGTTGGAGCGCTATCAAAACGTCCTGTCGCTTCTGCCGGGAACTACTGTCGACGCTCTTTTCAGGACAGATCTGCTGCCGGCAGATGCTGGCAATGGCATGCTGCGGGCCTGGCAGGACTTCGCGCCTCTCATGCGAGGCACTGACGAACTCGGCGGCCTGCAATTTCTTGAGATGAGATCCACACTACCGGATGAGCTATTAATGTATTCCGACAAATTATCGATGGCGCACAGCCTGGAAGCGCGCGTTCCCTATCTCGATCGGGAGATTGTCGAGTACGCAGAGCGCCTGACCGCCGACTACAAGGTCCGTTCAGGGTCTCGCAAGTGGCTTCATCGACGGGTCTGCCGCCGTTTTCTGCCGTCGGCAGTCGTCCAGAGGAAGAAGCGCGGCTTCGCATCGAACGTGGTCGACCAGTGGTTTAAGCAGATCCAGACAAGCCAGATGAACGACCTTTTCGCGGACGACAACTCTCACCTCTACGCATTTCTTCGCCCTGAGCGCGTGCAACAACTTCTGCGCGACCATCAATCGGGTGCCGAGGACAACCACAAGATTTTGTTCAGCCTTGTAGTCGCGGAACACTGGCTGCGCGCTAACAGCGGGAGCTGCGCCTCGCTGGATACGCCAGCCGCGCCCGCGCTGATCCACCCCCATGGGTGATTGAGAACAGATATTCAAGCCCTCCTGGACTATTCCTTATGCGCCTTGGCTTTCTGCCCCCCTTCTCACCGGGGCATCTCTATCCGACCCTAACGCTGGCGAAGGAACTGCAGCGGCGCGGTCATGGAGTCGTGTTTTTTGTCGATCCCGCCATGGAAGCAGAGGTCGCTGACATGGGTGTCGAGGTTTACGCTCTGTCAACGGAACGGTTGCCTGCCGGTCGCACGATCCAGCGGCACAGGAGCCTTGCGGGGCTGACGGGCACAGAAGCCACCTGCTTCACGATGAGAATGCTGGCTGAATTCAGCCGTGACATCATCGCCGATGGCGAGCGAATCCTCCTGGAGTCGCGCGTTGACGCATTAGTGCTCGATGCCCTGTGGCATAACCTGGATATCGTAGCCATCCACCTGGGAATTCCGTATGTTCACATTAACTGCGCACTGCACGGCGATATGACCGGGGTCACGCCGTTCTTCTCTTACGACTGGCCCTACGAATCGGGCCCGTGCGCTTTCGATCGAAATATTCAGGGTTTGAGGCAACTCGATCTCTGCTTTGCGCCCATGCTCGACTGCCTGCAGGATTACGCGGAAAAGGTGCATCTTCCAATCGATCTTCACTCTCCTTATGCCCTTCATTCGAGATTGGCCCAGGTCACACAAACACCAAGAGAATTTGATTTCCCCGGCGATCACTGGCCCGCTCACTTCCACTACACGGGCCCGTGGCATGATCCAGCTTCCCGGCCGGCACTCGATTTCCCCTGGGAGCGGCTGACAGGCGAACCTCTGATTTATGCCTCCATGGGAACTCTGATGAACGGGTCGCCCTCGGTGTTCCAAACACTCATCGACGCTGCTGAAGAGCCTGGTCGGCAGCTGGTCGTGTCCATAGGCGATAGCCTTGATCCAGCCGATTTTGCGCCCACGGCAGTAAGCACGATCCTGGTCAGCAAAGCGCCCCAACTTGAACTGTTGGACCGAGCGTCCCTCTGCATCACGCACGCAGGACTGAACACCGTTCTCGAATCGCTAAGCCACGGCGTTCCCATGGTATGTATTCCCGTTGCCCTGGATCAGCCGGGGGTCGCCGCGCGGGTAGCGCGGACTGAAACCGGAGTATTTCTTCCGATTGGTGAGGTCACGCAGGAGCGATTACGCACGGCGATCGATGCGACGCTCGAGATTCCTGCCTATCGCATCAACGCGAAACGGTTCAAATTCGTCATCGGGCAAACAGAAGGCGCTGTTTTGGCGGCTGGCATTATCGAGCAGGCGTTATCCGGCCATGTCGATCGGCGCGACACAGCGCAGCTTTTCTCGATGAATGCACTCCCGGGCCGCTCACGTTACTCCCAGGAGGCACTTTGCTGAATTCCGCGCAGGCTTCAGATTCGATAATCGCAGCCGACATGAGCTCGACCACTCCTTCAACAATTACGTCAGCGCCGGCTCCCGAGGCTCCTCTCTCCGAAGCTCAGCCCACGTCCGCCGATCGCAAGACCACCATGAAGCGGAAAGTGCTGATCATCGTGGAGAACGCTCCCGTCCCGCTCGATCCGCGAGTCTGGAAGGAGGCCCTTGCATTGCGGGCGGCAAACTATGAAGTAACGGTTTTAAGCCCAAAACATAAGAGACACACCAGGTCGTACGAGCTCATCGATGGAATTCATATCTATCGCCATCCAATGCCGCCATTTCTGCCGGGTTCGATAGGATACTTGCTGGAATATGGCTGTGCCCTGTTTTGGGAGAGTCTCTATTCCTGGTGGATTTATGTTCGCCGCGGCTTCCATTCCATTCAGGCATGCAATCCGCCCGACGACATTTTTCTCGTTGCGCTGCCCTTCAAACTGTTCGGAGTCAAATTCATCTTCGATCACCACGATGTAAATCCGGAACTCTATCTTGCAAAGTACGGAAGGCGTGATTGGTTCTATTGGGGACTGGTTTGGCTCGAGAAACTCACGTTTCGCTTCAGCGATGTAGTGATCGCCACGAATGACAGCTACCTGGAAGTAGCGACGACGCGGGGCCGTGTTCCCGCAGATAACGTGTTTATCGTACGCAACGGACCTGACCTTACCAAGTTTGCGCGGCGCGCTGTGCGCCCGGAACTGAAGTATGGCAAGCCATACCTCGTGGGATACGTAGGCAACATGGGAAATCAGGAGGGGCTGGATATCCTGGTGGAGGTTGCGGAATACATCAGAGCGCTCGGACGGCAGGATATTCATTTCACCTGCGTGGGGGAGGGCCCGGCGCTGCCCGATCTCCGACGCATGGTCCAGAACAAACAACTGGAAGACATGGTGACCTTTACCGGCAGAATCTCCGATGAAGAGCTGTTGGACATTCTCTCCACTGCAGATGTTTGCGTGAATCCCGACAAGCCATGCCGTATGAACGACATATCCACCATGATTAAGATCATGGAATACATGGCGCTTGCGAAGCCTATTGTCCAGTTCGATCTGAAGGAAGGGCGGGTAAGCGCCCAGGGCTCTTCGTTGTATTGCGACAATGAAAATCAGATTGAGGATTTTGCACGGAAAATTCTTTGGCTGCTCGATCACCCCGCCGAGAGGAAGCGAATGGGCGAACTTGGACGCACACGAGTGGAACGTGAGCTTGCCTGGGAATACTCTGTCAAACACCTTCTGGCGGCGTATGACAGGGCTCTCGGCTAAGTGGAGACCCCCCAGTTTCAGCACAGTTAAAGATACTCGGATCGCTGGAGAAGTATTGCCGGCGGAAATGCAGCGACCGGAGTAATGAGAATGCCTTCCCAGGGGGCGGCTGCTCGTCACTCCAGAACAGAAGAAAGGACCTCCGAAATGGATGCTCAGGTAATTGCAGCGCAGCGGAAGATTGAAACCATGATTGATCAACTTATCCAGGGCCTGCCACGAATTGGGGAACTCAGCAGAGAAGAGCGGCGGGACATTATCGCCAGGTATTCTGCAGTTCTGGAAGGAAACTTTATCTATTGGATGACCGCAACTCTGATTGCGACCCAGTCACCGGACGCGCGGCCCATCATCCTTGAGAATCTGCACGAAGAAGTGCGGGATGCGCATCCTGCGATGTTGCGGCGATTCGCGATTGCCGCCAGGGCATACCCCACGGATCAGGATGCGCTCGCCGTCAATGAGGACCTCACGAAAGTTCGCCTGTTTCTTGGTCGCCTCTCGGCGGTACAGTCGCTCGCGACCATGGCGTTTTTTGAGGGGTTCATTCAACGGTTCATGGGCTATTTGGCAGCGCTGGCGGCGGCTCAGGGATCCACCGAGATGGAGTACACCGACGTGCATGGAGTCTGCGATATCGCACATACCGAGGGACTGTTCCGCGCACTGGCCGCGGAGATGAGCGTGAATCCGTTGGGTCCGGATCAGGACCTCCTTGAAGGAGTCAACCTGCTGCGCGCGCTGATGGAGCAGGTTGTGTTTTATCGGGCTGCCGCGCTGGCGTAGGCAGCCAAAAATTCAAGGCAGACACCGACCACACCCGGCTCGGGAGCCCATCTCCTGAGTTCGGGCCTTTCAGCGCAGTCAAACACTTTTCGGGACCTGACAGATGACCACACGTTCAACCGTTATTGAGCATTTTGAGAGAGTGGCCGAGGAGCAGGACAGGTTATTGCCCGCGCTCACCGATGACCTTCCTCTTCTGGAATCCGGACTGGATTCCCTTTGCTTTGCGATCATCGTTACAAGGCTGGAAGACTCGCTCTGCGTCGATCCTTTCGCCGCAGACGAGACTCTCTTCCCGGTCACATTCGGCGAGTTCGTTCAGCTCTATGAGCGTGCCGTCCAAACCGGATCGCGCGCTATATAGACCGTCTTCACTGTATGCGGCTGGCAGGACACAATCAACCGGCCTTCGAAGTTTCCGGTGACCGGAAACGGGAATCTGCGGAATGAAAACAACCGAGACCATACCAGGCGACTGGTCGGAACCGAAAGAACCCGCGCTGCGTGGCGCCGTCAGCCGCATTCTCCAACTCCTGGCCAGAATTTCTCCGGGAGCTCGGACACTCCGAGTCATGCTCCATCGCGCCCGGGGGGTCCGGATTGGGTCGGGCGTATGGATTGGGTACGATGTCGTGCTCGACACGGCAGGGCCAAAATTGATCACCATCGAGGATGGCGCAACCATCAGCATAGGGGCCAGAATTGTTGCACACTTCAAGGAATTCCGTGGTGTCAGGATTGAGAAGTACGCGTTCATAGGCCCTGGCGCGATCATTCTTCCCAACCTGGTGATCGGACAGGGAGCAGTGGTCAAGGCTGGCAGCGTCGTTGCGCAATCCGTCCCTCCCATGACAGTTGTGGAAGGAAATCCTGCCGTAGTTGTTGCGAAGTGTGGCGTTGCCCTGCGCCAGGATATCTCGTTGAAGACTTTCTCCAGAAACCTTCGACCGCTCAAACCAACGCCCCGTCCGGCGCCCCAGGTCACCAAGCAGCCCGTTGCTTGCTCCGCGGACCAGCCGGGTGCCCAGCCGAACCCGGCTGCCGACGGCGACGTGGCGGATCGCTGTCGCCACGACTTAATGGAATCACATCTCTCGTGAAGGCAACTGCTGTGAAAGGCCTCGCTCTATGAGCAGGATTAGCATGAATCCGGAAGTTCTGTCTCTTTCGAATGCACTTCGCTCTTTCGGTAATCTGGGCGATCGCTTTATTGAAGATTCCGTGGAGCGTATCCCGTTGGACGCCCTGCTGGAAGGCTCAACCCTCTACGGACGCGGAAGTGAGTTGCGCGGGCGCTCGGTATTGTTAGCCACCCACGCGCAACTGACAACAGCAGCGGCGCTGTTTGAACTGGATGGAATCGCTCGCCGTATTGTGCTGTGTCCCCCGGAACTTCCAATCGAGCATCTGCCCTATGTCATGGAGACGGCAGATATCGATGGTATCGTTTCTGATCGCGCGATAAGCTGCCTGGGAAAGCCACGGCCGCTTTATTTCAGCCCCTGCAGTCGAAATATTGTGCCGAGAGAGACGCCGATAAAGGCGGAAGTTCCGACCGAGTGGATCCTGCTGACCTCGGGGACCACCGGCCTCCCGAAGCTGGTTGTGCACACGCTGGCGAGTCTATGTGCTGCAATTCCATCCCATAAAAGCATGGGCGGTCAGCGAACCACGTGGAGCACCTTCTACGACATTCGGCGGTACGGCGGACTTCAGATTTTCCTCCGCGCCATGTTGACGGGAGGGTCTCTGGTGCTCAGCGGCCAGGATGAATCCATCTCAGATTTCCTGATCCGGGCCGGCTGGAGTGGCGTCACGCACATTTCGGGCACGCCATCCCACTGGCGTCGCGCGCTGATGAGTCCTGCCGCTGGAAAGCTTGGGCCACAGTGCATCCGCCTTTCAGGCGAAATGGTGGATCAGGCAATCCTGAATCGTCTCAGTCTTACCTACCCCAAGGCTCGCATCGTCCACGCTTTTGCTTCCACCGAAGCGGGAGTCGCTTTCGAGGTTCACGACGGCCTCGCTGGATTTCCATGCGAGGTTCTGCAGCAGAGTGCCGGAGCCGAAATTAAAGTCCAGGAAGACACGTTACGGATCCGGTCGAGAGGAGCTGCTGACAGGTATCTGGGCGATGATGCCCCTCCCATCAAGGACGCAGCAGGCTTCGTGGACACGAGAGACATGGTCGAACGCCGGGATGACCGGTTCTTTTTCGCCGGCCGCAGAGATGGTGTTATCAACGTCGGCGGCCTGAAGGTCTATCCGGAGGAAGTGGAGGCTGTCATCAGCCGGCACCCTGAAGTTCACATGTGCATCGTCCGTGCAAGGAAAAGTGCGATTACGGGAGCTGTGGTCGTGGCCGACGTGGTCCTGCGTCCATCCTCCTCTTCCCCGGGCCACGATGCGAAGGGCGCGCAGGACGATATTCTGCAGCTCTGCCGCGAGACACTTCCCTCTCATAAGGTTCCTGCCGCAATCAACATTGTTCCTATGCTGATGATCAGTGGCGCGGGCAAGGTAATGCGGCAGAATGCTTAACGTTCTCGTTACGGGAGGCAGTCGCGGCCTGGGCCTGGGCATCGCGCGCAAGCTGGCCGCTTCCGGGTATCGTGTTATCGCTGTCGCGCGGCATGAGAATGAGCAATGCCGCAGCGCCCGCGCTGAAGCCGATGCTTCGGGACAGGGAGCCTTCGTTTTTCACAGTTTTGACCTTTCGGAAACCGCGAGCATTCCGGCTTTTGTTTCTGCTCTCCGCAAAGAGCACGGCTCGATCTATGGGCTTGTGAACAATGCAGGCATCAGTTTTGATGGTTCTCTTGCCCTGATGCCTTCGTCTCAGATCGAGCAACTGCTTCTCGTCAACACGATGGCTCCCATCCTTTTGACCCGCTCGATCGTTCGTTCCATGATGGCGGAAGGCTGCGGTCGCGTCATCAATATGGCGTCAATTACCGCGTTTTCCGGCTACAGCGGCCTTTCGGTGTATAGCGCAACCAAGGCCGCTCTGGTCGGATTCACCCGATCCCTGGCGCGAGAGGTGGGCCGCGCCGGGATCACGGTGAACGCCGTGGCGCCGGGATTCGTCAGCACGGATCTGACCCACTCGATGACTGCGGATCAGCGCGAGAAGATCGAACGCCGGAGCGCCCTGAAGCGGCTGACGGACGTCGAGGATGTAGCGAACGCCGTGGAATATCTGCTGAGCGACAAGGCAAAGAGTGTTACCGGTACTGTCCTCACCGTAGATGCGGGGTGCACCGCATGAATGCCGCGGCAAAAACCCTGGAGCCAGGAGATGTCTCAGCAGCCAAAGACTGGCTGCGCGCTTTGCAGCGCACAGCGCCAATCGGACGAAATCCCGGTCGCATCCTGCCTCTTGTGGTCGCGGAGTTAGCCGCCAGGTACGGCGACGCTCCAGCCCTGGTTTCGGAGCAAGAGTCCTTCAGCTTTCACTCGCTTGCTGAACGGATGAATCAGTATTCCCGTTGGGCGCTGCAGCAGGGCCTCCGTAAGGGCGACGTTGTCGCGTTGCTGATGCCCAATCGGCCGGAATACGTCGCAGCGTGGCTCGGAATCAGCGCAGTGGGCGGAGTGGTCGCTCTGCTCAACACGAATCTCGCCGGCCGCTCCCTCGGGCATTGCATTGACGCCGTTCGTCCTCGCCATCTCATCGTCGCCGCCGAGCATGCGCAACAAGTCATTGGCGCTCAACTATCAGACACTGATTCGAAGGTCTGGATTCATGGAACGACCGCCGCCGGGTTCTCGAGGATCGACAACCTCCTTGATGACATCTCATCGGAGGATTTGTGCTCTGCAGAACGACCTGCTCTTTCGATTGACGATATCGCTCTCTACATTTACACATCAGGGACCACCGGACTGCCCAAGGCGGCCAATGTCAGCCATGGTCGCATCCTTCAGTGGGCAAACTGGTTTGCAGGCATGCTGGACATTCAGTCGGACGACCGCATTTACAATTGCCTGCCGATGTACCACAGCATCGGGGGCGTCCTTGTTCCCGGTGCAGCGCTGGTGTCCGGTGCAAGCGTTGCGATTCGTGAAAGCTTTTCCGCCGGTCGATTCTGGGATGATGTCATCCGCTGGGATTGCACGATGGTTCAGTATATTGGCGAGTTTTGCCGATATCTGCTGAATTCCAGGGAAAAACCCAACGAGCGCAATCACCGCATCCGAGTTGCCTGCGGCAACGGGCTTTCAGCTGACGTTTGGAAAGGCTTCTCGCAGCGGTTTCATGTTCCCCGAATCGTCGAGTTCTATGCCTCTACTGAGGGTGGCCTGTCGTTGTTCAACGCGGAAGGCGAACCAGGAGCGATTGGCCGGGTACCTGCTTATTTGGCCCATCGATATTCTCCAGTGTTGGTTCAATTTGATCCCGAGACGGGCGAGCCAATACGCGATCGGAACGGCTTCTGTGTTCCATGCGAAATAGACGAGCCAGGCGAAGCCCTCGCCAGACTTCGCGCGGATTCCTCTCAGGCGGGCAGCCGATTCGAGGGTTATACCGATCCGGCGGCTTCCGAAAAGAAGCTTCTGCGCAATGTATTCTTACCCGGTGATGCATGGGTTCGAACCGGGGATCTGATGCGCAGGGATCGCCGTGGCTTCTTCTTTTTCGTCGATCGGGTGGGCGAAACCTTCAGGTGGAAGGGCGAAAACGTTGCGACCACTGAAGTCGCCCAGGCTGTTGCTTCCCTTCCCGGTGTGCTGCATGCCGTGGTGTACGGAGTCAAGGTGGGAGCCGCCGAAGGACGCGCAGGGATGGCGGCGATTGAATCTGAAAGCAGCCTGGAGCTTGACGCATTGCGGCGACATCTTGCCGGATGTCTTCCGCCCTACGCGCGACCTTTATTCGTGCGGCTGCTCCCACGCTGCGAAGTGACCGGCACACTGAAATACTCAAAATCGGAACTGATGCGACAGGGTTTCAACCCGGAACTTTCTTCCGATGCCATCTATTTCGACAATCCGGAGACGCAGACTCTACAACCGGTCGACCGGGCTCTGTTCGATCGGATACAGGCTGGCCAAATCCGCCTCTGAGTTGCGTGGCCCAGCCTTTCGTCGGACTTCGCACTCCCCGGCGGCGCAAGTCGGGCTCCGACGTATTCGCCTGTGGTTGAAGGTTGCTCTGAGCTTCATTCATTTGGAAAACGCGGATCTCGCAAAATCCAGCGGCACCGAACTCTCGAGCAGATCATTCAACGTTCACTGTTTTGGCTCCTCCGATCGTCCGATAGAATAGCTTCCCTGCTCGCCTCAGAAGGCGCGACAAACGTTGTTGCTACGGTGCGGCATTCGCACATCAGGCCATCAATACTGCGCTCATGGCTGGAACAAACCTTCTCCCACCCACAGAAGTCCTGGAAAGAATTATGCTGATCGATGAACTTCAAAGCCAGTTCGCAAAGCTGCAGCATGATATCCGGAACGGACCCATCTACCCGAATGTCACAGCGTCCGAAATTCGGGAGCATCTCGCCAGGTATTACGACTTTACTCATCCGCTTCAGCTGGACGACGTGCTGGCAGACGTCACGGAAATGCTTCGGAACTGGAATGTCCAGATCACCCACCCGCGTTACTTCGGGCTGTTTAATCCCAGCGTGACGCTGGCCTCCGTTACGGCCGATGTCCTTGTTGCTATGCACAACCCGCAATTGGCCAGCTGGCGGACTGCTCCGGCAGCCAATGAAATTGAACGTCACACGCTGGCGTGGCTCGCCGGCAAATTCGGCCTCCCACGCAATACATTTGCGACGTTTACGAGTGGCGGCGCCGAGTCCAATCATTCGGCGGTCATCGTGGCGCTTACACGCGCCTTTCCGGACTACGGCGAAAATGGACTACGATCGATCGATTGCAGGCCAACAATCTACCTGAGTTCACAGGCTCATGACTCCTTCATGAAAATCGCGCACATGAGCGGACTCGGAAGGCGCTCCATCAGAATCGTGGCCACAGACGAACAGCTCAGGATGGACCTCGCGGATCTTGAGGCCCAGATCGCTGAAGACCGCAGGCACGGCTTCTCCCCTCTGATGGTGGTGGGAACCTGCGGGAGCACCACCGCCGGCGTAATCGACCCGTTGCCTGAACTGGGTGCGTTCTGCGCAGACAATAATCTTTGGTTCCATGTGGATGCAGCCTGGGGAGGCGCGGCTATCCTGTCACCCGTATTGCGGGACTGCCTTGCCGGGATCGATTGTGCCGACTCTGTTACCTGCGATGCCCACAAGTGGCTCTCCGTTCCAATGGCCTGCGGAATGTTCTTCTGTCGTCACCAGGAAGCTGTCGCCAGCGCCTTTCGTGCGCACGCCGCCTATATGCCAAATCAATCGGGCGCGGAAACCTTCGATCCCTACACACACTCAGTACAATGGTCTCGCCGGTTTATTGGATTGAAGCTCTTTATGAGCATCGCTCAGCATGGCGCTTCCGGCTACGCGGACATCATCGATCGACAGGCACACATGGGAGATCTCCTGCGCCAATCTCTGAGCTCTTCCGGCTGGACAATCGTGAATTCGACTCCGCTGCCGCTGGTCTGCTTTACACGGGATGGTCTGGATATACCCGCCTTCCTTTCCGCGGTTCGCGAACGCCAAATCGCGTGGGTGTCCGAGGCCCACATCAACGGCAGGCCTGTCGTGCGCGCGTGCGTAACCAGCTACAGAACAACCGAGCGGGATGTCCTGTGGGTCGTGGATGAAATGAATCGCCTGGTAACCAGCGAAGCGCACGATCGTGATACAACCAATGCCGCGATGACTCCGGGAACAACCGAAGCGGCATCGCATCTACCGGTATTCCAAAGCCACTAGCAGCTTCTCTCAAATTAAGAATGAAACTGGAAACGATCGCCATTCACAGCGGATACGTACCGGATCCGACGACAAAATCCGTCGCCGTTCCCATCTACCAAACCGTTTCATATGCATTCGACAGCGCCGACCATGCGGCGGCGTTATTCAACCTGGAAGCGGAAGGTTATCGTTACACCCGCATTGCCAATCCGACCACGGACGTGCTGGAGAAGCGGGTGGCGGCGCTGGAGGGTGGACTTGCAGCTCTATGTGTGGGCAGCGGCCAGGCCGCCGTTTCCTATGCAGTGCAGAACGTTACCGGAATGGGGACCAATATCGTTTCGGTTCCCCAGCTCTACGGCACTACGCATACGCTTTTTGCCCATCTGCTCCCCAGTCAGGGCGTCACCGTTCGATTCGCTGAGTCTGACTCAGCCGCGGCAATCGAGCAGCTGATCGACGAGCAGACGCGGGCAGTCTACTGCGAATCCGTTGGCAACCCCGCCGGCAACATCTGCGACATCGAGGAGCTGGCAAATGCTGCCCATCGGCATGGAGTGCCGCTGATTGTCGATAACACCGTCGCAACGCCGATTCTGTTGCGCCCCATCGAATACGGCGCTGACGTGGTCGTTCACTCACTCACTAAGTTTCTGGGCGGCCATGGAACCACGTTGGGGGGGGCGATCATCGACAGCGGCAGGTTCCCGTGGAAAGATCATGGGGCGCGGTTTCCAATGTTTACCGAGCCGGATGCCTCCTACCACGGCCTGGTTTATAGCGAACACTATGGAGCGGCGGCCTATGTGGCACGCTGCCGCAGTGTCTTTCAGCGCACCACCGGCGCGGTGCTCGCTCCTCTTAGTGCCTTTCTGCTTCTCCAGGGAATTGAGACCGTCGCTCTGCGCGTGGAGAGGCACACCCAGAATGCCAGGAAAGTCGCCGAGTTCCTGCGGGCCCACTCCAATGTCGAATGGGTCAACTATGCAGGCTTCGCGGAGAGTCCTTACCATGCTCTTGCGCAAAAATATTTTGGTGGCCGCGCCTGCTCCCTGATGGCGTTCGGCATACGCGGTGGCTACAGCGCTGCCGTCACATTCCATGACTCGCTCAAGCTCGTCATGCGGTTGGTGAACCTGGGCGATGCCAAGTCTCTCGCCTGCCATCCTGCGTCGACCACGCACCGCCAGATGTCGCCCGAAGAACAGCAACGTGCCGGCGTCTCTCCCGGGATGATTCGCCTGAGCATCGGAATCGAGCATATCGACGACATTATCGCTGATCTGGAGCAGGCTCTGGACCGCGCGCACTGAACTCAACATCACTCGCACTCCCAATCCCCCTCGAAATCACGGAGCACACGTTATGCCTTTGTATCTTGACCGAATTCCCCCCGCTGACGGTCCGGATTCCTGCGACAGCCTGGATCACGGTGCAGCCAGCGACGAAAAAGCCCACCGCTTGCGGCCGACGCTGACCATCGGACTCCTCAACAATATGCAGGATGGCGCTCTCGAGGCAACGGAACGACAGTTTATATCGCTGCTTGATGCCGCTGCCGGGGATATGACCCTACGGCTTCGCCTTTACCAGCTGCCCGAACTCCCGCGTGGAGAAGGCGCAAGCCGCCATCTCAAAGGACGCTACTTCGAGATCGATACCCTCTGGAATGAACCTCTCGATGGACTCATCGTCACCGGCCGCGAGCCCTCGGCGCCGCGGCTTCAGGACGAGCCATATTGGGACAGCTTCGTGCGACTATTGGATTGGGCCCAGGATCACACTCGCTCCACCATTTGGTCCTGCCTTGCTGCGCATGCTGCCGTGCTGCACCTGGACGGCATCCCTCGAGTGCGAAGCACGCACAAGCACTGCGGCCTCTTTGATTGTGAACTCTCCTCAGACCATCTGATTACCGCGAAGTCCCCCTTCCGTTTGCAAATGCCACATTCGCGCTGGAACGGCCTCGAAGAACAGGCATTAACCAGGCATGGTTACGAGATCCTGACGAAGTCCGCCTCGGTCGGCGTCGACGCATTCGTAAAACACAACAGAAGCCTGTTCGTCTTCTTCCAGGGTCATCCGGAGTACGAAGCAAATACGCTCCTCCTCGAATATCGTCGGGATGTCGCACGCTATCTGCGGGGCGAGGCGGCAGGGTACCCATCGCTCCCTCAGACATATTTCGACGACGCCACGTCAGATTCTCTGCGAGAAATCGGGCGTGAAGCGCGCCTTTTCCCGCGCGAAGAACTGCTCTCCGAGGTTTCAGCCATACTCGGCCAGGCACACCTCCACAATTCCTGGCAGGCCACGGCCATCTCTCTCTATAGAAACTGGCTGGATTATCTGACATCTGCAAAGAATTCAGCCACCGATTGCTCGAGCGGTGTTTCGGCTCCCGGATCCGCGGAGCGCATCCACTCTGACCGCGCCGTCCCTATCCAGACTGCATCACTTCCCGTGCATTTTATCCAATAGGGTCCCCCCGAAGCCGCTGTGTAGACCGACCCACGAAATTGAGCCCTGGAAGTCGACAGAACGGCGTCTCCATCTCTCGGAATTCCTTCAATAAGATGATGGCCGAACAGATCATCGCGCCCGGACCAGCAGAGAAGTACGATCCCAGGAACAATCTTCTCGACTGGCTGATGAAGAACCTCAGAGAATACGGTGGAATCTATCGGGCCTGCGTCTACGGTGCGTATGTCTATGTGGTGAGTGACCCTCAGTATGCCGATCACGTGCTGCGCAGTAATTGGCAGAATTACAGAAAGGGCCAGGCAATTAAGCGAGTTGGGTTCCTCCTCGGGAATGGTCTGATGGTCAGCGAGGGAGAATTCTGGAAAACTCAGCGCAGGATGATTCAGCCGGCATTCCACGGTGAGGAAGTGGAGAAGCTTGTCGCGATGATCCAGGAGACGAGCAACCAGCTCCTGTCGAGATGGACGGTTCTGGCCCAGGAGAGTACTGACATAAACATAACCCGCGAGGTGAGCCTTTGGGTCCTGGAAGTGGTGCTACGGGCACTTTTTGGTCGGGATTTTGAAGCTGTAGCACCTGCGTTCAGTATCTTATCGTCAGAATCTGCAAGAAATCTTCACTTCGCGCATGTGTTCCGGCCGTTACGAGAGATTGTCCATCACGTCATTGCTGAGCGACGACAGAAGAGTGACGTCAGGGCAGACATTCTGGACATGCTCATGAATGCGCGCGACCGGGCAACTGGCGAGCTTATGCCTGACGGCCAGCTGGTCAGCGAAGTGGTTACCTTGATTGTCGCAGGGCACGAAACAACTGCCAGCACGCTCAGTTGGGCATGGTATCTGTTGTCGCAGCACCCTCACGTGGAGTCCACGCTTTCAAAGGCCCTGGCAACGACGGGCGAACAGATTTCAGGATCCCCTGCGGCAAGTCAGCAATATCTTGGTGCCGTCATCGATGAGACGATGCGGCTCTATCCTCCCGGATGGCTTATGACGCGCCGGGCCCTCGCTGACGACCATCTCGGACCCTATTTTGTGGCCGCCGGGAGCGAGATTTACATCTCACCCTATCTCATTCAGCGTAATCCGGCACTGTGGGACAATCCCGATCAGTTTGACCCCGACCGATTCGTGCGTCATCCTCATGCAGAGAGGTACCCCTTGGCTCACATTCCTTTCTCCGCAGGCCCCAGAAAATGTATCGGCGACTCGCTGGCCCGAGTCGAGATGCAGATTCATCTCGCAACCGTGATCCCCCGGATGGCGCTCCAGTGGACGTCCGGCAATCCTGACGAACTCGAAACTGGTGTTAACCTCCGCTGTCGCAATGATCTGCACTTCGTTGGGCGCCTGAAGACACCAGCAACTTTCGCCAATTGACCGTTTTCATCGCCAACGCGCCCGGTTGCGATTGACAGGTCTGGCTGAATCCAGACGCTTAGCCGACCGCGGTCGGTGCCAGTAGGTTTGGCCAGAAGACAACTCCAGGATGAAGACTGTTGGTCGTAATCGAAATGATTATCTCGCCGACTTTACACACCGCTCTTATTGAAAGCTCAGCTCTCAAATGAACCGACCAGTTCTCGACTATTACCGTTGCCCGGACGTTCACGTGGATTTCACGACAGGTTCCGATCGCCCTTCGGAACTAGGCTATTTCAGCTTCGGAACGGATACTGTTTGCTATGGCCGGGCAACGTGCAGTGTCCGTGCAACCCGTCCAGACGCAGGTCTCTATGATGCTGCGAGAGACATCGAGATTTTGGGCCCGCGGGTTTGCCTGCCGTTCGATCCTCAGGAGATCATTGATAATTTCCTCCACGAACGCTACACCGCACATTTTCGCGAAGAAGGGAGCCTTTCCCATGCCGTCCTGCGTAAGGTCTACTACATGTTGCGTCCCCATATGGGACTCTCACTTCGCACGCGGCTGCAGCGGATCCATTTGCGCAACTGGGATAAGATTCCATTTCCGGCATGGCCAGTCGACCTTACGGTAGACCGTCTGCAGCAGCGCCTGTTAGCACTGATGATGCGCGCGGCCGGTGTCACTTCCCTTCCGTTCATATGGTTTTGGCCGGACGGTTTCTCCAGTTGCACGATCGTGACGCACGATGTGGAACATGCAGGAGGCAAAGACTTCTGTTCGCACTTGATGGACATTGACGAGTCGTTTGGATTCAGGAGCTCCTTTCAGATTGTTCCCGAAGAGCGCTATCCTGTGGAATCGTCTTTCCTTCAATCGATTCGCGACCGTGGTTTCGAAGTAAATGTTCATGACCTCAAGCACGACGGCCGGCTATATGCCGAACGTGCCGAGTTTCTGAGACGAGCACAACGAATCAACGAATACGCTCGTAGATTTGGCGCCGAAGGCTTTCGATCGGGCATTCTATACAGAAATGCAGATTGGTACGATGCATTTGAGTTCTCGTACGATATGTCTATACCCAATGTGGGTCACCTTGATCCGCAACGCGGCGGCTGTTGCACCGTCATGCCGTACTTCCTTGGAAGAGTTGTGGAGCTGCCGCTGACCTGTACCCAGGACCACACATTGTTCAACATCCTGAAGGAATACTCGCTCTCTCTGTGGAAGCGTCAGGTGGATCTCATTCGGAAGAACCATGGACTGGTCACAATCCTGATCCATCCCGATTACGTCATGGAGCCCCGTGCGCAGGCTGTCTACAAAGGCCTGCTGAATCACTTGCGAGAGCTAAGCGCCGATGGCTCGGTTTGGACACCTCTGCCTCGTGAGGCCGCGGCGTGGTGGCGTCAGCGAAGCGAGATGCGGCTGCTGGAGAGGGACGGTTCCTGGCACATTGAAGGCCCCGGCGAGGAGCGGGCAAGGGTGGCATATGCACATCTTGACGGGAATCGGGTGTCCTACAGTCTCGAGCAGCCGGTAGTGGCGAGTTCCCGCTTATCCTGAGGACGGCGCAATAAATCGGGAACCCCTGACACTCAGAATTGACGCTATCCGCCGCAGCGGTGCAGGACAGAAGTAACACTTCCACCCTCCCGCCATCAGCGCACAGAAAACCGAATCTTTTCTTTGGAACTTCTGGAAACTCTACTACTTTTCTGACCAGGAATAGCCTGTGAACGTCTCAAGTGTGGATTGTGAAGTAGCGATTGTGGGAGCCGGACCGTATGGACTATCCGCGGCCGCGCACCTCAGAAACATAGGCGTCGAAGCCCATGTGTTCGGCGAGCCTATGCAGTTTTGGTCTACCGGTATGCCCGAGGGCATGTTGTTGCGGTCTCCTCGCCCGGCGTCTACGATCGCCGATCCGCACCGGGATTTCACGCTTGAGGCGTATGAGACTGCCAGTGGTACGGCTCCGGTGAAACGCGTAGCCGGGAAAACGTTTGTCGATTACGGCAAATGGTTTCAGCAGCAGATAGGCACCCCTTTAGATCAGAGGTCCGTCGGCGAAGTACAACGGGAAGGTTCGCGGTTCCGACTGACTTTGTCCGACGGCTTGCCTGTCACCGCCCGGCGCGTTATCGTCGCGGCGGGAATTGGTCCATTCAGAAAGAATCCTGAGGTTTTCTCTGAACTATGCTCATGTCGTGCCTCGCATTGCTATGACGGTCGGCCCCTCAAAGGCCTCGGCAAACGCGTGGCTGTCGTGGGTGCGGGGCAGAGCGCTCTTGAGTGTGCCGCTCTGCTCCACGAATTGGGGGTTGATGTTGAGGTGATCGCTCGGATCCCGGCACTTCGGTGGATCGGGATGCACCCTCGTCTGCATAATCTGGGACCGCTCTCAAATGCGCTTTACTCCAAACATGACATCGGCCCTGCCGGGATCAGCCGCCTGGTAGCCTATCCGCATTTGATGTCCCACCTTCCCCTAAAGCCCAGGGACAGGATCCGGACACGCGCAGTTCGCTCTGCCGGCGCCCCCTGGTTGATTCCAAGGCTACAGAACGTTAGGGTTTCGACTGGTCGCCACGTAGTTTCCGCAACGGAGATTGGCGGTGAGGTGGAACTCAGGCTCGACGACGGCACGGAACGCCGCGTGGATCATGTGCTCCTGGGAACAGGCTACCGGGTGGACATTGCAAAATACGAATTTCTGTCCCGCGATCTGATCCGTGAGGTGCGCCAACTCGATGGCTATCCCATCGTCGGCCGGGGACTTTGCGCGTCTGCCCCTGGGCTTCATTTTACTGGCGCGCCGGCAGCACGATCTTTTGGCCCGTTGCTCTATTTCGTTACGGGAACCGATTTTGCGTCGAGAGAAATCACCTCGTGGTTTCGGCACAATCGTGGCTAGAACTCTAACTGCATGCACATCGTCCAGCGCTCCGAGAAACCCTCACTGCAGCGACCCAATCTTGCTGCCGTGGTTCCTTCTGCCGGGCAAAGACCCGGCGTTTTGGTCGTGGGCGGGGATCACCCGGGTCTGGCCGTGGCACGGAGTTTGGGCCCCCGTGGCATTCCGGTTTGGATCCTGGAAGACGAGTTTTGTATATCGAATCTCTCCCGTTATGCCAGCCGAGTAATCCGGGTTGCAGATATCCGCGATGAACGCGCGACGGTAGACGCCGTCCTTTCCGTCGGGCGTCGATACGGTCTCAACGGTTGGATCCTCATTCCGACACGTGATGAGACGGTTGCTGCTTTTTCCAGGAATCGCGACGAACTCGCAGAAATTTATATAGTCACAACCGGTGAATGGGAATGCATTCACTGGGCATGGGATAAGAAGAAGACATATGAATTGGCCGAATATCTCGGTATCCCCTGTCCGAAAACTTTCCATCCTGCCAGCGCCGCAGACTTGCCGGGCCTCGTAAGCAAACTGCCGCTCGCCATCAAACCCGCGATCAAGGAGAACTTCTTCTACGCGACCGGCGCAAAAGCGTGGCGCGCCAATACACCCCAGCAGCTCATGCGTTTATACGAGAAAGCCGCCCGGCAGATTCGACCGGAAGAGATTCTGCTTCAGGAAATTATCCCAGGCGGAGGCTTGGAACAGTATTCCTGGTGCGGACTCGCGAAAAAGGGAAAGCCGCACAGCACCTTGTGCGCACGGCGCCTGCGCCAGCATCCACGTGAGTTCGGTCGAGCTGCCACTTATGTTGAAACTGTCGACGCTCCTGCAATCGAGGAGCTCTCAGAGCGCTTCATTGGCGCTCTCTCTTACGATGGCCTGATCGAAATCGAGTATAAACGCGATGTCCGTGATGGAGAATATAAATTGCTCGATGCCAATGCTCGCGCGTGGGGATTTCACGGTCTCGGTGCGGCCTGTGGCATAGATTTTTCATGGTTGCTGTACGCGCATTTCTGCGGCATACCGACTACACCCATGCGGGCTCCTGGCGGGAAAGGATGGCTTCGCCTGCTGACCGATATTCCAACCGCCATTTCCGATCTGGCCTATGGCAGCCTCACTTTTCGCGAATATTTTCGTTCTCTTCGCGCCACAGCGATGGAGTCGGTATTCGATTGGTCCGATCCTCTGCCATGGGCGGCGGAGTTCGCCATGCTTCCCAGTTCGATTCTGAAAAAATATCCGCTATTCTCTCGTAAGAAAGCCTGATCCTGCCGGTCTTCTACAGGTGACTTACCTGGTTAGGACGACCTCCGCGCCATCGTCGCTGGATACTCGGCTGCCCGAGTCTGGCAATTGCAGACTGCCTCGATGGCAGAAAAACACGCTGGCCTTGCCAACGCGTCAGTTGCGGAGGACTGCTGCCACAGCATCCTTCGTTATTTCCACCAGGGCCTCAACGTCTTCTTTCCCGATGATTAGCGGAGGCGCAAAGAGCACCTGATCGCCCGGAGCCGGATGCTCTCCGGCCGCAGATCGGGTGCGCGTGACCACGCCGCGATTCCGCAGTTCCTTCCTCAAGCGGTTGCCGAAGTCCTTCTCAACCGCAAAGTTCTTACTGCTTCCGCGATCTTCGACGAATTCGAGAGCCGCGAGGAGCCCCTTGCCACCCCGAATGTCCCCAACGTTCGGATGATCTGCGAAAGCAGCCTGCAGGGTACGGAAGAACACATCTCCCATCTTTCTGGAATTCTCAACCAGATTTTCCTCTTCGATAATCTGAATATTGCGGAGCGCCGCCGCGCAGCATGCGGGATGACCGGAGTTCGTGTATCCATGCATCCAGCGATTCGCCGGCTCGACCGAATCCAGGAGATCCTGAATAGCGCGAGTGACCATGATTCCGCCCAGCGGCAGATATCCGGAAGTCACTCCTTTGGCGAATGACAGAATATCGGGACTGACATTCCAGTGCTCGAGACTAAACCACCGCCCGGTGCGCCCAAAACCAGTGATGATCTCATCGGCAATGAGCAGAATATTGTAGCGGCTGCAAATCTCTCGAACCTGCGGCCAGTAGTCATCCGTTGGGTAAATGACGCCGCCCGCGCCTTGGATTGGTTCGCCGATCAAAGCTGCTACCGTGTCCGGACCTTCGCGAAGGATCGTCTGTTCCAATTCACGTGCTGCCCCGGCTCCGGGGGTTTCACCGGGATTCGCGCTTTGGAAGCGATATGGATAGCAGGTCGGAACGTGGACAAAGCCTGGAACCCGCGGCTCGAACATCTTCCAGTACGCAGAAATGCCGGTCGCGCTCATTGCCTGAAGGGTTACACCGTGATATCCGTGAATCCTTGAAATAATCTTCGTTTTTTCGGGCTTGCCCAGAGCCCGCCAGTAATACCGCGCAGTCTTAAACGCTGATTCATTTGCTTCGGCGCCTCCCGAAGTAAAGAAGACTGCAGCCATCCCGGGCGCCAGCCCGATCAGGCGTTCCGCCAGCCTGATCGAAGGGATGGTCGCCGACCCGGCATACCCCGAAAAATAGGCAAGAGTTTTCATCTGTTGCGCCGCGGTGTCGGCCACGTCGCCTCGGCCATGTCCAATGTTGACATTCCATAAACCCGAGAGCCCGTCGATGTATTCCCTGCCCTCGATGTCACGAATCCGGACGCCACTCCCGCTTGCGATTATCAGCGGGTCCTGCGCGTCAATCGGGTGATGCAGCGAGTGGATCTGATACTTTCTATCAGCGGTTTTAAGTTCTCCAGAGAACATTTCGTAGTCCTTCCCTTGTATGCCGTCCCGAATCCTTAGCCTAAACCAGGGGACCCTTATCGCGATTCGCATGAGGATGGGAATTTCGCAAAGGACGCGCAAGCCTTCAACCTGATGATGCCCGGCACAGGCATCTTCCTGTAATATGACGGAGCGTGAGCTTGCGACTGTTCGAGCGCCCTCAGGGAACGAGGTTCTCCGGGTCGTAAAGACCGTTTGCGGCAGAGGATGACCTCCGATGACGGACGTATATCAAATTCGTCCGCTCAGCGATGTGCGGTGGAGTGCGTTTCTGATGCAACATCCCAGCGCGTCTGTCTTTCATTCTGAGCATTGGCTCTCGGCGCTGCAGAAGACCTACGGGTTCGAGCCCTTTGCGCTCACCACATCCCGCCCTGGGGAATCTCTCGAGAACGCGCTGGTATTTTGCCATGTCAACAGTCCTCTGACGGGACGACGCCTGGTTTCCCTGCCTTTCTCGGACCACTGTGCTCCTCTCGTTACTGGTGAGGCCGGTCTCGCCCTTTTGACAGCCGCAATGCAATCACAGCTAACGGATCGAAGGATTCGATACGCGGAGCTAAGGCCTGTAGAACCACTACCTGACCAAGGTCCGTGTCACACCACCCTCACCTATCGATGGCATCGTCTGCACCTGACGGCAGACCTCTCCGAGATCTACAGCAATTTTCATCGAGATTGCGTGGCGCGGAAAATTCGCCGGGCTGAACGAGAACGTCTCGTCTACAGAAAGGCCAGCTTCGGCGAGTACCTTGGACAGTTCTGGAGGCTGCACCTACAGACGCGCAGGCGGCACAGTGCGCCTCCCCAGCCTATTTCCTGGTTTAGGCATCTCCTCTCCGAATTTAGGGAGGCAGCCGTGATCCATCTTGCGTTGCAGCGCGATACGCCGGTCGCCGCCATTTTCACTTTGGAATATAAGGGCACCCTCGTCTACAAATACGGCTGCTCCGACCCGCGCCTTCAGGCATTAGGCGGAACACATTTGTTGTTTTGGCAGCTAATTCAGGATGCGAAATCTCGAGGGCTTTGCACCCTTGATCTGGGCCGATCGGATTACTCGAATAAGGGACTGATTGGTTTCAAAGACAGATGGGGAGCACAAGCTTCCGACCTCGTGTACTCCAGGTTCACTTCTTTTTCGGGCTCGCGTGCCGGCTACAGAAATAACCCCGATTTCCTTCCTCTGGTTCTCGCCCGAAGGGCCATATCGCACCTGCCCAACCGCCTCTTCGCCGCAACAGGCGCTCTGCTCTATAAGCACATCGCCTAATCTCCCGACACCACCCTCCCCGGATGCTGCTCCCGAGCATCAAAGGGTCCCACGTTCTCGGAAATGCGCCCGCGCGAAACGATAGAGCCATTACTAAAGGCGTAGCTGCTCCGGACCAGTGCCGGGTCCGTGCGTGTGAATTTGCTACAACGTGACTGCCATCACATACCCCGCTCTGCGACGTGGGCATAATATTGAGGACTTTCTGGCGGCGGTTCCCCCACCCGGCTGTCTGCTGCTCGGTTTTTGTACGCGCTATTTTGACTCTTCGGCGGTCTCTTCGGCAAAGTCCCAGGGGACGGAAAAGGACGACGCGGCGCACATGCGCAAATACTACCGATTTCTCGATGGTCTGCGAAGATTCGCCAAGGCGCATCTGGAACCGGACGAGGCGATCTCCCTTGCACGGAGTGTACTGCGGAAGCGCATCACGGAACGCGTTCCCAATTTCCTGTCTCTCGCCGAACGTGGAATTTTTGGGAACTCACGCAGCCCCTATCTGCCGCTGCTCTCGGCTCGAAGAATCTCGATCCGGGACCTGAAAACCTGGCTAGAACAAGAAGGGCTGGAGCGCACCCTCGCCCATTTGGAATGTGAGGGAGTTTACTTTACCGTGGATGAATTTAAGGGAAAGGTGCCCCTCCGGCGTAATGGGGTAAATCTCCGTTTCACCGAGGAGATGTTCGACAACCCGTACCTGTCATTTGCCTATGAGGTACGCAGTGGAGCGACGCGAAGCGCGGGCACTCGAATCCGCATCGATTTCGATTATCTCCATCAAAGGTCCTTATATGATGCATTTCTGCTGGACTCACACGACTGTCTTACTGCCCCCATTGCCAATTGGTTTCCGGTTTTTCCGGGGGCGCCGGGTATTAATTCCAGCCTGCGGTTTGCGCACATCGGCAACCCTGTACACCGGTGGTTTTCCCAGGTAGCCGAAGATCAGGTCGCAGTGAACTGGGAAAAAAGGTGGGGCACCAGGGCTATCTTTGCCCTGCACAGCAGGTTTGGCACTCCGCTGGCCAAGCCTGAATATACAAGTCTGCAAAATGCTCGCCGAGTGGCAGACTGGGCTGCCGGGGCTCTGCAAGAGCATCCCCACTGCGTCATCTATACCTTCGCTGCGTCAGCTGTCAGGGTATGCAATGCGGCGGCCGAGGCCAACCTCCCGCTGAAAGGCGCCAGGTTTCTGGTGACAGGTGAGCCACTCACGCCCCAGAAGCGGCGCGAGATTGAATCTGTGGGAGCGACTCCGATTCCCATCTATGGAATCTCCGAGGCGGGGGTGATTGCAGCGGGCTGTAATCAGATGCATCCGCAGAGTGACCACTGCCACTTGTACAAGGACACGATGGCTGTCATCTCACACAAACAGGCCGTTCCCAACTTCGATGTGAGCGTGAACGCGTATCTCTTTACAACCCTGCTCTATGAGTCGCCGAAACTTCTGCTCAACGTGGGCATGGGCGATTATGGAGACATCTTCCCATCCCGTTGTACCTGCCCGTGGTGCAGCCTCGGATTCGACGTGAGTCTTGGCAACATCAGCAGCTACGAAAAGCTAACCGGCGAAGGCGTGACATTTGTGGATACGGATTTTATGTGCATCCTTGAGAGAGAGCTGCCCGCCACATTCGGTGGCAGAAGCACAGATTATCAGTTGATGGAAGAGGAAGACGGAGATGGACTCACGCGGCTGCGGTTGCTTGTCAGCCCTCGCGTGGGCCCTCTGGATGAAGATGCCGTTGTACATACATTCATGATGCTACTCAGGAACAGTAATGACAGCCCTGAGTCCTGGGCGCAATCGGGTGTGGAGATGTGGCGCCAATCAGGGATGGTGAAGGTCAGACGCGCCGATCCGATTCCCACCGTCAGCGGTAAGGTTTTGCCTTTTTACATGCGCAACACTCACCTTGTTCCGGCATCTGCCTGAAGAAAGGAACGGGTATGGGGTATCCAGTTCAGCGACCACGAAGGCTACGCCAAAACGAAGCCATTCGGGGACTCGTCCGCGAAAACGAGCTATCCGTTGGAAAACTGATTCTGCCTTTGTTTGCGGTTCCCGGGCGTGGCGTGCGCCGTGAGATTCCCTCCTTGCCGGGTACATACCAGATGTCGATCGACCATCTGGTGGAGGAGGCTGCCGCCGTTCGCGATACGGGCATACCAGCTGTTCTGCTGTTTGGCGTGCCGGATACTAAAGATGAGCTCGCGTCCGGTGCTTACGCTGCGGATGGAATTGTCCAGCAGACGATCAGACTTTTGAAACGGGCGGTACGCGACCTTATTGTCATCACCGATGTATGTGGCTGCGAATACACCACAAGCGGACATTGTGGCTATATCAGGGATGGTTATCTGGACAATGATGCGTCCCTCGATTTGATTGCAAAGATTACGCTGTCGCATGCGGAGGCAGGCGCCGATATAGTTGCCCCCGCGTGCATGCTCGATGGACAAATCCAGAGAATGCGCCAGGCGCTCGACGATCGTGGATTCTCGAACCTGCCGATCATGTCCTACGCAGCCAAGTTCGCTTCAAGGCTCTATGATCCGTTTTTCAAGGAAGGAACCCACTCGACTCTCGCATTTGGCGACAAAAAGACTCACCAGATGGATTTCGCGAACTCCGATGAAGCGATGCGTGAAATCGGGTTGGATATCGAGGAAGGCGCCGACATCATCATCGTGAAGCCCGCGCTGTTCTGTCTGGACATTGTCTCGCGGGCAAAAAGCCAGTTTCACATGCCGGTTGCTGCCTATAACGTGAGCGGCGAGTACGCCATGATCGATGGCGCGGCCCGTCTGGGGCGTCTCAATTGTGATGAAATTATGCTCGAGGCGCTGACGGCGATCCGACGCGCAGGCGCCGATTTGATTATTACCTACTTCGCGAAGCGTGCTGCTGAATTGCTTCAACGCCATGACAAGGACTTGTCGAGTCATATCGATCGGGCCGCAGTCGAAGAGGCGCTGGGTGCGCTCGCATAACGACGGATTTTCTGTGCAGCAGGCAGCGATCGATTCTTCGGCAAGACACACCTCATCGCAGCCCCCTGAGGGGCTGCGCTCGTTTTTGCAGGTTCTTCAGAACGAAGGACACTTAATCCGTGTTCAGGAGCCCGTTCACTGGCAATTTGAAATCGGGAAAACTACTCGCGAATGCAAGGTGCCGCTTCTGTTTGAAAACGTGAGGGGCTATCCGGGCCAGTCGGTCTTTACCAACGGACTCCGTAATCGCAGCGTGATTGCGCTCAGCCTCGGAATGGCCCCCGACACCCCCTGGCGGCATCTGGTCGCGGATATTGGAAGGCGCCTTTTAAATCCTCTGCCTCCCTCGATCGTCGAAAGCTCAGACGTATTTCAGAACGTCTTCCTTGGAGAGGATGTCGACCTGCGGTTGCTTCCAGTTCCCCATTGGGCGAAAGTGGAGGTGGGGCGATACCTCGGAACCTGGCATGTGAATATCACCCAGCACCCCGACACAGGAGCCCGCAACGTTGGCGTGTACCGCATGGGGCTGCTTGGCACCCGTACAGCGACGGTCAGCACATATCCCGGAAGCCACTTGTCAAACCACGTCTTGCGGGCGGAACTGAAGAACCTAACCCTCCCCATGGCGGTTGCCATCGGCGTACCCGAGCCCGTTATCGTGGCTGCCTCCGCCGCTGTTCCAGAGGGGCGTGATGAATTCGAAGTGTGCGGAGCCCTGCTTAAAGAGCCCCTCCCGCTTATTCGCTGTCGGACCGTGCCACTTGAGGTGCCCGCGGAATCGGAGATTGTGATCGAGGGGTTCATCCAGCCGGGCGTTCGAGTCAGCGACGGGCCATTTTTTGACTTTCTCGGACTCCCGAATACGAATCCTAATGCGTACCTATTCACAACAACAGCAGTTCTGTTCCGCAACTCTCCGATATTTCGGGGAGCCGCTGTTGGGATCCCGGGAGGCGAGGACCATCAACTCTTCGCCTTGCTGGCCAACCTTGGCCTTCTCGACTTTCATGGAAGTGCTGCACGCCAGAGAATCTACAATCTCCTGCTCAAGCAACGTAGGTTTCGCACCTTCCAGCGGGTCGGCCGATTGGGAGCAGTTCTCCAGACTGCTCGATCGAAGTGGAGACTACGGGATCGTCACGTTGAACAAATTGGACGGCGCACTATGGGATCCTGAGGCGGCAACACTAACGACGTAGTATTGATACGAGGTACCGCTCTGCACTTTGGTATCCGTATAAGTCGTGCTGCCGTCGGTGCTGGAGTTCAGCAACTGATAAGACGACGTGCCGCTCACGGCGCGATAGATATCGTAACCGGCCACCGGCTCCGCTGAATCCGTAGGAGCATCCCAGGTCAGATCGACTTCATAGGAATTAGCCGCCTGCCCTGTCCCGCTCAGAGCGATCATCGCCGTCCCCGCCGACGTGTTCGTCATCAACGCCACCTTTCCTGAAGCCGCTCCCTGGACCGTCGGATCGAACTGAATGTCGAGAGTTGTGGTTTGTCCGGGCTGGAGCGTCACAGGAAAGTCGGGTCCCGTCCGACTGAATCCCGCGCCCGTGGCCGTCGCCGTGGAGATTGTGAGCGCCGCTGTCCCCGAGGAAGTCAGCAAAACGGTCTGAGTGACAGGGGTATTCAGGGACACGTCGCCAAACGCCACGCTTGTCGATTGCAGTTTTAGACTCGGCGTCGCAGCACCGAGTTGAATCACGTAGCTCTCGGTCTTTCCACCAGCTGAGGCTGTTAGTGTCACCGTCGCAGCCTTGGTCACCGTGGATACTTTCGCCGTAAAAGTCTCGCTCGTTGTTCCCGCCAACATGTTGACCGAACTCGGCACCGTCACAGCCACGTTGCTGCTCCACAGTCCGATGGTCAGGCCATCCGAGCCTGCAGGCGCTGTTAACGTCACCGTGCAGGTGTCCTTCCCTGCGCCGCTCGTTGGCCCCTTTCCGCAGGTCAGGCCGCTCAGCACTCCCGGCGTGGTCGAATTGCCGAGATCTATCGAATAGCTCTCCGTAATCCCGGACGCTGAGGCCGTTAGCTTCACTGTCTCAGCCCTTATCACTGTTGACACTGTCGAATTGAATCTCGCGCTCGTCGCCCCATCCTGCACCGTCACGGATGTGGGCACCGAGATCACGGGGCTGCTGCTCGCTAATCTAACCGTAAGGCCCCCCGATCCAGCCGCGCCCGCGAGTGTGACAGTGCAGATGTCGGTACCGGCCTTCTTCATTCGGACGCTCTCGCAGGAAAGTCCATCCAGAGCCTGCACGGTTGATGATTTCAATTGGATCGAATAATGCTTGACCACTCCAGCCACCGAAGCCGTCAACTGCACTGTCTGGGATTTTTCGAATCGCGACACGTCCGCCGAAAAACTCCGGCTTGATGTTCCCGCCAACACGTCCGCCGAGTTCGGCACCGTTATCGTCCCGCTGCTGCTCGATAACGCAACAGTCAGTCCACCCGAATTAGCCGGCGCAGTCAGCGTCACCGTGCAAATGTCCTTTCCAGATCCGACCATCGACCCTTTCGCGCATGTCAATCCGCTTAGCACGCCCGCGCGAATCGCATTACCGATATCAATCGTGTAGCTCTTCGTGAACCCGCCCGCGGAGGCGGTTAAGTGAACAGACTGTATCGCACTCACCGTTGAGACACTCGCCATAAACGTGTCGCTGGCCTCACCCGACACAACTCTCACGTGAGCCGGCACTCTCACGGCCGTGCTGTTGCTCGACAACCCAACAGTCACCCCACCCGAGCCGGCCGGCGCAGTCAGCGTCACCCTGCAGGTGTCCTGTCCGGGAAGCGTCATCGAGCTTTTCGCGCAAGTCAGTCCGCTGAGAGTGGGACCTGCGTGCGCAACCAACTCGCCGTTGCCGCTGAGCGTCACCGTTATTGGGTTCCCAGGAGAGAGGCTGCTGGTCAGGATGAGTGCTCCGGTGGTCGCCCCGGCAGATGTAGGGTGAAATGAGAGACCTAAACTGTAGGATTGGCCGGCTGCGATGCTGATCGGGGCGCTATTCTGTCCTGTAACAGAAAAGGGGGCACCTTGCAGTTGAATTTGCTCGATCTGAATTGAGTCGGGCGCAGTGTTGCTCACCGAAATCGTTGAGTTTTCCGTCTGACCAATCGGCACGCTGCCAAAGTCCACGGCTTGGGCGGATACCACCAGCGAACCAGCAATGTTTGCGCTGCTGAGATTCTGGATTGTGACGCCACACCCGCACAGGCCTGCTATGACTACCTGAGCCACAATCGGGACGAGGATCGCCGCGACTTTCGATTCCTCTACCGGCATAACTCTCGCTGATGTTCGGCCGAATTCGCAAAATGCGGCTCGGAACGTTTCCTGCCCACCCAAATCAGCCAGTAAGCGAATTCTCCACTTCCAAACCTTCAACTTCAAATTCTCACGGACCTGCACACTTCCCCTTCAATCGAAACCCGAACTGCTATCGGTGGGGGAAGAGAACAAGGGAACGACCCCAAGCCCGAACTGCCGAGTACCGAACGGTTCAAATGGAACTTTCAAGGCAACTTGGAATTCTCCGGAGCACGTGGATGACCACTTCCTGAATTCGTTTTGTTCCCAGATGCGGATCGTCACCAATCGAAGTGGTTAGCGGGCGACTTTTTTGGCAATCCTTTATCGCGTCTCTCTCCGTCCTCGGGCAACAATTACCACGTCGCTGCCCATTTTCTTACATGGCTGCGGAGTGCCGGTCCGCGGGCGCAGACTTCGGTGTGCCTCCTGAAGAGGCAGAAGAGCGAAGGAGAACCAGAACAATGCGCAGATTGGGTTTACAGTACCCCTTCAACGCGAGCGCGTCGGCGGACAAATTGGAGCGCGGACGGGCCTGCTGACCGTGGAAAAAAAACGAATTGCGTGATAATCTGCGATGCCCCAGGTTCAAGTTCCCGAAGGAGCGGGGTTTACAAGAGCGGTCGTCGCCCCCTTCTCAGTTTCTGGTAAGCCAGGAGCCCGCGCGGTTTGAACTACAAATTCATCGTTTATTTTTCTTGTGCGATTGATGTAGCTTAATTGGCGCAAGATCGAACTGCGAGTGTGGTCCCCGCTGTTCAAGGACTCAAACACAGAAATTGGGCAATAACCGCTGTGTCCGCCGAAAAGCGAGAAAGGTGAGACATGTTACGAGCCATCGTCGAGAGGACCCTGTTTTACCGTGACGCCGACAGGAAATTCTTTGAAGCTGAAGCGTTTCCCTGGACAGCCCAAATCGAAGCGGGATGGAAATCAATCCGCACAGAATTAGACGCCTTGATGACGCGCCGAGAAGAGATTCCAAATTTCCAGGATGTGTCGAAGGCGCAGAACGCACTCACTGAAGGCGATCAATGGAAGACTTTTTTCCTTTCTACATTTGGAGGAAAGAAAATACCAGAGAACTGCGCCCGGTGCCCCGAGACGGTTCGGCTGTTGCAGCACATCCCGGGGTTGAGGCAGTCCATGTTTTCTATTCTGGCCCCCCGAAAGCACATCCCACCGCACCGAGGGCCCTATAAGGGTTTGCTGCGTTATCACCTTGGACTAATAATCCCAGGGCCGGAAGGCAGTTGCAGAATCCGAGTCGGCGATATGGTGCGCAGTTGGACGGAGGGAAAAAGCATGATCTTCGACGACAGCAACGAACACGAGGTGTGGAACGACACCGATTCCTATCGCGTGGTGCTGTTCGTTGACTTCCTTCGCCCTACCGTGTTCCCCTTGTCTTTGGTCAATCGCTTGATTGTCTGGGCGCGTGGTCAGTATCCATTGTAGCGGCCGATAGGGGCGCTTCTCTTTCACTTTGGCACCTGCTGCGCGGAACCGACAATGCTCTGCAGCAGCGGATACTTTATACCTGCGAGGAAGCGGAGCGGCCGATGGAGCAGGTCTACACCGGAACAAAATGAAGCTCACCAACACCATCCTCGTGACCGGAGGCGCCGGTTTCATCGGCTCCAACTTCGTCCTCGGCTGGATTGAGGCGACTGGCACCCCGGTCGTCAACCTCGATCTGCTGACCTACGCGGGCAATCCGGAGAATCTCGCTTCACTGGAAGGCGATGCGCGGCATCGGCTGGTGCGGGGTGACATCAACGATGCCGAACTCGTCGGATCACTCCTGCGGGAGCATCGCCCTCGAGCGATTGTCCACTTTGCAGCTGAGAGTCACGTAGATCGCTCGATTGTTGTCCCGGACGCGTTCATCCGCACGAACGTCCATGGAACGTTCACCCTGCTGGATCAGGCGAAGCGTTTCTGGTCGTCTCTCGACGAGGACGATCGCCGCGCTTTCCGCTTCCTGCACGTTTCTACCGACGAGGTGTACGGAACTCTTGGGCCGAATGATCCGGCGTTCTCCGAGGCCACCGCCTATGCTCCCAACAGCCCGTACGCCGCGTCGAAAGCAGCCTCCGATCATCTGGTGCGCGCGTACCACCACACGTTCGGGCTTCCTGTTCTCACCACGAATTGCTCGAACAATTACGGCCCCTTCCAGTTTCCGGAGAAGCTGATCCCGCTCGTAATTCTCAACGCGCTCGAAGGCAAGCCGCTTCCGGTTTACGGGGACGGAGGCAACGTCCGCGACTGGTTGTATGTCGAAGATCACTGTTCCGCCATTCGAGCGGTTCTCGAGCGCGGTCGTCCGGGTGAAACCTACAACATTGGCGGCTGCTGCGAACGAAAGAACCTCGACGTCGTCAATACGATTTGCGATCTCCTCGATGAGATGGCGCCTCCTCTCGCTGCCAAGACAGGCCATGGAGCAGCTCGCAACTCCGCCTCAGTCCCGCGACGTCAGCTGATCACCTTCGTCCAGGACCGGCCCGGGCATGATCGCCGCTATGCCATCGACGCGTCGAAGATCGAACGGGAATTACGCTGGACGCCGGCAGAGCGGTTTGAGTCCGGCTTGCGGCGCACCGTACAGTGGTATCTTGACCATCGCGTGTGGACTGAAAACGTCCGCAGCGGCGCTTATCTGGCATGGATCGAACATAATTACGGGGAGCGGCTCGCACGATGAAGGGCATCATTCTCGCAGGCGGATCGGGCACACGCCTCTACCCTGCCACGCACGTGGTCTCCAAGCAGTTGCTGCCGGTTTACGATAAGCCTCTGATCTACTACCCATTGAGCACTCTCATGCTGGCGGGCCTGCGCGAGATCCTCATCATTTCGACGCCGCAGGACCTGCCACGATTCTCCGACCTCCTTGGCGACGGACATCGCTGGGGACTCAATCTGCAGTATGCTGTCCAACCCAGCCCGGACGGCCTGGCGCAGGCATTCCTCATCGGCCGTGAATTTCTCGGAAATGATTCGAGCGCGCTCATTCTGGGCGACAACATCTTTTACGGCCAGTCCTTCTCAAAGCAATTGCAGGAAGCAGCGCGTCGAGAGACTGGCGCAACGGTTTTTGCATATCCCGTCCACGATCCCGAGCGATACGGCGTTGTCGAGTTCGACGACGCAGGTAACGCCGTTAGCCTGGAAGAGAAGCCGAAGGCGCCGCGGTCGCGGTATGCGGTGACCGGCCTCTATTTTTACGACAACGAAGTCGTGCACCATGCAGCATCCCTAAAGCCCTCAGCGCGCGGCGAACTGGAGATCACCGATCTCAATCGCTGCTACCTCAGCGCACGAAAGCTCAACGTACAGATCATGAGCCGCGGCATGGCGTGGCTGGACACCGGCACGCACGATTCGCTTTTTGAAGCCGGCCTGTTCATTCAGACGATCGAGCGGCGCCAGGGTCTGAAGATCGCTTGCCCCGAAGAAATCGCGTGGCGGCTGGGGTATATTACCTCCGATCAATTGGCCGCCCTGGCAAATCCGGTAGTGAAGAGCGGATACGGTCAATATCTGCTTGCGCTCTTACGCGAGCCAACCCTGCCCGGATTAGTGCGGTCATGAATATTGAGGAGACGAAGCTGCCCGGCGTGCTCCTGATGACGCCGAAGATCTTCAGTGATGCCCGTGGAGCCTTTTGGGAGACATGGAACCAGCGTGCGATGACCGAAGCTGGACTACCGTCTGATTGGGCACAGGATAATTTCTCGATTTCCAGCAGGAATGTCATTCGCGGGATCCACTATCAGATCGCGCAACCGCAGGGGAAGCTCGTGCGCGTCACGCACGGCGCCGTCATCGATGTTGCCGTCGACTTGCGACGCAGCTCTCTCACTTTCGCCAAGCACATAGCTGTTGAGCTCACCGGAGACAACGGAGCCATGCTCTGGATTCCTGTGGGTTTCGGTCATGCCTTCCTGGCGCTAACTAACGTTGTCGGTTTCGCCTATAAGGTGACCGACTACTACTCGCGCGAAGGCGAGCGGACGATTGTGTGGAACGATCCGGAGATTGCAATTCCGTGGCCCGTTACAGCGGATGATGCCGTCGTCTCCGATAAAGATCGCCAGGGAGCGCTTCTCCGCGACGCGGAGCTGTTTCCTTGAGACCTCGCATTCTTTTGGTCGGCCCATCCGGCCAGATTGGTATGGAACTCCAGAGGAGCTTCAGCGGCCTCGGTGAACTCCTGCCGTGCGATCGTAAAGTGATGGACCTGACCTCCGAGGCTTCTATCAGCTCCGTGGTCGACCGCACCGAGCCGGATATCATCCTGAACGCGGCAGCCTACACGACCGTCGATAAGGCGGAATCCGAGCCTGAACTCGCTTACGCTGTCAACGCGCGCGCACCGCAGATTCTCGCCCAGCATGCCGCACGCCGCAATGCGCTGTTGGTTCACTACTCCACCGACTATGTTTTTGACGGCAGCAAATCCGGACCCTGGGCCGAAGACGATCCGGTCAATCCGCTGAACATCTATGGCGCAAGCAAGCTGGCAGGCGAGGAGGCAATTCGACGCGAAGCCCCACGTTATCTGATCTTCCGGACCAGTTGGATCTACGGCCCGCACGGAATGAACTTTCTCCTGACCATGCTGCGGCTGGGACGCGAACGTGAGCGGCTGTCGATCGTCGACGATCAGACGGGCGCACCGACAACATCGATTGCAATTGGGGATACGACTCGAGAAATCGTTGAGGGGGCGCTCGCAGGGCGCTTCGGCGCGCCTGAAAACTGGGTTGGCCTCTACCATATGACCTGTAGCGGCGTTGTGAGCTGGTGCGGATTCGCGCAGGCCATTTTCGCCCGGGCCGGCAGGATGCTCAATGGGCGATTGCCGCAGGTCGTGCCCATCTCAACTGCGGAATATCCCACGCCCGCCCGGCGCCCGCTCAATTCAGCACTGAACTGCGAGAAGTTGGCCAGGATTTTCGGTGTACAGCTGCCCACCTGGGAAACGGCACTCGATCAGGTGTTCGGTCTCCTGTGAGCTCGCAAGATGCGATGGGCAGTGCCTCTTATCCGGTCAGGCTATGCGCCACGCTTTCGAGTTCATGGAATTGTAGCGGTGAACAAATTCGACGGCGCGCTCTGATTGCCCGACGCGTCCACGCTCACCACGTAATAAATGTAGGATGTCCCGCTCTGCACTGTCGTGTCGGTGTAAGTTGTCTGGTCATCCACGCTCGAGTTGAGCAACTGATACGATGAGCTTCCACTGACCGCGCGATAAATATCGTATCCCGCCACGGGGTCAGTTGAATCCGTCGGCGGATTCCAGCTCAGATTGACCTCGTACGAGGCTGCCTCGCCCGTTCCAGTCAATCCGATTGTCGCCACTCCAGCGGACGTGTTCGTCGTCAGCGTCACCGCTCCGCTCACCGCTCCCGTTGCCGTCGGGTCGAACTGAATACTCAGGGTGACCGTCTGTCCCGGCTGGAGCGTTACCGGGAAGCCTGGCCCCATCACAGTGAACCCGGCTCCCGAAGCCATCGCCGCGCTGATCGTCAGAGCTGCCGTCCCCGACGACGTCACCAGCACTGTCTGTGTGGCCGACGTATTTACCGTAACGTCTCCAAACGGAACGTTCGTCGATTGCAGCGTGATTCCCGGCACCGCCGCCCCCAGTTGGATCGTGTAGCTCTCCGTCACCGTCCCTGCCGTCGCCGTCAGCACCGCCGCTTCAGCCGTCGTCACCGCCGTCACCGTGGCCGTGAACGTCGCGCTCGCCGCTCCCGCCGGCACCGTCACCGATCCCGGCACCGCGACCGCCGATGCGCTGCTTCCCAGCCCCACCGTCACCCCGCCCGATCCCGCCGCCGCCGTCAGCGTCACCGTGCAGCTGTCCGTCCCCGAACCCGTCATCGAGTTCGTCGTGCACGTCAGCCCGTCCAGCACCCCAGGCGCAGCCGTTCCCATCCCTGTCAGCCCGATCGTTGCCGTTCCCGCCGACGTGTTCGTCGTCAGCGTCACCGCGCCCGTCGCCGCTCCGCTCGCCGTCGGATCGAACCCCACCGTCAGGCTCGTCTTCTGCCCAGGCTGCAGTGTCACCGGCAAGCTGCCCGCCGCCACCGTGAACCCCGCTCCCGACACCGACGCCGCGCTGATCGTCAGCGCCGCCGTCCCCGACGACGTCAGCGTCACCGTCTGCGGCGTCGCATCCGTGTTCACCGTCACCGATCCGAACCCAAGGCTTCCCGGACTCATCGTCAGTCCCGGCACCGCCGCCCCCAGCTGGATCGTGTAGCTCTCCGTCACCGTCCCTGCCGTCGCCGTCAGCACCGCCGCTTCAGCCGTCGTCACCGCCGTCACCGTGGCCGTGAACGTCGCGCTCGCCGCTCCCGCCGGCACCGTCACCGATCCCGGCACCACGACCGCCGATGCGCTGCTTCCCAGCCCCACCGTCACCCCGCCCGATCCCGCAGCCGCCGTCAGCGTCACCGTGCAGCTGTCCGTTCCCGCGCCCGTCATCGTGTTCGTTGTGCACGTCAGCCCGTCCAGCACCCCAGGCGCAGCCGTTCCCGTCCCTGTCAGTGCGATCGAGACATTCCCTGCCGGCGATACCAGCGTGACCGTTCCGGTTTGGGCTCCTGTGGTTTCCGGCGCGAACTTCACGTTGATGTCGTACTTGCTTCCCTTGGCGATGCGGACATTCTCATTGCTCTGACCGGAAACGGAAAAATACTGTCCGGCGACGTCGATCTGAGAGATCTCCACCGCACTGCTGCCCCCATTGCGCACGGACACCGATGCGCTCGAACTTTGCCCCACCGCCACCGACCCGAATGCAAGGTCGCTGGTGGAAACAACCAGCGTTCCGTTTCCGGGATTGCTGCCGCCGGCAGTCCCAACTACATACGATCCGCAGCCGGTCGCCAGAAAACAGATCAATCCGATGGGGATGAGGAACGAGCATCTGCCTTCCCTGCTCCTGGGGAGTCGTGCTCGCCGCGGGCCTTCCAATCGCCGGCAGATCCGGTGACGCTGTTCAATCCAGGCCGAGGACAGCAGGGCAAGCTGTGATCCTGCGACGCTGCACACTGCTTTCGTGCGCACGGGTTCGTTCTCCCGATTCCTGCTTTCGTTAGCCGGGCAACGCTCCCGTATCCATCGAAGACCTTATCGGCGAAGAAGGAGGCCGAAACGACATCAGAGATCTTCACGAAAAGTTACTGAAGTCACACTAACGAAGCATTCGAATAGCTACTTATGTGCACCGTAGTGCTACTGAAGTGCATTGTCGATGTGACTTTAGTTGTAAGTGTGAATAAATGATTGAATATGCAGAGTTTTAATGGATGATCAAACGTCGAATGTTCGAGAATTGCTTAGTTTTGCAATGAATTTGCTGACTTTTTCGTGCAAGAACTCATCCTTGAGAGCAAAATGTGCTGTATCTTTAGTAACCATGCCGCGGGCGGAGGTTCCCCGCAGCCACGGACCTCGGCAGACCTGAGCGCCCTAGGGCACGGTCGCGCTGAAAAGATTCGAAGGCGAACTCTGATTGCCGGCCCCGTCAACGCTCACCACGTAATACGTGTACGAGGTGCCACTCAGTACCGTCGTGTCTTTGTAGGCCGCGAGGTCATCGACATCTGAATTCAACAATTGGTAGGACGAACTCCCCCCGACTGCCCGATAGATGTCGTAGCCCACCACCGGATCCGTTGAATCGGTGGGCGGGTCCCAGTTCAGATCGACTTCATACGAAGTCGCATCTCCCGTCCCGCTCAGTGTGACCGTTGCTGTCGACGGCGAGGCGTTCGTCATCAGCTTCACCGATCCGCTCGCAGGTCCGCTCACCGCCGGATCGAACTGAAGATCCAGGTTCACCGTCTGCCCAGGCTGCAGCGTGACCGGAGCGTTACCCGCCGTCGCGCTGAACCCTGCTCCTGTCACCGTCACCGCGCTGATCGTCAGCGGCTCCGTCCCCGAAGAGGTCAGAAGCACGGTCTGTGTCGCCGGCGAGTTCAGGCTCACATCGCCAAAGGACACGT
Organism: Acidobacteriaceae bacterium; assembly: GCA_030041515.1. GTDB lineage: Bacteria > Acidobacteriota > Terriglobia > Terriglobales > Acidobacteriaceae > Palsa-343. Next base: position 44,192 of record JASHNS010000001.1, on the reverse strand, counting down.
TTGTCGATTGCAGCGTCAATCCGGGCGCGGCCGGATCCAGTTGGATCGTGTAAGTCTTTGTCTCGCCGCCTGCCGTCGCCGTCAGTTCGGCCGGCTCAGCGCTGGTGACTGCCGAGACCGTCGCCGTGAACGTTGCGCTCGTCGCTCCTGCCGGAATCGTGACCGTCCCCGGCACCGTCACCGCCGTAACGCTGCTCGCCAGGCTCACCGTCAGCCCTGTCCCTGCCGCCGCCGTCAGCGTAACCGTGCAGCTGTCCGTCCCCGCCTTCGTCATCGCGCTGCTCGTGCAGTTCAGGCCGTTCAGCATACCCAATCCTGCTGTCCCGGTCCCGCTGAGAGCCACGGTCAGCGTTTGGGTCCCGGCCGTGAGCGTCATCGTTCCCGTCTGGGCGCCTGCCGCCGTCGGGGCAAACTGCAGATTAAACGTCTGGCTGCTCCCTCCATTCACGGAAACGCTCCCGGCGCTCTGCCCCACGAGGGAAAAGTACTGCCCCGTAATCTGCGGCGCCGCGATCTGGACGGCAGACGCGCCCTGGTTGGTCACCGAAACGCTCGCGCTCGCTGTCTGCCCAACCACGACAGAGCCAAAGGTCACCGAACTCGTCGAAATTACGACCGAAGAGGACGATCCGCTTCCGCTGTCGTGCGAACTGGCGGTCGTGCCCGCAACCACGCTTCCGCATCCCGAGGCAAGCAGGGAGCACCACAACGTCAGGACAGCGAGCAGAGCCAAATAGAACCAGCGGTCGATCGACGAATCATGCAATGCCGACGTCCAGCCAGTTCCTTCTTCGCCGATCGCACGAAGGGGCTCGTGCGCGAAACCGCAACCTTGGGGTGAGGATCCCGCTCGTTCAATCCAAATCTCCGATGAGCCATCAACTCCAGGCTCAGATACCGGGCGAAAGAACAGAGAACTAGTGACTGAAGTAACTTTTCGCTGATTGCGCATGAATCCATGCGCAGGCTAGCACTCTGTTGAACTGGTTACCAGACACGTTCGTACCATGCGGTGACCAATTGGTTGTAGTCTGTTTATTATATTTGACTTGCCAGCACCCATGGACTCGGCGAAATCTCGACATGGATTGAGCACCGCAGTCTCATAGCTGATATTACTTTAGTTCCATGCCGGCAGTGACTAGCAGGCGCATTTCAGAAAGCCGCAATTGGATCCGGCGCCCACAACCCGATCGAAGTTTTGCGACGGTTGAGAACGGGCTCCAGCACAGGGATCGGGGTCCGTCGCCGTGCAGCTTCACATTCCCCTGCCCCATCGTCTTCAGCACGCGGTCCTCAGGTCCAGTGGGGATCTTCGTACGCTTGCTTTACAGCGGCTCTTCGAGCCGAAGCTCACCATCGCTGGCCATTTGCTCGTAGAGCGCGGCGTCTTCCGGGCTATCGATTTCTCCCCATTGTCCCTCTGTAGGAAAAGTGCCGATGGGGAAAAACCTGCCCTCCAGCAAAAGACGCAGTAAGCCAGTGACGTCAAGGCGGTCGCGCACAGCAGGTGCCATTGTGGACAACAGCGTCTCGATGGCGCTCCACGCGGTCGGGGTAAATTTCAGCAGGCCCATGTACTGACCTTCTATGTCCTCGATTCGTCCTGCCCTTCCCCCGATTTCAAGCAACTGGCCCGAAGCTTCTATCCGAAACGTCTCCGCGTCGCCAAGCGGATCGGCAAAACGGCGCGTCCAAAGGCGCCGCCAGTCCCGGTCGTACGTGATGACCAGTGGGGCGGAAACTGCGGCCAAATCGCGCACCAGCTCACTCCGGTAGAAGATGTCGGCATAGCTAACGATGACCGATCCCGAACGCAGCCACGGGGCAGCCGCGGCCAGCGACATCACCATATTGGTTTGCTCCCAGCGCTCATTAGCGAAGTAAGACAGACCGGGAACATCAATCATCTCGGCGCGGTATCCGCGGACAATGCCGATCTCATCCACCCCACCCCGCCGCAGCGCGCCAATTTGACGCTGAAGCAATGATTTGCCCTGAAGCTCGACGAGACATTTCGGACGATCGTCGGTGAGGTGGCCCATCCGGCTCCCACGGCCGGCTGCAAGAATGATTGCGCGAATCATTGAACCCGAAAGACCTCCCGGAAAAGCTCCACGTCAGCAGATAAGAAGGGACGGCACCGTTCGGGATGCCACATAATGCCCGTGATCGGCTGCGTCCCGTGCCGGACTGCCTTGACTACGCCATCGTCAGCGATTGCCCAGGTATTCAGCGGCGGCCGCGATTCAAGCGCAGCAAAATGATGAAAGCTGTTGACCTCACGTGGTTCGCCTTCCACGCGTATGATTTTCCGGCGCGCTACATGTCCCTCCACGCGGTGCAAGTCGATCCCGAAACGCCGCTGAATCACCTGCATTCCCCGGCAGACCCCGAGCACCGGGAGCTCGCGCTTCTGTGCCCAGTCAAGCAATGCAAACTCTACGGCGTCGCGCTCCGGTGCATCCCCTCCGCACTGCTCAAGGTCGTTCCCCCCCGTAAGCACCACGCCACCAACCTTCGTAATCTCGCATAACGCGAGCGCCGCCTCGAGCACATTTGGAAGCGCTAACGACGTCAGCCCACATTTCGCGAGAAATGCAGGCCACGCCTGATCAAGACAGTCGCGGCGCTCACCGTACTCCGGTACGACCATGACTCTCTGAGTAACGGCGACTATTCTCATGACAGGGCCAATTCCGGCCAGGACCCCGCTTTCCCTGTGACATGCCTGACTGTCCATGGGCAATTGGCCCTCCGGACAGCCAGCTCTGCAGGAAGGCGTGGATCTCCGAGGCTAGGTGTTTTTTCTTGCAAAGAATATCCGCGTCGTATAAGGCACATCGATGACTTCCGGCAGTCCCTCCAAATAGGAGGCGATTTGAAGAATGATTTTATCGAAAACTGCATCGCTGCCTGCCTGACGCTTGAGAGTTGCGTGTGATTTCCACGCAATAATGATGTCTTCCTTCTCCATTCTCCAGACGAAACGGTCCTCAATTGATTTTGTAGGGGAGAAGTAGCTGCTGGAGTTGATGATCTCCGTCGGGTCCTCTCTTCGTGATCCGTATGAATAGTTCGGAATTGCGGATTTGATGATGGACTCGATGTGTAACTGAACAGGATCATCCAAGTCTCGATGATTCCACATACAGGCAAACCAGCCATGTGGGACCAGTATTCTGGACACCTCAGCAAGGGCAGCTTTCTGATCGACAACATTGAACGAGCTGCCGAAGAACACGGCGTAAAAACTGCTGGATGGCAGCCCCGTTGCTTCGCCGGTCCCTGTGGACCATATGGCCGACTGACTCTCTGTGTTCCGCACCCCAATAGCCCGCATTGCGTCGTTCGGTTCGACCGACCTTACCGTCAATCCATGCTTCAACAATTCTTTGGTCAGCTTACCGGTCCCGGCTCCAATTTCTGCGACTGATTTCGACCTGTCGCAGCCAATGGTCCGCAAAAGGTTGGTAATGGCGTCTGAGGAGTAGTCGGCTCTCTTGTCATAGTGGGTTGCATGCTCGGTATAGTCCCATGTTACTTTGTGTTCGACTGGGGCAGAACTCATTTACATTCTCCGTTACTTGTATTTTCGCTCCTGACAGAGGTCCTCTCGGAGGCGAGTTTCACGCAACCGTCGGACAAGCGTTCAATTGACTCTCAGTAACCTCCGGACGTTCGATGGTCAGCACTTTTTGATTCATGCAGTCAAGGCAAATCGTTCGAGCCGTCCGCCAGCGCTGGAACAGGGATTCGCCAGCGCCGATGACCGCCGGGATTCCGAGCTCGCCCGCGCGGATCGCCATGTGTGAATTCGCGCCCCCAAACTGCGTCACGAAACCGGCGATGTTGCGACTAAAGATCCAGTCGAAACCGGGATCGGCACTTGGAACGAACAGTATGCGTCCCGCGAAGGTCTCCGGCGGATCGCCAAGCGAAGCGACCGGCGCGGTCACACTCTTTCTGGTGATGAAGTTCGGCTGACTGGGTGGAAGATGAAATGCGACGACCTCCTCAGGTGAGGCAATGACTGGCGGGAGCACAAGGTTGCGCGTAAGAGCATGACGCTCCTTTCCTTGCCGGATGCTCTGCATCAGTACTTCCCGAACCGAACCGCTTTCCTTGTAAAGGGTGCGAATGGCGTCGTAGCTGAGGAACGCGCAATCCTCCGCCGAAATTCCATGCTCTTCGCCAAGTTGCCGGATCAGCGAGAGTACGTCGCTTAGGCTTCGTGTAAATACAAATTTCGAATACTCCCGTCCTTCGATTCCAGCCTTGATGAATTCGATCAGGCTGAGAACATCAATCTCCAGCCTGTGCTCCCGCAGCAACTGCTCGATGCGCCGCAATTGCTCTACGGACAGGGCGAAGCGGGGAGATGGAGAGACGGGCTGCCGAGCGCCCGACCAGTCGAAATAGAGATCGGGCGCCTCGTCGTAACGAGGGGAGAGGATATCGTATGTCCCGGGCCGGAGATGGCCGTAACGCGCCAGGAAATCCTGCTTCGGCAATTGTGCGAAGTCCCTTCCCACCTGTGCCCCAATGGTGTCGAGACTCGCCATGAATGTCGCTCGTTCGTCGCCAGTGAGAACGCCGACCGTGACCAGGGACTGCAGCAGCTGCACTGCGACAAAACCCGCTCGGGCGAGCCCGGCGAAAGGCAGGGTGCCGTATCGCTTGCAGTCTTCGAGCAGCCAGTAGATACGGCTGACCTTGTCCATCCTGGCCGAGAGGATACCGGGGAGTCGCCGCTCCAGCACGTCGATTTTTGCGCGATCTCGCCGCCATAGGGCGGTGTCCCCATGCATGATGCGATTGGTGAGGTTTCGCAGGGCCGAAGTTAATTCGTCCAGGTCATGCGGAGAGAAACCGTACTCCCCAAGTCTCGCTACCCGTTGCGGCAGATCGAGCGTGTAGCAGGAAAAGATGATCTCAAACTCCACTTTGTCATGGAGGTGGGGTTCCGCCAGCAGCCGATCGATGTAGTAATTCACGAGCCGGCTGGACAGATCGTCTGAAAGGTCACCAGGCACAAACGAGTTGAAATCAACGCGCACGTCGATGTAGGGTAGCCCATTGAAGCTGACCAGCAGTGGGAAACTTCGAAGATTCTTGTAGCCGTAGTTGTCCCGCTGATAAGCCCAGATCGCGTCGGTAATCAGTTCGCAATAGAGTGACAGGGACAGGGGAAAGGGTCTCAAGCCGATCATCTCGGCGGGATTCCAATCCGGCATGACACCGAATATGGCCCGATTGCCGTGCAGGTACGGATGAGGACGGCTGAGCAACTCGACTTTTTGCTCGATGTCGGCAACCGCTGTATCTACCTGCTCGTCTGCCACACCGCCGCGGGACCCGACGGTGAGCGGACGAACTTGCAGCAGGTAGAGCTGCCCCTCGCCGGTGATCGCGAATTCAACGTCGATTGCATCGTAGTGGAGAAGTGTCTCAAGTTCTTTGAGCAATGCGACCACCGGAGCCAGCGACGACGGGCAGGCGTCCGACCGCGATTTGAGACAGTAAAAGGTCTTGAGGTTCTCACCAAGACCGCCGGTTACCCGATCGGTAAGGCCGGAACAGTCATCATAGTTGATTACGAAATATGGGCCGCCGCCAAGGCTCCGTGAGAAGGCGACGCCTGCCATGACCACTTGTTCCAGCATCGGCTGGATGAATACCTGGTTCTCGTCATCCAGGTCATTTCCGAATGAATCAATGACCTGATCGATCGCATTCGCCACGGCAGTGACACCCATAACCCCGAGCACCGAATCGTACTTGCCTGCCAGACTCTTGGCTGCGCCGTCTTCGCTCATTGCGCTGCTGCGCACGATCAGGCGGCCGCAACCCCAGGTTTCAGCATTGATGTCCGAGAGGATGCGGGAAGGATCTGCGCGCCATTCGGCGACCGAGCACCGGACTTGCGGGAGCACGCGCGCATATTGAACAAGGGGCGCCAGGGCTTCCAGAGTTTCGGCTTTGGTTTTTCTTATTCCGGTGGGCGTTTCTCGGAATGCGTGCGCCCCCTGCTTTTCGACACATTGCTCCAGGATGCGCTGCACCGCTGTGGCGACATCCAGCGCGCCATAATTGTCCAGAACTATGTCCGGTGCTTCAGGAGCTTCCGCTGGCACGTCAAGGCCGACGATATTGCGCGCTGCACCGTTCTCGGCACCCGCGTAAAGGCCCTTACCGTCTCTCCGTCGCAGCTCTTCAATCGGTACCCGAACATAGATTTCACGATATCCCGGGATATTCTGCCGATTCCAGCGCTGCACATCATGGAACATTGAGATGGTGGCACAAATGACATCAATCCCCTGTTCGGCCAATAACCGGCACAAGCGAGCATTGCGCATCGCTGATTGCCGTCGATGCTCTGCACTGTGTCCGAGATCATCGGCAATTGCACCGCGAAGCTCATCGCCATCGAGAAACGCGACGTGATGACCCTCTGCCCGCAGCCGTTTCCAGAGTTCGCGCCCGATGGTTGTCTTGCCGGCACCCGACAACCCGGTCACCCAGAAGACTCGACCAGTGAATGCTTCACCTACCGGCTTAAGCCGTGGGTTCGCCTCGTATGCGGTGGCTAGCATCACACACCTGTTGTGGAAAGAGATATTCGAAATGCGATTGGCACATTTGTAACAGATATTTAACAGAAATGAAACATCATTTCGAACTTCGAGCATCGGGTCAGCCTGAGCAGACGCGAGTATGCCACCCACCCCCAGAAGCCAAGGTTAAAGTATTGAATTGCAATGGTTTAAACCACGAGGAAGCGACACGCCGCTCCTCTCCCCCTGAATGGGGTGCCGGGCTTTGTCATTTCGTTCGCAGGTTCAGTGGTGCCTTTTCCCAGGGGAGGCGTACCGGGCGCCCGAAATCGCCTACCCCACAGCCGAGCCGCCAGCCACCTTTACAAGGAATAGCCCATTTTTTCTATTTGAGCCTTCGTCGTTGGATCCAGATCAGCAATGAAGCTTCTGAATTGGGGCACGCGCTCTTTGACCTCGAGAAAGCGATACATCCTGGTTGCCGGCGGCGCAACCCGCAGTTCACACGGATCAAAATCCAGAGAGATAGCTCGAAAGAGCTTGGAGAGCTCCTTAGTAGGATCGACGGCGAAGTCCTCCATTCGCAAACTGAGGGTGGCTGACTGGATAAAAAGCTCAGTCTCCTCAACAAACTGGGGAAATGACAGGAAGCCCAGACCCGCGGCGTCCGCGGAAAAAGGGGAACCCCCTCCGGCAAAACTCTCGAATTCGGAGAAGTACTTCTCCAAATCCAGGCAGAGCTCCCCTGTATTTTTATAGACGGACGAAATACCCTCCAGCCATCGGTCTCGAAGAAGGTATTCGCGCCACCAAACCCAATTCGTCAACAGAGAATCGAGTGGATGCCGGTAAATGAAAATCAGGTCAGCATTTCCGGATTGCTTCGCTTGCAATATACGGTGGGTTACAGCAGGAGGCGCCTGTTGGCGAGACAAATATTTCATCGTCGAATGGCCGGCGTAGACCCTGGAAGTCGGACGCGAACAAACGCGAATGCCTCTCTGAATAAACTTCGCCCTTCTTCCAATGTTCTGCCGCAAAAGCTCCTCTACATACATGCGGCCACTGCCGAATAGCCCTATAACATAAAGCGTCCTGTCCTTCCCATGACGCGGAAAATAAACGGCGTCGAGAAACACGCGCGAAAAGTACCGTGATGCCGCATGCCAGCCGTTTCGGAGTCCACTGCGCCTGATTTTGAAGTAGTACCACTTTGCTCGAAACACCGAGGATCGGAAGCTTTCGGTAACCACAAGTACCTGCCGAAACTAAGAGATTCACGCTGTACCGGATGTCGTCCAGCCATTATGGGCCATCGGATCCAAACTCGCAAGACTCCGTGCAGCGGGCGCATCATTTGCAGTCAATGATTTGGCATTCATTCTTGCCGAGACGCAGAAATGTCGAAGCCTTATTTCGATGCGCACTCAGTTCGGCCTCTCCGCCGCGCATGTGAGGAGGTTGAGGATTGACCGTGTCAGTGCAGGTGCCACGGAGGACCAGCTATGAAGTAAATCGGACAGCACCCTGGCTTACCTGCATCTTGTGAGACAGGTGCAGGTGATCGGGGTGGAGTTCGAGCCAGCTGGGCCGCGGAGAGGGGCTGGAAGCGAGGTCTAACAGAAAGTCCAAAACCGGTCACCGCCTTCTTCCCGCTTGACATTGCACCACTCAGTGGCGCCAGGCGGAGGCGGGATTCTACGGAGTTACCCGAACCGGAGATCCCTCAGGGAATTACCGCACTAAACACATTCGACGGTGCGCTCTGGTTCCCAGTTGCGTCCACACTGACTACATAGTACGTGTAGGACTTTCCGTTCTGGACTTCCGTGTCGGTATAGCTCGTCACGTTGTCAACACTCGCGTTCACCAACTGGTAGGATGAGCTTCCGCTGACCGCCCGGTAGATGTTATACCCCGCCACTGGATCTGCAGAATCCGCCGGCGCAACCCAGTTCAATTCGACTTCGTAGGATGCCTCTTCCCCCTGCACCTCTCCGGTTCCGCTCAGCGCGATCGTCGCTGTGTCCCCCGAGGTATTCGCGGTCAGCGTCACTGTCCCGGTTGATAATCCTGCCACAGTCGGATCGAACTGAATTTCCAGGGTCGCCGTTTCCCCTGGCTGCAGGGTCACCGGAGAACTTCCGTTGGTCAGGCTGAACCCCTTCCCCGTTATGGCGATCGCACTGACCGTCAATGCCGCTGTCCCCGACGACGTCAGCAACACCGTCTGGGTAGCCGCTGAATTCAAAATCACATCGCCAAACGGCACACTCGTCGATTGCAGGGTCAGCCCGGGTCCCTCGGCGCCCAGTTGGATCGAATAGCTCTTCGTCACTCCACCAGCCGTCGCCGTCACCGCTGCCCTCTCCGCTTTCGCGACCGCCGAGACCATTGCCGTGAACGTGGCGCTTCCTTTTCCCGCCGGAACTTTCACCGACGCAGGCACCGATACAGCCGTCGTGTTGCTTGCCACGGAAATGTCGAGTCCACTGGAGTCCGCCGCAGACGTCAGCCTGACAGTGCAGCTGTCTGTCCCGGCCCCGGTCAGCGCCCCGCTTGCGCAAGTCAGCCCACCCAGGGCTGGATTGGCCGCAATGGCTTCTCCGGTCCCGCTCAGGGAGACAATCACCTGGCTGGTTGAAGAAACGCTGCTGGTCAGGATCAGCGCACCCGTTGCCGCTCCGGTCGAAGTTGGGTGAAACGAAACGCCCAGGCTGTACGACGTCCCTGCGGCGACGCTGATCGGCGCGCTACTCTGCCCATTTACCGCGAAAGCCGCACCCTGCAGATCGATCTGTTCGATCTGAACGGGCGCTGAACCGGTATTGATCAGAGAGACAGTCGCACTTGCCGTGTGTCCGACGATCACGCTGCCGAAATTGATGGCTTGCGTGGAGACGACAAGCGTACCGGTGCTGTTGCTGTTGGCACCCGGAATCGCAACTCCGCAGCCGGACACGCCCAACGCGAGCATGCCTGCCAGGAAGGGGACCAGCAACGCCCCGGCGTTCACTATCTGCCGCGGGCCCGCCCCTCCAGCTGCCAGGTGGCGGCTCTGACTACCCAAAACAGAGTGTGCGTATTTTCGAATCGCCAGCCCAGCTGAGAGGCGACAACTTCGCAACCGCGCGTTCCACCTGAAAACGTACCTTACCCGCACACTTTCCCTTCAATCTGAACGCAAACCGCGCCAAAAGGGCGAAATCACTCTCAGGCCCAAACAGCCGAGTATTCTTGCGCCTCAGGAACAAATTGTGTAGGCGTTGAAAATCGACCGAGCACGTGGAAGGCCGTTGTGAAGCGAAACGTGAAATTTATTCGGCAGGAAGACAATTTACCCCGCCCAGGCGAATCCAGACCGATTCTCTGCCCGCAGAGATGAACAAGTAAACCTTTGAAAAAATGGATGTTAGCTGACAGTCGTGGCACATTCAGGCCCCGCGCCGCCGCCGCGCACCGAATCATCCGAGTTCCGGCCTCTACCGACCGCGAAGATTCGATCACCCCCGAGCACCCTGCTCTCTGGCCTCATCCTGTGTCGAAACAACAGGACCTCACGCTGCTGGGGGAAAAAATTTCATGGCCCGTTGCCAGCCTTCGCTATTGCTGAGGCCGCCACACTGCATAGCTCATGCGTCCCGGCCCTTCTGCCCTCACAGGCACGCGTTCGCCCACGCGCGTCACCCGCCGCCCGAAAAGCGCTCCCGCCGTATCTTTGGGGGTTTGTTTTGGATTCCCCGATGTGCTCTTCTAATTGGGAGTATGCCCTTCACCTTATCCCATCCGGCTGCCGCCATCCCGTTTCGGCGGACACCCCTGATCATGTCGGCCGTCGTCATGGGCTGCCTCATCCCCGATTTTCCCCATTTCGTCTTCCTGCCCGGCCGAATCTCCTTCACGCACACCTTCACAGGCATGTTTGTTTTGGATTTGCCCGTCGCTCTCGCGGCTCTTTGGCTCTTCCACGCCTTCCTGAAACAGCCGGTGTTCATGTTTCTGCCCTCCGGCTTCCGGCGCAGGCTCACGAGCAGCCTCAGCGACTTCCCGTTCTGGCCGCGAAAGCGCCTTGCCCTGATTGCGGTTTCCATCCTCACTGGCACGGCAACCCACCTCCTGTGGGACGCGTTCACTCATCGCGACTCCTGGATTTGTGAAAATTGGGCGTTGTTGCAGGGTTGGATTGATCTGCCGGCCATCGGTAAGATCCAGATGTACAACCTGCTGGAGTATGCGAGCAGCTTCTTCGGCGCTGCGGTGATTCTCGTCTGGATTTGCTGGTGGTATCGGACCACCAAGCCTTCCGCCGCGCCGCCCATCCAACCGGTAGAGCGCGCCTTCAACCGCGGTTTACTTCCTGGATTGCCGATCCTCGCGCTGCTGGGTGGCGCCCTCTGGTCCTGGCACGTGCACGGCTTCTACCCTCAGCTTCGGCCAATCGTGCACTATACCTCCGGCATGCTCGTTTCGGCCACGACATTTTTCCTGATCGAATTGTTCGTCTGTGGAGTCATCCTTCGCCGATTCGAATCGGTGCCTTCATGCACTCCGGTCTGATCATCCGAGCTCCGTCGTGCCGAAACTGCCCCAAAACGATTCAGAACGCTGAACCTCAAAAACAGCTGGAGGAGGTCATCCGAGGGCTCTCCCCCGCGCAGTCCGTTCAGGAAGACTCTCTCTCGTTCCTTTCCTCAGCTTTCGAAGCGAATTCGTGCGTTATAAAGAGAAGCAGGGAGTTCGTTTTTCGCTTTTTGATCCGTTTTCATCTTCAAACCCATAGCTTGCCGAGCGCTTCCCAACGAGCGCGGGCCTGGAAACTGCGTGTCCTTTCTGAAGTATTTGTTTTCGCTGATCTTGGCGTTGGTCCTGTTCTTCCCTTCCACCGCGGCATCTGCCCGCGAGCATTCCATGAGCCGGATTACCGGCACAGCACACGGGGGCGGCGTGATGCTCATGCCGCCGGATTCGATCGTCATTCCGCGCCTTGCCTCCAGCCCCATACTGAAGGAGTTTCTGGATCCCTCAGCAGTCTCCGGCGTCGCCCGAGACATGCTCCGGGTCAATCGATTTGTCGAACGCTATCCCGAGGACGGCAACCAGCCCAGCGAACGCACCGTCGCTTACTTGGGCTACACCCACGACGCCATTTTTGCGGCCTTCGTCTGCCACGACGCCACCCCGTCCCTGATCCGCGCTCACATGCTGCAGCGCGATAACCTGGCCTCTGACGACAACGTCGAGATGATGCTCGACACCTTCCACGACCATCGCCGGGCCTTCTTTTTCGCCAGCAACCCCCTCGGCATCCAGGCCGACGCTCTCTACACCGAGCAGAGCGGCTACGACTACTCTTTCGATACCGTGTGGGACACATGGGGCCGCCGCACGCCCTTCGGGTATGTCGTCCTGTTCCGGATCCCGTTCGCCAGCCTCTATTTTGCAAAGGCCGCCCCCGGCGAAATGCGCACCTGGGGCATCATTCTTGGCCGCAATATCGCGCACACGAATGAGTCGGACTTCTGGCCCCGCATCCGCCACAACATCGCCGGATACCTCACCCAGGATGTGGCTGCCGAAGGCTTCGCCGACGTCGAACGCGGGCGCAATATTCAGCTCGAGCCCTATTCCCTCGCCCGCAATATCCGGCAACTCGACGTCGTCAATCCCCTCAATCCCTACTTCCAGGATAAGCACCTCCAGGGGTACGCCGGCATCGATGGCAAATTCATCCTGCACAACAGCCTGGTCCTCGACACCACACTCAATCCCGATTTCAGCCAGGTTGGCATCGACAACCCCGCGACACCGAACCAGCGTTTCCCCCCGTACTACCCCGAAGTGCGGCCCTTCTTCATTGAGAACGCCAGCTACTTCCAAACACCCATCAATCTCTATTACACAAACAACATCGTCACCCCCGAGATGGGCGCTCGTCTCACCGGCAAACTCGGCGCATGGGCCCTTGGACTGCTCGCGGTCGATGACCGCAGCCCAGGCCAGGCCGTCCCTCCCGGCAATCCTCAGGCCAATACTCGTGCCCGCTTCTACGTCGGACGGCTGGACCGTGATGTCGGCTCCATGTCGGACGTAGGCCTCGTCTACGCCAACCGCCAATATCTGAATTCGTTCAATCGCGCGGGAGGCTTCGATTACCGCGCCCGTGTTCGCACGCGCTGGACCTTCACCGGCCAGGGCCTTGCCTCCCAGACTCGAAACATCAGCAACAGCACCGCCGGCGAGCAGGACTGCCTCTCGTTGGCCCTCTACTGCAGCGGACAGGCCTGGTATCAGCAGGCCGCCTACTCATCCCTCCACAACAGCGGATGGATCGCCTACAGCGACACCGCCGCCGGCTTCGTCACCGACACCGGCTTCTTTACTCGCCCCGACGTTCGCGAGATCAATGGGGCATACCAGTACAATTTTCGGCCCCGTAACAGCTTCATCCTCGAGGACAGCCCCCAGGTCTACAGCGAGCGCATCTGGGATCACCATGGCGTGCCCCTCGACTATTACTTCAATCCGTCCTGGAACTTCAACCTCGCCGCGCGAACGTCGTTCTCTGTCAATATGTCGCTGGGTGAAGACCGCCTGCGTCCCATCGACTATCCCGCGCTCGCGCATGACGTGAACTACCCAAACGACACCGCCGGCGTGAATATCTACACCTCGCCCCTGCCGTGGTTATCCGTCGGCGGCGGCTATTACCAGGGAAGCGCCATCAATTACTCGCCGCCCAATGGGGCTGGCCCCGGTCCCGTCGATGTCGCATCGCCCAACGTCAACCTGAACGTAAAGCCCTTCCGTGACGTATACCTCCAAAACAGCTATGTCTACACGCGCTTCACCACTCCCACTGGTGACTCCGACGTCTATAACAATCATGAGCTGATCTCGCGCTGGAATTACCAGCTCACCAAAGCGGCATCCATCAATCTGATCGGCCAGTACATTTCCTATTTGCCCAACGAGCAGTACACAGACCAAAGCAATTCCAAAACCCTGTTCGCCGACGCGCTCTTCACCTATATGCCGCATCCTGGAACGGCCTTGTATTTTGGCTACATTGGAAACTTCGCCAATATCAATCGTGCCCTCTGCACCCGCGACAGCGACAGCTTGTGCAATGGCGCCGACCCCATCCTGCCGCCTACCTATTCTTCCCTCACGAATGACGGCAAGAATCTCTATGTAAAGGCGTCGTACCTCCTCCGTTTTTGATGCGAAGAGATGCGCGCCATTCTCAGACTGGCGCGATCCGCTCCATCCCTCACCCCTGGCCGGTCATGTAGTAGTGCACGGCCGGAGTGATGATGAGCGAGAGCAGCATGGAAATCGCGATGCCGCCGATAACGGCGATCGCCAGCGGCTGCAGCATCTCCGACCCCGCGCCCAGAGCCAGCGCCAGCGGGAACATGCCGCACACCGCGGCCACGGCCGTCATCATGATCGGCCGCAGACGCCGGCGCCCCGCCTGGATCATGGCTTCGCGCGGAGACATGCCCATCTCGCGGAATTTCACGTCCGCATCCAGCAGCAGAATTCCGTTCTTGGAAACGATCCCGACCACCATGATCAGCCCCATGAATGAAGAGATATTGAATTCGGTGCCGGTGATCAGCAGGGCCAGAAAAACGCCCGAGGTGGAGAGAACCGCCGACGCCAGAATCGAGACCGGCGCCGCGAAGCTGCGGAACTCAAACAGCAGCACCAGGAAGACCAGTAGGAGCCCGGTGAACAGCACCAGCAGCAAATCATGGAATGACTGCTGCTGCGTCTCATAGGTCCCGCCGTACGCTACGCGAATTTGCGGAGGCAAATGGAGCGACGCAACCGTTTTCCTGACTCCGGCAATTGCCTGGCCAAGGCTCGTGCCCTGCAACTGGGCGGTCACTTCATCCAGACGCTGGAGATTCTCCTGCAGGATTTCGGTCTGGCCCGGCAGATTCTCAACGCTCACAAGGGAGCCCAGCGCCGCAGTGCTTCCCGAAGAACTGACGAATACGGTGTTGTCCAGCGCTTCGGGTGTCGCGCGGTACTGTTCCGGAAACCGCACCCGAATATCGTATTCATGATGATTGACCACCATCGGCGTGGGAGCCACCACGCCATCCATCAGCGCCGCCGTATCAGTGCCGACTTCTTCGGGAGTGAATCCGCTGGTTGCAGTCACTTCGGGGTGAACCTGATAGATCGTTTCCGGGCTGCTGATCGTATCGTCGATGCCGTCCAGTACTCCAACCACGCCCGGGACTTTGGCGATTCCATCGCCCACGATTGGCGCCCACTTCCGCAGCATCGCCGGATTGTCGCAGAAGAGCTTCACGACAACCGGCTGCGGCTCATTCGTCAGATCGCCAATCATGTCCTCCAGCGTCTGATGGAGATCGATATCCAGGACAGGATCCTGCGCGGATATCTTGTCCTGCAGCTCGTCCATGATCTCGAATATGCTCCGGCTGCGGTGGTTGCTCAGCCGCACTGAGATGTCACCGGTGTTCGCTTCCGTTACTGCCGCCAGGCCGAGTTGCAGTCCCGTGCGCCGTGACGTGGCCACCACTTCGGGAATCGTGTGGATGATGTCGATGGCCTTTTCCACGGCGCGATTCGTCTCGGCCAGCGAAGCGCCGGGCGGCATCACGTAATCCACGGTGAACTCGCCTTCGTCCATCTTTGGCAACATCCCGCTGCCCAGCGCGCTGTAGCTGAAATACGAAGCGGCAATCAGCAGAAGAGCGAATCCGGTGAGCCATAAGGGATGGTTCAGCACCAGCTTGAGCAGTTGCTCGTAGCGCTGAATGATCTTGCGCATCCATCCGCTTACGCTGGCCTCTTCGGCCTCCAGCAGCCGTCGCTGCTCGTCCCTGCTCTCCTCCTCTGCAGAGAGCGACTCCGGAGGTCGCGCAGCGTCCTCACGGCGGACAAAATACTGGCTGAGCGTCGGAGTCCATGTCAACGCCAGAGCGAGCGATGTAATCAGCGCCGCTGTCATCGTGATGGCAAGTGCCCGGAAGAATGTCCCGGTGACGCCGGTGATAAGCACGAGGGGCAGGAAGATAACGACCGGGGTTGCGGTCGAGCCGACCAGCGGAACCTTCAGCTCCGCAAGCGAACTGCGAATGGCGCGGATGCGGCTCTGCCCCGCGTCGCGGTGAATGACGATGTTCTCCACCACGACGATGGCGTCGTCGATCACAAGACCAACTGCCGCCGCCAGACCGCCCAGCGTCATCAGGTTGAAGCTTTGTCCCAGCAATTTCAGGACGACGCAGGTGATGGCCACCGTGACCGGAATCACGAGACCGGCAACGAGCGAGCTTCCCCAGTCGCGCAGGAAAACGACGATGACCAGTGTGGCGAGGAGGATGCCGATCAGGATGGCGTCACGGACGCTGGCGATTGCCTCCTTCACCAGCTCGCCCTGATCGTAAAAGACTGAGAACCTGATGCCGGGCGGCAGCGTCTTCCGGATCTGGTTGAGCTCTGCGTAAACACCGTCGGTCACGGCGACAGTGTTCGTGCCGGGCTGACGGTTGATGCTGAGCAGCACGCCAGGTTGGGCGTTGGAGGTCACAATGGTGTATCGCGGCTGAACGCCCGGCTGCACTGTGGCCACATCGCCAACCAGAACTGGAACTCCCGCCGGGGTTTTCTTGATGACGATGCTCCCCAGCTGGCTGGGATCGTGAACCTGGCTGTCGACCAGATCCAGCACCAGCTCGTGATGCGACGCAATCAGTCCCGGCGACTCGACCAGGTTCGTCCTTTGCACCGCCGCCAGAATGTCCTGCACGGTGACTCCGGCGCGCAGCAGCTTCGCCGGATCGGGGATGATGTCGTACTCCGGCACATCCCCGCCCTGGATCAGCACAGAGGCAACGCCGCTCACCCGGTTCAGGCGCGGCTTGACGTCGTACGTCGCGATTTCCCACAGCCGCGTCTGGGGCATGCTGTCGGATGTCATGCCGAAGGAGAGGATCGGAAAGCTGGAAAAACGGAGGCGATGGACGTCGATCTTGACCGTCGGCGGCAGCGATGCCTGCGCGCCCGACATGGCTGCATACACCCGCTGCAGCGTCTGGAACATGTCCACTTTCCAGTCGAAGAAAAGGTCGATCTCCGCTGTGCCGCGGCTGGTGATGGAGCGAACTGTCTCCAGCCCCTGCACGCTGTTCACCGCTTCTTCGATGGGACGCGTGATCGTCACCATCATCTGGTCGATCGGCATCACGCCGTTGTCGATCCCGATGATCACCCGCGGAAAATTTGTAGTCGGAAATACCGCGATGGGAATGGTGAACGCGGCGTAGATGCCCATCCCCGCAATCGCAACAATCAGGGCAATGACTGGCTTGGAGAAAACAGAAAACCAGGCGTTCCTGGCTCCGCTCGCGGGTTCTGCTCCGGGTTGGGTCGGCGGTTCGGGCATCCGCTCGGCCATCGCTTACTCCTGGCCTTCCGCTGGATTGGCAGACTCCGGAACCGCTTTCACCTTCGTGCCATCCGGAAGCCCGAACGCTCCACCCACAATCACCTCGTCTCCGGCCTTTATCCCGCTCAGAATCTGCGTCAGATTACCGCTGCGAACTCCCGTGGTCACCGGCTTGGAGTGCGCCACGCCATCCGATCCAACGACCATCACGCGAGCTTCAGCATTCTCACCCACCAGGACTGCAGAGTCCGGAACCACGAGCGCCCGGGGAAGCTTCCGAACCAGTATGGAAGCCGTGACCGAAGTGCCCGGAGCCAGCATCCGGTGCGGATTGTCCGCCTCCAGCCAAATCTCGATCGTGGTGCTGTTGGGGTCAAGCGCCGGGCTGATGATGGTGACCTTCGCCGGCACACCGCCTGAAATTCCGGGAACTTCCAGCGTAGCCGGATCGCCGAGATGCAGCTGCGCCGCCTCCGGCTGCGGAATATGCAGCTGCAGGATCACTTTGGAAATATCCATGACCGTGATCAGCGGCGTTCCCGCCGGTGCGATGTCTCCGGGATACACGGCGCGATCCGTTACCACCCCATCAATCGGGCTGCGCAGCTCCGAATAGGCCAGCTGCGCTTCGGCGCTCAGATACTGCCCGCGCGCGGACTCCATCTGCCCCTTCGCTGCTTGCTGCTGTTGCGCCGCACCGGATTTTTGAAGGTTCTCAAGGCGCGTTTGCGCCGTCCGGTATGCGTTTCTTGCGGCGGTCAGCGCCACTGCTGTCGCATCCACCTGCCTTCGCGGGATTGCGCCCTCGTGATACAGGTTTGTCTCGCTCTGGTAGAGTTCCTGCTCCTGATCAAGCGTGCTCTTCGCGTCAGTGAGCGCAGCCTGCGCCGCCTGCATCTCCTCCGGAAGCGTTGAGGAGGTGGTCGCTTCATACGTGGCGCGCGCCTGATCGTACGTGCCACGCGCAGCAATCACGGCGGCCTGCAGATCCTGATTGTCCAGAACTGCCAGCAGTTCTCCCTTGTGCACCTTCGAGCCGCGATTCACCAGAAACCGCTCGACGGGCGCGGTAACCTTGGGCGTGAGTGACGCCTGATGGACCGGATACAGGATGCCGGGAGCCTGGAAAATGTCCTCGATGGGCTGCACTTTCGCGGTCACCGTCTCGACCGCCACGGGTGGCGGCTCCGGCGCAGATTGGCTCGAGCAGGCTGTGATTGCCCCCACGCACGCTGCCAACAATGCGGCGGACACAAGAGTCTGAAGGCGAATGTCTTTCACAGTTTCCCCGTAAGCGTGGCCAGATTCGCCACCGCCGTCGCATAGCGGGTGATCGCGTCGTACAGCGCCGCGCTCTCCGTATCCACGTCGCTCTCCGCGGTCACCACTTCCAGGGCCGTCGCGGCGCCGGCCTTGTATTGCAGCAGCGTGAGCTTGCGGCTCTCAATCGCGTCTGCGACCGCCTGCCGCCGAGTGGCCACATCCCGCTGGGCAGTTTGCGCCGCCGCGTAATACTCCTCGAAATCCCCCGCGGCCTGGCGGCGCGCAAAGCCCAGATCCATGCGCGCCACATCTTCCGCGGATTTCGCGTCCTTCACTTTGCTCTGCGTGGCCCCCCAGGTAAAAATCGGCAGGTTCAGCGAGCCGAGTACCGAGTAGCCGAGGTTCTGCACTCTCCTCCTCCCGAAGCCCTCGTACGTGCTTTGGGAGTATCCATATGTGGCGAACTGATTCGCGTCAATGCCGTAGAGATAATCGAAGGACAGCGCGGGAAAATATCCCGCGCGCGCTGCGTTCAGTTCCTTGCGTGCCGCCGCTTCGCTTCTCTTCGCCGCATCCAGATCCGGATTCGATGTGTCCGCCTCCGCCTGCGCTTCGGCCATGGGCGGGAGCGTCAGAACCCGGCTTGGATCGTCAACCAGCGTGTAGGGCTGGTTCACATTCGCGAAGATCAGAAGAGCCAGTTCCACGCGCGCCAGTTCGCGGGCCAGGGTCGCATCGTCTACCGCGGATTGCGCGTCATCCGCCTGAATGCGTGCCTTCAGCACGTCGGCATAGGCCGCGTCTCCGTTCTCCTGGCGCTCTTTCGTGATTGTCAGGAAGTTTTGCGCAGCGCGCAGCGTGTCCTGGCTGGTCTTCAGTTTGGCATCCGCGCCATAGAGCGTGGCGTAAGCCTGCACGACCGTGACCAGAAGGCCGCGCTCCGCCATCGTCGCCTGATCGCGGCCCACGGCCCGCAACAGCGCGCTGCGCCGGTATTCCAGCAGCAGAGGCGCCGAGAGCGCCTGGTGCACATCCGTCTGCGCGGTGTATTCATGCACGCCATTGTTCGCGATAAATCGTGCCGAAAGCGTGCCGTTGCCCTCGGTGTAAAGGTACTGGCCGATTCCGAGGACATTGGGCAGAATGGCAGCCCGCGCCTGCACCGTCGCCTCTGCGGCGGTCTTCGCGCTGGCCAGGGCGGCTGCCAGGGTCGGACTTAGCTTCTTGGCTCGATCGATCGCATCCGTGAGCGTGATCTCCACCGCGACGGAGGCGTTCTCAGCACTCGCGCCCGGGTTTGTACCCGCCTGAGTGGCTGGGGCGGACGGCAACCGAACGCTCTGCTGCGCAACGGCGGAGATCGCACCCAGCGCACAGGCCGCAAACACCAGCACCCTGTAAGCCGGCTTTGCGCCATACTCCCCAGAACTGTTCGCTCTCCCCAAAAGATGTTTGATTGTTCCGTCCTTGCAGCGTAGTGCGGGGCGCTGACCCACCAGCCCCCGCATCCTTTATAAACCGCCCAACTGAAAACAAGCTTAAGAACAGCCCGGCCGTTCGATGGACGTGACGCTTTGCCCATCGAAGCAGTTACCGGCGCTGGCCCATCCTGCTACCCTTCCCGCATGGCGGTTCGCAAGATCGTCCACATCGACATGGATGCCTTTTACGCGTCGGTGGAGCAGCGCGACAATCCCATGCTGCGCGGACAGCCTGTCGTTGTGGCCTGGCGCGGCACCCGATCCGTGGTCTGCGCAGCCTCGTACGAGGCTCGACGCTTCGGCGTGCGCTCAGCCATGCCTGCCCTGCGCGCCGAACGGCTTTGCCCCCAGGCCGTCTTCGTCCCTCCGGATTTTCCTCGCTACCGTGCCGTCTCGCGGCAGACCCGAGAGATTTTCTCCCGCTACACGGATCTGATCGAGCCGCTTTCCCTCGACGAAGCCTATCTGGACGTGACCGAGAACAAAGCCGCCATCCCGACCGCCACCAAAGTGGCGCACGCCATTCGCAAAGCAATTCGCGACGAGCTGAACCTGA
The DNA here is from genome assembly GCA_030041515.1 of Acidobacteriaceae bacterium. Classification (GTDB taxonomy): domain Bacteria; phylum Acidobacteriota; class Terriglobia; order Terriglobales; family Acidobacteriaceae; genus Palsa-343. The sequence continues at coordinate 23,900 of JASHNS010000001.1, read as the reverse complement.
CTGCCTCAGCCGGCGTCGCGCCCAACAAATTCCTGGCCAAGATCGCCTCCGACTGGCGCAAGCCCAACGGCCTTTTCGTCATTCAGCCCGAGGAAATCGATGCTTTCCTGCCGCCACTCCCGGTCGACCGGCTGCCCGGAGTCGGCAAAGTCACAGCGCAGCGCCTGGCGGCCCTTGGCGTGCATACGGTGGGCGATTTACGGGCGCTTGAATTACAAAACCTGGAGGGTCACTTTGGCCGCCACGGCCTGCGCCTGCATGAGCTCGCCTTCGGCATCGACGAGAACCCCGTGATCCCCGATCGGCCCACTCAATCTATCTCTGCGGAAGACACCTTCGAACGCGATCTCGCACTGGAAGAAACAGAAGACGCGATTCGCCGCCTCGCCGAAAAAGTCTGGTCCGCCGTGCGGAAGGAACCACGTATCGGCCGAACAGTGGTCCTGAAACTCAAGACCAGCGAATTTCGCATCCTCACGCGCAGTTTCACGCCGCCGCAGCCGCCGGCCAGTTGCGAAGAGCTCGCGTCCATTGCACTCACGTTGCGGCAACGCGTGCATCTCGGCGCTGCCCAGCGATTCCGCCTGATTGGCGTCGGACTCGGAAATTTTCGCGATCCGGATGAAGACCCAGCCCAGCCGGAGCTGTTCCAGCAGGAATCCTGAAAGGGTCGATCGAATTCGGCATTCTTAACGGTAACCCGTATCCCGCACACCCGGCCTCTACGGCTGATCGCCATTCGTTGGACTGATGGCAGTGAACTCTGAGCAGCACGGCTTCTCGCTCGCCGAATACTCCATCAGTTCCACCCGCACCTCGTTCGGATCCCACAGGTTGTATTGCCACTTGCCGTCTTTGCCCATCTGCGGGCCGTTCATGTGCTCGTTGTCCAGCCGTCCCTCTGACTCGAGCTTCGTCACCGCGTTCTCCATGTTCACCACGCCCAGCGAAAAGTGGTCGAGCACGCCCAGTTGCTTCTGCGAAATCGTCGCCGGAATGCCACTCCCGGATGGTCCACTCGTCAGCATGTACTCCAGCCAGTCGTGGCCGTCAGGCACTTGCTGCGATACCCAATCCAGCTTGCCAGGCTGCATGCCGCCATACCAATAGGGATGGAACCCGAGGAGATTCCGGTAAAACGTATCTTCCCTGGCGCGGCTGTGCACCAACTCACCACAGTGGATGATCCGCCGCCCGATGGGATCGGCCTTTCCGGGCAAATTGTACAGCTCGTCCACGCTCATGCTCAGCACGCTCGCCGGTGGCTGATCGAACTCCACCGTGTTACCCTCGGGATCCTTCACGTCGAACCATGCGCTCCCGTCCGATCCGTGTTGTACGGCGTTCGGAACCGATACGCCGTGCGCACCGAGATATGACCGCATCTGCTCGGCATTGGTCGTGATCCAGCCAATCGCATCCAGCCGGTTCACGCCCGCACCGGCGGGGAGGGGCAGGACTTCAATGAACTGCTCGCGGTTCACATAGTAGCGAACGCCCTGCGGGTTCTCGGGATCCGCGCCTTTCAGGAATCCCAGGTCGTGCACGTAAAAGCGCTGGGCCTTCGCCGCATCGCTTGTATAGACGGCCAGGTGCGAGACACCCAGAATCGGCGGCCTCGCCTGGGCAGCACAGACAGTGCTTCCCAGGGCCAGCAGAAAAACGATTTTGCGCATGAACGCTTCCCCTCTCCGCCTGCGTATTCGAGCATAGCTCATTCTGCCCGCCAGGGAGGGGCTGCCCGAAAGCGCCGGTCCGGGATACCATGGCTCCACGGATGAATCCGCGCAAAAAGAACGCGTCACCTGGCCTGCGCCGCACGCTGCTCGTCCTCTGGATGGTCGCCAGCCTCGGCTACTGGATGGCGAGCATTATCGGCTTGTGGCAATACAGCGTCCATTGGGATCAGCGCGTTCAGCCACCCCTGCAACTGGATTACGACTCCGCCCGCATCGAGCCGGATGACCTCCAGCCTGGAGCAACCGCTGCTGGCCTATCGGCCGGCGATCATATTGACGAGCTGAACGGAGCCCCCTATTCCGGCCGCGCCCAGTGGGAGACCGTTCTGGCAGAGAGCCATCCCGGCGATATCCTGGAAATCCAGTTCACCCGGCCGAATGGCAGCTCCGGGATCGCCAATTTGACTCTGGCTCGTGCCCCCTGGGCCCACGGACGCACGTCGGCATTGGTGGTGTTTTGGCAGGCATTCTTCGTCGCCGGACTGCTTCCGCTCATCTGTCTGCTCATCGGCTACTGGGTCGTCTTCTCGCGACCGTTCGATCGCAATGCCTGGCTTCTTCTTATTCTGCTCACGTTCCCCACTGTCCTTTTTCTGGACCTGAGCCTGGCCACTGGAATTGGCTTTTTCCTCCGCCAGTGCTGGTTTGAGGCAATCCAGCTGGTCGGCCCCCCGGCTTTGCTCCTCTTTGGCGTCTATTTTCCTGAACGCTCCCGGCTGGATGCGCGCGCCCGCTGGATCAAGTGGGCGCTGCTGGCCGCCTGGGCCATAGCCCTCAGCTTCCTGATTCCGGATATGGCCGCCGATTACTATTTTGGCGGCGCCGGCAGGCTTCTCATTCGTACCAGCGACATCGCGGGCAACATCGTCAATCTCCTGAACCTCGCGTTTGTGGTTCTCTTCTTCGCGCTTCTTCTCGACAAGCTCCGCTCTGCCTCAACCGCCGATGGCCGGCGCCGCCTGCGAGTGCTCACCCTGGGCATCAGCCTTGGCGTCGGCGCTCTGCTGGTTGTTTTCATCCTGCTGCCCCACTTCGGCGTCAGTCCGCACAATCCTCGTTATTTCTGGCTCGAATATCTCGCCGCCGTTCTCTTCATGGTCGCGCCGCTTACGCTGGCTTACGTCGTCGTTGTCCAGCGCGCTCTCGATGTCCGAGTGCTGCTGCGCATCGGCACTCGCTATGCCCTCGCCAAAGCAACTCTGTGGGCGATCCAGATTGCCCTCCTCGTTGTCATTGCGTTCCGTCTCGTTGTTCCGCTGCTCCAGGACCGGCAGCCCAGCCCCTCGGACGTCGCCTGGTCCCTCGGCTGCATTGCCCTCATCATCGCGTTTCGCTTCGGCATCTCCCGCTTCATTCAGAACTGGGTCGACCGCCGCTTCTTCCGCGAAGCCTATAATGCCGAACTCGTGATGAACGAGCTGTCCGACGAGGTGCGCCGCTTCACTGAAACACAGCCGCTTCTGGAAACCGTGGCCCGTCGCATTCGCGAAACCCTTCACGTCGATCAGATCGCCGTGCTGCTCCACCGCGGCAGCGATTTTCATCTTGCCGAAGCTTTTGGAGTCTCCGGAGATGGCGGCCTGACGCTTTCTGCGCAGGCATCTTCGGTACGATACCTGCTCAATTCCAGCGAGCCCGCGCGGCTTTACCGCAACGACCCTGACGCATGGTATCTGATGGCGGGAACGGCTGAGCGCCACGCTTTTGAGCTCCTGAATACTGAACTGTTGCTGCCGCTGCTCGGACGCAATCGACTGATGGGCCTGATGAGTCTTGGCCCGAAGCGATCCGAGGCCGCATGGTCCCGCACTGACCTGCAGATGCTGCAGACCGTGGCTCGGCAGACCGGTCTGGCCCTGGAAGTCAGCGAACTCGCTCACTCGCTGGCCGCGGAAGCCGCTCAGCGCGAACGGGTCAATCGCGAAATCGAGATCGCCCGCGAGGTACAGGAGCGGCTCTTTCCGCAACAGATGCCGGTGCTCACCGGTGGCTCGATTGCCGGAGCCTGCCGTACCGCACTCGGCGTGGGCGGCGACTATTACGACGTCATCGACCTCGAAGACGGCCGCATCGGCCTCGCCGTCGGCGACGTCTCCGGCAAAGGCATCTCGGCAGCTCTCCTCATGGCCAGCCTGCGCGCTTCCCTCCGCGGGGTCACGCTTGATGGGCCCCGCGATTTTGCCCGCCTGATGCACAAGGTCAATCGCCTGGTCTACGAGGCTTCCGCCTCCAACCGCTATGCGACGTTCTTCTTCGCCGCCTTCGATCCTGCTGCGCGCAAGCTTGAATGCGTCAATGCCGGGCACAATCCTCCGGTTTTGCTGCGCAATGGTCAGGTGATTCGCCTCGAGGCTGACGGCCCCGTCGTGGGTCTGCTGCCCTTTGCTCCTTATACCGAGCAAACACTCACGCTCGAGCCAGGCGATCTGCTCCTCCTTTATACGGATGGCATCAGTGAGGCCATGACCAGCGCGGATGAGGAGTGGGGCGAGGAGCGCATGATCGCCGCAGCTTCCGCCGTGCGCAAGCGGCCTGCAGAGGAGATCCTCCGCGCTCTCTTTACAGCCGCTGACGCCTTCACCGCCGGCGCTCCCCAGCACGACGATATGACGCTCCTGATCCTGAAGCTCGATCAGAGCATGAATTTGATGAACGGAACGGCTGACGCGTTCATACCCCCTGAAGCCCAGGCAGTATAGACGGCTCTCCCTGCGCTAGAAACCGCGGAAGAGGTCGTTGCGCATGAGAAAACGCCCGTGGATTTTGAGCGGAACTCCCACGCCGTCCAGCATCGAATCCGGCTCGCCGCCAATCTTTGCGTGGATGTGCAGGTGCGGTTCCGTTGTGTTGCCGGAGTTTCCGACGCGAGCGAGGAGTTGACCCGCTGACACGGCCTCCCCCACCCGAACCTGGATGCTGCCCGCCAGCAAATGCGCCAACCCCACGAACGTATCGGACCTGGCCGCGCATCGGATCACGATGTGGTTTCCCGCAATGTGCTCGGTATCCCGCTGCGTCAGTGGCTCCACGTCCTCGAGCCCATCCTCCACAGCCGTGACGACGCCGGCAACTGGACATAATACCCGTGTGCCATAGATCGCGTAACGGCCGACTTGCCGCGGGAAAAGGCCCCAGGCGCGCATGGCGAGCCAGTTCAGCCGGAGAATGTCGAGGGCAAATCGCTGGCACTCAACGGGAAAGTGGTGATTGACCTCGGAACTCCCGCCCCCTTGTCCGACAAAGTAGACGCCGGAGCCAAGGGGCGGTGATATTTCGATTCCCTCCTGCCGTAGTGCGCTGCGATTGAGCCAGCGCCGGATCAGAGCATAGGCCGCCACCAGGAAAGCCGCGCAGGCGCAGGCGTTCCCGGGCCCGCGAGCGTGCCAGGCCGCCGCGATCATCGCCAGCGGAACGATGGGCCGGGCGATATATGGAAGGAACTGACACCACGGCAAAACCAGCACAATAGCTGCAATCGTGACCGTGGTGGCCGGCAACCAGAGCCACCATCCCGTCCCCGTGTAGGTATAGGTCAGGTAGATGATGAACGCGGGAATCGTCCCCTCGAGCGACAGGATCGCAACGACGATTCGAGCAATCGCCACCAACCGCCTGGCGGTCAACGCACCAGCAAGACGCATCCTGACCTAAAGCTTGGCGAACCACGCCTTCATCCGGTCCACGCCTTCGTCGACATCGGGATGCGACGTCGCGTACGACAGCCGGATGTGCTCGTTTGTCCCAAACGCCTCGCCCGGCACCGTCACCACATGCGCCTCGTGCAGCAGCCGCTTCGAGAGTTCCATCGCCGATCCAACGCCGCTCTTGCCCAGGTACGCCGACACGTTGGGATAAACGTAAAACGCGCCTTCCGGCTTCGTGCAGGTCACGCCGGGGATCTCCTTCAGCCGAGTCAGGATCTTGTCCCGCAGCTTCAGAAAGTCCGCCCGCATTTCCGCTACGCAATCCTGCGAGCTGCGCAGCGCCGCTACCGCAGCCTTCTGCACAAAAGCGGCCGTCGACGACGTGCTCTGGCTCTGCAGCTTGGTCATGGCGGAGATCACCGGCTTCGGCGCGAGAGCATAGCCCGCGCGCCATCCTGTCATCGCGTAGGTCTTCGACAGCGAGCCCAGCACCACCAGGTGATCCTTCGCCTCAGTGAACGAGCCGCCGCTCACCAGCGCGCCCGTGTACTGCAGGTAGACGTAACACTCATCGAGCAGCAGCCAGATGCCGCGCTCGTGCGCCATCCGCACAATGCGCTCCAGGTCGGCGGGCGAAACCACCGCGCCGGAGGGATTCGACGGCGAATTCAGGATGATGGCTTTCGTCTTCGGCGTAATCGCCGCCTCGATCGCATCCGCGGTGATGCGGAAATTCTCCGCCTCGCTGGTTTCGAGGTAGACGACCCTCCCGCCGGCGTATTGAATGATGTCCTTGAACGACACCCAGTAGGGGACGGGCAGAATGACTTCATCGCCGTGATCCACCAGCACCTGGATGGCGTTGAACAGCGCCAGCTTGCCGCCGGTGGAGAAGATGGCCTCATCGGGCGTGTAGCTCGATCCGAAATCGACCGCGTGCCGTTCCACAATCGCCCGCCGCAGCTCCGGAATCCCCGAAACCACGGTGTACCGCGTGAAGTTGGATTGGATGGCCGCGATCGCGGCGTCCTTAATGTGCTGCGGCGTGGCAAAGTGCGGTTCGCCGGCCCCAAAATCCACCAGCTTGGCGCCCTGCGCGCGCAACTTGGCGGCCTCGGCGGTCACGGCCATGGTGGCGGATATCTCAATCCGCCCGATACGGTCCGAGAAAACTTCCTGAGCAGCGGTGGTCATGCTCCTATTTTTTCAGATTTTTCAGTTGCGGCGCGGAGATTTCTCCTGAATCTTTCCAACGACCACCGGCACTTCCAGCGACCCGATCCTTCCATTGCGCAGGTCGTGGACCGCAATATGGAGATAGATATTCCCCGCCGGCAAATCAATCTCCTGGTGAACCGGCAAGCCGCTCTTCAGCACCAGCGCCGACTGCTGTGGATTCAAGTCAAGCCCAAAACCATGATCCGTGTAGTTCACACGCTGACCGTTCGAGTCCCACGCTACCATCGCGACCTCCAATTCAGCGTGTGCGACATTGCCCTGCTTCGCCGTCCACTCCAAACCATGCGGATCGACCGAAAGGTCCACCAGATAGCGCTGCATGGGCGGCTTCAGCTGCGCCGCCATTGCGCCTGCAGGCCCCGGCTGGGGCTTCACCGCCTTCGCTGCCGGATCGTCCGCCCCAAGCACGCGGACCTCGAAGCGAATCCCCGCAAGCGGCGGCGCACCGCGTTCCAAAGCCGCCACAATCGGGCTGGCCGCCCCCGGCGTCTCTGGCCCGGGCTTCAGCGGATCCTCAGCGTAATAACCCCGCCGATAGCTCAGCTCGTATTTGCCGCCATCTACGCGTACTTCAATCCGCCGAAACGTTCCGTCCCACTTGCCCGCCTGCGGAACGTATCCCACCGTGTAATAGTCGGATCCATTGCGGATCGCCTGAGCCACCGCTTCCTTCAGCCCGTTCGAGTTGTAAAACGCCTCTCCGCCCGTCTGCACCGCCATCTGCTGCATCGTCTGGTGCTCGGCCGTCTCTTCCTGCAGAAACTGATTGTTGCCCTGATTCACGCGCGAGGTCGGACCCTGTTCGGCTGCACGCTGGCTTTCCCCGGGCGATGCGAACGGCGATGCGGCAAAGCTCCGTGACGCATCCACGCTTGCCAGGTTCATCAGCCCCCGCGCGTCCACCGGATAGAGTGCCACGCGCGCCGACGCCAGCAGCGCATCCGTTTGCTGAATTTGCCCTGAGTACTCTCTCTCCGGCGTGAACGAATTCATCGGCGAAGATGCGCTTGTCGGGTCCAGCGCCGGATTGGGCGCGATCTGCAGCGGAAACGAACCGGAAAACCAAATCAGATTCTTGCGCCCCGGAATCATGTTCAGGTAGCGGCCCAGTTCGCCGAACGCGTCCAGCGTCATCCTCACCCGCAAATCCGTCTTGAAGGACGCAGTGTCCGCCATAAACTGCTGCATCGCGCCGCCATCCACCGCAGCAAAATCGCCGGCAAAATTATTCTCCTCGTCCTGATCCGCTTCGTTCTCCAACAGCGGCGACCGCTGCGCGCCCCCCTTTGCCCGGCGGATAATCGCCTCCACCGCTCCGGCATCCGTGGTCAACCCGCTGATCATGCGCAGTTGTGACGCCAGCGTGAAGACGGCGATTCGCGTTCCTGGAGCGATCCCCTTCAGGTACTGGATCATCTGCTGTCGCACATACTGCTGGTCGCTGAGGGGCGTATTCAGCGCATCCAGCAACAGCACATTCGCCGCACCGGCAAGGTCGAACCTCGGTGCGTTGCTGTAAACATCGGGAGGCAGCGCCGCCGCCACGGCTTCCCTCCGCGCTTCGCCGGAACGATGTTCTTCAAAGGTGGTGATGTTTTCTTCCCGCCCGTCTTCGAAGACGTGGAATCGGCCCTTCGGCAACCCATCCACGGGCTGGCCATTGGCACTCACCACCACATCGACTAAAACGAGGCTCGCATTGGTGCGGAGGACCGGTGCGGGCTGAGGCGCGGGAACGCCGCTCTGGGCGCGGCCCCGCCACGACAGGGCAAAAAGAACGATGACGACAGAAAGCGGTGGCCACGCGCGGCGGAAACGCATGGCCTCCATCATGCCTGAAAATCCACGGCAGAAGATACCGCCGATTCAGCAATATTTGGGACGCGCCCGGAGCGGCCTTCGGCCCCGTTCCTCAGCCGAAGTTTGCCGCCTTTTTCGCAGCCGTGACCACGTTTTGCGCGGTGTCCATTACATCGCTCACGGTGTCGCGGCTCTTTTTGTAGTATTTCGTCGCGCAGTCGCTCATCGATTCGGCCGTGTCGCGAATCCGCTCGCTCGCATCTTCCATCCCGCGGCGAAGTTGCCGCCGGGTTTTTTCTCCCGTTTGTGGCGCATATAGCAAGGCAATCGCCGCGCCGGCGGCGGCGCCAATCCCAAGTGCTGTCAAGAATCGACCCATATCTCGCTCCTCCTACCTTCAGATACGCAAAAACCCGGCCTCGGTTGCGCGAAATGGCGTGCCAAAAGGCCAAAAGCCGCCCACAGGGACGGCTTTGGCAGCGAATTTCCGGCGAATCTACTTCTTTTCGCCTAATTGACGAGCCTGCAGCGTTACCAGCTCGCTCAGATCCTGCTTTTCCAGCCCATGCACCGTGCGGTTAAACTCATCCACTTTGCTCGACCAGTTCATCGAGCAGAACTTCGGCCCGCACATCGAACAGAACGCCGCTTCCTTGTAATAGTCGTCGGGCAGCGTTTCATCGTGCATCGACCGCGCCGTCTCCGGATCGAGCGACAGCGCGAATTGCTTCTCCCAGTCAAATGTGTACCGCGCATAGCTGATCGCGTCGTCGCGGTCCCGGGCCCCCGGCCGGTGCCGGGCGATGTCCGCGGCGTGGGCGGCGATCTTATACGCGATCATCCCGTCGTGCACATCCTTCTCATTCGGCAGCCCCAGGTGCTCCTTGGGCGTGACGTAACAGAGCATCGAAGCCCCATGCCACCCAATCAGCGCCGCCCCAATCGCGCTTGTGATGTGGTCGTACCCCGGCGCAATATCCGTCACCAGCGGCCCCAGCGTGTAGAACGGCGCGCCGAAGCAGTACTCCACTTCCTTGTCCACCTGCTCCTTGATCTTGTCCAGTGGCACGTGCCCCGGCCCTTCGATCATCACCTGCACGTCGCTCTCCCAGGCCTTCGCGGTCAGCTCGCCCAGCGTCTTCAGTTCGCTGAACTGCGCCTCGTCTGACGCGTCCGCCACCGACCCCGGACGCAGCCCGTCGCCCAGCGAGAAGCTCACGTCATACTTCGCCATCACCTTCACGATGCGGTCGAAGTGCTCATACAGGAAGTTCTGCTTGTGGTGGTGGGTCATCCACTGCGCCAGAATCGCCCCGCCCCGGCTCACGATTCCCGTGATCCGCTTCGCCACCATCGGCACGTACTGGATCAGCACCCCCGCGTGCACTGTGAAGTAATCCACTCCCTGCTGCGCCTGCTCCTCAATGACTTCCAGGTAGACGTCGATGTTCAGATCTTCGAGCCGCTTCACCCGCGCCAGCGCCTCATAGATCGGCACCGTCCCAATCGGCACCGGCGAATGGCGCAGGATCGCATCCCGAATCTCAGGAATATCGCCGCCGGTCGAGAGATCCATCACCGTATCGGCCCCGTGCTGGACCGCCGTGTGCAGCTTGCGCAGTTCCTCGTCGATATTCGACGTGATCGCCGAGTTGCCGATGTTGGCGTTCACCTTGCATCGTGTCGCAATGCCGATCCCCATCGGCTCCAGTTCCGGATGGTTGACGTTCGCCGGGATGATCAGCCGGCCGGCAGCTACTTCGTCGCGTACCAGCGTCGGCGTAATCCCCTCCCGCTTCGCAACGTACGCCATCTCTTCCGTCAGCAGGCCCTTACGGGCAAAATGCATCTGCGACATGTTCGTGTCGCCGGTGCGCTCGGCCTCGGCTTTGCGGCGGATGATCCAGTCGGCTCGGGGTTTCAGAATTTCGAGGGTGGGATTCGACGCTGACATGGGATCACCTCGCGGAATGAATTGGCGCTCAGGATGTTCGCGATAAACAGACGCACTGGCTCGGATTATAAATTGCTCGAGCGCTCCCCTCCAGCAGCGCTCCCCCTGCCCAGCGCAGCTTCTTGAGGCCTGTCCCGCGCCACAATAGCCCCCGCTGCCCAAAACCCGCGCTTTTCCCGTAGCCGGCGCGCCGATTTGTGCATCCCTCTTTGTAAATGGACAGGAAGACCTCTGGCTCCCATCCGCTCACACGCACGCTCGCCACCGTCGGCGGGGGCGCCCTCCTTGTGGGCACTGGAGCCGCCCTCGTGAATCTCTTCGGTCCGGCTCTTCCTTACGCAATTCATGAAGGCCCTGATTGCGACCTCAGCGACGACGAGTTCGTCCGTTTCCTCACCGTGGTCACCAACGGCACCCTCCGCCGCTGTCACGTGATACGCCTGCGCAATGGCGAGGAGTTCTACCCCGCGCAATTCGAAGCCATCCGCGACGCTCGCCATTCCATCAACCTCGAATATTACGAGTTCGGCAACGGAAAAGTCCCCTCCGTCTTTCTCGACGCGCTCGTGGAGCGCGCCCGGGCAGGCGTGCAGGTCCGCCTCACTGTCGATGCGGCGGGCAGCTTCCAAACCTCAAATAGGTTCTTCGACCGCCTCAGAGCCGCCGGCGGCCAGATGCGCTGGTACAACCCGCTCCGGCCTCTCACCTGGCAAAGAATCAACAACCGCACGCATCGCAAGCTGCTCACCGTCGACGGCAAAATCGGCTTCATCGGCGGCGCCGGCATCGACGACCGCTGGTTCTATGGCACGCGCAAGTCGCCGCCCTGGCGCGATACCGTCCTGCGCGTGGAGGGCGAAGCCGTCGCCGGGCTGGTCTCGACCTTTTCTGAGAACTGGCTCGAATCCGCAGGCGAAATCCTTTCGGGAGCCGGCCAATTTGACTTTCAGCCCTCGCTGGACGGAGCCAGAGGCTTCGTTGTCATCAGTACGCCGCACGGCGGCGGCACGCAGGCACGCATCCTGTTTCAGACGCTCATCCACACCGCGAGGAAGAGCCTTTGTATCACCACGCCGTATTTTCTGCCCGACCACAGCGCTCGTCGCGCGCTCATCCATGCCGCACGCCGTGGCGTTCATGTGCGCATCCTCACCGCCGGCCCCCGCATCGACCATCCCATAGTGCGCAAAATGAGCCGTATCGCCAGCCGGCATCTCGTTGAGGCGGGCGCCGAAGTCTACGAGTACCAGCCGGCCATGATCCACGCCAAGCTGCTCACCGTCGACAGCCAATGGTGCGTCGCCGGATCCACAAACTTCGACCACCGCTCGTTCGGACTGAACGACGAGGTGAATCTCGCGGTTCTGGATCCCGCGCTGGCTTCAACCCTCGAGAACGACTTCGCGGATGATCTGCGCGAGAGCGAGCGGCTCACCGCTGCGGTGCTCCGCGACCGCGGATTCCTCGGCACCGCCGAGCAGATCCTCGACCGCGGGATTCGACGGGAAAGCTGAGACTTCGGCCGCACGACGGACACGCTTCCCTGGGGGGGGTCGCGCTCATGGCCGTTTCCGCGCGAGAGCCTGATTCAGGCAAGCCCGGTTGGCCTGGCGACACAGGCATGCCGCGCACCGAGTCTATAGAGATATTTCTTGAGGCGTAGCCTGCTCTCTCAAGCTGCGTCCCGGACGCTGCTCGTTCGCAGCCACCTTTCGTAGCGTGGGTCGGCCGTCCCGAGCACGTAGATGGCCTCCGCCGTCTCCACCAGCCACTCCACCGGATCAAATCGGAGAATCGTCGAGGTGTAGATCAGGCCGCACGGGAGATCCTGATATTTGAGAGTCAGACCGGTGAGCCGGTATCCGGGCGCAAGCTCCCGATAAGCCGGGGAGATTACGTCGTCCACAACCGACCAGTTCTCGATATGAACTGTCGGCTTGTCCGCTAATTGAGGGGCCATACTACAGGGATCCTGATTCGCCTGGCTGGCAACGGCTAGCTTGTCTTAAAATGTTTGCAATTCTCCTGCCAGACGCAATCTCTTGAAAATGCAGAGCTTTCTAACCCCTCATGGCGTGCACAAAGGTAACTTTTTCCGGTATCTCGGTCATTTCGCGTACTAACAGAAAGCCCGGCATCTCTGCCGGGCTTCTGTAGTTTTGCGCCGAAGGCGCGTGTCGACTGGCCGCGCGGGTCCTACTCCGACGCCGCCATCTCCTCGGCTTCGCCTTCCTGCCGCATCTGTTCCAGCTCGCGCTCGGCTTCCTCCCACGCGGTCTGGACCTCCTGCTGGATCTTCGCTGCCGCCTCCTCCAGCTCCGGCGAGAGCTGGATGTTGCGGTAGTATTCCATGCCGGTCCCGGCCGGGATCAGCCGCCCCACGATGACGTTCTCCTTCAGGCCGCGCAGGTTGTCGACGGCGCCGTTGATCGACGCCTCCGTCAGCACGCGCGTGGTCTCCTGGAACGAGGCCGCCGAGATGAACGACTCGGTCGACAGCGACGCCTTGGTGATGCCCAGCAGCAGCGGGCGCCCGATCGGAGGCCGTCCGCCGTTGGTGATCACGCGCTGGCTCTCTTCGCGGAAGCGGAACTTGTCCACCTGCTGCTCCAGCAGGAAATTGGAGTCGCCCACTTCCTCGATCTTCACCCAGCGCAGCATCTGCCGCACGATGGTTTCGATGTGCTTGTCGCTGATGGCCACGCCCTGCAGCCGGTAGACTTCCTGGATTTCGTTCACCAGGTACGCCTGCAGCTCCTTCTCGCCCAGCACGGCAAGGATGTCGTGTGGGTTCAGCGGACCATCCATCAGCGGCTCGCCGGCCCGGACCCTCTCCCCTTCCTGCACGTTGACGTGCACGCCGCGTGGCACGGAGTATTCCTTCTCCTCACCGTTGTCGGCCGTCACATACACCCGCCGCTGGCCCTTTGAGACCTCGCCGAAGCGAACCACGCCGTCGATCTCGCTGATGATCGCGGTCTCGCGCGGCTTGCGCGCCTCGAACAGTTCCACCACGCGGGGCAGACCGCCGGTGATGTCCTTGGTGCGCGTGGTCTCGCGCGGAATCTTCGCCAGAATGTCTCCAGGGAAGACCTCGTCGCCGTCCTGCACCATCAGGTGCGCGCGGCTGGGCATCAGATACCGCTTGTTGCCCTTCGAGCCCTTGATGACAATCGTCGGCTGCCGCTTCTCATCGGGCGATTCCGCCACCACCAGTCGCGACAGGCCCGTCACTTCGTCCACTTCCTCGTGCAGCGTGATGCCTTCCTGCAGGTCCTTGAACTGCACCGCGCCGCCGATTTCCGTCAGGATCGCAAACGTGTACGGATCCCACTCCACCATCACCTGGCCGAGCTGAACCGGCTGATTCTCTTCCACCTTCAGGCGCGCGCCGTAGACGACCTGGTACCGCTCCTTCTCGCGGCCACGCTCATCGACCACAGCGATCGACCCCGAGCGGTTCATGGCCACCAGATCCCCCTGCCGGCTGCGAACAGTCGCCAGGTTGATGAACCGGACAGAGCCGTTGTTCTTGGCTTCCAGCCGCGACTGCTCGTTCACGCGCGATGCTGTTCCGCCGATGTGGAACGTGCGCATCGTGAGCTGCGTCCCCGGCTCGCCGATCGACTGCGCGGCAATCACGCCCACCGCCTCGCCCAGCTCCACCAGACGCCCCGAGCCCAGATTACGGCCGTAGCACAGAATGCAGACGCCGCGGCGCGATTCGCAGGTGAGAACCGAGCGAATCTTGACGCGCTCGATGCCCGCAGCCTGAATAGCCGACGCCAGGTCTTCGGTGATCTCCTGGTTGACGTCGACGATGACATTGCCTTCGTAGTCCTTGATCTTCTCCAGCGACACGCGGCCGACGATGCGGTCGCGCAGCGGCTCGATAATCTCACCGGATTCCACGATGGGCGTCACGTAAATGCCTTCCACCGTGCCGCAGTCCGGCTCAGTGACGATGACGTCCTGCGCCACGTCTACCAGACGGCGCGTCAGGTAGCCGGAGTCGGCCGTCTTCAGCGCCGTGTCCGCCAGGCCCTTGCGCGCGCCGTGCGTCGAGATGAAGTACTCCAGCACGGTCAGCCCTTCGCGGAAGTTCGCCGTGATCGGCGTCTCGATGATTTCCCCCGAAGGCTTGGCCATCAGTCCGCGCATGCCCGACAGCTGGCGGATCTGCTGCTTCGATCCGCGGGCGCCGGAGTCCGCCATGATGTAGATCGGGTTCATCGCCCCTTCGCGGTCCGCCCGCTTCATGTTGTCAAACATCTCGTCGGCCACCTTCTCCGTGACCGCCGACCAGATCTGGATCACCTTGTTGTTGCGCTCGCCGTTCGTAATCGCGCCGTCCAGATACTGCTGCTGCACCGCGATCGCCTGCTTTTCCGCGTCGCGCACCGTCGTGTACTTCGTCTCCGGAATCACCATGTCGTCCAGGCCTACCGAGAGACCCGAGCGGGTGGCGTACTGGAAGCCCAGCTCTTTGATCCTGTCCAGCATCCTCACGGTCTGCTCCAGCCCCAGGTTCAGGTAGCAGTAGTTCACCAGCTGCCCGATGCCCTTCTTCTTCAGCAGGCCGTTCACGTACGGCATGTTCTCCGGCAGCGCGTCGTTCAGGATGGCGCGCCCCACCGTCGTCGAGATGTACTGGCGGTCGTACTGTACCGGCTCCGTGTGGATCAGGTCCTGATCGTCGTACGCCGTCGCCATGTCAAGCACCGCGCCCGAGTACCGCAGACGGACCGGCGACAGCGTCTCCACTTCCTTCATCTCGAGCGCCATCAGGACTTCTTCAATGTTGGCAAAAACGCGGCCTTCGCCCTTCGCGCCCTTCTTCGACTTGGTCAGGTAATAAAGCCCCAGCACCATGTCCTGCGTCGGCACCGTGATCGGCTGGCCCGACGCTGGCGACAGGATGTTGTGCGACGACAGCATCAATACGCTGGCTTCCACCTGCGCCTCGGGTGACAGCGGAATGTGCACGGCCATCTGATCGCCGTCGAAATCGGCGTTGAACGCCGTGCAGACCAGCGGGTGGATCTTGATCGCCTTGCCTTCCACCAGCACCGGCTCAAAGGCCTGGATGCCCAGACGGTGCAGCGTGGGGGCGCGGTTCAGCAGCACCGGATGATCGCGGATGACTTCCTCGAGGATGTCCCATACGATCGGTTCCTGCAGCTCCACCATTTCCTTCGCCTGCTTGATGGTCGTACAGTGCCCGGTCTGCTCCAGCCGGTGATAGATGAACGGCTTGAACAGCTCCAGCGCCATCTTCTTCGGAAGTCCGCACTGGTGCAGCTTCAGCTCCGGACCCACCACGATCACCGAGCGCCCGGAGTAGTCCACGCGCTTGCCCAGCAGGTTCTGCCGGAAGCGCCCCTGCTTGCCCTTCAGCGTGTCCGACAGCGACTTGAGCGGACGGTTATTCGCCCCGCGCAGCACCCGGCCCCGCCGGCCGTTGTCGAACAGCGCGTCGACGGCCTCCTGCAGCATGCGCTTCTCGTTGCGTACGATCACTTCCGGAGCGTGCAGGTCCATCAGCTTCTTCAGCCGATTGTTGCGGTTGATCACGCGGCGATACAGATCGTTCAGGTCCGACGTGGCAAAGCGGCCGCCATCCAAAGGCACCAGCGGGCGCAGCTCCGGCGGAATCACCGGGATCACGTCCAAAATCATCCACTGCGGCTTGTTGCCCGATTTGCGGAATGCCTCCACCACCTTCAGCCGCTTCGCGTACTTCAGCCGCTTCTGCAGCGACGTTTCCGTCCGCATGCGCTCGCGCAGCTCGATGGAGAGCTCGTCGATGTTCACGCGCTTCAGCAGTTCCTTGATCGCTTCCGCGCCCATCATGCCCTTGAAGCCCGTCGGCCGATACTGCTGGTCGATCTCGCGGAATTTCGTCTCGTCCTTGATAATCTCGCGCTCGCGCACCGGCGCGTCGCCAGGATCCACGACGACGTAGCTCTCGAAGTACAGCACGGACTCCAGATCGCGCAGCGAAATGTCCAGCAGATGCCCGATGCGCGACGGCAGCCCCTTGAAAAACCACACGTGCGAGCACGGCGACGCCAGCTCAATGTGCCCCAGCCGCTCGCGCCGCACCTTGGAAACCGTCACTTCCACGCCGCACTTGTCGCAGATGACGCCCCGGTGCTTCATGCGCTTGTACTTGCCGCACAGGCATTCCCAGTCCGTGACCGGCCCGAAGATGCGGGCGCAGAACAGGCCGTCCCGCTCCGGCTTGAACGTGCGGTAGTTGATGGTTTCCGGCTTCGTCACTTCGCCATGCGACCAGCTGCGGATTTTCTCCGGAGACGCAAGTGAAATGCGTATGGCGTCGAAGTCGGTAATCGGGCTGGTCATTTCGAACGGGCTGGAACGGTACAAGGTGTTCCTCCTTGCAGTGGCTGGCATTCTGCTCACTGCGGCTCTGCTTAATTCCTGTTGCCGCGCTTTCTTCCGCGCTGCCTCAAACTCCAAATCCCCTTGCTTCAGCCGTTCTCTGACAGATGGCAGCCAACGGCTGGCAGCTATCCTCAGTCGGCCGCGGCCAGCTCGGGCACCGGCTGCTTCTTCGCATCCTTCGGCCCTTCGCCGCCTGCCTGCTTGATCAGCTCCACATCCAGGCACAGCGACTGCAGCTCGCGGATCAGCACGTTGAACGACTCCGGCACGCCGGGCTCAATGGCCGCTTCGCCCTTCACGATCGCTTCGTAGATCCGCGTCCGGCCGAAGACGTCGTCGGACTTCGCCGTCAGCAGCTCCTGCAGGATGTACGCCGCGCCGTAGGCTTCCAGCGCCCACACTTCCATCTCGCCGAAGCGCTGCCCGCCGAACTGCGCCTTCCCGCCCAGCGGCTGCTGCGTGATCAGCGAATACGGACCGATGGAGCGCGCGTGAATCTTGTCGTCCACCAGGTGCGAGAGCTTCAGCATGTAGATGTAGCCCACCGTTGCCGGCTGCTCGAACGCCTCGCCGCTCATCCCGTCGTACAGCGCGGTCTTGCCGGAAGTCGGCAGGCTGGCCGCCGTCAGCAGAGCCTTGATCTCACCCTCGCGGGCGCCGTCAAAGACCGCTGTGCCGAACCAGATACCCCGCCTCATGCCCGCGCACACGCGCAGCAGCTGCTCGTCGTCCAGGTCCTCGAGCTGCCGCAGCAGCGCCGTGTTGGCGAACTTCTCCTTCACGGTCTTGCGCAGCTCCGTCGCGTCCTGATGTTGCTTCACCAGAGCGGCCACCTGCTGGCCCAGCTCGTGCGCGGCCCACCCCAGATGCGTTTCCAGAATCTGGCCCACGTTCATACGGGACGGTACGCCCAGCGGATTCAGCACGATCTCGACCGGGGTTCCATTCGGCAGATACGGCATGTCTTCCTCAGGAAGAATGCGCGCGATCACGCCCTTGTTGCCGTGACGCCCCGCCATCTTGTCGCCCACCGAAAGCTTGCGCTTCATCGCGATGTAGACCTTCACCAGCTTGATCACGCCCGGCGCCAGCTCATCGCCTTTCTGCAGCTTGCCGATCTTCTCGTTCGTGATCTTCCGCAGCACATCGATCTGACGCGAGGTCATCTCCTCGATCTCGTCGATCTGCTCGTTCACCCGAGGATCCTTGTCGTTGTAGCGAATGCGCTTCAGGTTGCGGGTGGAGATGCGCTCGATCGCATCGCGGTCGAGAATCGCCCCCTTGCCCAGCAGCCGCTTGTTCGTGCGCTCGTCGTGCAGGTCGGCCTGCACTTCCTTGCCACCCAAAATCGACTCCAGACGCTTCAGCCGCTCGTCGGTCAGAATGCGGATCTCGTCCGACAGGTTTTTCTCGAGCTGAGCCACCTGCTCGGCTTCGATCAGCTTCGCACGCTCGTCCTTCTCCTGTCCCTTGCGCGAGAAGATGCGTACGTCCACCACGGTGCCTTCGATACCCGGAGGGCAGGTCAGCGAGGCGTCGCGCACGTCGCCCGCCTTCTCGCCGAAGATGGCCCGCAGCAGTTTCTCTTCCGGCGTCAGCTGGGTTTCGCCCTTCGGCGTCACTTTGCCCACCAGAATGTCGTTGTGCGACACCTTGGCGCCGATGCGGATGATGCCGCTCTCATCCAGATCGCGCAGCGAGTGCTCGCTCACGTTCGGGATGTCGCGGGTGATTTCTTCCGGCCCCAGCTTCGTGTCGCGCGCTTCGATCTCGAACTCCTCGATGTGCACCGAAGTGTAGTAATCCTCGCGTACCAGCTTTTCCGAGATCAGGATCGCGTCTTCGAAGTTGTAGCCGCGCCACGGCATGAAGGCCACCAGCACGTTGCGTCCGAGTCCCAGCTCGCCCTGCTCCGTGCACGGACCGTCGGCGATCACCTGCCCCTTGAGGACCCGGTCGCCCTGCCGCACGATCGGCTTCTGATTGATGCAGGTGTTCTGGTTCGACCGCTTGAACTTGATCAGCTGATAGATGTCCGAACCCACCTCACGCGAGAGCTGCGTCGGGTGGTGCTCGCCTTCCACGCGAATGATGATCCGTTCGGAATCGACTGAGTCCACCACGCCGTTGCGGCGCGCGATGATCACAGCCCCGGAGTCTCGGGCCGTCACGCCCTCCATCCCGGTGCCCACCAGCGGCGCCTCGGAAACCAGCAGAGGCACCGACTGCCGCTGCATGTTCGCGCCCATCAGCGCCCGGTTCGCGTCGTCATGCTCCAGGAACGGCACCAGCGAGGCAGCCACTGACACCAGCTGCTTCGGGCTGACGTCGATGTAGTCCACTTCCTTGCGGTTCACCAGAACGAAGTTGCCCTGGCGCCGCGCATTGACCAGGTCCTCGACGATCGCGCCCTTTTCGTCCAGCTCCACGTTGGCCTGGGCGATCGTGTGCCGGTCTTCTTCCCACGCCGACAGATAGAAGGAATACGGCTCATACTCGATCGGCCGCTTCTTGTCCCTCTTCATCTGCTCGTTCAGCTTGTGCGCTTCGCTCTTCTCCAGGTGATCGCCCACGCGCATGCCGCTTTCGCCGGCGTTGGTGATCTGCACGAAGTCCAGCACCCGGCTCTCTCGCACCTTGCGGTACGGCGACTCGATAAAGCCGTACTCGTTGATCCGCGCGAAGCACGACAGCGAGCTGATCAGCCCGATGTTCGGACCTTCCGGCGTCTCAATTGGGCAGATGCGGCCGTAGTGCGTGGGGTGCACGTCGCGCACTTCGAATCCCGCGCGCTCGCGCGACAAGCCGCCCGGCCCCAGCGCGGAAAGACGCCGCTTGTGCGTGATTTCCGATAGCGGATTCGTCTGGTCCATGAACTGCGAGAGCTGCGAGGACCCGAAGAACTCGCGGATGGCCGCCATCACCGGCTTGGCGTTGATCAGGTCGTGCGGCATCGCCGTCGACATTTCCTGATACACGCTCATCTTTTCCTTGATCGCGCGCTCCATCCTCACCAGGCCGATCCGGAACTGGTTCTCCATCAGTTCGCCCACCGCGCGCACGCGGCGGTTGCCGAGGTGATCGATATCGTCCACCATGCCGATATTGCGGCGCAGCTTCAGCAGGTAGCGGATGGTCGCATAGAAATCCTCAGGCGTCAGCGTGCGGTGGTCGAGCGACGTCGCGTCCTGGTTCTCGTACAGCTTGATATTGAATTTCAGCCGGCCAACGCGCGAGAAGTCATACTTGCGCGGATCGAAGAACATGCCCTCGAACAGCGCCGTCGCCGTGTCCAGCGTCGGCGGGTCACCCGGGCGCAGCTTGCGGTAGATCTCGATCAGCGCTTCTTCCGGCTTGCGGACGGAATCGCGCCGCAGCGTGTTCGTAACTACGTTGCCCACATCGTCGCGCTCGGGGAAGAACACGTCGACCGACGTAACTCCGGCCTCCATGACCTTGTGCAGCTTGTCGGCGGTCAGTTCCTGGTTCGCCTCCATCAGCACTTCGCCGGTAGACGTGTCCACCACGTCGGCCGCGGTCATGGCACCGTCCAGCTCCGCCTGCTCCACTTCCACCTGCGAGATTTTCGCCCCGCGCAGCGCCTTCAGAATCGAAGGCGTGATCTTGCGGCCAGAGTGCGCAATCTCGTCGCCCTTGTGCACGATGGCATGGGCCGGCTTCGCGCCCAGCAGGTGCGTGTGCTTCTCGGGACTCTCGTCCAGCGTCCAGAACGTTTTCCCGTCCTTCACCACAATCCGGTCCACCGTGTAGAAGGTGCGCAGAATCTCCTCGTCGCTCTTCAGGCCCAGAGCCCGCAGGAAGATCGTGCCCAGGAACTTGCGCTTGCGGTCGATGCGCACGTACAGCGTGTTCTTCTGGTCGTACTCGAATTCCACCCACGAACCGCGATACGGAATGATTTTGCCCAGGAAATACGTCCGGTTGTTCGCCGTCTCGAAGAAGACGCCCGGCGAACGGTGCAACTGCGAGACGATCACGCGCTCCGTGCCGTTCACAATGAACGTCCCATTCTGCGTCATCAGCGGAATATCGCCGAAAAAGACTTCCTGCTCCTTGATGTCGCGGATCGACTTCGCGCCCGTCTCCGGATCCTTGTCGTAGATGGTCAGCCGCACCGTGACCTTCAGCGGCGCGGAGAAGGTCATGCCCCGCTCTTCGCACTCCTGCTGGTCGTATTTCAGCTGCAGGCCCACCGGGTCACCGCACTTGTTGCAGAAGTCGGGCGTGTTCTTGTTGTACGTTCCGCACTTCTGGCAAAGCACATCGCCGGGATGGAACGGATCGGTAATCACCATCGCGCCGCAATGCACGCAGGTCGTGCGCAGGTGATGCAGCCCCTTCAGGTGTCCGCACTTGCACTCCCAGTTGCCGATGGAGTAATCCACAAAGTCCAGCTGCGATATATTCCGAAAATCGGCGATGGGAAACACGGACGTGAAGACCGACTGCAGACCGGAGTCGTCGCGCTCCGAGGGCAGCTTGTCCATCTGCAGGAACCGCTCGTACGAGCGGCGCTGGACTTCGATCAGGTTCGGAATCCGAATGGACGTGGGAATCTTGGAAAAGTCGAGTCGGCTGCGAACGGCGCGGTTCTCGTTGGGCATGCATTACTCCTCAGGACCCGTGGCGCGAGGAAAAAGAAGCGGGCCGTCCGGGTCACGCGGCGCGCTCGGTTTCGTGAGTCCTGCCACGCCCGGCATTCCCGCCTCGTTCGGGAACTGCCCGGCGCTTCCTTCCTGGTTACGGCCGTGCAATCGGTGCTGCGCGGTGCCGTTTTTCACTTGCGCTGTCGACCGCTGCGGAGTTACGCTTCCGCTTTACTCGAGCCGCTCCGAGGATGAATTCCCGCGGTGCGCGGCTCGCTGGATCAGCGCGGCCCTGGCGGCAAAGTCGTTTCGCTGGGGATGCGAGAAGGGACTGGCGAAAGCGGTAAATGCGGAAAACGCCCGCGGAGACAGCATCTCCCACGAGCGCCACAACCGAATTGTGCACTGATCTGTGACAGAATGTTCGTAATTCCCGCCGCTTTCAAGCCCTGCGCCCGCGCCGCCCTTTTCTCGTTCCTGTCGCCTCCGCAAGCCCGCCGCCTGACCTGCGTTTGCGCCGGCAACTATCTGCCGGAAATCATCCGTGTCCCGCCGTTGAAGCCGTGCGCGTGAAATGCCCTGCCCCTTGCTGAAACCAGGCGGAAGCTCACGCTTTTTCTGTTGTTCGGGAGGACAAACGTACGCCCCAAATTCGGCAAACAGGATTGCAGCCGAGCGGAACGCACAAAAATCATCATAGCGCGTTCCGCTTTGGCATGCAAGTTGCTTGCCAGGACGAAAAATTACTTCACTTCGAGGGTCGCGACGCCTTCGAACTTCTTCTTGATCGCCTCGGCGTCTTCCTTGCTGATGTTCTCCTTCAGCGTCTTCGGAGCGCCATCCACCAGATCCTTGGCTTCCTTCAGGCCAAGCGAAGTAACCTCGCGTACGGCCTTGATGGTGTTGATCTTGTTCGCACCGGCATCCTTCAGGATCACCGTGAACTCGGTCTGCTCCGCTGCTGCCGGAGCCGCCGCCCCCGCACCAGCACCCGCACCGGCAACCATCACCGGAGCCGCCGCCGCCGCGGACACGCCCAGCCGCTCTTCAAGCTTCTTCACCAGGGCCGCTGCGTCCAGCAGGGTCAGCCCCACAATCTGTTCTTCCAACTGCTGCAAATCCGCCATTTGTCTTCTCCCGCTTCAATTCGAAGCTTTAAGTCTGAATTTTTGCCCCCCAGCCGGCTCTCGCCCGCCGGTTGCCGCCCCCGCCGCCCCGAGGTTTCCGATGCGCCCCAGACCAGGCGCCCCTCGCGGAGGTGAAAACAGCTGAATCCCTAACTCGCGGCCGCTTCGCCGCCCGCAAACTTTTGCTTCTCCACGCCCTGACCCAGCACCACCGCCAGATCGCGTCCCGTGGCGTTGATCACCGTCGCCAGCCGCTGCGCCGGAGCGTTGATCAGGAACAGCAGCTTCGAGAAGATCTCTTCCTTGCCCGGCATCGTCGCCAGCGCCTTTACTTCCTCGACGTTGATGACCTTCCCATCCACGATGCCCAGCTTGAAGGTGAACTCCGCGTTCTCCGCCACCCAGGTCGACAGCGCCTTCGCCAGCGCCACCGGATCGCCGCTCGTATACGCCACCGACGAGACGCCCTTCAGACCCTGCAGCGCCGCTTCAATCTTCGATCCCTTCGCCGCGCGCGAGGCCAGCGTGTTCTTCAGCACGCGATACCGTCCGCCCGCCGCCCGCACCGTCTTGCGCAACTCGAAATCCTGCGCCACCGTCAGCTTCGTGAACGTGCCCACGATCGCGCTGGTCGACTTCTCCAGCTCCTTCGCCAGCTCGCCGACCTTCTCCGCCTTCTTCTGCCTGCTCAATGCCATAACGTTAGCCTTTAGCTGCCAGCCTCTCGCGGCTGGTTCAAATTCTGTTGTACCTTCGGGGCCGCCGGAGTCCGACTACGGACGACTGCCTCCTGACTCCTGCCTCTACGCCTTTGCCGCAGACTCCGCCACCGCGTTGTCCAGCGCAATACCCGGGCCCATCGTCGAGCTGATCGTGATGCTCTTGATGTACTTGCCCTTCGCCGCCGATGGCTTCGCCTTCACCACGCTGGTGATCACCGTGATCGCATTCTCCACCAGCTTCTGCGGCGGAAACGAAATCTTACCCACCGGCACGTGCACCAGCGCCGTCTTGTCGGTCCGGAATTCCACCTTGCCGGCCTTGATCTCGCGAATCGCCGACGTCACGTCGTTGGTCACCGTGCCCGTCTTCGGATTCGGCATCAGACCCCGCGGCCCCAGCACCTTGCCCAGCCGTCCCACCGACTTCATCATGTCCGGCGTCGCGATCAGCGCGTCGAAGTCCGTCCAGTTTTCCTTCTGGATCTTCTCCACCAGCTCGTCGCCGCCCACAATGTCCGCGCCGGCCGCTTCCGCCTCGCGCTGTTTGTCGCCCGTGGTCACCACCGCGACTTTCTTCGTCTTGCCCAGCCCGTGCGGCAGCACCACCGTGCCGCGCACCATCTGGTCGGCATGGCGCGGATCCACGCCCAGACGCAGCGT
>JASHNS010000011.1 GCA_030041515.1 Acidobacteriaceae bacterium | reverse complement strand
GCGGAGATCGCGGCTCTCATACAAAGCGGCAAGGTGCAACGTGAAATCGCTGTTGTGTCACCGGCTTCCGGCTACATTACCGAGCGCAACGCACTGCCCAACGCCTACGTGCAGCCGGATACGAAGCTCTACACGATCGCCGATCTCTCCACGGTATGGGTCTACGCCAACGTCTTTCAGTCCGATGTAGGCCGCCTGAAGCCGGGCGATCCTGCCAACGTGACTGTCGATTCGTATCCCGGGCGGACTTTCCATGGACACATCGATCAGATCCTTCCCGATGTCGATCCCGCCACCCGCACCGTGCGTGTGCGGCTGGTCTTCCGCAATCCCCGTCTGGCGCTCAAGCCCGGAATGTATGTCAGCGTGAACATCGATGAGCCGCTGGGGCGGCAACTGGTCATTCCGTCTTCGGGAGTGCTGCAGGCGGGCACGCGCGAGATCGCCTTCATCGACCACGGCCAGGGCAATCTCGAACCGCGCGTCATAGAAACCGGTCCGCAGATCGACGATTCCATCGTGGTGCTGAAAGGCCTCCAGCCAGGCGATCGCATCGTCAGCTCGGCAAACTTCCTCGTCGACTCCGAGGCGCAGCTTCAGTCCGTGGCCGGTTCGTTCTCTCCCTTGCCGCAGCCGGTATCATCCGCTTCGGGTGTGCCTGCAGGCCAGGCAATCCACATGGACCTGAGCACCGAGCCATCGCCTCCGCGCAAAGGCGCGAACACAGTCCGCATCCGGCTGACGGGCGCCGATGGCAAGCCTCTCCCGGGCGCTCAGGTCACCGCGACCTTCCTGATGCCGGCGATGCCGGCCATGGGAATGGGCGCCCAGCGCGCCATGGTCACTCTGACCGATGAGGGACAGGGCGCATACAGCGGTCCCCTGCAGCTCGCCTCAGGAGGAACCTGGCAGGTGATCGTCGCCGTCATTCGCAATGGCCAGACGATCGCCACAAAACAACTCAGCCTCGAAGCTGTCGGAGGCATGTGATGATCTCCGGAATCATTGAGTGGTGCAGTCGCAATCCCTTCATCGTCTTCACCGCCACCATCCTGCTCGCGGTTGCCGGAGCGTGGTCCATGCAGCGCGTGCCGCTCGACGCGCTGCCCGATATCAGCGACGTGCAGGTCATCATCCACACGTCGTGGTCAGGCGAGCCGCCCAATGTGATCGAGGACCAGGTGAGTTATCCAATCGTGTCCGCCCTGCTCTCTGCGCCGCATGTAAAGGGTGTGCGCGCGCAGACCATGTTCGGCGACTCGTACGTCTTCGTCGTTTTCGTGGACGGTACCGACCTTTACTGGGCCCGTTCACGCGTGACCGAATACCTGCAGCAGATCGCGGGGCAGCTCCCCGCCGGCGTTCATCCGGCCATCGGTCCGGACGCCACCGGCGCCGGCTGGGTCTACGAATACGCCATCCTTGACCGTAGCCACACCCATTCGCTTGCGGATCTGCGCGCGCTCCAGGATTGGTCTCTGCGTTATCAGCTCGAAACCGTACCCGGCGTCGCAGAAGTGGCCAGCATCGGCGGATTCGTTCGCCAGTATCAGGTGAATCTCGATCCACAAAAGCTCTTTTCGTATGGCATCTCCGCGGCCACGGTCATCGACCGCATCCGACAGAGCACCAACGAAGTCGGCGGCGACGTGCTCGACATGAACGGCGCCGAGTACATGGTTCGCGGCCTCGGCTACCTGCACTCGCTTTCAGACCTCGAAAATGTCCCCGTCGCTACGAAGAACGGCACGCCGGTTCTGGTGCGCGACCTGGGAACGGTTTCCTTCGGACCCGACGTGCGCCGCGGCGCGGCGGACTGGCAGGGCAGGGGCGAGACCGTGGGCGGCATCGTCGTCATGCGCTACGGGGGGAACGCGCTCAGCGTCATCAACGCCGTCAAGGCGAAGCTGCGCGAGATCGGTCCTTCGCTGCCGCCTGGCGTCGAAATCGTCACTGGCTATGACCGCTCGTGGCTGATCGATGAATCAATTCATACGCTTACGCGCGACCTGATTCTGGAAGCCATCATCGTCAGCTTCGTCAGCGTTGCGTTCCTCTTTCACTTCCGTTCTGCGCTGGTGCCCATCCTGACTCTGCCGGTTGCGGTGCTGGCGGCCTTCATCCCCATGTACTACCTCCAGGTCAGTTCCAACATCATGTCGCTCGGCGGCCTCGCGCTGGCCATCGGCGTGTTGATCGACGCAGCCATCGTGATGGTGGAAAACGGCTACCGCCATCTCGCCGAGCGCAACGGTTCGCTCGGGCCCGCTCCGGCCGAGCGACGCCGAATCCTGGTCGGCGCCGCCCAGCAGGTCGGGCCCGCACTCTTCTATTCGCTCATCATCATCGTCGTGTCATTCCTGCCCGTCTTCCTGCTCGAAGCCCAGGAGGGACGCATGTTCCGCCCCCTGGCCTGGACCAAAACCCTCGCGCTGGTCTTCTCCTCTCTGTTGTCTATCACGCTCGTGCCCGCACTCATGCCGTTCTGCCTTCGCGGCAAGCTCAAACCCGAGTCGCAGAATCCAGCCGCCCGTATCACCCAGGCGCTCTATCTGCCGGTGCTCCGCTGGTGCCTGCGTCACTGGAAGCTGGTGATCGCTCTAAATCTTGCTTTTCTCGCGGCGACCGTTCCTCTGTATTTCCGCCTTGGCAGCCAGTTCATGCCGGCTCTGTACGAAGGCTCGGCTCTCTACATGCCCAGCGCGCTGCCTGGCATCTCTGTTCCTCAAGCCGTGTCGTTGATGCAGGAGCAGGACCGAATCATCCGGTCCTTCCCTGAGGTCGCTACGGTCTTGGGCGCCGTTGGCCGCGCTGACTCGGCCACCGACAACGCGCCCCTCGACATGTTCGATACCACCATCATGCTCAGGCCGCGCTCCGAGTGGCGTCCTGGGATGACCTATGACAAGCTCATCAGCGCCATGGACCAGAAGCTGCAGTTTCCCGGCCTCACCAACACCTGGACCATGCCCGTGCAGAGCCGCCTCGATATGGAGCTGACGGGGATCCGGACTCCCGTCGGCATCAAGATTCAGGGGCCGGACCTCAGCTGCATCCAGGAGATCGGCTCCGAAATGCAGACCCTCCTCTCCGCCCTGCCGGAAACGACCTCCGTCTTCGCCGAGCGGGTCTCCCAGGGCTTTTACCTGAATATCGACGTGAATCGCCTGGAGGCCGCGCGCTATGGCCTCACCGTTGCCGACGTGCAGCGCGTCATCACTTCCGACGTAGGCGGAGCGGACATCGCCCAGAATGTCGAAGGCCGGGACCGTTTTCCGATCGCGGTCCGCTACCAGCGCGACTTCCGCGACAGCCCCGCCGCTATCTCCGAGGCGCTCATTCCCACGCCCTCGGGCGAGCAGCTCCCCATCGGTGAAGTCGCTCGCGTCTCCTTCTCCCGCGGGCCCGCGATGATCCGCGACGAAGACGGCGCGCTCACCGGCTACGTCTATCTCACTCTGAAGTCCAGCGACTATGGCAGCTTCGTTGATCGCGCAACGCATCTGCTGCGCGACAAACTCGTCCTGCCGCCCGGCTACACCTGGCACTGGGCGGGCGAATATGAATTCCAGGTACGCGCCCGGCAGCGGCTCGAGGCCATCCTCCCCATCGTCTTCTTTGTCATCTTCCTGCTGTTGTATCTGGTCTTTAAGTCCGCCGCCGAGGCGGCGGTGCTCATCTTTCCCACGCTGTACGCCATGTCCGGTGGCCTCCTGCTGCAATGGATTCTCGGTTACAACTTCAGCGTCGCCGTTTGGGTTGGTTACATCGCGCTCTTCGGCATCGCCGTCGAAACTGGCGTGGTCATGGTCATCTATCTGCACGAGGCGCTGGAGCATCGCCTCAACCGTGCTACTCCCCTCAATGGGGCCGACGTCGAAGAAGCAACTATCGAAGGCGCCGTGCAGCGGCTGCGCCCCAAACTGATGACCGTGACCGCTGTCATCCTCAGCCTTGCGCCGATCCTGTGGGAGACGGGCATCGGTTCCGACGTCATGAAGCCCATCGCCGCTCCCATCGTTGGCGGCATGATCACCTCCACAATTCACGTTCTCATCCTGGTCCCTGTTTTCTTCCTTCTGATGAAGCGCCGGCAATTGCGCCAGGGCAAACTCGCTCCCGCTCACGGCCCAGATCGCGACACTGTTGAACAGCCGGTGTGATCGGTCATGGTCATTGGATATATGGAAAGGCATCTAGTTTTGAGGAGGCGTTGAGCATGTTTGCTGCCTTAGGCCATGCACTCATGATGTCGTTTGCCATGTTTTGGCAGATTCTTTGGGCCCTCATCCTGGGTTTCTCGCTTTCTGCGGTAGTCCAGGCGGTCGTGTCCAAGGAAGAGATGAGCCGCCTGCTGCCCGATGATTCGCCACGAACCATCGCGGTCGCGAGCGGATTGGGCGCGGCGTCATCCTCGTGTTCCTACGCCGCGGTTGCGCTGACCCGTTCGATGTTCCGCAAAGGAGCGAACTTCACGGCGGTGATCGCCTTTCAGTTTGCTTCCACAAATCTGGTGGTGGAACTGGGCGTCCTGCTGGCTGTGTTGATGGGGTGGCAGTTCACGCTGGCGGAATTCACTGGCGGCCCGCTCATGATCATCATCCTGGTTTTGCTCATCAAGGTGTTCATCACGCCGGCGATCGTGGAGAAAGCCAGGCATCAGGCAGATAAGGGGCTGGAGGGCCGCATGGAGGGCCATGTCGGCATGGACATGTCGCTGCACGAAGGAACTATCTGGCAGCGGATAAGTTCGAATAAAGGGCGGACCGCCATCAGTCACTACTTCCTGATGGACTGGGCATCGACCTGGCTCGACATCGGAGGGGGACTACTGATCGCCGGAGCGCTGGCCGCCTGGATGCCCCAGAGTATTTGGCAGGCGTTCTTTCTTCATGGGCACCCGGTGCTGGCGAAGTTCTGGGGACCGCTCGTCGGCCCTGCTGTCGCAATCCTTTCCTTCGTCTGCTCGGTCGGCAATGTCCCGCTGGCAGCCGTGCTTTGGAATGGGGGCATCAGTTTTGGAGGGGTTGTCGCTTTTCTCTTCGCGGATCTCATCATCCTCCCGATCCTCAACATTTATCGCAGGTACTACGGACTCAAGATAAGCCTGCTCCTACTGGCTCTCTTCTATGCCTCCATGTCCGTAGCTGCGCTTGTAGTGGAGTACGTTTTCGGAGCGCTCCGTCTCATCCCGGAGCAACGGCATGTGGAAATCGCCGAAGCTACCATCCGCTGGAATTACACAACGGTGCTCAACATAGCCTTCCTGGTGTTTGCGCTGCTGCTGGTCATTCGTTTTCTTCGTACCGGCGGTCCTGCCATGCTTCGGATGATGAACACCCGTTCAGACTGTCGCAACCACACGATGCATCACCACGGCCATACGATGTAGCAGAAAGGAATCCACTGCGCCGTATCAATAAAGCGAAGCCGGCCCGGCTTGGAGGCTTCCGGGCCGATGATGAGGTCTTTCGAAAGAAGAAAAACTGTATACCAGGCTTTTGTCGAAAAACAGGCGGGCTGCGTGGGAGCCTCAGGGGCTGTCGGTAACGTTTTTCGAAAGAAGAAAAGCTGCGTACCTGGCTTTTGTCGAAAAACTCGGGTGATCACGTCTCCCGTGCCCGATTCGCTGCACACCATCCTTATAAGAAGCGAAATCAGATCACCTTTATAGAAGGAGCAGGTCGATGTCCTCCATTGGCCCGTCGGCACATTGGTCTAAAGGGCCTTTGAACCTGCCGTAGATGCTCGTTTGCACGAATCGACAAACCATGTGATTTTCTTCGGCGACGGAATCCCGTCAAGGAGGCAAGTCCATGATCCAGTCGTTCATGCGAACAGTGCGCGCCTGCCGCAAGCAAGTGCAGACGTTCCTGCTCGCTTCCTGTATCGGAGCGGCCGTTCTGACGCCCTGCGCCAGCATGGCTCAAAACCTCGGCACCACGCCCGCGACGGGCCAGGCCGTGCAGGGTCAGACCGCGGCACAGCCGGAAGGCGCATTCCTCAACGCCGTCAACTGGCTGTGCAACGTAATCTGCCCGGTGGGCGCCGGCATCGCCGTCGTCGCCACCATCCTGCAGTGGCGGAGCGGGCGCAGCTGGCTCCCTTCCGCCATGACCGCAGGCGGTCTAATCTGCGTTTCCGGCATCCTGCGGCTCATCGAGTACTTCATCGCACAAGGACAGGCAATCGGGTAGGTAGTTTATGCAGGCGCCACTGGTTTTCAGAGCCATTCTCGGGCTTCTCATGGATCTCGCCATCCCTGCGTCCTTGGGCGCGTTCGTGATGGCGGGGATGAGGCTGCGCTCGGAAGGGGGAATGAACTTTGAGGCCAGTGGCGGCTTTCTTAAGTGGCTATTGTGGGGAAGTTTCCTGCTGAGCCTGCCCGGAGTGAGCCACTGGCTGGTTCAGGAGTCCGTTCCGGGAGCGCAGCAGCTTATGATCGCCGGCGCGACCGGAGCACAGTATACGGCCGGCATTGAACGGGTCACCAACGACTTCGTCAGCGACGTCCTGATCGGACATATTGTCCCGGTGGTCGCGGCTTCGCTGGTATTCAAGGCGGTTCTCGATATGAGCCAGGGCTACAACCCTCTGGCTTCGATCATCGCGGCCTTGTTTCTTCTTGGCGTGCAGGGGTTTTACAACCTCGCGACCGGTAGCTGGATGCAGACCGGAGACGCTTACGGAATGACCGACATGCTGATGAGCATGTTCGGGTATGCCGCCAATCGGATTAGTCCTATTGTCGGCGGCCTCGCTCTTTCGGCGGCGATCCTCAATCACGTGCGGCATCGGCCGTGGGGCGCGCTCGCGGCAAGCGGGCTTGCTTTCTTAAGCGTCAGCGGGATCTGGGCACTGGTCACGCATTTCGCGGGGGTGAGCCTGTGAGACGCCATGTAGTGGAACTCGTCGGCGCGATCCTGCTGTGTCTGGCAGCCTTCTTCAGCTACGCAG
>JASHNS010000122.1 GCA_030041515.1 Acidobacteriaceae bacterium | reverse complement strand
ATCTGCTCCAGCAGCGCGGCGTGTTCCTGGGCGCGCGAGGCTCGCAGGCGCGTGGCCGCGCGGTCGAGGTGCTCGTCGGGATAGCCTGGATGGCAGACCAGCTCCCACGTTTCCGGCCAAGGGGGCACGGCAGCCAGCAGACGGCGCAGTGCAGCGGGCACATCGGGCGTGCCTGTTGCCAATACGCCGAGCGTCCCCGCGGCGGTGACGAGCCCTGCGCGCTGTACTTCGCGCAGGAAGCTGCGCCGATGCGTGCCCAGAAAGGAAATTTGCATCCGTCGCAGCGCCGAAGCGTCCGCAGTTGCGCGCACGGCCCACGCCGGCTCGAAGGGATTGCGGATCGCGGGCACTCCGCAGGCGCGGGCGGCCTGGAGCAGCGGCCCCAGCACGCGCGGAAACAGGTGCGTGTGCTTGTGGGTATCCACATGCGAGACGCGCAGGCCGGCCTGCTGCAGGCGGCGAATCTGCGCCGTGGCTTCGGCCTCGATCTCCTCGGGGCGAATGCGGCCGAGGTGCAGACCCGCGGCGAATCGCCCGAGCGTTGGCCTGAAAGTCTGGCCGCCGGGACAGAGGGACGGGATTCGCGCGGGGTCGAGAGCCGGGAGTCCATCCACGAGCACAACGTGGCAGCCGACTTCAAGCGTCGGCGTGGCGCGGGCGAGAGCAACGGCGTCCTGGAAGAACGCGCCCGTCGCCATCAGCGTGGCGGAACTGAGCACGCCGGCACGGTGCAGTTCAATGACCGAGCGGTTCACTCCTGGCGCGAGTCCGAAATCGTCGGCGTTGATGAGGAGAGGCACTGAAAGACAGGGTATAGGGTTTATGGGCTACGGTTTAGAACTGCCGCGATACACCGATGGGTTCAGCGTGGGATCGTTATACATCTTGAGCTGGCGATAAAGCTTGAAGCGGCGGGCTCCGGTCAGGACCTCGGCCCAGAGTTGGTCGAGGCAGGCCACAAGGTCCTCGCGCTGTTCGGTGAGCAAAGCAAGGCGCTGTCGATTGCGCTCGGCGTGGCCCGCGGGCGCGCCAGGACGATCGATCTCCTCCTGGGTGTGGTAGATCTTCAGCGCGAGGATGCTCAGCCGGTCGATCATCAGTCCCGGGCTTTCCGAATGCAGCGCGACCTCCGCAGCCGGCGATCCCTTTGGTTGAGGTTTCAGCTGTTCGACGAGCAGCCGATCGCACTGTTCCGCGAGGTCGTTGCGCTGCTGGTTCAGGCGATCGATGGCTCGCTTCACTTCGGCAATGTCGCGGTCGGTTGCGTGCGGAGCGCGGGCCCGATCTTCCGTGTGCCACAGGTCGAAATTGGCGCGGTGCTGGGCGAGCACGGTCTGCAGGAGAATTTGAGTCGCCTCGGAGCCCGCGTCCGGCGGCACATCAGCCGGGGAATCGCGATGCCACAGCGCGTTGGCACGATCCTGCAGATCGGCGATGGCGCGCGCGGAGAAGTAAAAGTCAGGCATCCGAGATCAGGGTACAGGGTGCTGCGTACAGGGTACAGGCTCTGAATATCGCAGCCCCGCCCGCTCCTAATGTTTCCCGTGCCTGCGAAGAACCCTGAAAAGCTCGGCGGTGGAGGAAACCAGGAGAACCGCCGCTGTGATGGCCGCGGCGAGCAGCGCGCGGTGAAAGAGAAGCACGCCGCACAGCGCGGCGGCCAGAGTGAGGATCCCGACCGCGCAGAGGCCGAGGCCCGCATCGTGATTCGCGTCGTACCAGACCTGCTCCGGGCCGTGCATGGTCTTCTCGGTGCGCAGGCCATACCAGTCGTTGCGCGGAACTCTCCTCAGGAGCAGCGGAATTGCAAGCAGAATGATCAGAACACCCACACCCGCAAAGACGATTTCAGGCAGCACGGCAGCTCCTCCCTGCGTTGGGAAGCTTCCTCTTTATCACAGCATGAGTATTCTGAAAAAGAGGTCAATGGAGGACGGGTTGGCAGGATCGATGGAGTTTCCGCACAGAAGATACAACCCGTTAC
Organism: Acidobacteriaceae bacterium; assembly: GCA_030041515.1. Taxonomy (GTDB): domain Bacteria; phylum Acidobacteriota; class Terriglobia; order Terriglobales; family Acidobacteriaceae; genus Palsa-343. The sequence continues at coordinate 63,663 of JASHNS010000122.1, read as the reverse complement.
GGCGGGAGTGGGTGCTGGTTTCGCCGCAGCGCACCGCGCGGCCGTGGCAGGGCGAGGTCAGCGGGGCGAGCGGATTTTCGACGGTCCACTACGATCCGGAATGCTATTTGTGTCCGGGCAATCGGCGCGCGGGCGGACTGGTCACGCCAGCCTATGAGAGCGTCTACATCTTCGACAACGACTACCCGGCGCTGCTGCCGCAAGCGGACTCTGCCCAAATGCAAAGCAGGAGCGGCGGCACGTCTGAGCCTCTGCTGGTTGCTGAGCCGGAGCGGGGACGTTGCCGTGTGCTGTGCTTTCATCCGGACCACAGCCTGACGCTGGCGCGGATGGATCTCGCGTCCATCCGGCGTGTCGTGGGTGCGTGGACTGAGGAGTATCAGCTGCTGGGCGAGGAGTTTCGCTACGTGCAGATCTTCGAGAATCGCGGCGCGATGATGGGCGCCAGCAATCCGCATCCGCATGGGCAAATCTGGGCCACGGAGCATGTGCCTGATGAGCCGGCGGCGGAGACGGCGGCGCTCCAGGGCTATCGGCGCGCACGCGGGAGCTGTTTGCTGTGCGACTACGCGCAATGCGAGCAACGAGAGGGCGTGCGCCTCGTCTGCGAGAACGAGGGCTTTCTGGCGGTTGTCCCCTGGTGGGCGGTTTGGCCCTTTGAAACGCTGGTGCTGGCGAAGCGGCACCTGCGCTCGCTGCTCGACCTGGGCGAAGCAGAGCGCGACGGGCTCGCCGACATTCTGAAGCAGGTTACCACCCGGTACGACAACCTCTTTCAGACCAGCTTTCCCTACACGATGGGCTTTCATCAGGCGCCGAGCGACGGCGACCCGCATGAGGAATGGCATTTCCACGCGCATTTCTATCCGCCTCTGCTGCGCTCGGCCACGGTGCGGAAGTACATGGTCGGCTTTGAAATGCTGGGCATGCCGCAGCGCGACATCACGGCGGAAAGCGCGGCGGAGCGGCTGAAGGGAATGCCGCCAAAGCACTTTATGGACCGATAGGCGTGGAGTCGTGGGGCCGCCGGGATTCGAACCCGGAAAGTCCGCGTCCACCCGAGAGGGGTCAGCCGATCCGATTGCGAACCCTCCGGATACTCTGCTGCATCTTTGCCTCCTGTGCGCGTTCTTCGCGCAGTTGAGCCATCTGCTCCATGAGGCGTGCAGGGGCTTCGAGTTGCGCCCATCGCCAGCACCACCCAGGCGGCGCGCACAGGAACACACCATGGCACGTGGCCTCCTGGGAACTCGATCCGGCGCGGCGACTCGGACCTTGGTCGGATGGCCGCGGATATGCCTTGCGTAGAGTAGCCTTTGCTCCTGAAATGAACCGAGCGGCAGAACCAACAAGGAGATTGCGGCCGAACTGGGCATTCCCGTGCCACCGTCAAATGTTACGTCAGCGTGATTCTCGTGCGGCTGCGGGCATCCGGCCGCACCCAGGCGGTGGTAACGGCGATCCAGCGCGGCCTTGTCCATCGACGGGCGACTGCGCAGCGACGCTAATTCGGTTGCTACAGAACGATCAGTGACACATATAGATTTGCGATATCATAGCTGACGCTTTCCAAAATCTTCGACGAGCTGATCCATGCGCCTTCGCTGGGTGTTTGTTCCATTGCTCTTTGCTGCCTGCTTTCTCCCGCTTCTTTCCGCTCTCGCAGCCACTCGGTCTTCTTCTCTGACAATCCCGCTGACGTTCGAGCGGAATGAGGGACAGGCGCCCTCACCGTACGCCTATCTCTCCCGTCATCAGGGCGTACAGGCATTGTTTGGGCGAGATGGTGCGGATTTCCTCGTGTCCGTCAGGGGCGGGAACCGGACGCTGCACATGCGGTTCCTGCATGCCGGCGACGGCGTTCAACCGCAGGCGCGCAATCCTTTGCCCGGCCATGATAACTACTTCATCGGAAATAATCCGCGCCGATGGAGAACCGGAATTCCTACCTATGGTGAGATCACCTATCCCAGTCTCTATCCTGGGATTGATCTGTTGTTTTATGGCGGACGCGGCGGCTCGGCGCTGGAACACGACTTCATCGTTGCACCCGGGGCCGATCCTGGGACCATTCGCTTTCGGCTCCTCGGCGCCGACGCAGTGCGTCTTGCGCCGGACGGCAACCTCGAGGTCACCGTCGCCGGCCGTCAGTTGCTCTTCGATGCGCCCGTCGCCTGGCAGGGCACTCCCGCGCCTCAGAATGTCGTGAAAGCCGCTTTCCGGATCGAACCGGACGGCGCAATTGGCTTTTCCGTGCCGCAGTGGGATCACTCTCGCCCCCTCACCATCGATCCCGTGCTGGTTTGGGCCACCTACCTGGACGGAACGGGATCCGATTCCATCGCGGCCATCGCCACCGACAGCAGCGGCAACGTCTATGTCACCGGGACTACGTCCTCAGCCGATTTTCCTACTGCCGCCGCTGAGCAGGCCACGATAGCGGGATCGCAGGATGCCTTCATCGCCAAGCTGGATCCCACCGGCCACACTCTTTTGTACTCGACTTATCTGGGTGGATCGAATGGAAATCAGGGATTCTCCATTGCCGTGGACAGCAACGGCAACGTTGCAGTCAGCGGGACCTCGATGTCTCAGGATTTTCCCCAGGCCGGCAAGCTTTCGAGTTCGATCACCACCTATACGGTGACGTATAACTTCATTGCTTCGCTCACACCCGACGGCAGTCAACTGCGCTACTCCGGGTTTATCGGCAGTTCGCCCGGATCGTTCGACGACTACGATCCCCGCCAGAATCTCGTTGCTTTCGATTCCCAGGGCAACGCCTATCTTTCCGGTTTGACGCAGCAGGATTATCCCTGGACGAGCGGCTCTTTCGGCGCACCTCCAGCGGCGTATCCGGCAAACCCAACCATGTTTATCACCAAGGTGGAGGACGACGGCACCATCGCCTGGGCGGCAGACGTTCCGGCGACCTCATCTTCGGAGCCGGGAAGCCTTGGCATCGTCATGGGCGGGATGGCGGTGGACAGCACGGGAGCTGTGGTCGTGGGCGGCACGGCGGATGCCACTCTGCCAGTGACCAGCGGCGTGGTTGGGCCGGCGTTCCCGAACAACGCTGCCGCCCTATACGCGAGCGCCGGCTATGTCCTCAAGCTCAACCCACAGGGAAGCGCTCTGATGTTCTCGACTTATTTGCCCGGCACGGATTCCGTGCAGGGGCTCACTCTCGACAGCTCGGGCAACGTGTATGCTTCCGGCGAAACGCTGGAGGCAAACTTACCAACCGCTGCGAATGCCTACCAGCCGTCGATCGGTCAATCGAGCACGTGCGACTGTACAAATGGATTCGTTCTGAAGCTCAGCAGCGACGGCACGAAAGCTTTGGCGGCCACTTACTTCAACGGCGCTCAGGCATCCGGGACAGCCTCCGGCCCGGCAACGATCCTGCGGGACATTGCCCTCGACCCTGCCGGAAACGTCGCGGTTGACGGATTGACCGGCGCAACGAATCTTCCGCTGGTGGATCCGCTGATCTCGACTTTCAGTCTCTCTGGACTTCCGGTGGAAGACGATACGTTGCTCGTCGCCAGATTCAGCTCCGATCTCTCCACCCTCCAGTTCAGCAGCTTTCTGAATCCCCCGGATTATGCCGCATCCGGGTCCGCGATGACCACGGACCCCCAGGGCCACATTCTTGTGGCAGGGAACACGGAGTCGAAGCAGTTCCCGACGACCGCCGGCGCATTTCAACCAACTGCGCCCGCCCCCCCGAACAGCTATTCCGTTCTGAACTATCAGTTTTTGGCGAGTATCGACACGGCCACGGCGGCTCCGTCTCTGTGCTTCGACACCACAGCGGTCTCGTTCGGAACGATTCTGGTCAACACCGAGACGAACGCGACCGTCAACATCACAAATTGCGGCAATGCAGCCCTCACGTTGACGGCTCTCACCTCTTCGATTTCATTTGTGACGGCCACCAGCAACTGTACCGGGGTCACCCCCAACTCCGTGTGCCAGATTCAGCTCACGTATGCGCCCACCGCGCTGGGATCGACATCCGGCTCTCTGTCGATCGCCGGCAACATGGGCATTAGCCCGCAGGAAGTCTGGTTTTCCGGAACTGCCGGCGCTCCGCTGGTCAGTCTTCCCGCCTCCATTTCTTTCCCGAACCTGCTGGTTGGCCAAACCGGAGCGGAAGCGGGCCTCGGTATCTATAACCAGGGCAACGGCCCGTTCATCCTCACCAGCGCCGGCGTGACCGGGGATTTTTCCATCGTCTCGAATAGTTGTACGTCGCCTGTTGGCCCGGACGGCAGCTGCGAAATCATCATGAATTTCAGCCCTGCCGGCTCCGGGACGCGTAACGGAACTTTGACGCTGAACGACAACCTGACGACGCCGACCCAGTCGATTCCTTTGACCGGAGATGGCTTGACCTCTGCGCCGGTTCCGGGCATCTCGAGTATTCCCGCGGTTCCGCAACAGACCTCGGGCACCGGACAGATTACTGTGTATGGGACCAATTTCTTTCCGAACTCCACGATCAACTGGAACGGATCGTCCCTGGCAACTACTTATGAGGGCCCGGACACGCTGGTGGCCTCCGTGCCCGTAGCGGATCTGCAGCAGGTAGGCGAAGCTTCGATCACCGTCAGCACGCCGGCGCCCGGCGGTGGAACCTCGGGTGCAGCCGTGGCCACCATTTATGGGGCTCTGCCGAATATCACCGTTCTCAACGACGTGTACGATCCGGCGACGCAATTGCTTTATGCGACGGTCTCCAGCACCTCCGGCAACGACGCGGACAGCCTCGTCGCCATCGATCCCGTCGCCATGGCCGTCGTGGCCACCCTGCTGACGGGCAATCAGCCCGACGCTCTGGCGATCTCCAGCGACAATTCGCTGTTGTACGTCGGCCTGGACGGATCGCAGTCCGTGGCGCAGTTGTCCTTGCCCTCCGGCGCAACGAATTTCACGGTTAAGGTGCCGGGCGGCAGCGACAGTTTCCTCGACCAGTACGGGATGATGGCTTCCGCCCTGGCTGTCGTTCCAGGCCAGCCGCACACCTGGCTGGTGGGCCTTTGCTACATCAACGTCGGACCCTGCGGCGCCGGAGTCGCAATCTTTGACGACTCGGTGCAACGTACCAATGAGGGAGCCGGAGATCAGCTCACGGTCAACAGCTTCGCCTTCGTGAACGATCCAACCGTGGTCTATTCGACGGAATTCAACCAGTCGCCGGCCAACATTTCGTCCTACAGCATCAATTCTTCAGGGATCACCCAGACAGCGACAACCCCGTTCCTGCCGGCTGAAGGCGGCGCCCCGCTTGCGAGTGACGGCAAGCTGCTCTACGTCGCCAATGGCCAGGTGATCAATCCTTCCACGCTGAATCTGATGTTCACCTATCCGGAGGGTGGTACGGCATTCGCCGTCGACGCAGCGAACCGGCGCCTGTTCTTCAGCGGCTACGGCGCCCCGTATTACTACTACGGACTTGATCTCACAGCCGTCGATCAGAGCACACAGGCCATGATCGGCGCGATCCAGTTCCCGGTCTATGGGGAACCGTCGGATGTGAAGCGCTTCGGAACGAAGGGCATCGTGATCAACAACCAGTCTGGCGGCCTGATCTTCCTGCAGAGTAGTCTCGCCACTGCGCCGGTTCCTTCCCAGCTCGTCTCAGCGTCCCCTGCAAGCCTCGCCTTCCCCTTGCAGGCGGTGAATTCAACCAGCACGGGCCAAATGCTGACGCTGACCAACGGCGGCTCAACGACAGTCAGTGTCACCGGCATCAGCGCGGCGGGTGGTTACGCAGAAACCAACACCTGCGGCTCGACTCTGGCCGCGGGCGCGTCGTGCAGCATCAGCGTGACCTTTACGCCCACGGCGAGCGGGGATCAAACCGGACAGATCACCATCACGGACACCGGGAATCCAGCAACCCTGATCGTCCCCCTGGACGGAAGTGGGCAAGCGACCCTCTCTGCAAGCGCGACGCCGTCTACACTCACCTTCCCTGCCACGGTCATCGGAACCACTGCTGCCGCTCAGGCTGTCACTCTCAGCAACACCGGCAGCGAAGCTCTCACGATTTCCAGCATTGGCGTCACGGGGAACTTCACGGAAACGAATAACTGCGGCGCCTCTCTGGCGCCCTCCGGCTCCTGCGCGATCAGCGTGACCTTTGCGCCGATGGCATCCGGCCCTCTCCAGGGAACGCTCACCGTCACCGACAATGCGACTGCAGGCCCCCAATCCGTCAATCTGAACGGAACGGGTGCAACATCTCTCACGTATGCCGCCGGCGTGAGCCCTGCCAGCCTCACTTTCGCGGCCCAGGCGCAGAACACCACCAGTTCCGCACAGACCGTCACGCTCAGCAATACGGGCACGGGAACTCTCACCATCAATGGAATCGCCGCCAGCGGCAGTTTTGCGGAAACCAACACCTGCGGATCCTCCCTGGCTCCGAGCGCCTCCTGCGACATCGCCGTTACCTTTACGCCCACCACCACGGGTTCGAGCGACGGAACGCTTACCATTACCGACAACGCGCCGGGTAGTCCTCAAACCGTCAATCTTTCCGGAAACGGTGTCACGCCTCTCTCCATCGGTGCCGCCAGCGGAGGATCGACCTCAGCGTCTGTATCTCCGGGACAAACGGCCACCTACCAGCTCAGCCTGACTGGCCAGGCCGGCTTCAGCGGATCAGTCTCCCTGAGCTGCAGCGGCGCTCCAGCCGAAGCGACCTGTTCGGTCACTCCGGGCTCAGTCAACCTCACCTCAGCAGGCTCTGCCAATTTCAGCGTCAGTGTCACCACCACCGCGGCTTCGTCGGCCGCGCTGGCCCGAAATTCCCGCATGCGTTTCGCCGGAATCGGCCTGCTCTCGCTGTTGCTTCTCCCGCTCTGCTCGGGAGTTCGCCGGCGCTTGAGCGGACTCTGGCTCGTGCTGGCCCTCATGGCTGCCGTCTCATTCGGCATGGTCGGTTGCGGGGGTGGCGGAAGCGGCGGAACAGGCGGAGGCGGATCATCGGGAACGCCCTCCGGCACCTATACCCTGACAGTGGCAGCGAACAGCGGGAACACGAGCGTTCAGCAGTCGCTGACCCTGGTTGTCCAGTGAGCTTGAACGCCAATGGCCTGGACGGTTCAGGCTGGGAGGCCTGGGCGCAGACGGGCCTCTGTCACAGTTGCTTTTTTGTCACCGTCAAACGCCGTTAGCAGGTCCGCAAGAGCTTTGTGAGGGACTCAAAGCCCGGGCCGATACGATCGCCTGGGTGGAAAAATCCGCGGGTCGCCTCCAAAGGCTGGATGCCGGGCATATTCAGGTGGAAGAGGACGAGGTCCTGAGAGTTTGGTCACCGTGCGATTCACGGTTAAGCGGCGTTGATCGGCACAACTTTGCTCTCTCGAAGGGCCTTGATATCGCGGATTGGAGGCTGACCGAAGACACGGCTGTACTCACGGCTGAACTGGCTGATGCTTTCGTACCCGACCTCGTAAGCTGCGCTCGTTGCGTCGAGCCCGTCCAGGAGCATGCGCTGTCTTGCTGCCTGCAATCGAAGTTGCTTTTGGTATTGAAGTGGGCTCATCGCAGTTAGGGAGCGAAACTGATGATGCAGCGTCGACACTCCCATCCGCGCAACCGTCGCGAGTTCCTCCATGTGCAGGGGCTTCGCAAAGTTGGCCCGGAGCCACGCAATCGCTCTTGCTGTCCGATGGCTCAGATCGCCTGTGGTTGCGATGGCGCGGAGGCGTTCTCCCTGTGGAGTGCGAAGGATACGGTAAACAATTTCCCGCTGGATTAGGTGGCTCAGGAAAGGAATATCCTCGGGAGTTTCAAGCAGGTCAATCAGCCGAATACAGGCGTCGAGGAGGCCGACCGTAGTCTCGCCCACGGCAATCCCGCGTGACTGAACTGAGGTTTCGAGTTCCGGCAACTCTTCGCGGCTAATAACCTCTCTTACCGTCGGCATATCAAGCTGAAGAAACAGGGTGAGCAGAGGAACCTGTTCCGATGCCTCCACGATTTGACTTTCAGCGGGCACATCGATCGAAGACAGGAGAAAGGACGATCCGTCGCACAGGTAAATGTGCCCTCCGAGGTTGACCCGTTTGCGCCCCTGCACAAAAACGGAAAGGCTCGGCTCATAGGAAGCGCGATAGCATGCTGTCGGCTTTGTGCGACGGTAAAGCATCATACCTGGAATCGCCGTAGGAGTTTCACCCGGTGTCGGCGCATAGGCTGCGATCTTGCGCGCGAGTCCCTGGCGCATTGCGACCACCGTTTTGTCTCGATCCCTGGGTTTCTCTGTGATTTTTGTTGCCACGTTACATCGATTCCTCCTCAAACAGCGTATCGCGAAGCAACCCCGCCGTGCCCAAAATCTGACTTCCAAACAGAATCAGGCAAACAATTGGCAGGATCGGGAAAGCGGAACCGCATACCCCTCAGTATGGTTTGAATGAGAGGAGGAACGGACATGCGGAAACGGAGGCTTGGCAACGGTGGGCTGGAAGTCTCGGCCATGGGGCTTGGCTGCATGAGGCTGAGCCCAGGTCACGGAGCGGTGGCGGGGACCAGACAGGAGATGATTGCCCTGATTCGGGCTGCAGTCGAGCGCGGCATCAACTTCTTCGATACCGCGGAGGTCTACGGTCCGTTCGTGAACGAAGAGTTGGTGGGAGACGCCCTCGCTCCAGTGCGTGATCAAGTGGTGATCGCGACAAAATTTGGCTTCCAGATCGACTCGGAGAAAGATCCGCATCCAGCGGGCCTGAACAGCCGCCCGCAATACATCAGAGAAAGCGTCGACGGATCGCTGAAACGGCTCAACGTCGACACGATCGATCTGCTTTATCAACACCGCGTCGATCCGAACGTCCCCATCGAAGATGTGGCAGGCACTGTGAAGGATCTGATTGAGCAAGGCAAGGTGAGGCACTTCGGCTTGTCTGAGGCGGGCGCGCAAACCATCCGCAGGGCGCATGCCGTCCAGCCCGTCACTGCACTTCAGAGTGAATACTCGCTCTGGTGGAAACGCCCGGAAGAAGAGATTATTCCCACGCTGGAAGAGCTCGGCATCGGCCTGGTTCCGTTCAGTCCGCTTGGCAAGGGATTTCTGACCGGCTCGATCACGGAAAAGACGCACTTCGATCCGGAGGATAATCGCGGCAGCTTCCCGCGCTTTTCGCCGGAAGCCCGTAAGGCGAATCAGGCTTTGGTCGATCTGATTGCGGCATTTGCTGCAAAGAAGCACGCGACTTCGGCTCAGATTGCTCTTGCCTGGCTGCTCGCACAAAAACCCTGGATCGTTCCCATTCCCGGCACCGCCAGGTTGCAGCGCCTGGAAGAGAACATCGGAGCGGTTGCTGTCGAACTCACACCGGATGATCTCCGCGAGCTCGACGCCGCAACCGCGAAGATTCCCGTTTACGGAGACCGTTATCCAGCGGCTCTCGAACAAATGACGAACCGCTAAGGATAGCGTGGAGCACAAAAACAGATGAAGCCGACGATAAAGAAGAATTTGAGAAACGCGACAAATAGATATCCAGGGAGTCAACCATGCCCCACGTTGTTGTGAAGCTTGCCCCCGGCAGCTCGGAAGAGCAGAAGCATCAGCTTGCCGAAGCGATCGTGAGAGACGTTATGCACTCTCTGGGCAGAAAAGAAGAAGTCATTTCAGTTGCGTTCGAAGAAGTCGATCCCAGGGATTGGACCGACAAAGTTTATGTACCGGATATCCAGGGCAAGTGGAACACGCTCTACAAGAAACCCGGATACAACCCATTCGAAAAGTGAGGAGTTCATCGTGATCCTGTCTTTTGAGAACAAAGTGGCGCTTGTGACGGGAGCTGCGTCAGGGCTGGGCCTTGCCACGGCGAAGGCATTTGCTGAATCAGGCGCCTCCGTCGTTCTGGCGGACTGGAATGAAAAAGCGGCACAATCCGCCGCCAGGGAACTTGCCGCGCAAGGCCACAAGACGCTCGCCATCCGCTGCGATGTATCTGACGACGCGCAGGTAGAGGCCATGGTGAAACAGACGGTCGCCACCTTCGGCAAACTCGATGCAGCCTATAACAATGCTGGCGTTCAAAACGTGCTTGCCATGACCGCCGATACCACTCGCGAAGACTACGACAAGGTGATGGGCATCAATCTGCGCGGTGTGTGGAGCTGCATGAAATTTGAGTTGCAGCAAATGAGCAAACAAGGCAGCGGCGTCATCATCAATTGCTCGTCTATCGGAGGGCGTGTGGGCGGAGCCGAGCGCGGCATCTACCACGCAGCCAAGCACGGGGTCATCGGCTTCACCAGAAGCGCGGCGCTCGAATACGCTGCCCGTGGCATCCGCATCAACGCGGTATGCCCGGGGCTGATCTGGACGCCGATGGCTGATCAAATGGTGGCAGCCGGTCAGGGTGAGGCGCTGAAGTCGATGGAGAGGAGCGTCCCCATGGGACGAGTTGGCCGCCCCGAAGAGATTGCGGATGCTGTCCTGTGGCTCTCGAGCGACGCGGCCAGCTATGTCACCGGCCAAGCCATCTCGGTGGATGGCGGCCTGATCATGCCCTGAAGAAAACGAGGAGATTATGCGCGGAGCAGTCCTGCACGGACCGAAAGACCTGCGTTTCGAAGAGCGCGAAATGCCTTCCGTCATCAAGCCAACCGATGCCATTCTCAGGATTTCGGCTACTTGCGTGTGTGGCTCTGACCTGTGGCCCTATCGCGGCATCCAGAAGATTGCGCAACCCACACCCATGGGTCACGAGTATTGCGGCATCGTCGAGAAAGTCGGAAGTGCGGTCAGAACGGTCAAGCCCGGCCAGTTTGTGATTGGCTCGTTCTTTGCCTCGGATAACACCTGTCCTCATTGTCATGCCGGATACCAGACCTCGTGCCAGCAACGCGAGTTCGTCACTACAGCGCAGGCGCCGATACTCCGTGTTCCCCTTGCCGATGGGACGCTCGTTGCGGCTCCCGAGGTGCCGCCCGATGATCTCGTCCCCAGTTTGTTGACGCTCTCTGACGTCATGGGCACAGGTTGGTTTGCGGCGGATGCAGCAGGCGTGAAGCCCGGTTCGACGGTTGCGGTCGTGGGCGACGGTGCAGTCGGCCTGCTTGGTGTACTTTCCGCGAAACAGATAGGAGCCGGGCGGATTATCGCAATGAGCCGGCATGAATCGAGGCAGAAGCTGGCCAAAGAGTTCGGAGCCACGGACATCGTGACCGAACGTGGCGACGACGGAGTTGCCCGAATCAAAGAACTGACCAAAGGAATCGGGGCCGATTCAGTCCTCGAATGCGTAGGGACACAGGAGTCGATGATGCAAGCCATTCGGTCCACGCGTCCGGGCGGTGGAATCGGCTACGTCGGCGTACCGCACGGGGTCGAGTTGGATGGGGAGCAACTGTTCTTTTCCCACGTCCATCTCCACGGGGGCCCTGCTCCCGTTCGCCGCTACCTGCCGGAACTGATCAACCTCGTATGGGAAAGAAAGATCAATCCCGGCAAGGTGTTCGACCTGGTTCTCCCGCTTGATCAGGTTGCAGAGGGCTATCGCGCGATGGACGAACGCCGCGCCATCAAGACATTGTTGCGCCCGTGACGCAATTGGCATCCTCTGTCGTGATGGTCTGGCTCTCACCATTGGAAGGGAAATCGCAATGGCCGTTTGGTCAAAAGAAGAACTGCATAAGATTGCCGAAGCCGATGATCTGCACATTTCGCCATTTCGCGAGGACGGTATCTCGTACGGTACCCCAACCTGGATCTGGTCAGTAGCAGTAGGGGATGCTCTCTACGTGCGCGGCTACAACGGGATCAGGTCTCGCTGGTATCAGGCCGCCGTGCGGCAGAAGGCGGGAAGAATCCAAGCCGGCGGCATAACAAAGGAAGTCGTGTTCGAGCCGGTGCATGATGAAGCGATGAACGATCGCATCGATGAAGCTTATCGAGCCAGGTACGCGAAGAGTCCTTACCTCAAGCCGATGATCAGCGATCGCGCCCGCGCCGCGACCGTCAGGATCCAGCCGCGCGGGACAAATGCATAGCGTCGATCCCAACGCGATGGAAGCAGGGGATCAGGAGAACATCTGGAAAAGGAGAGGTACAAATGGAAATCAGGAGAGTGGGTGCGCAGCCTTCAGCCAAAGGGCCTTCGGATTGGTTCACGGGAACGGTAAGAATCGATCCGCTATTCCAGGCGCCGGATCCGGCGCTGGTTTCAGGGGCAAGTGTCACCTTCGAACCGGGTGCGCGCACCGCCTGGCACACGCACCCGCTGGGTCAGACACTTCTCGTCACATCCGGCTGCGGCTGGGCTCAGCGCGAGGGCGGCCCGATTGAGGAAATCCGGCCGGGGGATGTGGTGTGGTTTGCACCGGGCGAGAAGCACTGGCACGGGGCTGCTCCGACAACGGCTATGACGCACCTTGCAATCCAGGAAAAACTCGACGGCAAAGTTGTCGACTGGATGGAGCACGTCAGCGACCAGCAATACAAGCAGGGCTAGCAATTCGGCCATGATCAAATAATCATTCGACAAGGTAACCAGAAGTCGGAGCAAGCACATGCTGGAGTTCAGCCGCCGTCGATTCCTGCAGGGCCTCTACGCCGCCGGAGCGTTGGAATTTACCCGACTTTCTCAGCTGGCACGCGCCATGGCCGGTGTGCCCCAAAAAGGAATCGGCTACAGCCCGGGCCGCATACCAAACGATTACGATCTGTTTCTGCCGGGAGAACGCGAAGCATTGGCTTCTCCGCCTGGGATAGCAGGCATTCGCGGACAGGAAGTTCTCCCGGAGGGTAAAACCACATGGCTTCAGTTGGGCAATTCTGTCGATGGCTGGCGGCTGTTGACCGTCGCCGATTTCAATGGTGCTCCCACCGCGGTCCTGGAGAAGCATGTCACCCACCGGGGAGCGATCGCCTTTGTGACAAAGGAGCGGGGCGTCATCGCCTCCATTCCCAAACTGGTCGGTCAGCTAGCCAGCATCCGTCCTCGACCGATCAGTACGCCCGGCGGCATTCGCCTGGAGAGGACGGCCCGCTATATCCCCGGCCCTGATGTGACCGGCGACTACATACTTCGGTCCAACGAGGATCCCGGCTATGAGAATGTCGCGGCACTTGGACCGGAATATATCGGTTGGACCTTCGTTGGCAATGAGCAGGCGGGCCCGTTGAAATCCCTGTTTCTGCAGGCGGACGGAAGAAGCCGCGAGTGGAACACCGACGGCCAGTCCGCGTGGGCTCCGGACAGGGAAGGGCGCGCCTTCGACCCGACCGAAATGCTTCCATCGGGAAATCCGCAGATATACGAATATCTGCCTGGATACAGCAAGCGCACCATGCTCGGCGGATATCTTCCTGTCGCAGACATCGGCGTCTGGAATCCACACTACAAGGCCGGATACGAATGCATCGTCCTGGTTGAGCCGGGCGTGGATGGACGCGTGATGGGACGGGTTCGTTATACCGTTTCCCCTGAGGAAGGCGAGTCCCCGGAACCGGCCGCACCAGGACTGGATCGCTATTTCAATGCCTCCCCTGGCGAATTCCACGCCGCACTCGCCAGCATTTGGAATCACTGGCGCGATTTCTACCAGAACTCGATGCCCGTCGAAATCCCGGACGAGTGGCTGCTCGATGCCGCGCGCGCCGGCATCACGCTGTCCCGTTGCAGCTACTGCGGACTCAGACCCACGTACCAGATCGGCGAAGGGGCGTATACCAAAATCCCGGAGCGCAGCCACGCGCTCTTCCCTGTAGCGCACTACGAATTTGTCTGGGCGCAGCAGCTCTGGAATCTGACCGCCGAGGTTGAACCTTACTTCCAGTACTATCTGGATCACTACATACTGCCTGACGGCAACTTCCTCTACAACACACAGGATCAGGTGGAAGCGCCGCTAAATGCCGGAGTGTTTCTGGCGAATTCTGCCCGCGCCTACGAGTACGACGGCGATGTCGCGGCATTTTCCGCGCGATTGCCCGCGTTGGAGCGGATGCTGGCTTACGTGCTGGGCCGCTACGAGTACAGCAAACGGCAGTTTCCGCCGGATGATCCGCGTCATGGCCTGATTTGGGGCTCGCCGGAAGCGGATCTCGGCGACCCTCGGAACGATTATCCGCAGTCGCATCCTTATTATTTCCAGAATGCCACCTGGACATGGAGAGGCCTGGTCGAGCACGCCCGCTGCCTGCATCGTGTGGCGCGGGAGCATAATCGCACCGACTGCCAGGCCCTTGGCGATCGCTACTTCGCGATTGCCGGGGAGATGCGCGGCCTGATTCAGCGGTCGCTGCAGACAACTCTCTCGCGCTGCTCGCCGGAAATGAAGCAAGCCGGCATTACTCCGTTCACTCCCGACGATACGCATCACGATCCTCGTGAGCTCGGCAGCTACGAAAATCACCGCTTCATGATGGACTGGTTTACCGCCGATTGGGGCAACGAAGAGCTGGACCTGGGTCATCTCCGCCACCGCGAACTCGCAGGCATGCAAATCGTCGGCCTGAGCACAGACGGAGCGGAGCAGCGAACCTCGAACTTCATGGCGCACGGCACACTCTCCGTGCGCATTCGGCAGGACGATTATCGCCCATTCCTGCTCAATCTCTACGCGCTTGTCTGCTATGCGGCCGACTCTGGGAGCCGCTATTCCCCTGAGGATGCCTGGATTCCAGGCGGTGCGCCCTTGCAAGGCAGCCGCTATGGCTGGTCCGCCGTGGTGAACAGCGTCCTGCAGCCGGCGATGGGACTGCGCTGGCTGCTCTGCTACGAGGAAGGCAACCGCGATGTCTGCCATCTGCAAAAAGGCGCCCCCAGGGGGTGGTTCGCGGCCGGGGAACGCATCCGTGTGCGCAACTGTCCCACCCGCTTTGGCCGCCTCAGCTGGTCCACCGTCGCCCGGAGCGACCGCTCCTGGCAGATTGAAATCGATTTTGACCGGTCCTTCTCCGCCGACCTTATGGTCCACGTTCATCCGCCGGGCGGACAGCCTCTGTTGCGCACCTCCGCCGGTACACTTTCCGGCCATGCGATACACCTCACGGCCGATCAGCTGCGCGGCACCCAGCACCTTGCCATCGAGGCAAATGCCTGAGGCAGACCCACGCCCTGTCGGGGATTCCAGGATTCCGTCTCCTGCTCGAGATTGGAGGCCCCAACTGCGACGAACGCTGAGTTTGCGTGTTGGCGCCGCGGTATCGACGAAAACCCGCTCGAAGGCTGGAGCGGATCGAGAGCCATGCCCTAATGCCCGGCAGATCAGCGCCAATGGCCTGGAGGATGCAGGCGGGGAGGCCTGGGCGCAGACAGACGTCTGTCACACTTGTTGATTTGTCACCCTCAAACGCTCTGAGTAAGTCCTTTTGTTTGAGTGGTGAGCCCGCTGGGATTCGAACCCAGGACCCACGCCTTAAAAGGGCGTTGCTCTACCAACTGAGCTACGAGCTCACAAAATCCAGGGTACCACAGCGCCACATGGGAAATGACGCAGCAAAACCCGCGCGCTGGACCACTGCTGCGAAAGAAACGTGGGAGGAGGCGAAGGGTCAGTATACTTCGCGGTGGAAGAGTTCGTCTTTCTCTTCGCACGATGTGCAACAGCCGACGGCAGCGCAAACCAGGATCGCCACGCCCAGCATGATAATCGTCGCCAGAGCGTAGCTACTCCATCCTGACAGGTGCGCCAGCAGCTCGTGCATGTTCAGAATCCCCATAGCCCAGACTCCTGGTTGGTAAGAACCCTGAACGCTCGTTCAGGTTTGCTTCATCTGGAGCGGCGACAACATGATCGCAAATTTTAGGCAGGGGGTGAACATAAAACTTCAGCTCCTTCCACGAAAGTGGAAGCAACCCGAGGAACGTCCGGGCAGAGGCGGCCCGTGTGGAGCGAGCGCGTATTGAAAAATAAAAGGGTTAGCGGCTGAATACACGCATCAGGCCGGTCGGCGGCAGCTCCGGCACCAAAAAAGTGCGGGCGTGGCCGAGGGCTCGGGCGGCCGCTTCGGCGGCCAGATATCCACTGCGGGTCGCCCCCTCCATGGTGGCCGGCCAACCGCTGGCGGTCCAGTCGCCGGCCAGAAAAATGCCCGGCCAGGGGCTGGCGGCGTGGGGACGCAGGCGATCGAGCCCGGGCCGGATGGAGTATGTGGCGCGCACTTCTTTCACCACGGCGGCCTTCAGCAGTTTTGCGGAGGCCACGGCAGGAAAAAAAAGCGCCAGCTCGCGCAGGGCAAGATCGATGATTTGTTGCCGGCTCAGAGGCACAATCGAGCGCGAGGCGCTGACCACCAGTTCCAGATAGCTGGCCTCCGTGCCGCGATGCGCCGGCTGCAGCCGCGACTTGTTGAACATCCACTGGATGGTTGTGTCGAGCAGCACGGCGTGATCGAGATCGGTGACTTCGCGGTCGAGCCAAAGATGGATGCCGGTGATGGGCGAGTGCTCGAATTGGGCGAGATGCGTGCCCAACTCCTCGGAATGCGCGTTATGCGGCAGCGTCGGCAGCAGCCCAGCCATGCCTTCAAAGGGCAGTGCCAGCACCACGGCGTCTGAAGCAAAGGCTTGCCCCGCGGCATGGGCCTGCCAGCCGTTTTCCGCAGGGGACAGGCTCTCCACGCTGGTGCGGAGGTAAACCTGGCCGCCGCGCGCCTCGATGTAGCCGATGGCGCGATTGTAGAGCTCGCTGAGCGGAATGGACGGGATGCCCATGCGGCCGGATTCCGGCGAGAGCAGGAACGATTCGCGAAAGACCTTGGCCGCATAGTGGACGGAAATGCGCTCCAGGTCTTCGTTGAGCGCGCTCACCAGCACCGGCCGCCAGAAGCGATCGATGGCGCGCTGGGTCTGGTGATGGCGATGGAGCCAGTGGGCGAAGTCCTCGCTGGTGTCGCGCGGGAGGTCGGAAAGAAAATGCGAGAGGCCGCGCGCGATGGCGATTTTGTCGGCGAGCGAGTATGCCGGAGCGCGAAGAAACGCCATGGAGGAGTGGAGCGGCGCGGGCAGCGAGCCCGGCTCGAGGACCGTGGCGCGTCCGCCCGGAGTGAGAAACGTGAATCGGTCGTACCAGCGGATCGCGTCCAGGGAGTCGAGCCGGCGATAGAGATCGATCAGGCTGGTGCATCGTCCGATGAGCACATGCTGGCAGTTATCGATTACCTCTCCGGTGCCGGGATGCTCATACGACGAGGCGCGGCCACCGAGGTAGGGGCGCCGCTCGAGGAGCTGCACGCGATACCCGGAGTCCGCCAGCGCGCATGCCGCCGCGATCCCGGCGAGCCCTCCGCCGGCGACCGTGATGGTGTGGGTCGGAGGGGCCATGGTCAGGCGCGCCCCAACAGACGGTTGCGCAGCACCTGAACGAGTCCGCGCAGCAGGATCGCGACGCGCATGCTGACCGGCACGGTGACGCGTTTCGAGAACACGTCATAATCGCGGTCCTGGATGCGGTGCAGGAGATCGTGATAGATCGTAATCAGCACCCACAGTGCGGGGCGCGAGTCGGCGGCAATCAGCGGCAGAAGCTGACGGCCCGACCGGTAGAAATGCTCGGCACGCATCGCGAGGGATTCCAGCACGGCACGCTGGCCCGGGGTGATCGGTTTGGAGTTGTTCAGCGCCGCCAGTTCCTCGGTGCGGATGCCGTGCTGCCGGAGCTCGTCCAGCGGAAGATAAATGCGGCCCCGCGCAGCATCCTCACCCACATCGCGAAGAATATTCGTAAGCTGAAAGGCCAGCCCGGTTTCCTCCGCCAGCGCTTCGGCGCGGGGATCGGAGTAGCCGAAGATGCGGATGCAAACGAGGCCGACCACGGAGGCGACGTAATAGCAGTAGCGGCGCAGATCGTTGAACGTCTCGTACGTGTCGTACGCGCCGTTGGCGGGCGATTCCAGATCCATGGCCGTGCCGCGCACCAAATGATCCAGCAGCTCAGGAGGAATATCGAAGCGGCGGCGCGCGTCGGACAACGCCACAAACACCGGATCGGACGTCCGCTGGCCGGCCGCAGCGCTGTGCCAGGATGCCAGCCACGTGTCCAGATCGGCGCGACGCTGCTCGCGGCTGCGGCTTTCGTCGTCGGACAAATCGTCGGCATGGCGCATGAAGGCGTAGACGGCGCAGATGGCGTCGCGCTTGGGTTTGGGCAGCGCGAGAAACGCGTAGTAGAAGTTTTTCGCCTCGCGGCGGGCGATCTGGGTACAGGCGCGGTAAGCGGCGGCCAGATCAGGGGACGATGGGCTCAAGCGGCGCGCTCCGCAAACAGCCTCCCGGCGAGCGCGCGCAGCAGCAGGGCGGCCTTGCGGGGTTTCGAGATAGCCGGACGGGCGCTGAGGACGTCGTAATTGCGCCGCTCCACCGCGCGGAGAATTTCGAGGCCGCCGCGCGAGAACAGGTCGAGATCGAGGGCCAGCTCGCGATCCACTTTGCCGATGAGCGGCAATCCGCGGCGGAACATGCGGCGGGCGTAATCCACTTCGCAGCGCATCAGATCGCGGAACTGCGGCGTGCAGCGGTGCTGCGCGATTTCGTCTTCGCTCACCCCGAAACGGGCCATGTCCTCGAGGGGAAAATAAATCCGCCCCTTGGCATAATCCACGCCCACATCCTGCCAGAAATTAGCGAGCTGCAGCGCGGAGCAGGTTTCGTCAGAAAGAGCAAAGCGCTCGGCGTCGCGGTAGCCGCACGCGTACAGGACGATGCGCCCCACGGGATTCGCCGAGTAGCGGCAATAGCCGAGCACGTCGGACATCGTCGAGAAGCGCGTGACGATTTGGTCCTGACGGAAAGCGACCAGCAGATCCGCGAAAGGCTCTTTGGGAATGTCGCAGGCCCGCATGGTCTCAGCCAGCGCGACAAACACCGGATGGCGTGCTTCGCCATGAGAACAGGCGTCCAGCTCCGCCCCCCACAGGTCCAGCAGCGCCAGCGCGGCCGCGGGATCGCCGACCTCGTCGCCCAGATCGTCCGACACGCGGCAGTAAGCGTAGATGGCGTGGAAATGCGGGCGGAGGCGCTTCGGCAGAAACCAGGAGGCGACATGGAAATTCTCGTAATGCGATTCGGCCAGCCGCCGGCACCACGCGCGCGCTTCTTCCAGCGTGGGCGCCTGCGCGGGAATGCGGTACTCGGCGGGCAGCGCTCGCCAGCCGCGTTCGATCAGCTCGTGCTGTGCGGGTTCGACCATCATTGCCGGGAAAGTGAATAGCGGACTCTAGGGAATGATAGCCGTCTTGATGTCCCCAGCGCGGTTCATCAGCCGGCGGAAGACGCGCTCGAGTTCGCCCAGCGGCGCGCGGCTGGTGATGGTGTCCTTGCAGGGGAAACGCCCGCTCACAATCAGGTCGAACGCCTTGCGCGCGGCCGCGGGGGTGTGATGAAAACTGGAACGCAGCGTGATGTTGTTGTAGTGGAGACGGTTGGTGTCCAGTTCTACTTTGGTCCCTTCCGCACATCCGCCGAAAAAGTTCACGGTGCCGCCCTTGCGAACCATGTCCACCGCCCATTGCCAGGCCAGCGGAGTGGCGACGGCTTCCACAGCAAGATCGACGCCACGGCGGCCCGGCGTGAGGGCGCGCACCGCGGCGATGGGATCGACAACGTCTGAGATCTGCACCACTTTGGCCGCGCCGAACTGGCGCGCAGCGGCCACCTGCTCGTCGCGCTTGACCACGGCGATGACTTTCAAGCCTGCGAGCTGTGCCACTCGCATAAACATCAGGCCAATGGGGCCGGCGCCGATCACCGCGATGGAATCCCCGGGGCGCGGCTGGCACTCGTCGAGTCCGCGGACCACGCAGGCCAGCGCCTCGGTGAGCGCGGCGTATTCGAAGGGCACGCCCTTGGGGATCAGCAGCGTATTCCTCTCGACAATCCGCGCCGGAATCAGCAGGTATTGCGCATAGGCGCCGTTGTTGAACAGGAGATCATCGCAGAGGTTCTCCTGGTCATGCAGGCAGTAATAGCATTTCCCGCACGGCGCGGAGTTGAGAGCCACCACGCGGTCGCCTGGCTGGAACGCCGTCAGGCCTCGGCCGGCCTCATGCACGGTTCCTGCCAGTTCATGCCCGAAGGGAATGGGCGGCTTGAGCATGCGCGCGTGATAACCGCGCCGGTATACCTTCAGATCGGTGCCGCAGGTGAGCGCCGCATGCACGCGCACGACGATTTCTCCCTTGCCCGCGCGAGGCATGGGCACCTGCTCGATCCGCAAGTCTTCCCGGCCGTGCAGCACGGCGGCTGTCATCTGCGCTGCCATCTCTCTCATTTTCTCAGAAACAGGACGGTTACGGATGGATGAAGATCTTCATACTGGCAGCAGTTGGCGTGGAGGCCACGCGGATTGCCTCGACCGCCTCTTCCAGGGGGAAGCGGTGGGAAATGAGGCGCGTGAGGTCGAATCCGCCGCGATACCCGCCGAAAACGAGGTCTTCGACGTCCGATTCGATCTCAAAGGACGAACTGTAGGAACCGAGCAGAGTCTTCTCGTCCATGCAGACCACGGCGGGGTCGAACGTGGCGTCGGAGTGCTGGGTTTGGGCGAAAAACAGGATGCGTCCGCCCGGCCGGGCGGCGTCGATCGCCGTGCGGATGAGCGCGTTGCCGCCAACGGCGAGGATGACCGCGTCCGCTCCGCGGCCCTCGCTGGCGGCTCTCGCGGCGGCGACCACGTCTTCTCTGCCGGCATCGATGGGATGCCGCAAACCGTAGGCCGCGGCGATGGCATGGCGCTCTGGATAAAGGTCGGAGGTGAGCACTTTCGCTCCGCTCCGCGCGGAGAGCGTCGCCAGCAGAATGCCGATCGGCCCCTGTCCGATGACCAGGACCGTTTCATCGTCGGCCAGATCCAGGCGGCGCACGCCTTTGAGCACCGTGTTCACCGGCTCGACGAACGCGGCCTGCTCGAAGGGAATCCCCTCGGGAATCCTGATCAGTGCCTGGCGCACGATCCAGTCCATCACTCGCACATACTCGGCGAATCCCCCGCCCGAGGGCTCAAATCCCGCTGTGCACCCCACGCGTTTGTAGGTTTCGCACTGGGCGAACGTCTTCTTGCGGCAGTAATAGCACTGGCCGCACGGAGCGTGGTGGTATGAGAGCACCCGGTCGCCGATCCTGAATCCACGCACCCCCTGGCCGACCGCGGCGACAGTTCCGGCGAACTCATGGCCAAAGATCCGGGGGGCGGAGTGCGAGCCGGTGTGGATCTTTTTGAGATCCGTTCCGCAGACGCCGCAGCAGGCCACGCGGATCAGCACTTCGCCTGCGCCGATTTTGGGCACCGGGACCGTTTCGACGCGCACGTCGTTGACGCCGCGATACACCGCGGCGCGCATGGTGGTGGGGACGGGTCCGAGGGTCTGCTCCTGGAGGTCGTTGCTGATTGCCGTGGCCATGAATGCTCCGAAGGTCTAATCTACTGCGAACCCGGCAGCGAACGCGAGATTAAAATTGCCAGTTCCGCGGCAGCGCGACGGCTGTTCCGGCCAAGCCGCCGCAACGCTCTCCAATATTGGGGATGCGCCGCCGCCCAGAGGATGAGCGCGGGAAGCCGCAGCTGGCCGTTGGATCCGATGAAGCGGTTGAAGTCCGGCAGCTTGTCGTTCGGCCCGTCGGAGACCGCCTTGAAACAGAGAAAGCGCAGCCCATGGCTGCGTGCAAAACCCGCTACCGCGGCGGCTTCCATATCCACCAGAACGGCCTGATATTGCTCGGCCAGCCGGCGTTTATCCTCGCCTCCCGCTACGCGGCCCAGGGTGATCAACCGCAGCCCTTCCGGATTTGCGGGGAAGATATCCCCGGTCGCCGCATCGACGACTTCGCGAATCGAGCAGGCCTGCGGGGGACGCAGCCCACAGGAGAGCGAGCCCGCGTACCCAGCCGAAACAATCGCGTCGAGGACCCCGGCGGCGAGGAGGGCCTGACAGGCGCGCGCGGCCGCGGCCGCGCCCATGCCCGCACAGGTGGCGACGGCTTGCCGCGAGCCGATGCGGCCCAACCACAAGCTCCCGCGCTTCTCCCACCCCCGCACCAGAGGGGCCAGCTCGCCGGGCAGCGCGGCAACGATGCCGACACGGCTGACTGGGCTCTTCATCAGGCCACCGTTCCCTGTGGGGGGGCCGGAGCATAGCCGCGCGCGCAAAACCAGTCGATCGCCGAGCGCAGGGCTTCGTAAACCGGAACCTGCCGGAAGCCCAGCTCGCGCTCCGCCTTTGCCGAGGACGCAAACATCTTCTTGCGTCCCATGCGCACTTCTTCCAAGGTCGCGCGCGGCTCTTTTCCGAGGATCCAGCCCGTGATCAACTCTGCGAAAAATGCGTAGCCAGCGGCGACAGCGAAGGGAATCTTCGCGGTGGGCGAGGGCAGTCCGGTAATCGCCGACATCTTGTCGAGTATCTGCTTCAGAGTGAGGTTTTCGCCGCCGAGAATGTAGCGCTCGCCAGGCCTTCCCAGCGTTGGCGTGAGGCCGTCGACGTGCGTGCGGGCGACTTCGCGCACATCGACCAGATTCAGGCCGGTATCGACGTAAGCAGGGAACTTGCCCTTGAGAAAATCGACGACGATGCGGCCCGTCGGCGTCGGCTTCACATCGCCCGAGCCAATCGGCGTGGTCGGGTTCAGGATCAGCACCGACTGGCCCGCCTGCGCCGCCTCCATGGCCACCTGCTCAGCCATGAATTTCGAGCGCTTGTAGTGGCCCACCATGTCAGCGAGCGACACGGGCGTCGCCTCATCGACGATGGTGCCGTCGGTTTTGAAGTGCATGGTCGCCACGCTGGAGGTGTACACGAAGCGCGGCACACCTTCTTCGCGCGCCAGCCGCAGCAGCGCCCGCGTGCCTTCCACGTTGGAGCGGTACATCGCGTCAGGATCGCGCACCCACAGCCGGTAATCCGCCGCCACATGCATCACCGCGTCGCAGCCGCGCAGCGCCGACCGCAGCGACTCGGGCGCGAGCAGATCGCCGGTAACGGTTTCGGACTTCAGGCCCTGAAGATTCGCTAAATTGCTGGTACGGCGTACGAGCAGGCGCAGCTCCGCGCCCCGTCCAGCCGCTTCGCGCGCCACATGGCTGCCGACGAATCCCGTGGCCCCCGTGACAAAGACTTTCACCGGGATCCCACGCTGAGCCACGAGCCCAGTTCCGACGCAGGCAGGCGCACACCCACGTAGAAGCCGCCGAAGAGGCCGTATAGCGCGCTGGCTTCGTCAAAGCGCATCTCATAAATGAGCTGCTTGAAGACATTCGGGGTGTCAGAGAAAAGATCCACGCCCCACTCCCAGTCATCGAGGCCGATCGAGCCGGAGATGATCTGCTTCACCGTCCCGGCAAAACGCCGCCCGATCAACCCGTGATCCTGCATCATGCGCGCGCGGTCCGCCATCGGCGCGGTGTACCAGTTCACGTGCTCGCCGCGTCGCTTGTCCATGGGATAGAAACACAGATATTTCGTCTCCGGAATGGCCGGAAAGAGCCGCACTGCCATGGCCTTCGCCGAACGATCGACAACTTCCCGGATGCGGCGGTCCCATTCCTCACTGAACGGCTCCACGCCCTGGTCCACCAGCACAGGGTAGGTTTTCGACGAAGACTCGTAGAGGCCCAGCTCGACAATCGACAAATAGGAATGCGTCGGCTGCAGAAAGCTGCCGAATTCTGTGCGTGCCAGATCGCGCTCCACCTGTGCGAGCTGCTCCATCGTGTCGCGGAAATGGATCAGCATCAGGTCTCCCTTGTGCCCGAGCTGCGCAAACAAGGCGCTCTGGTTGGGGTGGGGCGTGTCCTGATCCTGAGTCGGTTCCGAAGCCGATCCTTGTTCCATCGGAGCCAGCAGAGCGGCGAATTCCAGAATGGCGCGGCTGCGCGCGGCGCTGTCCAGCCGCCGCCACGCAGGCCAGTCGAACCGGAACATCTGGTGCAGCAGGCAGGAGCCGTCGAGCGTGAGCGGAAACGGAGGGATTTCGGGCAAAGGAGCCTCCTGAAACGGTAGCTCTATTCTACGAGGGCGCGATTAGCGGCTGGACGTCGCCTCGTCCGCGTAGAACTCTGCGATCTCCGCCGCGTATTTCTGGTTGACCACGCGCCGGCGCAGTTTCATGCTCGGTGTCAGCTCGCCGGAATCGATCGCCCACTCCTCAGCCACCAGGCGGAAGCGCTTGATGGTCTCGAAATTTGCCAGCGTGGCGTTCACCCTGTCGACGAGCGCCTGATACTCGGCGCGCACCCTCGGGTCCTGCGCGAGTTCCTGCCGCGACGCTGCCTGGATTCCGTGCTCCCGCGCCCAGGGCTCCAGCGCGGCAAAGTTGGGAGCAATCAGCGCCGACGCGAACTTGTGCCGATCGCCCACCAGCGCGGCATTCGCCACCAGGTAGCTGGCCTTCAGCTTGTTCTCGATGGGCTGCGGCGCGATCATCTTCCCGCCGGAGGTCTTCAGCAGCTCCTTCTTGCGATCGGTGATGAAAAGAAAGCCGTCCGTATCGACGTGGCCGATGTCGCCGGTCCGGAACCACCCTTCGGCGTCGAACGGAGACGAGGGATCTGCCGGATCGGCCGGAGGCTCGTGTTTCCAGTAGCCGGAAAAAACATTGGGCCCGCGCACCAGCAACTCGCCATCTTCGGCGAAGCGGCATTGCACATTGGGCAGCGGACGCCCCACCGTGCCCATGCGGTTTGCCTTGGGCGTGTTGATCGCCAGTACCGGCGATGTTTCCGTGAGTCCATAGCCTTCGAGAATGCGAATGCTGACCCCGGCGAACCAGCGCGCCGTATCGAGGCCGAGCGGCGCGCCGCCGGCGATGAAATAGCGCACATTCCCGCCGAATCCGGCGCGAATCTTCCGGTAAACGATGCGGTCGGCCAGCTTCCAGGCCAGCGAGGATGGCGTACGTCCCGCCGCAATTTCCTCCGCGTGCGGCTTGCCCGTTGCGACGGCCCAGCCGAAGAGCCGCCGCTTCACGCCCGACTCAGCCGCCTTCTGCTCTGCCACCTGCCGCACCTTCTCAAACACGCGCGGCACGGCCACGAAAACCGTCGGCCGGATGGCCTGCATCGTCTGCGGCAGCTTGTCGAAGGCCGGACAGTAGGCGACGGTCACGCTTTGCGCGTAGAGAGCGTAGTCGAGATGCCGCGCGGTGATGTGCGAGAGAGGCAGGAAGGAAATACAGGAGTCGGTGGGAGCGAATCCAAACTCCGCCGTCGAGTAATTCGCGTTGCTGGCGATGTTGCCGTGCGTCAGGCGCACGCCTTTCGGTTCGCCGGTCGTCCCCGACGTGTAGATCAGCGTCGCGAGGTCGTCAGGTCGAACCGCCCGTGCTGCCGCATCGAAGGCTGCATCGCGCTCGGCGCCTCGTGCATCGGCGCCGGCGATGAGCGAGGAGAAGGGTACGGCGTCGGCGACGCTGATCTCGTCCATGACGACGACCCGCTCCAGAGACGTGCTCGCGCGCACCGCCGCGACTTTGTCGTACTGGACCTGTGTCGAGACGAAGATCACGCGCGCGCCGGAGTCGGCGAGCAGCGGAGCGATTTGTTCCGCCAGCAGCGTCGGATAAATGGGCACGTCGACCGCGCCCAGCGCAAGGCAGGCGAAGTCGGCGACCGCCCACTCCCAGCGATTCTCGGCCAGGATGGCGATGCGATCGCCCTTGCCAATGCCCCACGCCCGCAGCGCTGTCGCCACACCCCGCACCCGCTGGTATACCTGCGCCGACGAAATGGGCTGCCACCCTCTCGACGCATCCTCGTAGAGCATCGCGCGCTCGCGGCCGCCATCGGCCAGCGCGAAGAAGACATCGTTCAGCGTGGAGAGCGTGAGCACCGGGTTGAGGGTAGCTGAGCGGGGGCGGCGGCGCAAGATCGCGCGCGGGCCAGGGCCGGCTTCCTCCGTCGCATGGAGACGCGGAGGAGGGGTTGCAGGTTGGGTGCCTCGCAGGCCTTCGTGCCTCTTGCCGTAGAGCGGACCGCAGATTCTTGTGCGCCGCTCAGAGTATCCTGATGTTCATCGATCGTTGTTTTGACATTTTGATACTTGCGGAGGATAGACGTATGGACTCTCATCCGAAAGGCAGATTGGTCAGGCTCATCATGGCCGGATGCGTGTTGGGGCTCGGCGCATCCATGGTTCTGGCGCAAAGCGCGCCGTCAGCCGCTTCCACAGCGAAAACGGGTACGTCCCCGTCGCGCATGGACGTGTTCCTGGGGTATTCGTATCTCGCTCCCCATGGCACGGTGACCACACCGATGGGCGGAGGCACGACATTCTCCGACAGCTATTCCTCGATCAACTATGGCGCCATCGGAAGCTTCGCTTATTACTTCAACCGCTATGTGGGCGGCCAGGTCGAGTACGCGAATCACCCGGACGGGCAGAATGACGGCGCCCAGGACTTTGGATTGGGCCTCATCTTTCGCTACCCGATGGAGGGGATGACGCCCTTTGCGCATGCGCTGGCGGGCGCGGTTCGGCTGGGTGGACCCAATGTGCCCAATTTTATCGGGCACCCCTACACGTGGGGACCGGCACTGACGGTAGGCGGCGGCATGGATTATGACCTGCCATTCATGAATAACCGGTTTTCGCTGCGGCTGATCCAGGCGGATTTCCAGTATTACCATGCGGATTTCGGGCCGGAGCCGGGTGTCGGGGGCCGCGCGAACGTGAATGCCGCACGCCTCAGCACAGGCCTGGTGATGCACTTCGGCAGCCTCGTGCCGCCGCCGCCGGTGGCGTACAGCTGCACCGCGAATCCTGATTCCGTATTCCCGGGCGAGCCGGTCACGGTCACCTGCACGCCGGCCAACCTGAATCCAAAGAAGAACACGACCTATAGCTGGAGCGGCAGCCAGGGCCTGACCGTGAGCGGGACCAGTGCGACAACCACCATCGATACCGCCAGCCTGCAGCCCGGCGATTACACCGTCACCGGCCACGTAACCCAGGGTCCGAAAGCCGGTCAATCGGCCGATGCTTCCGCGCACTTCACGGTGAAACAGTTCGAACCGCCGACCGTCAGTTGCACGGCGAATCCGATCGTTGTGCAGCCCAACGGAACTGCAACCATCACGGCGACGGGCGTGAGCCCGCAGAACCGGCAGCTGACCTACAGCTATTCGGCCTCGGCAGGGTCGATCAGCGGCACCAGCAATACGGCGACGCTGTCGACGAGTGGAGCGCCGGCGGGAGATATCACCGTCACCTGCAACGTGCAGGACGACAAAGGACAGACGGCATCGTCCACGACGACGGTCACGGTGCAGGCACCGCCGCCGCCGCCACAGCCGCCGGCACCCACTCCTGAGCAGGTTCGCCTGGAGAAGCGTTTGGCACTGCGCAGCGTCTTCTTCCCGACGAACGCGCCGCCTCCGGCTCATCCGGACCGCGGACTGCTCGAAAGCCAGCAACAGACGCTCACCAGCCTGGCGACGGACTTCAAGAGCTACCTGGACATGAAGCCCAACGCCACGATTACCTTAACCGGACACGCGGATATTCGCGCCAGCGCCGCTTACAACCAGGCGCTGACCGAACGCCGTGTGGACATCGTGAAGCAGTTCCTGGTGCAGCAGGGTATTCCTGAGTCGGCGATCAACACGCAGGCCGAGGGCAAGGAGCAACAACTCTCGCGCGATGAGGTGAAGAGCCTCGTCGATCAGAGTCCCGATCTCACCAATACCGAAAAGGCGAAAATGGATCGGAACCTGACCCGGATCTACCTGGCACAAAACCGTCGCGTGGATATCACCCTGAACAACACGGGCCAGCAATCCGTGAAGCTGTATCCGTTCAACGCGGCCGATGCGGAAACACTGCTGAGCGAAAGGGCTCCGGCTGCGAGAAGGAAAGCGGCGGCGAAGAAGCACTAATCGCAAAGTCGTTGGAACAATGCGGGGGCGCACATCGCGCCCCCGTTTTTCCTGCGCCTGTTGTGATTCTGCAAGACGAGCTGCTGCGTCCCCGGCGCCCATGAATGCAGCATCGCGCAGTCGCGGCCACTGTCAGCCAGCGCAATCAGGAGGTCGTTCAGCGTGGAGAGGGTGACAGTCCGCGCTGAGGGTAGATGAGCGAAGACGCAGCATCGCCCGAGCCTGCTACCTGGGACGACGACTGGCGCGAGCAGGCGGCAGGCGCTCTGACAAAACAACCCGTACCGTTTGCCCAGCAGCTTTCCCGATCGCCTGCAAAATATCTGCCCTGATAGGCAACTTGTGGTTGCCATCTCCCAGCGCCATGAACGAACTTTGGAAAGGGAGCCCGTCGAAGGTGCCCCTTACCCTGACCAGGCCGCGTGTGCCGAAGCAGGCCGCAGATTCGGGCCAGATGATGTAGCTCCAGCCGCCGGGTTGGGGGCTCTTAAGGATGACTGCCTCGAATGCTTTATTCAGACTGCCACCGTTGCGTCCCGCCATAGAGGCCAACCTCCTTAGCTCTGTGCCGTCCCCTGCAACCCCAGCGCCTCCGCATTCTTCTGCATCGCGGCGATGCAGAACCCGATGTGCTCCTCGAGCGGCACGCCCAGTTCCGCCGCGCCGGTGGTGATGTCATCGCGATTCACCCCGCGCGCAAAGGCCTTGTCCTTCATCTTCTTCTTTACGCCCGCCACTTCCACGTCGTGGATCGACTTCGTCGGCTTCACCAGCGAGCATGCCGTCAGAAAGCCGGCCAGCTCGTCGCAGGCAAAGAGCGTCTTCGCCAGATGCGTCTGGCGAGGAACGCCCGAGTACTCCGCGTGGCCGAGGATTGCGGTGCGCATCTCTTCCGGCCAACCCTGCTCCTCCAGGATCTTCACGCCGACAAACGGATGCTCCTCCATCGACGGATGCTTCTCGTAATCGAAATCGTGCAGCAGCGCCGTCATGGAATAGAGCTCCAGCAGCGCATCGCGTTCCTGGCCAGCCAATCCGCGCGCGTCGGCTTCGCGCTCGCCATACGCGTTGACGCACGTCTCCACCGCCAGCGCGTGCTTGATGAGATTCGGCGATTGCGTGTGCGACTGCAGCAGCGTCCAGGCGCGTTCGCGAGTGAAGGCGGTCATCGGGGCTCCTTTTCGGTTTTTCCTGGGTTATCTTTGGCAATTTTCCGGCAGGGTCGCGATTTTTACTTGACAAAAAGAATACCTCCCTGCAAATGTATTCGCAGGGTTGAGAACGGTGCGGCTATCATGGCGGCGCTGGTTGCAATCCCCGGAACCCGTGCTCTGGCGTTCCGCACAACTTATGGCAACTACCTTAGCAACCTATGAGGCCCGCGAGGTACTGCGTTGCGACCACTGTAGTCTGGTGCAATTCCGCACGTCGAATTCACTGTGCAGGCGTTGCCACAAGCCCCTCGAAATGGAAGAGCCTGAGCCCCTGTCGCCCCAGCTGGTGACCGCGGACTCCCAGAGCGCCGAGCAGCAGGACGGCATCGATGTCGCGCGCGCCGTCCGCGAAACACGGCGTGAACGAAATCTGAGCCAGCGCCAGCTCGCCGGACGGATGCAGGTTCCCCGCACCTACATTTCCAAAATCGAGAATGGCAAGGCCGTGCCCACGCTCTCCTCGCTGGAGAGGCTCGCCACCGCGCTCGAAGTCGGAGTCTGCGATCTGCTGCGCGATGGGCAGAGCCGCCGCGCGCGCGAAACCGCCGCGGTGATGGCGGATCCGTTTTTGGCGGAGATCGCTTCGCTGGCCGGCCGTCTGGACGCTTTCCAGCGCTCGATGTTTCTGAATCAGGTGCGGGAGCTGGCCTGTGTGAGACGGCGCCCGGCGTAATCAAAGCGAAGCCAGGATTTCTTTCCGTACAGGATGGCGCCCGCAGCGCCAGGCTCTGCTCGGCTGGCTTGTATAATCGGGCAGGGAAAGCGAATTTCCGTTCTTTCGGCGAGAGCGCTCGTGGAATCCATGCGGTTGGTCGCATCGAGATCGCGGAGCCTTCGTCATTGTTCGGTCCGGGGCGTTCCGAAAGGAAGCATTGTCACTGAATTCCAGCCGAGTGCATGAGCTGCCCGCCGATGAGGCCGCGGTCTACCGCCGCCTCGATCCGGAGCGGCTCCCGCAGCACGTGGCCATCATCATGGACGGCAACGGACGCTGGGCCGGCCGGCGCAGCCTGAAGCGCTTCCTCGGCCACCAGCAGGGCGCGGAAGCGGTGCAGTATGTGGTGGAAACTGCCTCGCGCATCGGGTTGCCGTGGCTCACGCTGTATGCCTTTTCCCTTGAGAACAACCTCCGCCGCCCGCGCACCGAAGTGAACTTCCTCATGCGCCTGCTCAGGACCTACCTCTCGAACAACGTGCAGCGCATGAACGACAACAATGTGCGGATTCGCTACATCGGCCGCACCAACGATCTGCCCGAAGAAGTCTGCGAGCGCATGCGCTGGGCCGCCGATGCCACGCGGCACAACACCGGAACCACCCTCACGCTGGCGCTGAATTATGGCGCCCGCTCCGAGCTCGTGGATGCCTTCCGTGCCCTCACGCTTGAGGTTCAGAGCAAAGGCCTGCGCCTCGACCAGATCGATGAGGCCGAGATTCACCGGCATCTCT
Organism: Acidobacteriaceae bacterium; assembly: GCA_030041515.1. Classification (GTDB taxonomy): domain Bacteria; phylum Acidobacteriota; class Terriglobia; order Terriglobales; family Acidobacteriaceae; genus Palsa-343. Next base: position 33,154 of record JASHNS010000122.1, on the reverse strand, counting down.
ACACCGCGCACATGCCCGACCCGGATTTGCTGATCCGCACCTCAGGCGAAATGCGCGTCTCGAATTTTCTCCTGTGGCAGATCGCCTACACGGAGATCTTCGTTACCGACCGGCTCTGGCCGGATTTCCGCGGCATCCACATGCTCGAGGCGATCGAAGACTACCAGCGGCGCGAGCGGCGCTATGGCGGCCTCAACGACGGCACGGAATCCGACGACGTCGAGAGCCTGCCGGCCAGCCAGATGTTTGCCGGCCGCTGAGCGCCCGCTTCCGGCCCCTTCCCCTTCTATTCCGGATTCGCCCCCGCTGGACTGACGTAGGTCTTCTGCGGCGCCGTCGTCTTTACATCGCGTGAGCTGATCTTCACCTTCAGCGATTCCACCTGCGCCTTGCCGTGCAGGGGCGCCAGGAAGCCGAGCTCGTACTGATTTTTCAAGCGCTCGCTGAAATCGTCAAAATAAGGCGTCAGCGAAACCGGATTGCCGTAGCCGATCCAGTAGGAATAGCCGCCCGTCGCAGCGGTCACCTCGGCCAGCAGATTCTGGCCGGCATTGGTTTCATACCAGGTGCGGGCAAGGCCGCCCGTGTTCTTCCAGTAGATGGAGTACACGACAAGGTCGGCCCGAACCGCATCCCGAATCGCACCCAACAGGTACGGATCTTCCGGATCGTAGCGCAGGTTGTAGTAGTCCACGCCATCGGTGATCATGATGACTTCGCGCCGCGCTGACGCGTCCTGCGAGGGCCAGTGCTTCGCCAGATCGGAGAGGCAGAAATAGGGGCTGGCATTCATGCCCGGCGCGCCTACCGGCAGATGCAGCTCAGAAACGGCTTTCTGGTGATCGGCCGTCAGCGGCCCGGCCAGGGCGGCTCGCCCGTACTCCATGTACGCGACCGTCACTTTGACGTTGGGCGGCAGCGTCTCGAGGAAGTGCCTGATGTCGCTCAGCTCGCGCCCCAGGCTCTGGCGGGCGCCGTCGTCGATCATCAGCACCAGTTCCACCGGGGCGCTCGATCCCTGGGGCCGTTGCCACCGCGTGATCGAGGCCTGGTGGCCGTCCACCTGCACGTGAACGGTGTCCTGGGCCACGCCGGCCACAACTACGTTGCCATTGTTGGGCAGCACCGTCACCGTAGCCTCGCCTTGCCCCTGGCCCTCGTTCTGGGCCACAGCAAACGGTGCGGCAGCCAGCAGCAAGGCGACCGCCACGCCCAGGGATTTCGATCGAATCGTCATAAGCAGGATCCTTTGCGCAAAACAAAGATTCAGGGCCGCCGGAAATAGCCTCCGGACCCAAAACTAAAGGCGGCAAGGCGCACGCGCCTCTGACACTTAGATGGTTTTTGCGGCGAATTGTCTCAATCCGGCGCAATCCGGCAGAAAATGGCCTCCGGTCAGGCGCATCGCGGGCCTGTCGATCGCCAGGTTCGATCCGCGTCCGCGGCCTTCGCCTCGCCTCTATTCGGCCCGGCGAAACTGGACACATTCGCGGCCAAAATACAGCCGATACGTGCCTGGCGTCGCGCCGGCCAGAATCTGGAGCGGGACGGGCCGGTGCATGCTGGCGTCACGGGTCGCCGGCGCCGCGAACAGCTCGTGATCTCCCAGGTCCATGATATGGAGCTGTCCCTGCACGACTCCCATGCCGTAGGCCCCAGCTCCCAACCGATGACCGGCGAAGTCAAGCGGCACTCCGGTCAGCAGATATCCCTGGTATTTTTGCGCGACGGCGCCCGAGTATCCGGAGCTGTCCACCAGAACAGCGAGCGCGAGCTGTCCGTCGGCGAAGCGAACTCCTGCGGAGTTGCGCAACTGCGTCGTGGCGCTCTGGCCGTCAAAGTAGACCGACGCCGGAAGCAGCTTGCCGGCCTGGGCGGAATTCAAAATACCCGGAGCGGCGGCCTGGGCAGTCAACGCCACAGGCAAAAGGAACAGAGCAGCCAGGAAGTGGATGGGACGGGCACTGCAAATTGCGCGCATCATGCGGGCCTCGTGGAACTGCGAGCCGCAGTATACCGCCGCATTCAGCTGTCTGCACAGTGCGGTTGACGAACTCGCGGCGGCAGACGGTAGTATCAATCGTGATGCGACAGATGGAAGAGGGTTCCGCGCGCCGCTGGGTTCGGCTGCGGCACGCGATGGCAGACCGCAAACTCGACGCTCTCCTCGTGACCCACCTGCCCGATGTGCGCTGGCTGTGCGGATTCACCGGATCCAATGCGGCCCTCGCCATCACATCCCGGCAGGCTGTGCTCTTTACCGACAGCCGCTACACCACGCAGGCCAGGGAGGAGGCGCGGGGCGCGCGGGTGGTCATCGCGAAGCATTCCGCGCTGAAGGAGGCGTGCGCGCTGCTGAGCGAGCGGGTCAGACATGCGGCCTTCGACCCGGAGCAAACCACCGTAACCGCTCTGGAGCTCCTGCGTTCGACCCTCCCGCCCCGGTTGCGTCGCGGATTCTTCGTCCCGCTGAAGTCGCCCATCGTCTCCGATCTCCGCATGGTGAAGGACGCCGCCGAGCTGGCTGCCTTGGACCAGGCCGCGCACCTGGGCTGCCGGCTCTTCGACGAAATCATCCCCTTCCTGCAAAGCGGCCTGACCGAGATTGCCGTGGCTGCGGAACTGGAGTACCGTGCGCGCTCTCTCGGCGCTGAGGGCATGTCGTTTGAGACCATCGTCGCATCGGGGCCGCGTTCGGCGCTGCCGCACGGCCGTGCCACGACCGCGCGGCTGCCCCGCAATGGCTTCGTGACAATGGACTTCGGTGTTATCCTCAATGGTTATTGCTCTGACATGACGCGTACCGTCCACTTCGGACGGGCGAGCCGGGAGGAGCGAGCCGCGTATGATGCGGTGCTGGAAGCCCAGCTGGCCGCGGTGGACGCGGTGAAGCCGGGTGCAACCTGCGGCGAAGTGGACGAAGCGGCACGCTCCGCCCTGCGCCGTGCCGGGTTCGCCCGCTACTTCACCCATTCCACCGGTCACGGGGTGGGCCTCGAGATTCACGAGTCCCCGCGCATTGCGGCCAGGCAGGAGATGAAATTGCAGCCGGGCATGGCGATTACCATCGAGCCCGGCGTTTATTTGCCGGGCAGGTTCGGCGTCCGGATTGAGGATATGGTTACGGTTACCGCGACCGGACACCGGGTTCTGACTCCGGTGACGAAAGACTGGATCGAGATTCACTCCAGCGAGAGGCGCCCACGAGCGAAACGATGAAAGCAGAAGAAACCCAGGAACTGAAGGAACTCATCGAGTTCCTGAAGGAAAACAAAATCGGCGAGTTCGAGCTCGAGCGTGGCGACCTGAAGGTCCGCATCAGGTTCGTCGGCGAGGGCGCCCCGGATCTGTCCCATCTCGCCCATCTGCTGGCCTCGCAGGCTCCCGCGGCTTCGCCGGTCATTCCCGCTGCGATTCCCGCCGTGCACGCCAGCGCGGCCGCTCCCTCCGCACAGCCTCCGGCGGATGCGAGCGAGGACGCTTCGCTGCACATCGTCAAGTCTCCCATTGTCGGCACCTTTTATGAGTCGCCTTCGCCGGGTTCGCCCGCCTTCGCTAAGATTGGAGATCGCGTTGAGACCGGCCAGGTGCTTTGCATCGTCGAAGCCATGAAGCTGATGAACGAGATCGAGAGCGATGCCGCCGGCGAAATCGTGAAGCGGCTCGTCCAGAACGGCCAGCCCGTCGAGTACGGCCAGCCGCTCTTTGCCCTGCGAATTTCCTGATTATGCGAAAGGTTTTGATCGCCAATCGGGGCGAGATCGCCCTGCGCGTCATTTGCGCCTGCAAGGAAATGGGCCTGCGCACGGTGGCCGTTTACAGCGAGGCCGACCGCCATTCGCTGCACGTGCGTTTTGCCGACGAGGCCATCTGCATCGGTCCGCCACGCTCGGCGGAGAGCTATCTGAACGTGCCGGCCGTCATCAGCGCCGCGGAAATCGCCGACGTCGACGCAATCCATCCGGGCTACGGCCTGCTCAGCGAGAACGCCAACTTCGCCGAAGTCTGCCGCGCCTCCAACATCAAATTCATCGGTCCGCCGCCCGAGGTTACCCGGCTGATGGGCGAGAAGGAAAAGGCTCGCCAGGCGATGAAGCGGGCGAAAGTTCCCATCCTGCCCGGCTCCGATGGCGTCGTCCAGACCGAAGGCGAAGCGCTTGAGTGGGCGCAGACGGTCGGATATCCGGTGATCCTCAAAGCTTCTGCCGGGGGCGGCGGGCGCGGGATGCGTGTCGTGCGTTCGCCCGAGGAACTCCCCGGGCTCTTCCACGCCGCGCAGACCGAAGCGGCGAATGCATTCGGCAATGGTGACCTCTACATGGAGAAGTTCATCGAGCGCCCCCGCCACATCGAGTTCCAGATCCTTGCCGACGAGCATGGAACTGCCCTCTCGGTGGGCGAGCGCGAGTGCTCCATCCAGCGCCGCCACCAGAAGCTGATTGAAGAAGCGCCTTCGCTCCAGGTCACTCCAAAGCTGCGCGAGGAGATGGCGAAGACGCTGAAGCGCTCGCTCGAAGCCGTGGGTTACCAGAACGCCGGCACCGTCGAGTTCCTGATGGACGAGGACGGCAAGCTCTACTTCATCGAGATGAACACGCGCATCCAGGTGGAGCATCCAGTGACCGAGATGGTCACCGGCATTGACCTGGTGAAGGCGCAGCTCAAAGTCGCGATGGGAGAAAAGCTCTCCAGCCTGGTTCCGGAGGTCATCAACATCCGCGGCCATGCCATCGAGTGCCGCATCAACGCCGAGCATCCTGAGAAGTTCACGCCCTCTGCCGGAAGAATCTCGGCCTTCAACGTCCCCGGTGGCTATGGGGTCCGCGTGGATACGGCGCAGTATGCCGAAGGCGTTGTCCCCCCCTATTACGACTCGCTGATTGCCAAGCTCATTACCCATGGCGCTTCCCGGGAGGAGGCCATGTCGCGCATGCAGCGCGCCCTGGAGATGTTCATCGTCGAGGGCATCTACACCACGATCCCGCTGCATCAGCGCATCTTCCGTGATGAGGAATTTCGCCGCGGCCAGTTCGACACGAAGTTCATGGAGCGCTTTTTTGAGCGGGAAAAAGCGCGGAAGGAAGCTCCGTAAAGATCGGCCCGGTCCGGCGTTCCCGCCGGCACGGTTCGCGGCGGGCGAAAATCGCTGCGATCCTCGCCACAAACGCCACGCCACCGATCCGCTCCTGTAGAATTCCTCCTTCAGGCCCGCAATCCCTTCATCGGAGTCCAGACAAGATGCGCCGTTTCTGCCTGCCTTCCGCCGCTCTGGCCGCGGTGTTCGCCTTCTCCTTTGCCCATTCCGCCGCGGCGCAAGCCTCCGCCGGTCCCGAACCCGCGCCTCTGCCGCCGCCCATTGTCGCGCCTGCCGATACGCCCTATCCGGGCACCATCGATCTCACAGTGAACCTGACCAACACCACCGATCGCGTGGCCACGGTGGACGAAACCATTCCGGTGCGCGCAGGCAAGCTGGTCCTGCTCTACCCGCAGTGGATCCCCGGCGAGCACGCGCCCGAAGGCCCCATTGAAGATCTCGCCGGACTCTTCATCACCGGCAACGGCCAGCGCATCCCCTGGGTCCGCGACCGCGTCAACATGTGCGCATTCCATGTGGACGTCCCCGACGGCGTGACCTCGCTCGATGTGAAGTTCGATTATCTGTCCGCCATGCGTCCGCAGGATGGCTCCGTCCAGATGTCGGATACCATGACCGATCTCTCCTGGAACACGGTCGTCCTGTATCCCGCGGGTCATTTCTCGCGTGACATTCACATCCTGCCCACCGCCATTTTGCCCGACGGCTGGAAATACGCCACTGCGCTCGAAACTACCTCACAGGATGGCAATACCGTTCACTTCAAAGAGACCCCCCTGAACACGCTCGTGGATTCGCCCCTGGGCACCGGTAAATACTTCCTCCGCGAAGATCTCTCCACCGGCCCGGACAACGATGTCCACCTGGATGTCTTCGGCGATAACCCAAAGGCGCTCGACATCACGCCCGAAGAACTGCAGGACCACAAGAATCTCGTCGCGCAGGCGCAGAAGCTCTGGGCCTCCCCCCACTACAACCACTATGACTTTCTCTTCTTCCTCAGCAACACGCTCAGCGGCGAGGGTCTCGAGCATCACCAGTCCAGCCAGGACGGCACGCGCGACAACTATTTCACGGACTGGAAGGCGGGCGTCGGCGAGCGCGATCTGCTGGCGCACGAGTACACGCATTCCTGGAACGGCAAGTTCCGCCGCCCCAACGATCTCTGGACGCCCAACTTCAACGTGCCCATGCAGGACGATCTGCTCTGGGTCTATGAAGGGCTGACGCAGTACTACGGCGAGGTGCTGACTGCGCGCGCCGGCATGAGAACGCCGGACGAGACCCGCGACATCCTGGCCGAGATCGCCGCCAGCTTCGAAGACAGCCCCGGCCGCGACTGGCGTCCCCTGGTCGACACCACCAACGAGGAGATCCTCTCCGAGCGCCGCCCCGTCAGCTGGGTGAGTTACTCGCGCAGCGAAGACTACTACATGGAAGGCGTCCTCGTCTGGCTCGACGTCGACACGAAAATTCGCGAGCTCAGCGGCGGCAAAAAGTCTCTCGACGATTTCGCGAAAGAGTTCTACGGGATCGACAACGGCAGCTTTGTTACCGTGACTTACGACTTCAACAACATCGTGCAGGCGCTCAACAAGGTCCAGCCGTATGACTGGGCGACGCTGCTCCGGGATCTTGTCTACAAGCTGCATCCGCAGGTGCCGGTCGATGGATTCACGCAGGGCGGATACAAGCTCGCCTACAACGATACCGAACCCGGCTGGATGAAGATGAGCGGATTCCGCCGTTACGGAACGAGCTATGCCACCTCGCTCGGTTTCATGGTCACGCGCGATGGCACTATCGCCCGGGTACAGTGGGGCAGCCCCGCGTTCAAGGCCAGCCTGGTCCCTGGCATGACCCTCCTGGCAGTCAACGGCAACGCTATCGGCGCGCCGGGACCAGGCGATCCCATTCAGGATGCGATTCTGCAGGCTGAAAAGAACACCGTGCCGATCCACTTCCTGGTGAGAGAGGGCGATAAAGTCGTCGATGTCGGCATCGACTACCACGGCGGCCTGCGCATCCCGCACCTCGAGCGCATCCCCAACACACCGGATCGCCTGGATGACATCCTGGCGACGGTGCAGTAGCGGCAGCGGAGTAAAGCAACTTAGCAGGTTAGCGAATTGGCGTTTCCATCCTCGCCCTTCGCTAACTAGCTAACCTGCTGACTCGCTGGCAAGCTATCTTTCCGCCACGCTCTCCAGCAGTTCAAAAAACTCCGGAAACGAAATCGCTGCCGACTCAGCCCCGCGGATCAGCGTCTCGCCCTGCGCCCGCAGCGCGGCCACCGAGAACGCCATCGCAATCCGGTGATCGCCGCCGGAGTCGATGGCCGCGCCGTGCAGCGCTTGTCCGCCGGCGACGTCCAGCCCATCCTCGAATTCCTCGACCTCGGCGCCCATCGCGCGCAGATTCCCGGCCACCAGCGCGATCCGGTCCGACTCCTTCACGCGCAATTCCTTCGCGTCGCGGATGCGGATGCCGTTCTGCGTATAAGGCGCGATGGCTGCCAACACCGGCAGCTCATCGATCAGTTGTGCCGACAGCGCCCCTGAGATCGTGGTACCGCCCAGCCCCTGCGGGGGCGCGTTCACCTGCACCGTACCCACCAGTTCGCCATGCTTCTCCTCGAGATTCAGCACGCCGATGTGCGCGCCCAGCGCCGTCAACACATCCAGCAGAGTCGCGCGCGTGGGATTCAGGCCCAGCGCATCGAAAATCAGGTTCGAGCCAGGAAACAGTGCCGCCGCGCACAGAAAAAACGCTGCCGACGAAATGTCTCCCGGCACGGCGGCATCGATCCCGCGCAACGATTGTCCGCCGGCAATCGAGACGGTCTCCTTCGTCCGCTCTAACCCAGCTCCGAAGGCCCGCAGCGCCAGCTCGCCGTGATCGCGCGTGCGCACCGTTTCGTGCACCCTCGTCATCCCCTGCGCCTGCATGCCCGCAAACAGCACCGCTGTCTTCACCTGAGCACTCGGGATGGGCGTGGCGTAGTCGATGCCTGTGAGCGCCGCGCCTTCGATGCGGATCGGCGCGTGCCCCTCAGTCAGCCTCAGCCGCGCGCCCATCTGTTCCAGCGGCTTGCGGATGCGCTCCATCGGCCGCCGGCTCAGCGAAGCGTCGCCGACCAGCTTGAAACTACCCGCCTGCGCCGCCAGCAGCCCCGACAGCATCCGCATCGTGGAACCCGAGTTGCCGCAGTCCAGCTCGCCGCCCGTCTCGCGGAACCGCCCACCAACGCCGGCAATCTCCACCGTTCCGTCCTGCTTGCGCTCCACACGCGCACCCAGCGCCGCAACGCAGCCCAGGCTGGAAGCGCAATCCGCGCCGGTGGAAAAATTCGTCAGCCGCGTCACGCCTTCCGCCAGTCCGCCCAGCAGAGCGTAACGATGCGAGATGCTCTTGTCGCCGGGCAGCCGCAGGCTGCCCTCGATGTTGCGGGCGGGGACGATGACGCGTTCCGTAGCAAGTTCCGGCAAACTACGCTCCAAAAAACTGGGGATACTTCTATCGTACTGGACTGATCTGGCTGTGAGCCCGCGCGCAAAGCGCGCCCCCGCCTGGACGGCCAGTCCCGGCTAGTCCCCTTGATTTCCACGCAACCGCTGTGCGAGGCTCGGACAGAAGTGAATCCAGAAATCGCCGCATTGTTTGCCGAGGAGTATCGCGCGCTGCGCCCGCGCGCACCCATCCCACCGCTCGAAGTCCGCTTCCGCCGCTTTACGTCGCTGAACACAACGATCCGCCTGCGCGAAGGTAAAGTCCGCGTCAGCCTCTCCGACTTGCTGGAGGGCGCGCCCGAGCTCATCCTTCGCGCCATCGCCCACATCCTGCTCGCCAAGCTCTACCGCAAGCCCATCGATCCGAAGCAGAACCAGCGCTACCGCCGCTTCACCACCAGCGAAGCCGTCGTCCGCCAGAGCGAGCGCATCCGCCAGACCCGCGGCCGCAAGCGCATCGTAACCGCCCGAGGACAGCACTACGATCTCGACGAAGTTTTCGAGTCGCTCAATCGCCAGTTCTTCTTCGGACTGCTCGGCCGCCCACAACTCACCTGGAGCGAAGTCACGGCCCGCCGCCTCCTCGGCCACTACGACTCGGCGCACAACACCATCATGGTCAGCCGCGTCTTCGACCGCCGCGACACGCCGCGTTTCGCCGTCGAATACCTGATGTACCACGAGATGCTCCACCTGAAGCACCCGGTGAAGCATCGCAACGGCCGCCGCTGCGTCCACTCGCGCGCGTTTCAGGAAGAGGAAAAACTGTTTCCGGAGCTGGAGAAGGCCAAGGCCTACCTCAAAACCTTGTAGAAATGCTTTGTATCAGGGCATGACTTCAGTCGTGCCGTAGAGTTTCGAAATGGACCGGGCTTTAGCCCCTGCGTTTCTCTTCGAGTACACGTCAGGGAGCTATCTTAGCGCGTCCCCGCCATCGGCAGCACCAAGTGCGACCCCGCATAAATCCGCTGCTCCGCCACCTTATAGTCCCCCGGCTGCGCCGTCATGATGTTCGGCACAAACGTCTGCGGATTGCGGTCGTACAGCGGAAACCACGAGCTCTGCACCTGCACCATGATGCGGTGCCCCTTCAGAAAAACATGATCCGCCGCATGCAGGCTGAATTTGTACTCCTCCGGCGTGTTGGCCGGAATCGCCTGCGGATCCTCGAAGCTCTTCCAGTACCGTCCCCGGAAAATCTCGTCTGCAATCATCAGCTCGTAGCCATCCGGATCGGCCTTGAAATACGGAGCTGCCGCCGCATCGATGCGCGTGCACCCCGCGCAGTCATCAGCCTTCGCCGGAAAAACGTCGATGAGCTTCACCACCCAGTCGCTGTCCGTCCCCGACGTCGACGCGATCAGGTCCGCGACCACGTTCCCCGTCACGGTCACGTCATGCTCCAGCGGAGCGGTCTCGAACGTCGCCACATCCGGGCGCCCGGCGTACGGCCGCTGATCCTGCACCAGCCACGTGTACCAGTGCGAGCCCGGCCCATACGTCGCTTCAATGGGACGCTTGCGGTAGGGCACCGGATTGGCGGGATCCGAAACGTAAGCCTTATATGCGCGAGGATTGCCCGGCTCCATGAAGCTCAGCGTCCCATCCGCGTCCAGGTACAGATTGCGGTCCACCGTGTTCTTCGGCGGCCACTGGCTGTAGAACATCCAGCGATCCGTGCCGGTCTGGAACGTCGCCGTGTTCTCGACCTGGAATCCCGGCTGTCCCTTCAGGTAATACGCAAAGAATGGCGCTTCGATCTGCTGCCGGAATTCGTCGCCCGTCGGCTGGCCGAAGTCGACCGGCCCCAGGTGCTGGACGGACTGCCCCCAGCCGCCATGCCTCCATGGCCCCAGCACCAGATACACGCGGTGCAGGGGATCGTTCGCCTGGCTGTGCGGTTCCAGCACCGCATATTCCTCCTGCGGCCCGTAAAGATCTTCCTGGTCCCACCAGCCGCCCACCTCCAGCGTGGGCACAGCGACGGTGTTCAGATGGCCCTCCACCGCGCGTGATCGCCAGTAATCGTCGTACGCGGGATGCTCCAGAAACGCCTTCCACGTCGGCAAATCGCTGGCTCCGGAAAGCTTTGCCGCCGCGGCAAACGAGCCGGCCTTCAGAAAAAATGTGTATTCGTTCCCCTTCATTTTGGTTAGGTCGTCTTCCTTGCCCGACTCCATCGCTCCCACGTAGTCGTATCCATACGTCTGCCGGAAGGCCCCGTTGTGGAAGAAATCGTCGCCCAGCCACACATCGGTCATCGGCGCCTGCGGTGAAATCGCCTTCACATGCGGATTCGGATCGATCCCCGCCTCGGCCGCCAGGAACCCGTCATAGGAAACGCCCACCACGCCCACATTCCCGTTATTGTCCGGCACATTCTTCACCAGCCAGTCCACGGTGTCGTACGTGTCGGTGCTCTCGTCCACGGCATGCGGGTCGCTGTGGTCCGCCAGCGGCCGCATCATCACGAATTGCCCCTGCGATCCGTAGCGCCCCCGGATGTCCTCCATCACAAAGATGTATCCGCTGCGCGCCAGGTCCGGATTTGCCTCATTGATGGTGTCCGTGGTGTTGTACGCGACTCCGTACGGGGTTCGCTGCAGCAGGAAAGGGAGCGGCTGGTGCATGTCCTTCGGTCGCAGGATCACCGCATGCAGCTTCACCCCATCCCGCATCGGGATCATGACCTCTTCCCGCGAGTAGGGCCGAAAGCGGTTCGGAACAGGGTGCGACGAGATCCTCGGCAGCAAATACTGCTGGCTGCCCGAGGCGGAGCGCAACGCCGTCACCCGCCCGGTGGCGTCGCTGATGAACGTATAGGTCACTTCGCCGTTCCACATGGTGAAGGCGGCATCGGATTTTGCGGTCAAATCGGCGCGCGCCGTGCGTGGCCCCTCAACGTAGAGCCGATCGCCATCCCGGAAAACGGAAATCGCCTCCGCCGGCTCTTCCGGGTCGTGATATTCGCCCACATAGCGCTCCAGGGTTTTTCGCGAGACGTGCACCGCTGGCGCAGCTGCCTGCTGGCCGCATCCCGGCATCGGAGCGGCGCAGACGAGCGCCAGCGCGACCGCACCCAAAAGCAATCTCCGCGCAGACATGCAGCCATAGTACCCCTGGAGCCTTCACAGACAATTGTGATCTTTCCCCTCTCGCCCCGGCCATATATCATGAGGAATCGGATGGACTGAATTCCGGCATCCGGCCCACCCACGGCTCCTCTCAGCACCACGTTGAACGGCGTAAGCAGCGTGAGGAAACGTGTGCCAGGGCGAAGCAGAAAGGAAAGCAGGCAAATCCGGTGACCCAGGCCAAATCGGCAGTGGTGGTTGGCGCCCAGTGGGGCGATGAGGGAAAAGGCAAGATCGTCGACGTGCTCTCCGAGCGTTTCTCGGTGGTGGCGCGTTACGCGGGCGGCCACAACGCCGGCCACACCGTCATCATCGACGGTCACAAGTTCATTCTCCAGCTTGTCCCGTGCGGCGTGCTGCGGCCCGGCTGTCGCGGTGTCATCGGCAACGGCGTCGTGCTCGATCCCATGGCTTTCCTCAAAGAGACCGGCCGCCTGCGCGAGCTCGGCGTCGACGTGGACAGCCGCCTCTTCATTTCGAATCGCGCCCAGGTGATCCTGCCTTACCACCGCATGATCGAGCTGGCCGCCGAAAGCGCGCCTGGACGGCAGAAAATTGGCACCACCAGCCGCGGAATCGGTCCGGCTTACGAAGACAAGATGGCCCGCAACGGCCTCCGCGTCATCGATCTGCTGAATCCGGAGCTGCTCAAAACTCACATCGAAGCCGCCTGCGCGGAAAAGAACCAGATCGTCCACGCCCTTTTCGGCCCGCAGACGGGTCCAGGCCCCCTCGACCCCGCGCAGATGTACGACGAGTACGCTGCGGCGGCCGAGAAGATTCGCCCCTGTGTCACCGACACCGCTCTGCTGCTGAACCGCGCGCTCGCCGAGGGCCACAGCGTCATGTTTGAGGGCGCCCAGGGTACGCTGCTCGATATCGATCACGGCACCTATCCCTTCGTGACCTCCTCGTCGGCTGCGGCGGGCGGCGCCTGCATCGGCACCGGCGTGGGCCCCACCCGCATCGGCACGGTGATCGGCGTGACCAAGGCTTATGTGACTCGCGTCGGGGAAGGTCCCTTTCCGACGGAGATTCACGACTCCTCTGCCGATGCCCTGCGCGCGCGCGGCCAGGAATACGGCGCCGTCACAGGACGGCCGCGCCGCTGCGGCTGGCTCGATCTGCCCCTGCTCCGCTATTCCAATCAGATCAACGGCACGGAGTGGCTGGTGGTCACCAAAATGGACGTTCTGGACGACCTCGACGAGATTCCCGTGTGTACCGGCTATGAAATCGAAGGCAGGAAATGTGAAAGTTTGCCCGCCGATATTCGCGGCATCGAATCCATCCGTCCCGTCTACACTAAGCTGAAGGGATGGAAAAGCTCCACCGAAGGCGCGGTTGCCTTCGAGGAGCTGCCGCAACGGGCGCAGGAGTATTTGCGCTTCATGGAGCGGGAATCGGGCGCACGGATTGGCATCGTGTCCACGGGACCGGATCGCGATCAGACCCTGGAACTACCGGATTTTCAGGACTCGATGCGATGTATCGCAAGTCACTGAGCACCAGATGAGGGCGCAGCACAGGATTCTATGATCAGCTTCACTGTCCGCATGAAGTTCCGCCCCGAGGACCGGCAGCGCGTCGCCGAAGTGCTCACCGCGCTGGTCGCCGCCTCGCGCCAGGAGCCCGGCTGTATTACCTATGTGGCCCACACGGTTGAGGGCGAGCCCGACACCGTGCTCATCTATGAGCAGTATCGCGACGAGCAGGCGCTGGAAATGCATCGCGGCTCGAAGCACTTTCAGGCGGGAGTGGTCGCCGGCCTTTATCAGCTCATGCTCGATCGCCAGGTCGAGAACCTGTGCCCTGTCCTTTGATTCGGACAGGATCGGTAATCATCCTCCGTTCAGAAGCGTCTGATAGGGTATTGAGCTAAGAACAGCTCACCTTCTATGATTCTCCACTCGCGGCGAATCCGGCGACACTGGTTGCATTTCTTTGACGCGCCGCGCACCTCGGGGCTACCATCCGGTACGGTCATGCCTCGCCCATCCCTCGCCCCTTCCCGCTCGCGGCAGATCGCGCCGGCTCTTGCCGTGCTGCTGCTCCTGGCGGCCTGCCCGGGCGGCTGGGCCCTGCCTCGCCACGAGAACAAGGTGCTCCACAAAGAAATCGAAGCCCTCGAGCAGCAGTGGCGCCAGGCCATCCTTACCAACAATGTCGCGGAGATGAATAATTTGCTCTCCGACGATTACATCGGCATCACGTCCAACGGCGCCGTCGAGAACAAAGCGCAGGCTCTGGCTCAGCGGCGCGCCAGCACCGTCACCATCACAAAGCTCGATCTCAGCGACATCCACATCCGCGTTTACGGCGATACCGCGGTCGTGACCTCCGTCGCCGATCTTGCCGGCACCAACGGCGACAGCGATATCAGCGGCAAGTACCGCTACACCCGGGTCTACGCCCGGCGCCGCGGCAGCTGGAAAATCGTCAGCTTCGAGGCCAGCCGCGTGCACGACGCCGACACTCGCGCGAAGGTAAAGCACTAGCCGGCCGCCGGCTTCCGGCCGCTGACTGCTGGCGACGGATTACTCGCTTCGCAACGCTTCCATCGGATCCACTCCCGCCGCCCGCCGCGCCGGCAGATACGCCGCCAGCATCCCGCTTACGAACAGCAGCACAGCCGCAGCCGCCAGGGTCCAGCCGTCGTGCGCCTTTACGCCGTACAGGAAGCCCTGGGCGAGGTGTCCCGACGCCAGCGCCATCCCGCAACCGACGGCAACGCCGGCCAGCAGCATTGCGCCCGCCTGGCGCATCACCAGCCACAGCACGTTCGCTCGCGGCGCGCCCAGCGCAATCCGCACCCCCAGCTCACGCGTGCGCTGGTTCACCACATAGGCCAGCAGCCCATAGAGCCCCGCGATGCACAGCAGCAGCGCCGATCCGCCGAAAATCTCCAGCAGGTGCGCCGCCAGCCGCTGGCTCCCGTACGAATCCTCCACCACCTGATCCATCGTCGTGATCTTTGTCCCGGCCAACTCCGGACTGGCCTGCCGCAGCACGTCCCGAATTTCGGGAACGACCACCCCCTCCGGCTCCCGCGTCCGCACCGCCAGGTCCATGGCAATCTCGTCCAGCACGGTATAGAAGGTCGAATTCGGCGTCGTCTGCGTCAGGCAAACCTCCACCTCTGGATAAGACGGGGAAGCAATGCTTCCTTGGTGCACATCCTGGAGAATGCCAATGACCTGCGTGTAGGCAGGATTCTTTTTGTTTCGCTGAGTGCCTATCAGCTTCGTTCCCAGAATCGACGCCGGATCGTGCTTGTCCGGCGAGTACTCCCGCGCGAACGCTTCATTCACGACCACGACGGGTTGCGAAGCTGGCGTGTCGTCCGCATCGAAAAAGCGCCCCGCCGCCATGGGAAAGCCGAAGACGTTCTTCACCCCGGGTGTCGCGGCCTTCATCATCGATTTCACGGTCCGCCCCTTCACGTCCATTTCCAGCCACATGTTGAACCCGTGCTCCAGCGGCACGGTCGTCATCAGCCCCGCGCTCTGCACGCCGTGCAGGTGTTGGACGCGCTCCAGAATCGGCCCGTACAGCTCTGTCGTCAGGTCGCGGTGGGCGTAGCGGTAACCCGGAATGTCGAGATGAGCCACCACGATGTGATCCGTCCGAAAGCCCAGCGGCACGTGCTCGAGCGCATAAATGGTTCGAAGCAGCAGGCCGCAACCCATCAGCAGCGTCAGCGACATGGCAACCTCGAGCGCCACCAGCACGCCACGCATCCGGTGATGCCGCCGGCTTTGCCCCGACTGCAATCCGCCCTGCTTCAGCGCCGGCTCCAGGGGCGCCCGGGCCGTCACCAGCGCCGGCCATGCGGTCGACAGCAGCGCCGATGTCACCGTCAGGCCCACCAGCGCCAGCAGAATCCAGGAGTCCGGCCGCGCGGGTACGGGGAGCGGCACACTTTGGCTGATCTCGTGGGCCAGCAGCTTCACCGAGGCCGCCGCCAGACCGATACCCAGCGCGCCGGCCGCCATGCTCAGCGCCAGGCCCTCCACCATCATCTGCCGCACGATCCGCCACCGGCTGGCGCCCAGCGCCCGCCGCATCGCCATCTCCCGCGCCCGCGCCGTTCCCCGTGCCAGCAGCAGGTTCGTCACGTTCAGGCTGGCGATCAGCCACAAGACGCCCGCCGCCGCCAGCAGCGCCAGCAGCGCCTTCCGCACATCCTTGTCCACCAGCGTGCCGGTATACCGTTCCAGCTGCACGTGGCTGTGCGCCTGGCGCAGGTCGGCGGGCCACTCCTGTCCCATCCGCTTCTGCAGCGCCGCCATCTCGGCCCGTGCCGCCTCCAGCGTCACGCCGGGACGCAGCCTGCCGAGCACTGTATAGCCATTCGCGTCGTTGCTGCGGCTCTGGTCCTGCTTGCCCAGCTCGATCGCGGTCCACACCTGAGGTGTGCCGTATGTGTCCGCCGGATAGCGGAACCCCGCCGGCATCACGCCGATCACGGTCCACACCTTGTTGTTGATCTGTACTGGTTTCCCCAGGATGTTCCTGTCCCCGCCCAGCGCCTGTTTCCACACGTCGTAACTCAGCACAATCGTGCCGTTGTTCCGGCTCGCCCCAGCGCTGCCGGTGTTCGTCAAAAACCCGCGCCCCAGCGTCGGATCCACGCCCAGCATCGAAAACAGATTCGAGCTGACCCCTTCGGCGCTCACCTCCATGGCCGTTCCGTGATGCACCAGGAAATTCCGGCCGTCCAGGCCTCCTCCGGAATAGGCAATTTGCTCGAAGGACCGGCTCTGTTCCCGCCATTGCTCAATGTCCAGCCACGGCAGCGGCCACTGCGCCCCCCCCGGTTGGGAAGGATTCACTTCGCTGATCGCGACCAGCCGCCCCGCATCCCGATACGGTGCTGGCTGCAGCAGCACATGGTCCACCACGGTGAACATTGCCGCCGCCGCGCCGATCCCCAGCGCCAGCGTCCCAATCACCGTCGCCGTAAATCCCGGCGACTTCCGCATCTGCCGAAGCGCGTAGCCGAAATCCCGCCGCAGATTTTCGAGGAAGGGAAGTCCCTCCCCAAGCCGCATCGTCTCGCGCACCTGCGTCACCCCGCCGAACTCCCGCAGCGCCGCCTGCCGCGCCTCTTCCGGCGACATTCCGCGCCGAAGATGCTCCTCCTCGGCTATCGCCAGATGCGCCGCGAGCTCTTCATCCATCTCGCGATCGCGCCACCCGAACGCCGCCGCAACCCGGCTCGCCCATTCCCGCACGGTGCCCCACAAGCTGCGCATCGCATCCACCTCCGACGGCTAACCGTTCTTTGCCTAACCGCGTTATCCCTGACTGCTGATCACTCGCTCTTCACCAGAAACCGCGCCATCGTCGCCGCTACCCGCTCCCAGTTCCCGGTTTCCTCGGCGATCTGCGCCTCGCCCGCCCGCGTCAGCGAGTAGAACCGCGCCCGCCGGCCGTTGTCGCTGGTGCCCCATTCCGCGCGAATCCATCCCCGCTGCCGCAGCCGCAGCAGCGCCGGGTAGATCGTCCCCTGGTTCAGCCGGAGCGCGTCCCCGCTGGTCTGCTCGATCCGCCGCGCGATCCCGTAGCCGTGCTGCGGCCCCATCGCCTCCAGGGTCTTCAGCACCATCAGGTCCAGCGTCCCCTGCAGCAGCGGTCCTGCCGCCGTCGCCTCCGCGGCCGGTGCGCCCGGCAATTCTGCCTCATCCACGGCTCGATCCTCCTGTTGGATGTCTACATTTGCACGTTCTTCGCGATATGTCAATTTCTGCCATTGCCGGTTTCGGTAATAATTTGGCGTTCCGGTACGGTAATCTGGAAAGTGCCCAGCAAGGGTAGGTTTGGAGGTGCAGTTCTTTGGCAGAGGTTCGCGTACAGGAAGGCGAGCCGCTTGAAAACGCCCTGCGTCGTTTTAAGCGCAAGGTGCAGCAGGAAGACATCATCAAGGAAGTGAAACGTCACTCCTTCTACCTGAAACCGGGCGAAAAGCGCCGCGTGAAGGAAGCGCTGGCGCGCAAGCGGAATCGCAAGAAGGCTCGTAAAGAGCAGGACTAACTCTCGTGACCGGTCTGCCCTGAATCCCCAGATTCAGGGCAGATCCCACATCGGCAAGTTGGAAATTCGCCGTGCCGGAAGGTGACTCCTGGATGGTGCGCCACTGCGCGCGCCCGCTAAGGCAGACCGGTAACCGGTTTTTCAGCCGTTTTTCTTCAGCGGCGCTTCCGGCAGTTTTGCCGGTCCTTGTTGTGCTTGGCCGCATTTCTGGCTGCGGCAGCGCGTCAACGGTACACCCCCGAATCGGGCAGGCCAACGGAACGCGCAGGGCCCCAATCGAAATCGGAAGTACCGCGACCGGTCATTCCTCCGGCGCGTTACAGCAGGCGGCCTCTTCCTGACCGGCTTTCCAGGATCAACCGCCGCTGGATATGCGCCACGGTGGACCCCACGGGTCGGCGAGCGGATGCTTCAGGGGAAGGCGAGGCAAAGAAGAATGGAGTTCGTCGATAAGATTCTGAAGTGCGTCGATTGCGGGAATGATTTCGTGTTCACTGCCGGAGAGCAGCTATTCTTCTTCGACAAGCAGTTCAAGAACGACCCCAAACGGTGCAAGCAGTGCAAAGCCAAGCGGGCCTCCGGCTCGGCCTCAGTTCGTCCTGAAACCCGGACGATCTGCTCAGAGTGCGGCACGGAAACGACTGTGCCCTTCAAACCAACTCAGGGACGTCCCGTGCTGTGCCGCAGTTGCTTCCAGCAGAGGCGAACCGTGCTCAGCCAGGCGAGCTAGGAATTTGCCGTGAACCCAGGGGCAGGCCGCCCGCGCGGACTGCCCCCTGAGTTTCTGATTTGTTGATCCGCTGCTAGCGGACCCGGCTCACAGCCAGTTTGCGCGGCTTGCGCGACGCCGGCATCGAGAGCGCCTCCAGCTTCTTCTCGTTGGCGCGCCGCTTCTGGTCCTCATGCGATACCAGCATGGCCTCGATCTGCCGCAGCAGATCCTGGGTGTTCATCGGCTTCACCAGCAGCTTGTCCGCGCCGTCGGTCACCCACTCCTCGTTCTGCGGCGGATACGCCGTCAGAATCGCCACCGCCGGACGATTCGGCGCCTTCCGCGCCGCCGCCGCCACTTCCTGGCCGGCCAGCTCGCTTTCCATGCGCAGATCCGTAATTACCATGTGGTATTCGTTGTTGCGCAGGCGCGCTTTGGCCTCCCGCGCCGAGGCCGCCGTCTCCACCTCGAAATCGCTGATCTCCAGAACTGCCTTCAGCGTGAGAAGAATCGCGAGATCGTCGTCAACCAGCAGAATGCGGCGTTTCATAAGCAACTCCTCGAAGCATGCGGTAGAACGGCTATTGGGGGAAAGACTCGCGCCCCCGTTGATACACTAAGCAACGTGGCAGGATATCACGTCGAAAACTTCGGATGCCGCGCCAGCCGCTCTGACGGTGAAGCCATCGCGTCCGACCTGCGCCGCCGTGGTTTGGAACCTGCTCCCCACCCTGCCGCCGCGCATGTGGTGATTGTAAACACATGCAGCGTGACTGCGGAGGCCGACCGCCAGGCGCGGGCCTGGCTGCGCCGCGTCCGCCGCGAAAATCCCGGCGCCCGCGTTGTGGTGACAGGCTGTTACGCCCAGCGCGCTCCCCAGGAGCTGGCCGCGATGGCGGAAGTTGACGCCGTGGTCGGCAACAGCCACAAGTCCCTGGTGGCCGACCTGGCGGCTGATTTTGCCAACGCTGCTGTCATCCTGAGCGAAGGGCCTGCCCTGAGCGAACCGAAGGGGAGTCGAACGGGCCGCGCAGCGGCCGCAGTCGAAGGACCTGCATTTGTGCCTTCTGCGTCCGAAGATGCCATATCCGGCTTCGTCTCCCTCAGCAGGATTCTGGTCGACGATCGCTTCGCCCACGCCGAGCTGGCCTCGCTGCCCTTCGCCGCCGACGCGCAGCAGACGCGGCCCAACCTCAAAGTGCAGGACGGCTGCGGGAACCGCTGCTCCTTCTGCATCATCCCCACCACCCGCGGGCCCAGCCGCTCGCTGCCTCTCCAAACCTGCCTCGACAATGTTCAGCGCTTCGTCGGGCAGGGCGGCCAGGAGCTCGTCCTCTCCGGCATCAACCTCGGCCGCTGGGGGCGCGACCTCCAGCCCGCTCACCGATTCGAGCAACTCGTCGACGCCATCCTGCGCCGCACCTCTCTGCCGCGCCTCCGTCTCAGCTCCATCGAGCCCATGGACTGGTCCGACGATCTGCTGGCTCTCTACGCGGAGTTCGCTCACGGCGCGCAGCCCCGCCTCGCGCGGCACGCGCACCTGCCGCTGCAGTCCGGCTCCGATGCGATTCTCCGCCGCATGTACCGGCGCTACCGGCCCTGGCACTACGCCGAGCGCCTCAGCAAAATCCGCGCGCTGCTGCCCGACGCAGCCATCGGCGCCGACGTCATGATCGGCTTCCCCGGCGAGACCGACGCGCTCTTCCAGGAGAGCTACGACTTCATCGCCGCGCAGCCGTTCACCTACCTGCACCTCTTCCCGTTCTCGGCGCGGCCGTCCACGCCGGCGTGGGAACTGCACCGGCAAAAGCCGGTCCCGGCCCGCGCCGTCAAGGAGCGCATGGCCGCGCTGCGCTCGCTCATCGCGGAGAAGTCCCGCGCCTTCCGGGCGGCCTTCCTCGGCCGCGCGCTCTCCGCCGTCACGATCGAGCCGCTGCCCCAGGGCGGAACGCTGGCCGTGACCGACAACTTCCTCAGGCTCGAAATCCCCGAGGCGCTGCCCGCCAACCGCATGGTGACAGCCGTTGTCGCCGGCCTGACCCAGGACGGCCTGAGCGGCGCCGTCGACGCCCCGCCGCCCCCCTGCCCGCGCCCTGCACCCCTCGCCGCGCATCCAACTCCATCAGCATTGCTATACTGAATTGCCGCGTGGCCTGCGCCACGCCCGAGGAGAAATGCCCATCGACAAGCGTTCGGCGAAACAGTTTGTTCGCATCAACGACCGGATCCGCGCCCGCGAAATCCGCGTCATCGACGAGAAGGGAGAGCAGCTCGGGATCCTGCCTCCATTCGAAGCTCTGAAAATCGCGCGCGAGCGCGGCCTGGATCTCGTCGAAGTCTCGCCCACCGCCGTCCCTCCCGTTTGCCGCATCCAGGATTACGGGAAGTTCCTCTACGAGAAGGAAAAGAGCGACCGGGCGGCGCGCAAGCGACAGAAGGTCATCACGGTGAAGGAAGTCAAATTCTCCGTCACCATCGACGACCACGATTACGTGACGCGCAGGAACCAGGCGCTGCGCTTCCTGCAGGACGGCGACAAGGTGAAGGCGTCGCTGCGCTTCAAGGGGCGGCAGATGGCGCACCGCGAGCTCGGCTACAAGATCATCAACCGGCTCATCCAGGACATCGGCGAGACGGGCGTGGTCGAATTCATGCCGCGCATGGAAGGCAACACGCTGCACGCCATTATTGCCCCCGGCAAGAAGGAACAGCCGAAGAAGCCGGCGCCGCCGCGTCCGGCCAGCGCGCCGGGTCCGCAAACGCCCCCGCCGCAGCCCGCGTCGTAGCGGAAACGGGGGTACCCCCAGGGTCGACCGGGCCGGTGGCAAAGCGCTGAATCCAAAGGGAATCCCGAGGCACCCCGCAGGACAGTGGCAAACCTCTGAAAACAGGAGGTTTGGCGGGGCGCCTGGACCGCTTTGATCACTGGACCGCCGCTTTGACCCCGGTTGACGCTTGAGTCACCTGGGAGCGAGGGCACACCAGGCAGCCTGGGCGCGTGGGCAGGTTTCTCAAAGATCCCACTCCGGCCTGGGCCGGAGAGACAGAGCGCAGAGCTCAGCCATCCGAGCTCAGGCCCGCTGCAACGAAAAAGCTCTGCCGACGGGGCAGAGCTTTCCTGTTTTCAGAGTAGGCGGCCCGAGGAAATGCGGGCAAGGGAAATCGGAGAAGGGTGCGGTACGGAGGTACTGCGAGTGTCGGTTGTTCTTCGCTCATGGTTCAGAGAAGTTCTCGGACAGAAACCCACCCTGTCCACGATCCGACTACAGGGTAGGGTGAGCGCGCCGCGGGGTTAGGCCCTCTTTTTCCTCTCTTCCATCAGCAACAGATTGCGCGACTCATCGAGGACGATCTTCGGATCGGGTTTCCCATGGCCGCCGATAGAGTTGTCTGGCCTAATGTACGCGTGAACGCGGGCCACCTCAGCGCGGTCAGTCTTTCGCCTTATTGAAATCATCTGGCTTTCAGTGCCTGGCGGCTCACTTGGCGAAGATGGCGCCCCGCGACTCAGTACCACCGCATCAAACTCTCCGGCGATGGTCCTTTCCCAGATTTTCGCCTCATTGAAGACCTTGCGTCTCTCGTGGTGTGGAACGCGCTTGACCGTTGGTCTAGAATGGGCTTGCATGATTACCCTAGGTGAAATTCGTGAGCACTTGGCTGACTTGCTGGCTCATTACAGCGACGATTCAGTGGCTGATTTTGAGGAGTGGCTTGCTTCTGCAAGTTGGAATATGCATCTCGATTCAGACCTCGAAGCACAAAGGTCCGTTGGCGAAATCCAACTGAGATTGGCGGAGATTGAGTCCCACAATGCGCTGACGAAGGAACTCAAGTTTCTCCTTTCCTCCCTTCCAATAGAGAGCATGGACAGCCGGTGGATTGTGTCTACCGGATCTTCCACTGCTCTCAAATTCCAGGTGTGGGCATACTCACACGTTGGTAGTCCACACGTAGCGGCATACGGGTTACCAGTTCGTCGTTAAGGTACAAATCCCACCAGTACAGCCCCTCCTCCTGCACAACCCATCCAATTGGGATTTGCAGCGCTGGACCTCTGTCATCGTCCCCCTCGAATAAAACGGGAATGTCCATCGAAGGGAGGTCCTCGCCTTTTGGAGACTTTGGCCGAATCGAAATTTTCTGCTTTCCCCTCATGAACCCCGATTTGAAGCTGACGTACAGCATGAATTGCAGCGCCACTGGCTGCATTTCGTCACTAATCCCCTGTACGTTGAACCGATCCACCATTCTGATAAGGCTGTTTACTCCGTCTCCTTCATGCAAAACTTTCTCGCAAAAGGTGGCGACATGAAGGAATGGTCGATAGATGTTCCCCTGTTCGGGCATCGGGTTATCCTTTCCGCATTTGAATCTCAAGAATAACGCCGCGTCGGGAGCGAATGGGGATTCGGTCCTCCTCGATACCATGACCCCACCCTATCGCCAAAAGACGGCGATAAGGATCGGGCACCCAGTTGTTCAGGGTTGGGCACCCATCGCCTCAATGCCCCGCGGTGACGTTGCCGATCATGGGCAGCACTCCGTTGCCGCCGACGACCGTGGGCAGGTGGCCGTCCCACTTCTGGATGGCCTGCTGCTGGATCAGCTCCGGGGTCAGGGTCTGCTGCAGGAGCTTCTGCGCCTCTGCCTGGCCCTGGGCCTGCGCGATCTGCCGCTCCGCCTCGACCTTCGCCTGTTGCAGCTCGTACTCGGCCTGCTGGGCGCGCTGCTGCGCCACCTGCTTGTTCTCGATGGCGGTCTCGTACTCGGGCGAGAAGTCGAAGTTCGTGATGCTGACGCCGTCGACGGCGACGTTGACGTGATAGGGCTTCAGGTTGGTGCGGATCATCTCCTCGATCTGCTGGCGGACCTGGTCGCGCTTCTCCACCAGCTCCTCGGCGTTGTAGTGGGCGATGATGGCCTTGACCGCGTTGGAGACGACCGGCTGGATGATGCGCTCGTTCAGGGCGTCTTCCATGCCGATGCGCTGGTAGATCCAGGAGGCGTCGGTGGGATCGATGTTCCAGTTGGTGGCGACGGTGGAGTCGACGTCCTGCAAATCCAGGCTGGCGGCGTGCTCGGTGAGCTGGTTCTTCTGGACCTGCACGTTCATCAGCACCACGTCCTGAATGAGGGGCAGCTTGACGTGCAGTCCAGGGTAGAGGACGTTGGGGCTGGCCGCGCCAAAGGTGATGAGCACGCCGCAGTGGCCGGCGGGGACGGTGACGAAAGTACCAAACAACAGGATGAGCGCGAGCAGCGCGCCGACCGAGTAAGCGATGACGCGCTTGATGACGTTGGTGGGAACATCGACGTTGCTGCCACTGGTCAGAACGGGCATGGCTGGTGTCTCCCCCTGGAGGTGTTTTGCTGAAGGGGTTCAGGATACTCCAGGGGAGAGAGGAGTGATCAGTGGCCAGGGATCAGCGGCTGCCAGCGGCCAGCTGTCGGGGAGCCCACTCTATCCGGGATGAGGCGCTGGATCCGGGCGGGGGCACACGCTCCGGCCCGGGCTGCGATGGGGTAATCGATTCGTTATCTTTTCGCGATTTGTTAGCTTGCAATGCACTCCGTCAAACGTCGCGGCAACCCTTGTCGAATCAGCCTGGTTGACTCATGGATTACTCCATCAGCTCATCGGCGCGGAATTGATGGATTGCACGCCGCTGGCCTGCCATCCATTGGCGGTTTGGGTGAGGGTAGCGAGACCGGCCTGGGGCTGACCGGAGGCATCGGCGGCAACGTTGGGGAAGGCCGCCTTCACTTTGGCGTTGCCGGTCCAGGGGGGCAGGTTGCCGGTGGAGTAGTAGTAGCTGACGCCGTAGCGCTGGGTGCCCTGCTCGGCCGAGGCGTGGTCGATGGAGGTGACGTGGGGCGAGCCATAGCAGAAGTTGCCGCCGCCGCCGGGATTGGCGGTCCAGGCCGCCTTGCCCGCATCGGTCAGCTCGTAGTCGGTGACGGTTTCATGGACGCGAATGTGGGTTGGACCCTGGGGCGCGCTCCACTGCTGGCGGCTCTTTTTGGCGACCAGGCCGGCGGCAGCGAGGGCGTTGAGCTGCGTGACTTCGGAGGGGTCGAGATCGGCGTCGGGGCCAGCGTCGATCGGGAAGGTGATGGGCTGCGAGAAGGCGCAGGAAGGATGGCTCTGGTAGTACGCGTTGAGCGCGGCGGTGAAGGGGGCGGTGTTTACGCTGTTGGAAGCCGTCTTGTTGTTGCACCCGGCGGCGAGCAGGAAAAGGCCCAGGGCCGTGAAAAGAGTGAGACGGCGCATGATGTGAATCCCTCCGGAAAGGTGGATGCGAAGTGGGCCGCAGCGGTGGGCGGAGACACGTCGGAAAGTGCGGAAGACAGGCTAACAAATTATGAGGAGGCCGGGGGACGTGCGGATGGCCGAGTCGAAAATTGGCAGGAATTCCATGGTGGGCGCAGCAGGATTCGAACTTGAGCCGTCTTGCGGGCGTCGGAGCCCGCAGGCGAAATCCTGAGCTTTAGCGAAGGACCTCAATGCAACCAGGCAGGATGAGGCATGGTGGGCGCAGCAGGATTCGAACCTACGACTTCCACCGTGTGAAGGTGGCACTCTACCGCTGAGTTATGCGCCCTTGAGGAGGGGACAAGAGTAAGGATAGCATCCGCGCGGGGTTGCGTTTTCCCGCCTCCGCCAACACCGGGCAGAAGGGGGCACTCCGAGGCCCCTGCGCCGGGGGTGGCGCAGCGTAGAATTGGGCAGGCACGTATGGCCCTGCGCGATCCGCTGCATTTCCGTGAGCCAGAGGACGATCCAGGTCCGGCGGACGAGTATGGCTCCGACCCCCTCCCGGCCGGCGAAGACCCGGAAAGATCGGCGCAACCTGACGACCCGGATGGGGTTAACAGGGATATGGCGACCGTGGCTCTGGACCGGGGGTTGTTGGAAGCCGCGAGCGGCGAGAAGGAACGGGCGCTCGGGCGGGCCGACTGGCGGGCGATGACGGACGCGGAGATCATGCTTCGCGTGCGGCAGGGGGATGACTCCGGGTTTGACTTCCTGATCGAAAAGTACCGGAGACCGATGGTGAGCTTTATGTACCGCATGGTGCACAACCAGGCGGTGGCCGAGGAGCTGGCGCAGGAGGTGTTCCTGCGGGTGTACCGGTCGCGGCAGACGTACCGGGCGGAGGCGAAGTTTTCGACGTGGCTGTACCGGATCGCGACGAACCTGGGCGTGAATCACGCGCGGGACACGCGGCACGAGCGGGCGGCGCAGAATGTGTATCTGGACCAGCCTGATCCGGAGACGGGCACGACTCCCGACGTGGCGGACAGCCGCCCGGACGCCGAAGAAGAGCTGGTGAAGGACGAGCGGATGCGGGCGATCCGGAAGCATGTGATGGCGCTGCCCGAGCGGCAGAGGACCGCCGTGCTGATGCACAAGTATCAGGGGCTGGATTACAGGGAGATTGGCGCGGTGCTGCACCTGAGCGAGTCGGCGACGAAGTCGCTGCTGTTTCGGGCGTATCAGACGCTGCGGGAGCGGTTGAAGGATTTTGTCGAAGCGAATTAGAGCCGCGGGGCGCGGCTGGGAACATTGAGGTACTGGGTATGATCTGCCAGAAGGTGAGAGCGAAAATGCCGGAGATGCTGCTGGCGCCGGAGGGCGTGGGAGCCGAGGCGCGGGAGCATCTGAAGGGGTGCGCGGAGTGCGCGCGCGAGCTCAGGGAGCTCGAGGCGACGATGGCCGCGCTGGACGCGTGGCCGGCGCCGGAGGTTTCTCCGTGGTTCGACGGGCGTCTGCAGGCGCGTTTGCGGGAGGAACGGGCGGCGGCGCCGGCAGGATGGCTGGAGCGGGTGCGGGCGCGGATGAAGTTCGGCGAACGGGTGAGCCTGCGGCCTCTGGCAGCTGCGGCACTGGCGCTGACCATTGCAGTCGGCGGCGGAATCTACGAGGGGTTTACGGCACCGCAGCCGGTGGCAACACCGACGCAGTCGGCGTCGCCGGTGATTCGGGACCTGCAGTCGCTGGATGAGAATTCGCAGGTCTTTCAGGAGCTGAACTCGCTGGACCAGGATACGGGCAGCAACAGCGGGGCGGCAGCGAACAACAGCCTGTAAGGAGCCGCCGCTCAGGGCGGGCGAAGGCTGGGATGAGCGACATGGCCGGCCCGGCAGCAATTTTGCTTTCGGGGAGAGGACGATGAAATCCCGGATCAGGAAGAGGACGAGGAGCCGTGGTTGGTGGCTCCGGGGCGGGTTCGCGTCCGTCTTTGCGTCCTTGCTGGCCCTGGGAATGCTGATGCCCGGTACGCCGGCATGGGCCCGAGGCGTGGGATGGGGCGGAGGACAGAGGGGTCAGGCTGCGCGAGCGGGGCGTCCGGCGGCCAGACCCGCGTACCGGCAGAATCGTCCCGCTGCACGGGGCGCGATGAGACCGGCGCCTGGGGGCCGGAACGGGATGGGCAGAGGCATGGGTCCCGCGATGCGGCCAGGGCAACAGCATCTGCCGCAGTGGCTGCAACAGCACCAGAATCTGACGCCCCAGCAGCAGGAGAACCAGCTGCGGCGGGAACCGGGATTCAATCGCCTGACGCCGAATCAGCAGCAGCGCGTGATGAACCAGCTGCGTTATCTGGATTCCAGGTCTCCGGCTTACCGTCAGCGTCTGGCAGAACGCAATGAGGCATTTGAGCGGCTGTCTCCCGAGGGCAAGCAGGACGTACGGGCAGCCGCCGAGGCATTCCGGCTGATGCCGCCGGGGCGCCAGATGGCGATGCGGCAGGCGTTCAATAGCCTGCGCCAACTGCCCCCGGAGCAGCGGCAGGAGATCCTGAACTCGGCGCGGTTCACGCATACATTTTCGGCCCAGGAGCGGCACGTGCTGGGAAGTATGCTGTCGATTGAGCCGTACGACGGCGGCGGGCGGTAGCGTTTCCGAATCCGGGCCTGGTGGCCCGGGGCACGCTTCACCGGCGCAGGAGATTCCGGGCCAGGAAGAGCACGTTGGCGGGGCGTTCCGCGAGCCGGCGCATGAAATAGGGGTACCAGTCGTCGCCGAAGGGAACGTAGACGCGGACTCCGTAGCCCTCCTGAACGAGCGAGCGCTGCAGATCGCGGCGGATTCCATAGAGCATCTGGAACTCGTAGGCAGACGGGGCAATCCCCTCGGCGCGGGCGAACTCTTTCGTGGCGGCGATCATGGCGGGATCGTGGGTGGCAATCCCATGAAAAATGCCGCTTTTCAGCAGCATCTTCATCAGGGCAACGTAGTTGGCGTCGACGTCTTTCTTGTCGGGGAAGGCGACACTGGGCGGTTCTTTGTAGGCGCCCTTGCAGAGCCGGATCCGGATGCCGTCGCGCAGGAGTCCAGCGATATCATCGGCGCTGCGGCGGAGATAGGACTGGATAACGATGCCCACGTGGCCGCGGTTTTCCGGGGCGGAGTGGAGGCGCCGCACCAGATCAATGGTCGCCTGGGTATAGGAGGCGCCCTCCATATCCACGCGGACGAAGTTGTTCGTCTGAGCGGCATGGCGAACGAGGCCGGCGACGTTTTCAAGAGCGAGGGCCGGGTCCAGGTCCATGCCCATCTGCGTGAGCTTGAGGCTGACGTTGGCATTGAGGCCGGAGGGAGCGATGGCGTCGAGGAGCCAGTGGTAAATCTGGGCCGCCTGGCGCGCCTGGCCGGCGCTGGAGACGTTTTCGCCGAGGCTGTCGAGGGTGACGGAAAAGCCCTGCTGATGCAGGGCGGTAGCCGCAGTCATGGCATCTTCAATGCGAAATCCGGCGACAAACCGGGAGGACATGCGGCGGCCGGGAGTGGAACGCTCGACGAAGCGGCGCAGAAGGGAATTTCCGGAGAGCGAAATGAAGGCAGACCGCAGGACGGACATAAAACTCCGATTTGGAACAAACGTTCATTTTTGCATACGACTTTGATGGCGCGGAGAAATTCACAGGCAATTCTTCGCACAAAGTACCGTATCAGGCGACAATGGAGTTGGTAATCCTGATGGCTGGCCTGCCTGGGACGAGAGAAAGATGCACAATGTGTTCGGCGAACGTGCCGGACTGAAGGCCGCATCGAACAGATTGAATTACCCGTCACGTCGAAGCGCGGAACACGTTCGGAATGTTCCGCTGAAATCAGCATCAGCAGCGCTCAGAAACGCTCCGCGGGAGCCATTCCGCGGAAACCACCTCGGAAGCGCACAGAGTTGGAGATATTTCTATGGTGAGCAATTGCGCCAATCCGAATTGCGGGAAGCCCCTGCACTATCTGCGGGAGGGGCGGATCTTTGTCTTCGATGTCGCGGGCGGCATCGATGGAAGCAACGGAAAGCGAACGCGGCGGCTGGAGCACTTCTGGCTTTGCGGCGCATGCGCGCAGACGATGGTCATGCGGCAATCCGCTGAGGGCATCCAGGCGGTGATGCGGCCGCAGGCGCGGATCCACCGGCCCATGCCTGTGGCGACGCAATATCTGGCCTCCTGAATTCAGCGCGGCTTTCGCCCGGAAAAGCGCCCGATCGCGGGCGTTTTTCTTTTGCGGCTAAAGCGATTTTGCGATTGGAGAGGATCCACGAGATCTCGTGGAGGAGTGTATTCAGGGCGTATCGCGAGAATCCACGCCGCGCTTTCGTTCTCCGACTTTGCGCAGGTGAAGCTCGCGGGGACCGGGAGCGGAGGCTGGACCCTTTTTCTTCTGGCCGCTGAAGTGACAGCGGTGGCCGTCCTCCCACTCCTGGAGCGAGCCGTCGTGTCTGGAGACGAGCATCGAGTCGCCGCATTGCGCGCACATGGAGCGAATCATCAGGCGAGCTTCAAAGCGCTCCAGCGTGCGCGTGAATGCGGCGGGCGGCGGCATTTTCAGTTCCCATCCAGACTGCCGGTATCTTCTTCCTAACTCGACACGGTTGAAAGTGTCATTGTGCGCCTGTTCGAGAATATCGACGCTGGAAAACTGTGGATATGGGGCGGGCGCGGGGTTAACGTGGCATCAATAGAGTTGACGGTTCTGCCGGCCGACTCTATAGTTGCAACATGAGTCTTTGCCCGAGTCTGGTTGCTTGTTGCGTGTGTTGTTGCACGCTGCGCCGGACCTGCGGGTAGCTTTCCGAGAGAAGATACCCTTCAGCCCGCGCTCAGCCCTCTGCTGACGCGGGTTTTTCATTGATCCATCTCCATCCAGAGGTTGTGCGTGACGAATCACGGCTCACCGGCGAAGCATGCGACCCCGCAGATGCGATGTAGCTCGTTGCGAGCATCCACGCATCGCAGGCTGTAGCGGCCTCTCGCAGGAAGTGCGACAACCGGCTCGCTTCTGACCGCGATGCAGATGAAGTGAAGTTTCGAGCAGCGTCGCACCGCGGCGGTTCGCAACCGGAGAGGCATCGATGAAACTGGAGACGGAAGCAAGGGAGTTTTTGCAGGGGAAGCTGGAGGGGGGTGTGCCCGGCGCGCCTGGGAGTGGCGGCGCGTGCGTCACCAGCAGTTTCCAGGCGGAAGCCATGGTGGTGCTGCATCTGGTGCGGGAGATTCTGCCCGATGTGCCGGTCATCTTCGTCGATACGGGATATCACTTTCGGGAGACGCTGGCGTATCGGGATCGCATGGCGGCGCGATGGGGGCTGAATCTGATCAACGTGTCAGCGGCGAAGACGGTGGCCGAGCAGGAGTCGCTGTTCGGGATCCTGAACCAGACGGCGCCGGACCGCTGCTGCGCAATGCGCAAGGTGGAACCGCTCTTTCGCGCGCTGCGGGATTACGGCACCTGGGTCACGGGCCTGCGACGGCAGCAGTCAATATCGCGGGCGAATCTGCAAACGGAAGAGACATTTTTGCTGCCGAGCGGGCATGCGCTGCGCAAGCTGAATCCGCTGGCGGAGTGGACGACGCGGGATGTATGGGAATACGCCGCGGAGCACAGGATTCCGCTGCTGCCGCTGTACGAGCAGGGGTATGCGAGCATCGGGTGCGCGCCGTGCACCAGCCTGCCGCTGGACCCGGACGATCCGCGATCCGGGCGCTGGGGCGGCCAGAAAGTGGAGTGCGGGATTCACCTGCAGGCGCAGGAAGCGAGAGTTTAGCTGCGGCGGAAGCGGCGCAGGCCGGCAGCGGCTCCGGCGGAGGCAATCACTTTCAGGATGTCTCCGGCCAGGAAGGGAGCGACGGTCATGGCAAGCACGGTGACGGCGGGCTGGCGGGTGAGGATGCCGAACCAGAGAGCTCCGGAGAGCAGGATGACGGCGCTTCCGATGGCGGCGGCTCCAGCCGAGATGGCGAAGCCGGCGCGAGCGGAGCTGGCGCGGAGGAAGCGGCGGCGCAGGTAGCTGGTGAGCGCGGCAGCGAAGGGATACGCCACCAGATAGCCGCCGGTGGGTCCGAAGATGTGAAGGAATGCGACCGTCGGGGTGGGAGCGAGAACGGGAAGGCCGGCCATGCCTTCGACGAGATAGAGCACCATGACCGAGGCGGCCATGCCGGGGGTGAGGACGAGGGCGAGCAGCAGGACCGCGAAGGTTTGCAGCGTGACCGGCACCGGCGTAAACCACAGGGGGAAGGCGATGTGGGCGCAGATCGCGATGAGCAGCGTTCCCAGGAGGACGGTGACGGCGCGGCGGGCGAGCGCGGGCACGGTGAAGGAGCGCGGAAGACTTGAGGTCGTTGATGCGGCAGGATTCATGTCGGCTCCGGAGAAACGTCCTGGGTACGTGAGGGGAAGTGCGGCACTCGCACTTCTCCTCCAGCCATCATAATTCGTGTGCAGGGGAAAATGCTTCAGAAGGGTTCGTCGGAGTGGTCGGCGGGTGAACGGCCTGCGCGGCGATGCTCGCGAATGTGCCGGACGATGCCCGCTGCGGCCGCGATCAGGGCAACGGTGCAGGCCAGGTAGACGGCATACAGAATGAACACAGGGGTCAGGATAACAAAACAAGGCCGGCGGACCGGGCGCGGCGTGGCTCTGCGATTGTGGGCGGGGGGAATTCCCTGTAAACTGAAGGTTCTGCGCCGCGGCGGGAGCCGCGCGAACGCAGCACCTCGCGGAATTTGGCCATGAGGCCGGATCGCGACACATTCGGAGAAGATCATGGCTCAGGTTTGCGACATTTGCGGCAAGGGTCCGCAGTTTGGCAATAATATCTCGCACGCGCACAACGTGACGAAGCGGCGCTGGAACGTGAACCTGCACCCGGTGCGGGCGAAGGTGGGCGGCGGCAACAAGCGGCTGCGCGTCTGCTCGAGCTGCCTGAAGGCGGGCAAGGTCGTGAAGGCCTGAAGGCCTGAAGGCCGCTAAGAAACGGCCAGCTAAAGGCCGGTCAGCTATGGTCCCGTCAGCTAAGAACCGGTCAGCGATGAGCGGCGGAATGCGGATCGACGGCGGGGCTGCCTGGGCTGGATTGCTGCTGGATCCTGGGCTGGATTGCTGCTGGATCAAGGGTGAGGGTGGATGCGGCCCCAGGGTGGCGTTTGGGTGATGGCGAGCCGGATGTTCGCTTCTGGCGCGTTGTTGTCGAAGCGCACGGTGTTTCCATTCCGCACGATCCCTAATTTCTTCCAGATCGCATCGAGGTCGACGGTGACTGGCTTGTCGGCCATGCGGCGGTAGAGCTGCTCGAGGACTCGCGTGCCGGTGGCCTCATCGCCGATTTTGAGCGCTTTCTCCAGAGGCCAGTTCTGATTGATGGCGCCGCCGGCAGCGAGGATGGCGCGGAGGGCGTCCTCTAATCCTTTGCGATTGTGGGTCTGCTCGCGGATGGTGATGTCGGCGAGGAGGCAGAACTGCGCGCCGCCCCAGTAGGTGCGTCCCCAGGTGTGGGTAAGGTCGAGACCCTGATCGCCGGTCCGGGGATTGCCTTTGAGCATATCGCGCATCATGTCCGACCAGATCTTTTCCGGGCGCAGGAATCCGGCCTGCACGCGGGCGACGGGCTCGACGTAGACGGCGATTCCCTCCTCGATCCAGTGGTGTTCGTCGGTTTGATTGGGGAAGGCAGTGTGGACGAGCTCATGGGTCATGGTCCAGTCGCGGGTGAGCTGGTCGAGGGTGGTGTGCTGGCCGACGCGCATGAAGTGGAAGGCGGGAGATCCGCCGACGGCGCCCCAGGTGGTGCCGCTGAGGACACCGGCCGCATCGGGGACCGGCCGGATGAGGACGCGGTCGTGCGGCACGGGATAGCGCCCGTAGTAGGTGGCGACGGAGGTGGCGGCTCTTTCGACCCAGGCCATGTATTGCGCGTGAGGGAGATCGAGCGGGCCGGGGGCGAAGTCAACCTGAATGGTGGCGCCGGCGATGTGGAAGCTCTGCGACGAGGCAATCGGCGAATCCCACGGCGGCCCATGATGATGCCAGCCCCGGGCGAGGGCGGAGAGGGTTCCGCAAAGGAGCATGGCGGAAGACGCAGCGAGCAGAAGGCGCAGCGCGGCTGGGGGCCGGCCCCGCGGCGTCATCGTGCCTTCTCGCCGGATTTTTCGAAGGCGAGCGCGGCGGAGTTGATGCAGTAGCGCAGGCCGGTGGGACGCGGGCCGTCGGGAAAGACGTGGCCGAGATGAGCGCCGCAGCGGGCGCACGTGACCTCGATGCGGCGCATGCCGAAGGTCGAGTCCTCGTGGGTTTCGATGGCAGCCGAGTCGGTGGGAATCCAAAAGCTGGGCCAGCCGCTGCCGGAGTCGAACTTGGCATCAGAGG
>JASHNS010000121.1 GCA_030041515.1 Acidobacteriaceae bacterium | reverse complement strand
AGTATCCCCCCGGCGGACCCTGCCCGCCCATCGACAACTCCGGCTTCGCCGCCAACTACGCGACCAGTACGACGGAAGGTCCCGCGCCTCCCGCCGCGGACATCGGCGACATCATGCTCTGCTTCAATACCGCGGCGCAGTTGCCCGTCCTCTGCCAGCTCGCGGCACAGTTTGTCGTCTGCGATCAGTGGTTCAGTTCGCTGCCCGGCCCAACCTGGCCGAATCGTTATTTCCTGCATGGCGCCTCATCCGCCGGCCTCGACCACAGCCCCACCAATCAGGAAATGCTCGACTGGGAAAACCTCGACGGTTTCCGGTATCCCAAAGGCTCCATCTTCGACGCGATGAATGCGCGCGGCATCGGCTACCGTCTCTATCACGACGATAACGGGCCCCTCGAAGGCCGCGTCTCCCAGGTCTCCTCGATCCATGGCATTGAGCTGTGGAACGTGAACGACCTCTCCGGATTCGCCAACGACGTGACCGGCTCTTATCCCTGGGCATACACGTTCATCGAGCCAAATTACGGCGACGTCGTCAATGGCAGCTACGCTGGCGGATCGTCCCAGCACCCACTGGACGGAATAGCCGGCGGCGAGGCTCTGCTGAAGCGAATCTATGAGGCTCTGCGCAGCTCGCCCCTCTGGGAATCGAGCGCGCTCATCATCCTCTACGACGAGCACGGCGGCTTCTACGATCATGTACCGCCCCGCGCGGCCACGCCTCCCGACGACGGCAGCTCTGCGGCCTACAACCAGTACGGATTCGCCTTCGACCGCTGCGGCGTGCGCGTGCCGGCAATCATCGTCTCCCCCTGGCTTGCGCCCGGCGTTGACCATACCGTCTACGATCACACTTCGGTTCTCGCTACGCTGGAGGCGCTCTTCGCCTTCGGTGCGCTCACCCGTCGCGACCAGGCCGCGCACCCGATCCAGAGTCTGCTCTCGCCCGGCTCGCTGCGTACCGACTGCCCCATGACTTTGCCGACTCCGGTCGTCCCTCCGCTGCGGCAGCCCGCCCTCGATCTCGCCGCGCGCGAGCTGGAGCCTGTTCCCGACGGTCGCAGCCTAACCGGCTTTCTGGGCACACTGCTCAAGGCGGACAGCCAGATCTCGGGCAGCACAACGGCCCGTACAAATTTCAGCAGCGTCGTAACCCGGGCCCAGGCCCGCGCGTATCTCCACGACGTGATGGCCCGAGCCCTGGCTCGCCGTTTGAGGACTCCCCGGTAGGAAGCCAGCGACGCGGCCCCACTGTAATCGCGCTTTCTGCACGGCAGGGCAGCCGGCAGCTGACCTCGCGTTACCGGCTACCGGCCGTGAATTCTCTGTACGCTACCCCCTCACCTCTGTACCCTACTTGCCATGAGCACAACCGAACCGACGACGCCCGGACTGCCTACCCCCGAACTTCAGCCTCCGCCTCACCGCGATGCGCGCTGGGTTTTCTTCGGTCCTCACGGCCTCCGCGCCGGCTGGTCCATGCTCATCTTCGCCCTGATCCTCGTCGGACTCGGCTTCATCGTCAGCGTCATCGCCGCTCATGTGCTGCACAACCATCCGCACCATCCCACCGGGGCCCTCCCCCCCTGGGTCGGTTTGCTCAACGAGGGTCTCCAGGTCCTGCTCGTCCTCATAGCAACCTTCGTCATGTCGCGAATCGAGCACAAGTCCGTCCTCGCCTACGGCTACCAGGGCCAGGCGCGCGCCCTTCGTTTCTTCTCCGGCCTCGTTTGGGGATTCGTCGCCCTCTCCGCGCTGGTCTTCTCGCTTTGGAAACTGGGCTATCTCGCGTTCAACGGCGTTGCCCTCGGCGGAGAGACCGCGCTGCGCTACGCCGCCGAGTGGGGAGTGATGTTCCTGTTGGTCGGCCTCTTCGAGGAGTCCATCATGCGCGGCTATATGCAGTTCACCTTTACCCGCGGCGTGGGGTTCTGGTGGGGCGCGATCGTCATGTCGTTCCTCTTCGGCTTCGGCCACGGCCACAACCCCGGCGAGTCGCCCATCGGTCTCGTCTCCGCCGGATCCATCGGCCTCATCTTCTGTCTCAGCCTCTGGTACACCGGCTCGCTGTGGTGGGCCGTGGGCTTCCACTGTGCGTGGGACTGGGCCGAGTCCTATTTCTACGGCACCGCCGACAGCGGACTCGTCGTCAAAGGGCACCTGCTCGGCGAGCATCCCGTCGGGCCCTTGCTCTGGAGCGGCGGCGCCACCGGCCCGGAGGGCAGCCTGCTCATCCTGCCTCTGATTGCGATCATGGCTCTTCTGATGTTCCTTTGGTGGGGCCGCCGCGTCCGCTCCCCATTCGCCGGGGCCGCGTGGCGCCCCCTCCGCCCAGCTACGCCCATTCCACCGCCCATGATCGACGCTGCGCCAGGGATTTCAATGGATCATCCGTAACTATCTGAAAATATTGACCGATTTTCTCCCAGCGCTCTGCTGACCGCCAGCCGTTTCACTCCTAACCGCTCCATCCCTCACTGCTTCACCTTCTGACCGCACCTTTCCTGCGCGTCTTTCACTCATATTTCACCCTTCTCCTCTTGACATCCACAGAGCCGCCCACGTACATTAGCAATCGAAGGGCGATACTGCTAACCGCACTGGCAGCCGCTTTCCGCCAGTGTCCTGGGGTTCGATGTAACCGGAGTCCCGCAATCGCCCCCACTCAGCACAAGATCTTCACGAATCTTCCTTCCGTACGGTACGCCCTGCGGAAAACCTTATGAGGACCGCGCACGCGGTCCGGACAACCTGAAGGAGACGCACTGCAATGGCAGCTACTGCATCCGCCACCACCACCTTCACCCCGCTGCATGATCGCATCCTCGTCCGCCGGATCGAGGAGAACGAGACCGTGCGCGGCGGCATCATCATCCCCGACACCGCCAAAGAAAAGCCGCAGGAAGGCGAAGTCATCTCCGTCGGCAAGGGCAAGTCCAACGACGAAGGCAAGGTCTTTCCCCTCGATGTGAAGAAGGGCGACCGCGTTCTCTTCGGCAAGTACTCCGGCACCGAGATCCGCATCGATGGCGAAGAGTTCCTCATCATGCGCGAAGAAGAAGTCCTCGGCATTCTGAAGAAGTAGTCCTGGCCGGACGGGCACGCGCGGCTTCGCCGCCTGGCTCTGTATCAGGGCATGACTTCAGTCGTGCCGTAGCAGGCCCCAAAAACCTCCGGCTTTAGCCGCTGAGGAAGTTTCAAACCCGGAGCTTCGGCTCCTCGAGATCAGGAGATTCAAACATGGCAAAGCAAATCCTCCACGGAGAAGATTCCCGCCAGGCGATCCTGCGCGGCGTGAATACTCTCGCCGATGCGGTGAAAGTGACGCTCGGTCCGAAGGGCCGCAACGTCGTCATCGAGAAGAAATTTGGTTCCCCCACCATCACCAAGGACGGCGTCACCGTCGCCAAGGAGATCGAGCTGAAGGATGCGCTCGAGAACATGGGCGCCCAGATGGTCCGTGAAGTCGCCTCCAAGACCTCGGACGTCGCCGGCGACGGCACCACCACGGCGACCGTCCTCGCTCAGGCCATCTATCGCGAGGGCGTCAAGACCGTTGCTGCCGGCGCGAACCCCATGGCTCTGAAGCGCGGCATCGAGAAGGCTGTCGAGGCCATCGTCGGCAAGCGTGCCGAGGACGGCACCGTCACCGGCGGAGCGCTCTCGAAGTTCTCCAAGCCGGTCACTGGCGACATGATCGCTCAGGTGGGCACCGTCTCCGCCAACGGCGACTCCACCATCGGCAACATCATTGCCGAGGCCATGAAGAAGGTCGGCAAGGACGGCGTCATCACCGTCGAGGAGTCCAAGACCCTCGAAACCCAGCTCGAAGTCGTCGAGGGCATGCAGTTCGATCGCGGCTACCTCTCGCCCTACTTCGTCACCGACCCGGACCGCATGGAAGCCGTTCTCGAAGATCCCTACATCCTCATCTACGAGAAGAAGATCAGCTCCATGAAAGATCTGCTTCCGCTGCTCGAGCAGGTCGCCCGCAACGGCAAGCCGCTCGTCATCGTCGCGGAAGACGTCGACGGCGAAGCGCTGGCCACGCTGGTCGTGAATAAGCTGCGCGGCACCCTGAACGTCGCGGCCGTCAAGGCTCCCGGCTTCGGCGATCGCCGCAAGGCCATGCTGGGCGACATTGCTATCCTCACCGGCGGCAAGGCCATCACCGAAGACCTCGGCATTAAGCTCGAGAACATCAAGATCGAGGACCTCGGCAAGGCCAAGCGCGTCACCATCGACAAGGACAACACCACCATCGTCGAGGGCCGCGGCGAGTCCAAAGCCATCGAAGGCCGCGTGAAGGAAATCCGCAACCAGGTCGAGAAGACCACCTCCGACTATGATCGCGAGAAGCTCCAGGAGCGCCTGGCGAAGCTCGTGGGCGGCGTCGCGGTGATCAAGGTGGGCGCGGCGACCGAGACCGAGATGAAGGAGAAGAAAGCTCGCGTCGAGGATGCCATGCACGCCACCCGCGCCGCGGTCGAAGAGGGCATCGTTCCCGGCGGCGGCGTTGCGCTGGTCCGCTCGGCGAAGGACGTCGAGGAGCTGATCAAGAACCTCCAGGGCGATGAGAAGATCGGCGCGCAGATCGTGCGCCGCGCTCTCGAAGAGCCCCTGCGCCAGATCGTCGGCAACGCCGGCGAAGAGGGCGCGGTGGTGGTGGGCAAGATCCTCGAAGCCAAAGATGCGCACCACGGCTACAACGCGCAGACCGGCGTCTTCGAGGACCTGGTGAAGGCCGGCGTCATCGACCCCACCAAGGTCACCCGCACCGCTCTGCAGAACGCGGCCTCCATCGCCGGCCTGATGCTGACCACCGAAGCCATGGTCTCGGAGATCCCCGAGCCCAAGGCGGCCCCGGCTCCCGGCGGCCACGGCGGCGGCATGGAAGGCATGTACTGAGCTCGCCGCTCAGGCGAACGCGCCTTGCGGCGCAAGAGAACCGGGCCTTGTCTTCGCGACAAGGCCCTTTTCTTTTGTGCGGCCAGCATCAGGCGTCCTCTGCTGAGGGCGCCCGCTTTTGCTTGCCACCAAAAGCGCTGTCATCCTGAGCGAGCGCGCTGAATCCGCCGCGTGATTTCACGCGGCGAGCAGATTCAGGCCGCGAGTCGAAGGACCTGCATTTCTCGTTCACCCCTCCTGGGGCTCTTCGCCAGAATTCGTCTCGGACGTGCAAAAACTAAAACCGCACGTCCTTCTCCGAATTCTGGCTCGTCCGTGCAAAAACAGCACGGACCGCCCCGGCACCCCACCATCCCCATGCTGTCATCCCGAGCCTCCGCGCCGTGGGGCAGGCGGAGCGAGGGACCCACTTTTGCTTTTGGACGTGGCTCCTCACCCAACCCCAACACGGAACCTGTCATCCCGAGCTTCCGCGCCGTGGGGCCCCATCGCGCAGCGAGGGGGCAGGCGGAGCGAGGGATCTGCGGTTGCTTTGTCCGAGGAGTGCCTACGTGCCGAAATTCCCAGCTACAACCGCTGGCGCCAGGTAACTTCTGTACTCTCCGCGCACCGCATTTTCCTTGACCCAATTTTCTGTGCGCGTCATTCTGACTGATAGGAAGTGTGTCTCCTCTGCAGGGCCGCCGCGAGCGGCCCTTTTGCATGGGAGGATTGCGACCGGAGTTAGAAGCGGTCCGCATGTTGTCAACAAAGGACTTCGGAGGTAATACCCTCCGGGTATTACCCTGGATGTCCAGAAGATACAAAGATTTGCCGGAGGCCACCTCCTCAAAAAAATATCTCTCCGAGGCGCGGGGGCATTCGCGTCACGGGTCACCGGTCGCTCGCCGGATCACCGCAGGCCGCTCCCGAGCCGCGGCGGCGTTATCCTGAGCATCGACAGAGCGCAGCCCTTCAGGAGGGTTCATATGCGGGCAACGGGTTGGGTGGTTCTCGTCGCGCTGGGCTTCGCGACGGGCTCGGCGGCGTGGGCGCAGAGCGGGAACCCGGGCAGCGCCCCGCAGCCCGGGCGCCGCATCGTTCCGCTGGTGCGCGCGCAGGCCACCCTTGAGACCAGCCTGGATGCGAAGAAGGCGAAGCCGGGCGACCCGGTTCGGGCCAAACTCGAAGCCAGCGTGGCCATCCCCGACGGCCCGACACTCGAGAAGAACACGATCCTGGAAGGGCACATCGATCAGGTCCAGGCCTCGGAGCATCACAGCGACTCGTCGCTGGTGGTCACTTTCGATCAGGCGAAGCTGAGGAACGGCGAGACGCTGCCCGTAAAGTTAACCATCCTCTCGGTCCACGAGCCCATCCTGTCAGAGACGGAGTACGGCGCTCCGGCCGCCATCTCGCAGAACCAGAGTCCCGCCCCGGCGCGTCCCGGCAACTTCGCTCCCCCGGCGGGTCCGGTTCCGGCCACGCCGGCGTCCCAGCCCCAGCAGCCGCAGGGCCAGAATCCGCAGCCGCAGCCACAAACAAGCGGCGTGCCCGGGGTGACGCTCAGGAGCGACATCCACGAGCCGGCCTCGGCCAGGTTTCTCGCGGAGCGGCACAATGTGCACGTGCCGGAGGGCACAGAGATGCAGGTGGCCGTCGGCGTGATTCCCAAAGGGGTGCAGCTGCAGTAGCGCTGCTATCGAGGCCGCAGCGTGGCGTACTCGCTGGTTGCGTAGCCGATGGCTCCGCCGAGAAAAACGTCCGACGAGAAGTGCGCCAGCGAAGTGATGCGCGAGGCGCCGACCACGCCGGCAAATCCGTAAACGACCCAGGGCACCCATCGATGGTTGGCGTAGCGCCGCGCGACGACGGTGGCGACGGAGAACGCGCCGGCCGCGTGTCCTGAGGGGAAGCTGCTGCCTTTCACCGGCGATTCGGTCCCCGCGAAGAAGGTGTCGCTGAAGGGGGTGTTGGGAGCCACCTCCACCGGCCGCTCGCGCCGGGTGATGGCCTTGATCGCCAGGTCGACGACGGCGCTGTCCGCGTAGGCGTCGGCGCACAACAGCGCCGTGCTCACCTGATAAGGATCATGCCGAACGTATCCGGCAGCCAGCAGAGACGCTGGGATGGCGGCGATTTCTCCCGTCGAGATGTAGGCGTCGAAAGTGTCGTTGAAGTCGTCCCAGTTGGTTTGATGTCTGGAGAAGTAAGGCTCGATGTGGGGGTCGGCGTAGACCAGGCCGGCGGTAACGCCGGTGACGGCGAGGACGGGAATCCAGGAATGGCCTCTGGCCATCCGACCCGGAAAGACGAACCAGATCTGCTTCTGATCGTGAAGAAAGTCTTTGGGGAGGGCCTTCCACGTCTCTTCCCGATCGGTCAGGGCGTGGCGATCGGACGGGCTGGAGGTCCAGGCGGGCGCGGGGCTGTCCGGCAAATCGGCGCGGCCGGCCTGTGCGCCGGCCCAGACGGGTGCGCCGGCGATGGTGCCAGCTATCAGGACGAAGAGATGAAGTTTCCAGGGGAACATCATGCAGGGAAGTTGGATGCCGGGCGGGGCTTGAGCTGCGCTCTCTGGAAAGCGAATGCCGACGGGAGCAATCCCATGCAGATCACCGATGGCAAGGTGCATCCGCGCGTCGTCAGCGTTTGTCCCGACGGGACCCGGATTCTGTTTGAAGCGAACGCTGCCGGGGGATCCACCGTGCGCGCCTGGTTGGTCTCAGCCGAGGGCGGAGCGCCGCAGCTCCTGCTGCCTGAGGAGCGCGGGCCGGAATCGGACGTGAACTGGTCGCCGGATGGCCGGAAGATTGTGTTCGGGCACAGTCCGGAAGGCGGCGACGATCCGCGGAGCGACATCCGTATCCTCGATCTCGACACGCATCAGGTGACGATCGTGCCAGGTTCGATGGGCATGTATTCGGCCCACTGGTCGCCCGACGGGCGCTATCTGGCGGCGCTTCCAACGAAGTCCGTGGGCCTGAACACTTCGACTTCAGGACGCGGAAGTGGGCAACGATCGATCACCAGTACGACGCGTTCGACAGGTGGTCGACCCATCGCCAGTGGGTTTATTTCCTGCGGCCGAATCCTTCCGGCATCTACCGCATTCGCCCTACAGGCGGCGCAGCGCAATTGGTCGTCGACCTGAAAGGTTTCCCCACCGCGGGATACTTCAGTATCTCGATGGGAGTCGATACGAGCGACAACCCCACCCTTCTGCGGGATATCGGCACGGATGATATCTACGCGCTCAAGCTGGGGAGTCAATAGCGTCCCCCGGTTGGGTTTCCCCCGGGGACCGTCGCGACTCCTACAGGATTCGCGCGGCTTCCTCGAAGCTGAGGCGGGGGTTGCGCGGGTGCAGCTTGCTCGCGTCGCCGTAGCCGAGGTTGACGAGAAAGTTCGCCTTCCACTTGCCGTCGGGGAAGAACTCGGCGTTCACCTTCGCCGCGTCGAAGCCCGACATGGGGCCACAGTCGAGGCCGAGCGCGCGCGCGGCGAGGATGAGGTACGCGCCCTCCAGCGAGCCGTTGCGAAGCACGTGCTGCTCGACGACGTCGGGCTTGCCGGCGAAGTACTGCTTCATCTCGGCCTGCGGGAACAGTCGGGGCAGATGCTCGTAGAACTCGAGGTCGTAGGCAACGATGGCGGTGGCTGGCGCGGCCATGGTCTTGTCCACGTTGCCGGGGGCGAGCGCGGGCTTCAGGCGCTCTTTTGCTTCGGGCGAGACGACAAAGACGAAGCGCGCGGGCGAGGAGTTGGCACTGGTGGGACCGAGCCTGACGAGGTCGTAGAGATGGCGCAGCGTCTCCGGCGCGATGGGCCTGGGCAACCACGCGGTGTAGGTGCGCGCGTTGCGGAAGAGCTGATCGAGGGCGGAGTCGGGGAGGGGCTGATGCGGCTGTGCAGTGAGAGTTTCGGCTGCGGACATGCGGAGCGGTTCTCCTTGGGAAGGTCGCTCTTTATCCGATGATCGGGGATGGAGGGAGGGTGCAGGAAGTGGGGACGCGCTGAGTCGTCCCTCCGGGAGGCCGTTTGTTTTTTGTGCCGCTCCCAGCACTCCGCACCCATTGCGCAAGCGCGCTGGGGTGCTGAAACGCTGGGCTGATCAGCGTTGCGCCTCCGGCGGTTGCAGGGTGTGCGCAATTTGATTGCGCTCACTGGCCCGCGAGGGTCGGGTTTACCGGCGAGACTTTTTCGCCGGCCTGGAACTCCGTCCAGGGGCCGGCGATCATGTTGCCGAGGATGGACTTCATCCAGGAATACTCGGGGTGGGCGGCGAGGAAGGGCTTCGCGTAGAAGTTTTCGCCGCAGGGATGGCCGGCGTGCGCGATCAGCTCCATGTGGGCCGCGAGATCGCTGCTGGTCACCTTGCCCTGCACGGCTCCGGCGGGATAGTAGGGACCCCAGTCGTCCGACATGCCTTTGGGCGCGAGATCCACGTGGCCGCAGAGGGTGCGCTGGTCGGGCGTTTCCTTGTGCGTCCACGAGTCGAAGTGGTCGGACTCGAACTGCTCGGCGAGCTGAACGTCGATCTTGCCCTTGTACTG
The DNA here is from genome assembly GCA_030041515.1 of Acidobacteriaceae bacterium. Classification (GTDB taxonomy): domain Bacteria; phylum Acidobacteriota; class Terriglobia; order Terriglobales; family Acidobacteriaceae; genus Palsa-343. Next base: position 42,214 of record JASHNS010000121.1, on the reverse strand, counting down.
CTCCATCAGTTGCTGCCAGCGCACGCGGCGGGCGTTCGAAGTGAAGGAGAGATCGTTGTACTTGAAGCCGGGCGTCTCGTCTTTGAGCACGCCGGGGTCGCGCGCGAAGTTGGAGCTGACGAAGTAGCCGCTTTTGCTGCGCCAGAGATGGGTGTGGATGAGGCCGAGCTCGAGATAGGCGATTTCGCCGGTTTTGCGGTCGCCGATGAGCCAGTCGTTGGCGTAGCCGCCGTTGTTGCCGCGCTCCATCAGCGCGACGTACTGGTCGATGGAGTTGGCGTATTGGAGGGCGAGGCGCGCGCGGGCGAACTCAGGAATGCCGTTGGGATTCCAGCCCTCGAAGCTCTCGATGGTGGTCTCGGTGCTCATGATGCCGGCGTCGTTGATGCCGAAGTCGTCGTCGCTGACGATGACGCCGGGCTCGCCATCCTGGAGGATGCGATGGCCGTGGGTGGGCACGATGTCGAACATCATCGTCCAGCGCTCACCCTCGGCGTAAGGCGACCAGTTGTTATGCGCCATCACGATTTTGCCGTCTTTGGTGTAGCTGCCGGTGGCGATGAAGGCGCTGCAGTGGTCCTTGGGGTGCGCCCCGGCGGGGACGACTTTGTGCTGCTGCTTGTCGAGCCAGGGAACGTAGTAGCCGGGCAGCTCTTCCATGGCGTTGAGCGCAACGATGTCCCACACGTCAACGTGGACGCCGCGGGCCTGCGCGCCCTCGGCGATGCCGGTCATCTCCTGCTGGTATTCGACGGGGATGTGCGGCCAGAGCATGTTCTTTGCGGCGTCGCGGTAGAACTGCCAGGGGCGCTTCGTGTCGTGGAGGGTCTCCACTTGGTAGACGCGCATGTTGTCGAGGATGCGCGGCCCCAGCAGATAGCCGTGCTGGTAGCCGATGTCCGCGGGCGATCCCTGGAGGTGGACGTAGGTCCAGCCGCCGCGCTCGAAGGTGTAAGCGCCGGCGAGACGGGGATTCTGATTCTTCGGAGTGGCGGCGTGGAGGGCCGGGACAGTCAGAAATACGGCGGCCAGCAGGAAGGGACGCAAGGGAAATCGCATCGTGCCTCGCTTGTGCGGGATTTCGGGGAATGGGAACGAGCATAGCACAGGGGATTGGCGCCTGGATTCGCCGGACGGGTCGCGTCAAAAGCGGACACAGCTTTGCGAAAACGGACAGTTGCGGGCGTGACGGGGGTTTGGCGGGATTCGCGCCGGAAAGGCTCCAGCTGATTGAGGATTTGGGAGTTATGCGGGACTTCGGCTGCTGCGCGGGCCGCGATTCGCACGGCCCCTGACGTGCTGTTTCGGCGCATGGAGGCGTGTGATGGCCTATTTCGAGCGGGTGCGGGACGTGGTTTCAGGCCCGGTGGCCGACGATGTGATGCGGCAACGGCGGGCTGCGGGCTGGCAGTTGGTGAGCCTGGAGTGGCGGAGGGAGCTGCCCGACCAGGAGGCGCCGCGGGCCGGGGTTTTTGCGGAGGAGATCCCCTATGGCCTGAAAATCTCGGATGACTGCCAGCGGCTGGAGATCGATCCGAACGAGAACCAGGCACTGCTCTCGATGATGGAGATGCTGGTGCAGGATTTTCCCTTCTCGACGATCGCGAGCGACCTGAACGAGAAGGGATTCCGTACGCGCTCGGGTTCGCGCTGGAGCCCGGTGGCGATTTTCGAGATGATCCCGCGGCTGATCGAGGTGGGGCCGCGGCTGTTTTCCACGGCGGAGTGGGAGAAGCGGCGGGAGAAGTTTGCGCGGCTGGTGTGAGAACCCACCCTGTCCGTTTATTGTTTCGCTGATTCCTGGAGAAGCTGGATCAGGTACTGCTTCCAGACGGCGGCGTGGGTGTGGGTACCGTGGCCGTAAGTCTGCATGGAGGCCGGGATCAGGACGAATCGGCCGTGCGGGACCTGGTGGATGAGCTTCTCGGCGAATATGTCGTCGATCTCCGGGGGATTGATGAAGTCGTCGGCGGAGTTCACCCACGTCACGTACGCGGTGATCGCGCTGAGTTTCGGCTCCGGGTTGTAATCGCGCGAGGCGTCGAAGTAGTAGAGGAAGTCGTCGGCGTCGGAGTGGGTGACGATGGCGTCCTGGGTGCGATCGATGAAGGCTTTGACCTGTTGGCGCGTGGGATAGTCTTTCCGCCACTGCTGAGGCGCGGAAACGGCGATCAGCAGCATGTCGGCCGCGCCGCGCAGGCCTTGGACGGGCTCGCCCGAGTAGTTGCCGTTGTTCCACGCGGGGTCGTCGCGGATGCTCTTCATGGCCATGTAGCGCCACGCGCGGTTGCGGCCGGCGATGGCGATGGGCTCGCAGGCCAGCGGCATGAGCGCGTCCATAAATTTCGGATACATTTCGCCCCAGACGAACGACTGCATGCAGCCCATGGAGGTGCCTATGACCAGGCGCAGGTGGTCGATGTGCAGTCCGTCGACGAGCATTTGGTGCTGCGAGCGCACCATGTCGTCGTAGGTGTAGTGCGGGAACTTCATGCGCAGGCCGTCAGAGGGCTTGCTGGACTCGCCCATGCCGATATCGTCGGGGAAGATGAGGAAGTATTTGGTGATGTCGAGAGGCTGGCCCGGTCCGAAGAGAACGTTCGAAAAGACCGGGTTGAGCAGGGTGTGCGCGTTGCCGCCGGTGCCGTGCAGCAACAGAACAGCATTGGTCGTGTGGCCCTGGGCGTCGCGCCGCGGCGTGCCGAGCGTGAGGTAGTGCAGGTGCAGGTCGGGAAGGGTCTCGCCGGTGCCGAAGCGAAAATGATGGATGTCGAAGCTGCCGTTTTTGATCGGCCAGGGCGTTGGCGGGTAGGTGACTTTCGGCGGGACCTGAGCGGCGGCAAGCGTCGTGAAGGCGATCAGCAGCAGGGCACATCGCTGGAGCATGGGGAATTCTCCTCAAACGCAATGAACCATAGTACGCAAATGCGCGGCGGCGGGGCGGGCCGGACATTCGCATCCCTGGAAGAGCGCACACTTCCCCCCATACCCCACGCTGACGCTCGCGGGGCTGAATGAGACCGACAATAAAAGAAATCGGAAAGGGCGGCGCTTGCCGCCCCAATCCGATCTCGGTCTGCTCTCCGTGCTCTCTGTGATGAAGATGTTTTACTTCACCGGCGTTTCCAGGCTCTCCACCGACGCTGGCGCAGGCTGTCCGCCGCAGGCCGGCAATCCGTCTTCGATCGCCGATCCCTCTTCATGGTCGTTCCAGGTCTCCACCATCATGAACGGGATCACCTGCCCCGCGGGCACATACTTCTGCCACAGGTTCAGCGTGTCACGAAACGTTTGCCCGCAGCGCGCGTCGATGTGCCGGTTCAGTCCCCACGACGCTTTGCTGTCGTTGAACTGCGGCCACGCTCCGCCCACGATGATCTTGCCCGGATATTTCTGTGCCATCGTCTGGTAGAAGGCGCTCAGATACAGTCCACCCCAGTGGCTGCCATCCGGAGCCCAACCCTTTGGACCTGGATTGATCCACGGATAGAAGCCGTCAAAATCGTTTGCGTATTTCCCCGGCAGATTCTCGTCGATGAGCCACGGCGCGGGATTCCACTGGTTCACAGAGCTCCGCACCTTATCCCAGTCGATCGCATTGCCGTGCGGAAAAACGAAAATCATCGGCCGTCCCTGATAGGTCAGATACGCGTCGCGCCCGTCCTTCGTGGCGAGGTAGCTGTCGTGAAACATCGTCAGATCGGCAATTGCCGCATCCGTGGCGCCGTCGGTTGCATCCGACTCGTCGTACATCATCGCGACATGGAATTTGTTTTTCGCCGCCTGTTTCTCAACCAGGGCATACGTCTGGTCGACGAACGGATCCCGGTCCCCGTACCAATCCACGACGAACGCAGAAATTCCCATCTGCTTCGCCCGCCGAATCTGATCGCGAACGGTATGAGGATCGTGCGAGGAATAACCGACGTTCAAATGATTCGGCTCGCCGAACCAGCCTTCGTACAGAGCCAGCAGCTCCGGCGTGGGTCCTGCCGCAGTGTATTGCAGCCGCGGCGGCGGGGACGAACCCAGACATCCGTGAAGCAGCAAAACCAGAAAAAGCGCCGCAGCGCCGACACGTCCAGCCATGGAATCTGTTTAGAAGCGCGACGCCTTTGTGAGGTTGTCGCGACTCTGGGCGAAGAGGCAGCCAGCGGCGCAAGTCGTGCATCGGAATCACCATAGTCGCGGTACTGACCCGCACTTTGTCCGCGTCTCTGAGCCAATTCCGGCGGTTCACAGCGTCCCGGTCTTGAGGCGCGTGAATTTTATCCATCAGGCAGCTGGAGACTCAAGAACGTGTCGAACCAACCCGTGGAGAACTCGAAAAAACTGCGCAACCGGATTATCTCCGGAAGCGCCGTGCTGTTGTCCGGCTCGACACTCACGACGGTTATCAATCTCGGCTACAACATCGCCGTTGCCCGCTTCCTCGGAACTGCGGGCTACGGGCACGTCGCGGTCGTGTACACGATGCTCACGATCGCGTCCGCTGTCACCCTCTCGTTCCAGATCGTCACAGCCAAGGTGGTGGCGCGGCCGGGCTCCGAAGAGAGCCGCAGCGCAGCTTATCGCTTTCTCCATCGCAGCGCCTGGAGCTGCGGCCTTTTTGTGGCCTGTCTGCTGGTGGTCTTCCGCCACCAGGTCGCGGACTATCTCCGCTTGCCCACCCCGCTGCTCGTTGTTCTTCTCGCCTGCGGCGCAGCGTTCTATGTACCGTTGGGCAGCCGGCGCGGCTACATCCTCGGCGCCTGCGGTTTCCGCAAGCTCGCTTCAAACCTGGTGCTCGAAGCGGGAACGCGCCTGGTTGGCTCGCTGGTTGCCGTGCTTCTCGGCTTCGGCGTCACCGGCGTGATCGGCGCCAATGCCGCCGCCGAAGCGATCGCGTGGCTCGTTATCCGGCCCAGCCTCGCGGCTTCCGGCCCCAACCCCCTCGGCGGCATGCTCGCAGCACGGGAGTTGCTGCAGGCGCTGGTCTTCTTCTCCGGACAGGTCCTCATCAACAACAGCGACATCGTGCTGGTGAAGCATTTCTTCGCTCCCGCCACCGCCGGACTTTACGCCGCCATTGCCCTGGTTGGCCGCGTCATCTTTTCGTTTTCCTCCGCCATCATGAATGGCATGTTTCCCGTTGTGGCCGGGGCGCGCCACGAGGAGCGCAGGAGCCTCTCGCTGATTGCCACTTCCATGCTGCTCGTGCTGGGTATCGGCTCGGCTATGGCGATCGGCCTGCGCCTTGCTCCTCCCTGGATCTGGACAATGTTCTTCGGCAAAGGCTTTCACATTGCCGGGCCTTACGGCATGCCCTACCTGCTGTCGCTCAAGGCCATCGTCACGATGGTGTTTTCGCTCAGCATTCTTGTGATCGCCTACGAGATGTCGTATCGCATCGCCAACACGGCGTGGGTGCAGCTGGCCTTTGCCGGCGCCGTCATTGCCGGCATCTGCCGCTTCCACGCTTCGCTGCGGGAAGTGCTGCTGGTGCAGTTGCTGTTGATGCTCCTGTTGCTGCTGGCCGTCGCCGTGCCGTTTCTCCTCAGCATGTTTCGTGGGGCTCAGACATCCTCGCAGGCGGCATCGCCGGCCATTCGCCTCATCCGTCATATTTCCGAGGACGAGGTCATCGCTGAGTTCCTCCGCTCCGACTTCGATCACGACGTCTACCGCGACTACCGCGACTCGATGCGCTCACTTGTGGAGGACCCCGATCTCGACGAGCCTTCGGAGTGCGCCAAGCGCCGCGCCCTGCTCTATGTCCGCCACCTGGCGCTGTGGAAAGAGATTCCGGAGAATACCGAATGGTACGAAGTGGAGCTCCGCGAGTCCGCCCTCGACCGCATCCACGTCTTCCCGCGCGCCCAGTGGCGCAGAATTGCCCGGGGCAAACCTGGTTTGCCCAGTGTGGCCGGAAAGCTGGCCCGTCGCGACGGCAGCCGCGCCGAGGACCCGTTCCTGCGCAGAATTGACGCCTTCCGCCGGCGTCTAAGCCACCCGGAGGCCCTTCCTGGCGCCGTGGTTCTGATCGGGCGCAACGAGTACGAGCCCCTCACCATCATCGACGGAAACCATCGCCTGGCGGCCGCGGTGCTGGAAAACCGCCTCCCCCAGCTCCGGGTGCTCTGCGGGTTGTCCCCCAGCATGCACCAGTGCTGCTGGTATCGCACAAATTTTGTGACACTCAGCCGTTACGGAAAGAACCGTGTTCGGCATCTTACTTACCATCCGGAGGCCGAGCTCGACCGGCTCTTTGAACGATCCGGCCAGATGTCGTGAGCGATCGGGGCTCCTGCCCGACTTTGGACGCCTGATTGCATGACTTGATTGGAGTGCCATTAGCAATACAGTAAATTTGACGCAATTTGCTCCAGGGAAAGGGATCTAAACAATGCTAATTACTATGCGTGCGGTCACAGTGCATGAAGTTCCAGCCGAAGTGACCGCCTCGGAAGAACGCGCATTTTTACGCAATTTGCAGGAATATGTGGAAACGGAACGGCCTCGCCTCGTGCTCGATTGCTCTGCGATACGGCGCATGAACCGGCCGACTATGCATCTTCTTCTCTCCTGCCTGGAAGAGGCCATGAAACGCAATGGGGATGTGCGCCTGGCTGCGCTGCCGCCGGAAGCACGCGTCTCTCCGCAGCTCAACGGGCTCCGGCGCCTGTTCGAAATTTATTCGACGGTGGGGGAAGCGGTGCACAGCTTTCAGCAGCGGCCCTCGGCCCTGCCCCCAGGCCTCAACATCGACGCTCTGGAAGTCGCTGCCGAGAGCGCAGCCTGAGCGCAGTATTCAGGGCCCGGACCGGAAAGAACGATCGAGGGTAAGTGAATGAACGTTTCCCTTCTGTGGTGCAGGCGGCAGGCGGCACGGTACGTCGCCTGCACTCTGGCGATGATGCTTACCGTGCAGTTCAGCGCGGCCGCAACCCATCGTTTGCCCGATGCCCCGCAACCTGCCGCGCAGAGCCAGGCTGCCGGCCAGAATCAAAACCAGAACAATTCCGCGCCGCCCTCCCGGCCCGGTGCGAACAACGGACAGTCTTCAAGTTCGCAACCGGTTGGTACCGCGGTCGCTCCGCTCATTAAACCTGTGGGTGTGGCGGCTTCCCGGCCTGCCGGTGCGGCCATCGCGCCGGCGAAACAGCGCCGCATCCGCGTGCTGGCCATCCGCTGGGGACTGATCGTCGGCGGCGCTATCGCTCTGGGTACGGTCGCTGCTGCCACCATGGGCAGTCCTCGACGGCCCAACTAAACCTCGCTCTCATCACAGGGACAACGCTCATGACTCGCCGCCAATTCCACCCCTCTACGCTGCTCATCAGCTTTTCCGGCATCGACGGCGCCGGCAAGAGCACGCAGATCGACAATGTTTGCCGAACCCTCGAAGCAGAAGGTCTGCGATATCGCCTGCTCACCTTCTGGGACGATGCTGCGCGCCTGAAATCCATCCGCGAGGGCGCCGGACACCGGATTTTCGGCGGCGACAAGGGCGTTGGCAGCCCGGAAAAGCCTATCGAGCGCCGCGACAAGAACGTTCGCTCGCCGCTCATGACCCTCGTGCGGCTCGGCCTCTACACACTCGACGCACTTTCCCTGCGCGGCGTCGCGAATCGCGCGTTGCGTTCCGGAGTCGACGTTGTCATCTTCGATCGCTACATTTTCGACGAGCTGGCTAATCTCGATCTGGGAACTCCGGCGGCCCGGCTCTACGTGCGGGCCATCGCGCGCCTCGTTCCCCGCCCGCAACTCGCCCTGATCCTCGACGCGAATCCTGAGCAGGCGCACAAGCGCAAACCAGAGTATCCGCTGCCCTTCCTCCTCGAGAACCGCAATGCCTACCTGCGGCTCGGCGAGTTTCTGGGAAGGATGACCGTCATCCCCGCCCAATCCCTGGAAGAAGCAAAGGCCGATGTAGCGCGACGGGTCCTGCGGCTCGTCCACGTCAGAAAAATGCGCAACGCCGAGGTTCCTGTAGTCACGCTCCGCCCGAACGCGCCGGCTGAGGACCTGCAGCCAAAGAGCGAAGATGTCCGCCCCGTCGCCTCATGAGGCCATGTCCCAAACCGGTGAAACGCCCGCTGCGGTCCTTCCGCCACTCGCTGCGATCTGTCCCCATCATCCGGTCTGTCATCCTGAGCGCCGCGTAGTTGGGGCCTGGCTCACAGCCGTATCGTGAGTGGGATCAGCGGAGCGAAGGATCTGCGGTGGCTTTCTCCAACAGGCTGGCGTGAAGAACGTGAACCCCGCACGGAAGGCGTCACCCTCAATGTCTTCTGTGCCCTCCGGGGTAATCCGGGGTAAAGCGCCGCCCTACTCGCCGGCCTGATTGCCGCCGGCCGGACCACCAGGAATCTGACCCATCGGCAGTTCCAGTGCGAACAGCGTCGCGCCGTTCGAGTCGGCGTACACCCACAGTCCGTGGAAGGCCGTACGCAGCCCCGGGTGCACAGCCAGCATGCCCGACATCAGAGCCAGCACTTGCTGGCGCGCCTGGGTGGGATCGCGCAGCTGGGCCGCCTCCGCCGGATCGGGCGCATAGTGGATCACAAAATCCAGCGGGCCAAGCTCCGTCGAAGTGTCCACGCGCGTGATCTGGAACGACTGCCCGTTCGCGCTGAAAGTGGTGGGCTGCTGGCCGGGCAAATTCGAAGGCTGCACCTTCTGTGCCTCATTCTGGAGCTTCTGCAGGTTCGGGCTGGAAAGAAAATTCACGGGCGCCACGAGATTGTCGGCAATCTGGTAGTAGAACCACGCTGCCCACTGGTCATGGTTCTGCGCATACTGGCGAGCGCGGGTCCAGTACCAGACGCCATCCTGCCCGGCCAGCAGCAGCGGCTTGGCAAAGAAGCCGGCCAGTTGCCATCGTCCCTGTGGGCCCTGCGCCAGAATCAGCGCGATCTGCTGCGGCTTCGGCACCCCGGTCGCGTGGACGATCGCCAGCACATACTGCCCCGACGGCAGACTGGGAAAGCTGAGCACCACGGTCATGCTCGATCCGGGCGGCGTGCAGAAGAACTGCGCGCCCTGTCCCTGACCGGCTGAGAATGCAATCAGCTCATTGACTGTGATCGCAGCCTGCTGGATCAGCGGCTGCAGCGCCTGCGCCGAGCGCTCGATCCCGCTGAAGTCCGCGGCCACGGCGGCCAGCGTGTCATTCTGCAGCCCGGACATATCGCCGCTCTGTACTTCGCCGATCAGCGTGCGCGCGGCCTGCTCGTATTGTTGGCGTTGTGCCGCCGTCAGCTGTGCCTGCAGCGTGCACGGGTCGCCATAGGCCGGGGACAACAACACGACAGGCACGCCGAGCAGCAGCGCCCAGCTGCCCGTTCGCAGCAAAACCTTCAGGATTCGTTCCATTCGCACGTTCTCCGCACACACGGCTCCCGGGCCGTCGTGGGTCGTATATGAGATGCAGATTGCCGCCTCCAGGCTGGAAGCCGGCTTGTTCATTCCAGATCAGCGGGCTCGGAAATGCGCCTTCCGGTCCGACAGAAGCCCGATTTCAATTGCTCTGCGATCTCCGTGCCCTTTTGGGGGAAAGGTCCCTACTTGGCCAAATGCCGCCGGTAGATGGTCATCAGCTCCCCAAACGCCAGAAAGAAATCGGTGCTCCGCACCTTCGATCCCTTCACGTCGCTCCATGCCGGCAGGGGATACTCATACATCTCGGCGCCGAGTTCCTCGGAGTGGCCGTGATGAAAGGCCAGGTACCGTGCAAGAATCTCCACGTCGAAGATCCAGCGCGAATGAAACGGCTCCACCAGCACCTGCTCCAGCTCGGAGTTGATGCGGAACAGCTTGGCGCCGCACTGCGTGTCGTACACGGGCAGGTGCAGCAGCAGCGAAACGGCCGTGGCGAAGCACCGCCCCAGATAATGGCGCATGGGCTGGCGATGAATCTGGTGACCCAGCAGCCGCACCCGCGCGCCCAGCACCAGATGCAGCTCCGGCCGTTCCTTCATCAGTTCCAGAAACTTCGGAATCAGGTCCAGCGGCGTCGCCAGATCCGCGTCCCAGAAGCCCGTCACTTTCGACCTTCCCTCGGCGATCACCTGCAGCATCCCCTGCCGCACCGCCTCTGCCTTGCCGCGGTTGGGCTGCTGATCGAACAGGGTTACTCGCTCCGGGAAGCGCTCCCGCATCCGCTCCATCACCCCGAGCGTCCCATCACGGCTGCCGTCATTCACAAACAGCAACCGGACGCCGTAACTGGCGTCGCTGCGCAAAAACGCCTCATACGCATCCACGCGCAGCCGGGCGGCTTCGTTGTAGCAGGGAATGACGACGGTGCACGGTTCCGCGATCTTGGCCGTTTCGCTTACCAGTAAGATTTCCTCGGCCATCGTGCTCACGGCGACTCCAGAAAGAACTGGTTCTAAAGATTCCTCAGTATAGTCCTGATGTTGCCTGCCCGCTCTCGCCTTCAGGCGCAAATCCCGCATTTAGAATCAAAGAGCAGCGCGCGATGGCCGCCCCGGCGCCGCGCCCAGCCGTTCTGAGGGAGTACATTCATGGATTTTCGAGGAGTTTCGCTGATTGCAGGCCGTGAGACCGCCAGAGCGGGAGCAGAGTTTCGCGCCATCAACCCAGCGACTGGATCGGCCATCGATCCGCCCTTTTTTTCTGCAACTGAGGCCGACGTGGACCGCGCTGTCCTCGCCGCGCAGGAAGCATTCCTGGTGTGGCGCAAGCGTAACGCTCATGACCGCGCTCGTCTGCTGCGCGCCATCGCCGACGGTCTGGATGCAGCCCTGCCAGGCCTGGTCGCCCGCGCCCAGCAGGAAACCGCCCTGCCCGAAGCACGCCTGCAGGGCGAAACCAAACGCACCAGCGGCCAGTGCCGCCTTTTCGCTGACGTCATCGAGGAAGGCTCGTGGGTAGGCGCGCGCATCGACACCGCCCTCCCCGACCGCAAACCGCTGCCGCGCCCGGACATCCGCTCGATGCTGCAGCCGCTCGGCCCGATCGCTGTCTTCGGCGCGAGCAATTTCCCGCTCGCGTACTCCGTCGCAGGAGGTGATACCGCCTCGGCGCTCGCTGCCGGCAATTCGGTCGTCGTCAAAGCCCATCCCGCCCATCCGGGTACCGGCGAGCTGGTCGCACGCATCATCGTCGAGGCGGTCCGCTCCACCGGCGCGCCCGAGGGCGTCTTCTCCTTTCTCTACGACCAGGGATTCGCCGTCGGACAGGCCCTCGTCCAACATCCGCTCATCCAGGCCGTCGGCTTGACCGGCTCGCGCAATGGCGGACGCGCACTCATGGATCTGGCCGCGCAGCGCAAGGAGCCCATCCCCTGCTTCGCGGAAATGGGCAGCACCAATCCCGTCTTTCTTCTTCCTGGCGCGCTGCGCAAAAACGGCAATCAGATCGCCGCCGGGCTCTTCGGATCTTTTACGCTTGGCGCCGGCCAGTTCTGCACCAAGCCGGGCATGGTCTTCGTGCCGGAGCAGCAGGAAACCACGCCGCTGGTGGATGAACTGCGCCGCCTCACCGGTGCAAGCACGCCGTTCAACCTGCTCACGCCCGGCATCGCAGCCAACTACACGCGCTCGCTCCAGTCCCGAAGCGAGAACTCCGGCCTCTCGATGCAGCAGGCGAGTTCCTCCGGCGGCACCTGCACCGTCTCCGCCGCGCTGTTCGAAACCCAAATCGGCGCCTTTCTCGACCACCCGGAATGGAGCCAGGAAGTCTTCGGGCCCACCTCCATGGTCATCCGCTACCAGCAGCGCGAAGCCATGATTCGCGCGGCTGAGGAGCTCGAAGGCCACCTCACGGCGAGCGTCTGGGGCACGGATGAGGATCTTGCCGAATACGCGGACCTGATCGCCATCCTCGAGCGCAAAGCGGGTCGCCTCATTTTCAACGGCTTTCCCACTGGCCTCGAAGTGTCCGACGCGATCATCCACGGCGGACCGTATCCCGCCTGCTCGGACAGCCGCTTCACCGCGGTCGGCAGCCGCGCCATCGTGCGCTTTGCACGGCCGGTTTGCTATCAGGGATTCCCCGACACCTCCCTGCCCGACGACCTTCGCAACGCCAACCCCCTTGGCATCCTGCGCATGATCAACGGCAACACCACGCGCGAGCCCGTGACCGCTGGGTGATCCGATAGACTGGTGCCCCGCTCTTGTCGCGCTTTCTGCGGCAGGATGGACCTCACGCCCCTGAAGCCCGATGACCGCTCTCGACCTCTGTTCCTATCTCGGCCTCGGCGCTACCGGCGCCGTCACTATCAATCTGCTGCTGGGTATGTTGATGTCACTCCGCTACAGCCCCACGCGCCACTGGCCCCGCCGGCACATCAACCTCTTCAATCTGCACCAGTGGACCGCCTACGCGGCTGTGGCGCTGACGCTCACGCATCCCCTCGTGCTGCTCTTCATTCGCGCGCCGCATTTTCGCGTCATTGACATCGTTTTCCCCATCCACTCGCCCCTCCAGCCCAAAATCAATCTCGCCGGCGCGGCGGCTCTTTATCTCCTGCTGCTCGTCTTCGTCAGTTCGCTGCTGCGCCTGCGCATCGGCCGTCCCGTCTGGCGCAATCTCCATTACCTCGTCTTTCCCTCGGCTCTCCTGCTTTTCCTGCACAGCATCCTCACCGATCCCAACCTGACCAACGGCCATCCAGACCTGCTCGACGGCGGCAAAGTCTTCATCGAGATCTGCACGCTCCTCAGCTGCGTCGCGGTCGCGGTGCGTTGGCGCCTGCGCGGCCAGGGTTTCCGCCCGCGACGCGCGCCTGTCCCTGAGGAATCTGCGGTCGTAGCCGGAAACACGCTCGCCTGACCCGCTCGCGGCATATTCTGTTGTAGTCGATGCAGACTGCCGCTTCTTCGCGCACGCGATTGCTTCTGTCCCTCCTCGCACTCCTTCTCGCGTTCAGCCTCATTTCCGCTGTCCCGATCTTTGCCCAGTCGCAGGCGATCACTCCGCAGGAGCAGCAGGGCATCGACCGCGACATCGCGCAGCATGAGGGCGACGCACCCGCCGATCCTGGGCCCAAAGCCCATCTCTCCGGCGCGATGCATCCCGGCGCCGTCCGCGCCGCCATACGCAAGGTCGCCGACTGGGAACTCCAGCGCGCGCAACCGCACTTCGACCGCACCTGGACCTGGGCGACGCTCTACGACGGATTCATGGCGGCAACGCCCACTCTCCACGATCCGAAATTTCAGGTCGCGATGGAATCCATGGCCGAGGGATTCCACTGGGACCTGCGCTCCGCCGTCCCCATTGCCGACGATCAGGCTATCGCGCAAACCTATCTGCAGCTCGACATGCTGCATCCGGCGCCCGGGAAAATCGCCGGCACGCACGCGGCGCTCGACCAGTTGCTCGCAGGATGGAACGCGCCCATCCCCGAGAACCAGGCGCAGATTCCGTGGTGGTGGTGCGACGCGCTCTTCATGGCGCCCCCCGTCTGGTCGCGCATGTACGCCGTTCTGCACGAGCCGAAATACCTCGCCTACATCGATCAGCACTGGTGGCAAACATCGGATCTGCTCTATGACAAAACCCGCCATCTCTACTTCCGCGATCAGACGTACCTGCACAAAACCGATCCCCGCGGCAATCCGGTCTTCTGGTCGCGCGGCAATGGCTGGGTGATGGCCGGGCTCGCGCGCACGCTCGAGTACATGCCGGCCAACGAGCCGGACCGCGCCCGCTACGAGACGCAACTCCGCCAGATGGCGGCCGCTGTCGTGCCGCTCCAGGATCCAGCGAGCGGCCTCTGGCACTCCGATCTCCTCGACGCGCAGGATTATCCGCAGCCGGAAACCTCCGGCTCCGCGCTCATTACGTTTGCGCTTGCGTGGGGTGTGAACCACGGCCTGCTCAGTCGCGCCGGCTACCAGCCGGTGATCGCGAAAGCCTGGCGCGGCCTGGTCGACCAGATCTACCAGAACGGCCGCCTCGGCAACATCCAGCAAACCGGCGCAGGCCCGGCACACTACCTGCCGGGCTCCAGCTACAACTACGGCGTGGGCGCGTTCCTCCTCGCCGGCGCGCAGGTGGAAGAGCTCGCCGAACGTCCACAGCACTGACTTCCTGGAGCCGAGCTCCTGACTACGGACTACTGATTACTGGTCACCGTGTTGACGCTGTACGGCCCCGGCAGCGACGGCTTGCCCGTCACCGGCGACACATTCGGCGGAAGATCTGCCGCCTCCGGCGCGGATGCGCGCTCGGTCAGCGGCGACAGAATCCGGAAGACCACGGCCATGTCGATCACCGAGGTGACCGGCTTGCCATCGCGCATGGCGGGCGCAAAGGTCGACTTCTGAATGGCAGCGACGGCGTTCTCATCCAGCCCGAATCCAATAGGCCGATAGACCGCGATGGCGATCGGCTTACCATCGGCGCCCAGGATCACCTTATAGCTCGCCACGCCCGCGATCTGGGCATGCTGCGCGTAATCGTTGGAGGGTGGCACGAGGTTGTGAACGATCGTCGGACCCGACACCCCAGGACCGGGATGCACGATGTTCGGATCGGTCGGCTCGATGGACTGATGTTTCACCTGAGCGTTGTAGAAATACTGCCAGTAATCGGGCATCGCGTCGATCATCGAGGCATCCAGGCCCGGCGCAAAGATGCGGTTCAGGCTCGCGCGCAGCAGCGCGGCCGACGCTGCCGGGTTCGTCGTTTCCGCTGGCGGCAGCGTCGAGGCGGGCTCCGCTCCGGGGGTAGCGGGTTGCGCAGGAGCGGCCTGCGACTGCGTGGCCCCGTCGGCAGGTTGCGCAGAAACAGCGTCTGCGGCCACAGGAGCCGTCTGCGTAGCCACGGTGGTCTGGGCCCGCGCCGCCTGGCTGGCCTGCTGCCGCTGCGCGTGCTTCTTCTGCTTTTTTGGAGACACGATCACCTGGCGATCGATGACGATGAGCAGATGCTTCTTCTTCCCCGTGACACGGATGCGGTCAAAGGCCGACGCCTGCTGGCTCCAGTTGCCCTCATCCTCGAAGTGAATCCCATAGCGCGCTCCCTCCAGCTCGACATGTCGCTTCGTCAGCCGCACCTTGTCGATCTCAACGTCGCAGAGCGTCCAGGACCCCCGTGCCGACTGGCTGACAACTGTTCCGGTCAGGCCGAAATGCAAATCATCGCTCAGCCACAATCCGCGCAGAAACAAATGCTTGCCCACCAGAGCCTGCCGCAGCTCGTCTTCCGTCAAGTTCGGGGTTGTCGCAGCATCAATCGCCGCAGATGTCGTATCAGGCCCCGTTGCGGCAGCCACGGCGGAGTCGGGTGCGGAAGTCTGCGCGGAATCCGCCGCTGCAGTCTGCGCGGTAGCCGCTTTCGTTGAAGTGGAAGTGTCGTGAGGTGGGGGTACAGGCGAGGAATCTTGCTGCGGGTGGCTGAGGGGGGTGCAACTCAGGGACAGGACGAAAGCGGCTACCCACGCAAGTCTCATTGGACGACTCCATTCGGTCCCGAGATGCTTGCAGCGGAATGGAAATGATCGGCCTGCCGGCGTCGCGAGATCCAGAAAGGGGGATTTGCCCGCAAGCCTAACATTTTCCTGGGGGATTCGGGGAATAACACCGAGGAGGCATTCGTCCCGGCAACAGCTTTCGCAGATCCCGGCCCGGCTGGGGCGCCGGGCGAGAAGAATCGGAATGCAAACCGGGTTTTGTGCTCTCCCGCATCTGCGAAAAGCGGGCAGAGCGTCCGACTTCGCTCGGGCGAGGTCATGGCGCGCCCAGTCGTTGTACTTATTCCGTGGCGGCCTGGAAGATGCGCACCTGCCAGCGCGTCTGCGAAGGGGTGAGCACAACGACATACCGCGCCTGCACCGGCTGCGTCGCTATGACTGTGGCCCCCTGCATCACCTGCTCGTCATAGTCGACGTGATCGATGATCTGAAGGGACAAGCCATCGGGCGAATAGAAGACGATCTGGAGGCGATGCGAGCGATCCGTGTAACGCGTGTGGAGGCCAAGCTTGCTCTGCTGGGCGATGGTGTCGCTGAGCCGGGTGAGGGCCGTGCCGACGAAATCCTCGCTGAGCGCCTGCGGTGCATTCTGGTTGAGGGCGGTGCGGAAGGCCTTCCAGGACTCAAGATAATCGCGCACAACGGAGGTCGCAGTGAGCACCTCCAGCTGCCGCGAACCGTGGAGGTCGGGCGGCACCACCTGGACGGAGGCATCCTGGGCGCACGCGGCCAATGGCAGCGCGAGTGCGCAGGCGAACAGCAGGAGGCGGCGCATCATCGTCCACTCCAGTGAATCTCATTGCCGGCAACGACGCCGCTGGCCACGGACACCGTAGCGCCGGGCGGCAGAGGCATCTCCACCTCGGCCACATCGCGCTTCAGCGGGACGTCGACCGTGGATTGCCTGCCGCTGAAGCTGGCCGTGAACGTCACCACTGTGCCGTCGGGAATGGGGTTGCCGCTGCAGTCGCGGACCGGGGCGGTTTGCAGCAGGGCTTTCCCTTTGTCCGGCGTCGCGGTCATGGACAGATTGCAGGGATCGCCTGGCACCTCATCGATGACGCGCGTGGTGGTGACGCCGCCCACCTGGGCGACGAAATGCGCCGAACCTTCTTTGGAGGCGGAATTCATGCGGGTCCAGGCCACGCCGTCGCGCGTGATGACGGTGCGCGTTTGTGACGGACCGGCGGAGTCGGACAGATTGAAGGAGACCGGCATGGGTTTCAGAATCAGGTTGTGGTAGACGTCGGAGACGTAGACTGTCCCGCTGATTCCATTTTGGAGATCCACAGGGAGGCGGGAAGGCTCGGCGAGGAAGCTGAGAGTAGAAGGCTGTTGCGCCGGCGTCACTTCGAACTGACCGACCTGCTCGTCGGAACCGCTGGAGAGGATGGCGACATATTCGCCGGCGCTGTACAAAACGCCGGCAGCTACTGAAACGGGCGAGCCCAGCTGAACGCTCTGGCGAAGCGCCTGGCCCGGACCCACGATGGTGAGCGTGCCCTGGCCGCTGCCGCTGGTGGGAACAGAAAATGCGCTGCCCGCCGGAACCTGCGCGGGCAGGTTCATTGAAGGGCTTTGCGCGAGGAGAAGGGGAGCCGCGAGCAGAGCCGGCCCCGCGAGCAGGAACGCGCGGCCGAGGCTCACAGCGCGTCTCCTCTGGGACTGTAGGCAGCGACGATGGTGCGCTCGCTGCTGACCTTCCTCGCGAGGTCCTCGGGAACGGAGACGGTGAAATTCACCGGCGTCTGAGGCGGCAGAGCGCGGCCGATGTATCTGCCTGATACCCAGATCACATTGCCGTTGCTGTCGTAGAAGGTGGTGAGCACATGCGCAAAGTTGACGACGCGTCCGCTCTGGTCGGAAAGTTGGCCAGTGAGCGATGCGATGGGGAGAGCGTTGTACTTCTCGTTGAGAATTTCGATCACCGGATCGGCCGAGGTCGAGATCAAAATGGATTCGGGCTGCATGCGGATGCTGCCGACCTGGGACAAATCCACATTGGGGAAGTGGATGCGGAACGGCGTCACCTGTTTGGGCAGAAGCCGATGCGAAATCATGTCGAAGCTGTCTTCACTTCCCAGGATCTTGCCATCTTTCCCGATGAGCGTAGCGCGGACGTCGACCCACGCGGGGACGACATCGTCGTCCAGCAGCTCGCCCAGCACATAGACGCCTTCAGCGCGGTTGACCGGGCGCATGTCGACGATCCGCACATTGGGGCCAGCGACATTTTGCGAGCCCCATTCGTCGGTCGAGCCGGAGTAGATCACGTCCCAGCGGAGGTAGTTCACGGGAATAACCTGGGCAGGGACGGAAGGCCGCTTGACCAGCGGCCAGTCTACCTGCCATCGGTCACCGTTGCGCACCACCTGGATTTCGCGAGTGTCCTCATAGGGACCGAGGATGGTGCTCCAGTGGAACTGGACGCGCATCTCGGCCTGGTCGGCGGACTGGTGGAGGGGTTGGGAATCAACGGTTTCCAGCGTCGCCTGGGTGCGAAGGCTCCGGTAGAAGCCAGTGACATCCTGGTCGAACTCGGATTGGGTGAACTCCGCCTTGTTGGCGAGACTCGAGTAGGCGGCTGGCATCTGATGCAGCCGGATGCGGATACCCAGGTCCTGGATCGCAATCTCCGGCGTGGTGGGCGAGCGCAGAACACTCCCGTTGCCGCTGCCGGCGAAGTAGATGGCCGAGGGAATGGGCCAGATGGTGCCGATGGCTACCAGCCCGATGGTCGCGACACCGATGAAGATGGCGAGAAGCGCTCCTCTCATCACGAAGCCAGCCTTTCGTGCATATAAGTTTCGTCGGTTGCGTCGGAATCATCCTCTTCGGTCAGGAACTGACGCCGCTTGTCCGGAATGAACCAGAGGAGGAACGCGAGAATGCTGCTGCCAATGGGCACAATTCCCCACATGATGCACTGCCACGGCGGAGGCTTCACGCCGAAGACCATGGGATGAGCCGGCGGCACAGCTTCCTTGCTCCAGACCTGGATGGCCCCGTACTCCAGCTGATCGACCTGGCGCCAGCCTGCGAAGTGGAGGAGCGGGTCATACCAGGGATCGTGGACGAAGATCCATTTGAGGCCGTAGCGGTTGGCATGGCGGAGAATGGCCTGGAGAGCCCCGAGGCCGCCCGGGCCGAAGTATTTGGAGTTATCGAGCGAGCCGCCGCCAAACTTCATCAGCTCGGGGAGGCGGCGGTCGCTGTACCACTCGCCGTCGACGGTATTGGCCCTGGTTTCGACCGAAAGGCGAGAAATATTGTTCCCGAAGCCGAGGGTGAAATAGCGGTAGTTGTCATGGCCGCCGCGATTGAGCCACTCGGCGACCGGCCTGACGTCGAGGTTGATGCTGTTGGTGGGCTGGTAATTCGACCAGGCGATGGGCAAGCCGCAGGTGATCGCGCCCAGCACCACCAGGGGAACGACGGCCTTCATGCGGAATCGAGTCACAAGCTCGGAGCAGAGCAGTCCCAGGATGGGCAGCGAGAGAAGCTCGGCCCAGTATGCGACACGCTCAAAGGTGAGCACGTAAAAGGCGCGGTGCAGCAGCCAGAGAGCGACAGGGGTAGTTCCGCCGAGACCGACAAGGAAGCAGGCCCAGAAGCCGAGCAGCAGCGGGATGAGCCGGCGAACATGAGCGCCCCGCCACACGATAAAGGGGAGGGCCAGCATGAGGGCGCCCCAGGGAATCAGAAAGTAGTTGGTCCCCCAGAAGGGCGTGAGCAAATAGTTGGCGCGGCTGGCGTGGGGAATCGGCGTCTGCGAGACCGGATACCGGAAGAGGTCAATCCAGTAAGGCAGCAACACGAGGCCGATGGCCACAGCGGCGGCGATCGCCATGGCGACGGCGCGCCCGATGACCGCGGCTCCGGTGGTTGTCTCCTCGCCTTTGTCGCGCTCCATGATGGCCAGGGCGATGAGGGGGAAAGTGAAGAACGCGGTGCCGAAGATGATGATGACATCGTGAGCCGCGGAGGCGGCGGCAAAGAGGACCAGCGCTTTAATGAAGGGCCGGAAACCGCCGTATCGGAGCCATTCGTAAAGATACGGCAGAGCGAGGATGTAGAGCGCAGCTTCCCAGGTGGTGGCGAGCTGCCCGGCGTTATAGATGAGGAAGCTTTCCGAGCCGAGCAGCACGACCGCCAGCGATGCGAAGGAAGCAGCGCGCTCATTCACCCAGATCGCTGCAAAGCGATACATGCCGACAGCCAGCAGCAGGATGGCGACAAACTGCACGAGCATGTAGGCGTACTGGAGCCCGAAAATGTGCCCGAGGAGCGCCGTCCACTGCTGGGGCAGCGGCGGGTAGGTGGTCTGCGAGAATCCCGTAAACCACTTGACATTCCATGGATTCCACCAGTCGTGCATGTAGTGGTAGGCAAAAAAGAGCTGCTGGTTCGTGTCGTACGACTTCAGCGGCAACTTCATCAAAAGCAGCGGAGCGTGAACGAGGACCGCGGCGAGAAGGATGAAGCTGAGCGGAATCGGTTTGGAGGACAAAGCGGATGGAGCGGTTCTTTCCAAGGTTCCCCTCGTGAAAACGATTTTGATTCCCAAAGTCCCAAACTCGGTTGCCTTTCACCTCGCAGTGGTCGCCGGAAATGAGGGACTTCGGGAGGGCGCAGCCAACGCCAAAGGCCTTCCCTGAATCAAAAGCCGGGTAGTTGCGACTGCACGTTGGTGACCTGTTTGACATCAAGACATAAGTGCCTTACGTTCGCAGGCGCCGTCGCGCTGTTTGTATTCGCGTGCACTGCGTATGCGCAGACCTATCAGGTTGGATCCGGTGGCCAGGTAAAAGCCCAGAAGCCCAACGGCCAGACCCAGAATCAGCTCGGGTGGGGATCGAACATCCAGAACGCGCGGCTGGCGCGTGCGGCGGAGCTGGCGCTGAAGCGCGGGGATTACCCGACCGCGGAGAATTACGCGGATCGCGCGGCGCGCTCGGCTCCCAACGACCCGCAGCTCTGGTTTCTGCTGGGCTATGTGGCGCGGCTGAACCGCAACTACAGCCTCTCAGCCAGCGCCTTCGAGCACGGGCTGCGGCTACAGCCGTCGTCGGTGCAGGGCATTTCGGGGCTGGCGCAGACGTACAGCGACATGGGACGGACTGCCGAAGCCGAAAAGCTGCTCAAGCAGGCGCTTGCCGTTGATCCCCGCCAGGAGGACGATCTGCTGGTGCTGGGCAATCTTTACCTGCACGCGGCGGATTATCCAAATGCGATCACCTATCTGACCCGGGCCGAAGACGTGAGAGGAAATGCGCGCGCGGAGTTGCTGCTTGCCATCTGCTATGAGCGCCAAAACCAGATGGACAAGGCCAGCCATTATCTCCATCTGGCGGAGAAGCGCGCCCCGAATAATCCCGATGTGGAGCGTTCGCTGGCTGGCTACTACCGCGAGACCGGCGATTACGGCAAGGCCATCGACGAGCTGAAGGCGATTCGCAATCCACCGCCGGACGTGGTGGGCGAGCTGGCGTTCACCTATCAGCTCGACGGCAAACCGCAGGACGCGGCGCAGATGTATGTGCGGGCTGCGAACGCAATGCCGCACAACCTGGGGATGCAGCTCTCCGCCGCGCAGGCGGAGGTGACGGCCCAGGCGCCCGATCGCGCCGATCCTTTCCTGACGAGGGCGACGCAGATTAACCCCAATTACTATCGGCTGCACCAAATCCGCGCGGAGATTGCGGAACTGGGGGATCACGAGAACCAGGCCGTGAAGGAATACCAGCAGGCGATTGCGAATCTTCCGCCTGCTCCGGCGGAAGGCCCGCTCTATGGAATCCAGCTGCACATGGATTTGCAGTCTCTGTACCACCAGCTGGGCGAGGACGATCGGGCGCAGCAACAGTTACAGATCGCGCAGCGGCAGATCAGCGGGGTCCAGGTGGCTGCGAACGAGCGCCCGGGATTCCTGCGGCTGCGTGCGCAGATCGAGATGAACGCCGGACAGCTGCAAGCCGCCCTCAACGACATGCAGGCGGCGCTGGCGCTCACGCCGAACGATCCGAACAGCCTGCAGATCGACGGCGACGTGCTGATGAAGATGGGCCGAACCGACGATGCGATTGCCGTCTACAAGAAGGTGCTGGGCATCGATCCACGCAGCCGCCTCGCGCTCACGTCGCTGGGCTATGCGGCGCGCACGGAACACAATGAACGCGAAGCGGAGAAGTACTTCAACCGCCTGGCCAGCGATTATCCGGACCTCTACGTTCCTTATCTCGCCCTGGGCGACCTGTACACGGACCGCGATCAGTACAGGAAGGCGAACGCGTATTACGAGAAAGCGTGGAAGCTTGCGCCGAAGAACGCGCTGATCGTTTCCGACGCCATGAACGCGGCCATTGAAGAGCACAACATGACACTGGCGGCCACGTGGCTGAATCGCGTCACGCCGGAGATGTACAACACCCCGCAGATCCTGGCGCAGAAGGAGCGGTACTTCCGCTTCCAGGGAAACTATCGCGAGTCGGCCGACAACGGCGAGAAGGCAATCCAGTCGCTGCCGCGGGATCGCGATGTGGTGGTGTATCTGGGCTATGACCTGCTGAATATGGACAAATACGACCAGCTGCTGGCCCTGATGCAAAAATACGGAAGCAATCTCCCCAACGAGCCGGATATTCCGCTGCTGGAAGGCTACGTCTACAAGGAAAAGGGCGACGACCAGCAGGCGCTGCAGGCCTTCACCGAAGCGATTCGTCGCGGTCCGACGGTAGAAACCGCCTACGTCAATCGCGGCTTTGTGGAAAACGATCTGCGCCAGCCCGCCCCGGCGCAGAAGGATTTTACGGAAGCGATCAAGCTGGAGCCGAAAGACGGGCAGGCGCAGCTCGGGCTCGCATTCTCTGATTTGGCGCTGAACGACTCCGAGGGCGCGCTGAAGCACTCCAGGTTGGCCCAGGCGTATCTCGGCGATTCGGAGGCGGTGCACATCATCCGCGCCACGGCATACGGACGCGAGGGGATGTTGTCGAACGCGGAGGTCGAATACCGCGCGGCGCTGCGTTTTGCGCCCCGGGACGGCACGCTGTACATGGATCTGGGCAACATTTATTTCTCGCAGCGGCGCTTTCATCACGCCATTGTCGAGCTGAATACGGCAGGGAAGTATCTGCCCAACGATGCGCAGATCTACGCGATGCTGGCGCGCGCGTATGCGGGGATTCCGGATCGCCGGCAGGCGATTGCCAACGTCGAACTGGCGGAGAAGCTGGCGGATCACCCGCCGATGGAAGGTGCGACTTGGGTACCCAGCGATATTTATGTGGATACCGGCGAAGCGCTTAGCACCCTGGGCGACAATAAAGCCGCGATGCAGCGGTTTGCGCGGGCGCTGGTGGCTCCCCGGAGCAATCGAGTGGGCGTGCGCCTGGCCATCGCGCAGGTGATGGTGCAGGAGGGTCACAACGCCGAAGCGGAGCGGCAGATTGCGCTGGCCCAGATGGAAGCCGAAGCAGGCGTGACCGAACCGCCCACCGGGCCCCAGTACCTGCAGGCTGCCGGCATTCTGCAGCAGATGCATGAATACCAGCTTTCGCAGACCTATCTGGAGCGCGCGCTGGCGGCGGGCGCCTCCGACATCGACGTACGCGTAGACCTGGCGAACAGCTATCTGGCGCTCGGCCAGACGCAGCGCGCCGCTGGAGAGCTGGCAGCAGTGAGCCAGGCCGACGTCGCGAAGTCGGACTACTCATTCCTGATGGCGCAGGCGAATGTGTACCAGCAGGAGCACCAGGGAACCGCGGCGCTTTCCGCGTTCGCGCAGGCGGCGAGCGCCGCCGGCGAGGACCAGACCGCCGAGCAGGACCTGATGCAGGTGGGAGCGAACGAGGGCTATCGCATCAATCACCATGTCAGCGTGCTGTCCAATGTGCTGCAGCAGCCCATCTACGAAGACAGCACGGTCTATGTGCTGGACTCGGAGACGTTCGGAAATCCTCCGGCGATCTATGGCACGACGGTGGACACGGCAAGGCTCCCGCTGCCGCGCTACTCGATCGATACAGAGTGGACGGACGCGTTCCATCTGCACCTGAACCATTGGCCGACCACGGGCGGATTTTTCCAGATCCGCAATGCCCGAGGCCTGATTTCCATGCCCGCCATCGGTATTGTGAGGCGCAGCACCTACGACTACAACTTCAACTACGGCGTGGATCCCAATTTTCATCTGGGACCCACGATGCTCTCCTTCAACGCCGGGTTCCAGGGCACGGTCCGCCGCGACACGCTCGCCCCGCGAGAGATGAACCAGAACATAGGACGGCTGTTTGCCTACCTGAGCACGGGCTCGTTCTGGGATGCGGTGTCGGTGAACGCCTACGTTCTGCACGATTTCGGGCCGTTCACCGAGATTCCCCTGCACGAGTCGACGCTGTCGGGAAGCGTGGATTTCCGGGTGGGCGCCCCCTGGTCGAAAACCGCCCTGGTGACGGGCTGGGGCTCGAACGACCAGCTTTTCACCTCAACTTCTCTCGGAAACACGGAAAACTACTTCACAACGTCGTACATCGGATTGACGCACCGGTTTTCCCCGCATCTGAATATCGAGGGGATGGCGGAAGACTGGCGTGCGTGGCGCGTGGTGCCGTTCGTGGTTACTCCAGGAACCTTCGCGGTGCATTCCGGAATCGCGCAGGCGCTGCGACCCGCCGGGACCGTCAACTATTCGCCGGCGAGAAACTGGCAACTGCAGTTCTCGACCGCCTACGAGAATACGCGCAGCTTCCATGTGTATGACATGACGCAAAATGGGTTCTCGCTCTCCTACATGCGACCGTTCGGCCGCAGCTTCAACGAAGACACTGGTGAGGTTCATGTGAAGTATCCCATTCGCTTTTCGGCCGGGGTTCAGGAAGAGACGTTCCCCAACTACGCTGGTCCGGGCAGGAACCAGGAGTTTCGACCCTACGTAAGCATCAATCTGTTTTGAGGCGGGCCTAATGAAAATCTGTTTAGTGGCGGCTTTTCCACCCAGCCGGCGGCAGCTGAATGAGTATTCCTGGCACATCGCGCGCGAGATTCAGCGCTACCCCGACGTGGAACTGACCATCCTTGCGGACGAGCTGGGGCAATACGAGTTCACGGGCGAGTCGGGCGAAAAGAGCGAACCGCCGCCGGAACTGCCGGAGTTCAACGTCATCCGGTGCTGGAAATTCGGAAGCATGGGAACACCTGCACGCCTGCTGAGCACGATTCGCAAGCTGCAGCCGGACGTGGTGTGGTTCAACCTGGTGTTCTCCAGCTTCGCCGGGCCGGAAAGCCCGTTCGCCGCTTTCGCCGGCCTCTCGGCTCCCGCGCTCACGCGCGCGGCCGGGTTTTACACCCATATCACGCTGCACCACATCATCGAGCACGTGGATTTCGGCGATGCCGGCGTGAAGCGCGAGAAGCTCTACCGGCTGGGGACGAATGTAGCCACGCGAGCGTTGCTGCAGGCGCATTCGGTTTCTGTCCTGCTTTCCGCCTACCGTCGCACGCTGATGAAGAAATACGCGGCAGACAATGTGGTGGTCGGCACGCACGGGACGTTCTCGACGGTGTGCACCCCGCCGGACTTCAGCATGCGGAACAATCCCGAGCGCCGCATTCTGGCTTTCGGGCACTGGGGCACCTACAAGCGGCTGGAAACCCTCATGGAGGCATTTCCGCTGGTGCTTAAGCGCGTGCCCAATGCGCGGCTCGTGGTCGCGGGTGGCAACCACCATACGCGGCCGGGTTATTGGGAGACGGTGCGCGCGGCCCAGCCCAAACACCTGCCCATTGAGTTTCTCGGTTATGTTCGCGACGAAGACGTTCCGCAGATGTTCCGCACCAGCTCTCTCCTGGTGATGCCTTACGATTCGTCGACGGGATCCAGCGGGCCGGCTCATCAGGCCTGCGAATTCGGACTGCCGATTGTGTGCGCCGATATCCCGGACTTCCACTGCATGGCGAAAGACGACGAGATGGCCATCAATTTCTATAAGACAGGCAGCGCCGCGGACCTCGCCGACAAGCTTGTGGACATTCTGCAATCGCCGGAACTGGAGCGGCAGATGGCGCTGCACAATTACCAGGCGGGCATTCAGATGACGATGTCCAGCGTAGTGCGCAACTACCTGCGCTGGTTTGAGCTGCACCGGTGCAAGCGCGAAATCGCCGACAAGAGCCTGTGGTCGGGCGGCCGGCGGCTGCCGGGATGGCGGGGAAGGCTGAGGTCCAGGCCGCTCGTTCACATGCCAGCAACAAACTCTGAGATGGACCCCGACGTGCTGGAGGCGGCGATAGCGGAAACCAGGCCGCGCCGTGGGTCGCGCGCCAATCTTTCTGACGGAGATGAATACGCCGACGCGAATTAAGCGAGTCGCCCCATGGACAACCTCCCAAATTGGGCTCGGCGTCTAACTGGGGCACAGAGTCTGCCAGGGTATTTCCCCGGCCGCTGGAAGGATTACTCACTTGCTGACATTGCTCGCGCGTAGGTTGAACGCCCGCATCCTGGCGGCCTCGGCCCTGGTTCTCACTGCGTGTTTTCTTCTGCCTCTCTCCGGGTGCGGCTGGCTTGCCGGCTCCAGCAGCAACCCGGCTCCGACTGTCCGTCTGTCCGCCAGCCCGGCTTCGATCACCGCGGGCGCAACCGCGTCGCTCTCGATCACCGTGAACAACGCCACCAGCGTCAAGCTCACCGGTTCCGACGGGAGCAGCTATACAGTACCGGCCACGGGAGGGACGCAGGTCGTATCGCCCACGACGACGACAACGTACACGGCGACTGCAACGGGAACGGGTGGGAGTGCGACGGCGACAGCCGTGGTTACCGTTGCGGCGGCCCCCCCCGCCACCCCTACCGTGACCCTTACTGGAACTCCCACGACGATTAATGCGGGGGCATCGGCAACGCTCACCGTGACCGCGACCAACGCGACGTCGGTGACGCTGAGCGGGACGGATGGGTCCACCTACATGCTGGCCGACACTGGCGGCACGCAGACGGTGACTCCCACAAATACGACAACCTACGTGGCGACGGCGGGCGGACCCGGAGGGACGGCTACGTCCACGTCGGTCACCATCACGGTCAACCAGGTAGGACCCCCGACGCTCACCATAGCGGCCAGCCCCACGGCGATTGTGGCGGGAGGAACGTCTACGCTGAACGTGACGGCGAGTAATGCGACCTCGGTGACGATCAGCGGCACGGACGGCTCGAGCTACACCATGGCGGACACGGGAGGAAGCCAAACCGTACAGCCCGCGGACACCACCACCTATACGGCCACGGCGACGGGGCCGGGCGGGACGACCACGGCGCAGGCGACCGTCACAGTCGAGGCGTCAGGCAACGAGACGGAAATCGATCACGTGATCTTCATGATGCAGGAGAATCACTCGTTCGATAACTACTTCGGCATGCTGGACCCCTATCGCGACGCCAATAACTGGAATATGGTCGGCACCACCAACTACGAGGTGGATGGGCTCACCGGGACGACGCCGAGCACCGACAGCACGATGAGAACGTTCAGCAACACCAACGACAACAAAGTGACGTACCCGATTTTCCCGCTGACCAGCACCTGTGTGGATGACGAATCGTCGGCATGGGAGGAGAGCTACGGCGACGTGAACACGTACGATTTCTCCGCCAGCCGCCCCATCCTGATGAACGGCTTCGTTCACAACGCGGAGGGCTATGCGACGAGCTGCGCGGCTTCCCACAGCTGCTCGGGCAGCTTCACGGACACCAATGGCGAGCGCGCCATGGGGTACTACACGCAGAGCACGCTGAACTACTACTACTACATGGCCAGCCAGTTCGCGCTGTCCGATCGCTGGTTCTCGCCGGTCTCGAGTTACACGGTCGACAACCGCATCGCGACACTCACCGGCGGCACGACGCAGGGCCTGACCAAGGATCCAGGAGCGGATCATCTGCCCCAACTGAGCGCCCAGACTATCTTCCAGGAACTCGACAAGGCGGGCGTGTCCTGGAAGATCTACTACACCGTGACGGAGGGAGACTGCGCCGCCGAAGATGAGTGCAGCGGGGGCGCCGACGCCTATTTCCCGGCTTCGGAGTTTGAAGACTTTACGTATTCCGTCAAATACCTCTACCTGAACAAATCAGGCGCACAGTGCACGGCTCCGACGATGGGTTCGAAAGCGGCGGTGGGCGATCCCACCAACTCGTTCTGCATCGATCCGACGCACATCGCGCCCATCAGCGATCCGACCTACGGGTACTACGCCGATCTGAAAAACAACACGCTGCCGGCCTTTGTCTATATCGAGCCAGGCTTCACGGAAAACGACGAACACCCAGGCTCGGGGCAGTCGGTCCTGAAGGGCCAGGCGGAGGTAGCCAGCATCATCAACGCCTTCATGGGCAGCCCGGAGTGGCCGAATTCGGTCTTCTTCCTGGCCTATGACGAGGGCGGCGGTCCGTACGATCACGTTCCCCCGATCCCCGGTAACGATCCGACCACGGGTGTCCCTTACTCGAATGAGAACACAAATGCCATGGTGGGCGACGAGCCGGTCACGAGCATTCCGAGTATTTCGAATATCGCGGTGAACCCCGACCAGTACTATCCCTGCCTCCCGCCGAGCGGCACGCCCGAGTGGGTCGGCAGCGGCAATCAGGGATACTGCGATTTGACGTCGGGAGAACCTGGGACGAACACGACCCCCGGGCCCAACGAGGATGCTGCGGCCGAATACGGCTTCGCAGCGCAACTGGGCTTCCGCGTGCCGAATATGATCATCTCGCCTTTCACCATCCCGCACTATGTGGGGCACACCCCAATGGATCACACGGCGGTGATCAAGTTTGTGGAGAACCGCTTTATTGGTCCCAGCGCGAACCTGACGAAGCGCGACGCGGCGCAGCCGAATCTGCTGGACTTCTTCGACTTCACCAGTCCGCCGTGGCTGACTCCGCCAACGCCGCCAACGCCGAATCCGTCGCCTGGAAACTGCAACGCGGCGAGCTTCGGCGGGGGCAGCTAGGCTACCGGGTTCACAAGCGCAAGGCCGCTGCTTGCCGGCAGAACGGGAACCAGCGATGCTATGCGTCGCTGGTTTCTTTTTTGCCGGGGGCGACGACGACAAAGGGGCGCATCATGTCGTTGTCCGCGTGCTCGGCGATGTGGCAGTGGTACACATACTTTCCGGTGAATCCCAGAAAGGGCACGAGGATGGTGAGCACCTCGCCGGGATTGAGGATGGCGGTGTCCTTCCAGCCCATCTCATTGGGCGCGGGCTTGCGAGCGAAACCGCGCATGACGAGCTTGTTGTAGAGCAGGAATGAGGCGTGGTCGTAGCCCTGGCGCTCCACGATCTGGAACTGCACCAGATGCAGGTGCATGGGGTGGGCATCGTCGGTGGTGTTGATGAAGCGCCATTTTTCGATCGATCCCAGGACCGGAAACTCCGTGGTGGGCTCGTCGTACATCTTGCCGTCGATCATCATGCGCAGGGAACGGCCCTGCTTATCCGTGTCTTCAGTGAGGACGAACGTACGCGTGCAGACAGCCTGCGCCGGATCGAGGCGCGGCACGGAGATCGGCGGTGGCATGCTGAAGGACTTCGCCCCAGGCGCCAGCGGGCGCGTGACCCGAAACTGCATCAGCTCGGGCAAAGGCGCATACAGGGGGTTGATCAGATCCCAACCGGGAAATGGGCTCTTTGCGTTGTTGGAGACGGTGACGGTTTGGCCCTCGAGCCCGGTGAAGTCCACGATGAGGTCGGCGCGCTCCGCGGGGCCAAGCAGGAGATGCTGCATGGGCACCGGGTCTGCCAGCAATCCGCCATCGCTGCCAACCTGATGAAAGGTCACGAGCCTGGGAATGTCGGTGGGCTTCTTCGCCAGGTTCATATAGACGTTGAAGAAACGCCCGTTGGCTCCATTCAGCACGCGCAGGCGGTAACGCCGCGGCTCGACCTCGAGAAATGGATAGATGGCGCCGTTGATGACCGGCAAATCCCCGAAGAGCTGAGGAGCCCACGCGCCTGGCGCAGGCAGGGTGCCGTCAGCAAAGGTGGGCTGATAGACAAGCTGGCCGTTGGCGTCCACCCTGCGATCCTGGAGCAGCAGGGGGATTTCGTAATCGCCGTCCGGCAGATGCATGGCCAGCTCGCGGTCGTCGCGCAGCAGATAAAACCCTGCCATTCCCGCATAGAGATTCAACCGCTCGATGCCGCCTGCGTGATCGTGATACCAAAGCGTCGCCGCGTTCTGCTGGTTGGGGTAGTGGTAGACGACGGAGTGGCCGGGGGTAAACCAGTTCTCCGGGAGGCCGTCGCTGCGCGAATCGGCGCGCGCTCCATGCAGGTGAGGCACCACGCGCACGGCCGGCGTGGGCGGCGCGCACGCGTGCAGGCGCTGGTCGATGGCAAAGAGATGCTGCAGCGGGAGATGGTTTTCCCATTTCACGCTGACCGGGATGCCGCATCTGGCTTCGAAGACGGGGCCGGGATATTCGCCCTCATAACCCCACAAGCGCGCCGGCGGCAGATCCGAATGCAGCCGTCTCTCGAACTCGACCATGCGTACGCGGTAGGAAAGCTTGCCGTGGCGCCTCCTGTGCGGCTCCAGCGTGCGCGGAATGGGCAACGGGTCGACAAAGCGTCTTAGCTGCGGGCTGGGGGCGGTATGAGCCTGCCCAATGATCGCGACCTGAGCCATGGCCCGGCGAGACAACGCCAGCGCCGGCGCCGCAGAAAGACAAAGCTTGAGGAAGTCGCGCCGGTCATTAAGAGCCATTCACTCCATAGTAATTTTGTTGAACGGTTCGGGCGAATCCAGCCGCTGGTTTGATCTTCCCTGATCTCGCAGCGGTGCCCAGACGTGCGACTCGTCCCATGGCGGATCTGGCCGGCGTGCCCCCCAGGCTTGCGGGGAGCCTGTGGAAAACCCACATTGGACGAGCTTTCCCCTGCTGACTCAGCGAGCGTTTCGGTCCCGCAAGCGACCCCAAACGTGTAATTCTCGCGAGTCGAAGTACACAATTTTCCAGCCCGTCCGGCACTAATTGCACGAATTGCCGAAAGGATGCCTGCAGGCTGAAATATTTGTGTATCTCCTGCAAAAAACAGTTGTCTGCGCACAGGAAATCAGTATCATCCGTTTAGCAATTCACTGAGTGTTTCTGCCTGTAATCACTGCGGGCGGCAAGACACGAAGCAGGGCTACTCCTGGGCCTCCAGGCCATGCAAGCGGGCTGACTCCTGACTCCGTACCCGCATTGGGCCTGAATCTGTGCGGCTTGAACCGAGGCGCAAGCCGAGGGACTGCCCCCGGATCGTGTACACGAGGTTGTCGAGATCGTCTTCAGGCGCACGTTGTCCTAAGCCTCAGACCACCCAAATCCAGCGAATGCAGTACGACTCCCTGGCGCGCGAACCGTTGCCGGAGAGCCCACGCGAACCTATGCCCTGAAATCGAGGGCAGCAATTCGGTCAGGAATGTCACGGATGATCAGATCTCGCACGCTTCTCGTTCCTGCGCTCTGTGCGCTTGTTCTTCCCGCAGCATTTGCCAATCCTACCGTCAGCAGCCCCGGTGCTGGTGCGGTGTCATCGCCCTTCCACCTCAGCGCCAATGCCTCTTCCTGCTCCAGTCAGCCGGTGAGCGCGATGGGCTATTCGCTCGACAGCAGCTCTAACACCACCGTGGTGAAGGGCACCTCGATCGACACCAGCGTTTCGGCGGGAGACGGTAAGCACACCCTGCATGTGAAATCGTGGGGCGACAAGGGCGCCTCGTGCGTGACCGACGTTGCGGTTGATGTGACGGGCTCGAGCTCGACCGCAGCGGCGAAAGACTCGAGCACTTCGAGCGATGGAATCAGCGTGAGCAGCCCTGGCAATGGGGCCACCGTTTCCGGGTCCTTTAAAGTAGCGGCCACAGCCGGCAGCTGCTCGGGCCAGCCTGTGGGGTCGATGGCCTACTCCATCGACAGCGGCGGTATCGCCGGCACCATCAGCGGCACCTCACTGGACACGACGGCATCAGCCTCCAGCGGAGCGCACACCCTGCATGTAAAGTCGTGGGGCGACAAGGGCGCTGGCTGCGTGGCGAATATCGCGATCACGGTGAGCGGAGGCTCATCGTCGTCCGGGAGCAGCGGCGGTCCCAGCATCCCCTCTAATGCCACCAGCACAAGCAGCATTCAGTCGCTGGGTTCGTGGAAGGAACAGGATGACGGGGGCACCAGCGGCTCGGCCAGCGGCGCCATGGGGCTGGTGGGAACTCCGACGATCAGTGGTTCCTCTCGCAAATTCGCAACCAAATACTCCGGTGGAGGCGGCGAGCGCTACTACATCTCCTTTGGCGATGACGTGGGTGCAGAAAACTTCGTATACGACGCGTGGGTCTACCTCAACAGTTCCGCAGGCGGGGTCGCCAATCTCGAAATGGATATGAATCAGGTGATGCCGAATGGGCAGACCGTGATTTATGGGTTTCAGTGCGACGGCTATGCCGGGAAGTGGGATGTCACAAAGAATGCCGGCAGCGCGTCAAAGTACAACGACACGTGGGTTCGTTCTTCGCAGGCCTGCAATGTCCGCAGCTGGGGACGGAACGCATGGCATCATGTCGAGATCAGCTATTCCCGGAACAGCTCGGGCTGGGTGACGTACCACACCGTCTGGGTGGACGGGAAGGCGCAGCCGATCAACCTGACGGTCTACTCGGCGTTCGCACTGCACTGGGCGCCTTCGCTGGTGACCAACTTCCAGGTCGATGGGCTGGGCTCGGGCTCCAACACCCTGTATCTGGATAAGCTCACCGTTTACCGCTGGTAGGTAAATCCAGCCACGACGCCGCCATCCTTCGCCGGCCCGCAGACAGGGTCGCGGAAAGATGGCGGCGCCTTTTTTCGCCTCGGCTCTGGTGCGGAAGGGGCTCGCAGACCATCCTGCGACCGGTTATGCGTGGCGGGTAGCGCCATCGCCGGTTGTCACCGGAGAGATCGACACAGACTGGGCCGCCAGCGGGTCCGTCTCAAGACGGCACCACGTCAGCTCGGCTTCGGGATCATACACGGCGTGCCGAACCAGATTGACTGCGTAACGCGCCAGGGTCGCGGAACTGGTCTGGTACCAGCAGCACTTCTCCATGCTCGGAGAGAGGCCGCACAGGAAGCGCAGTCGGTCGAGCCGTCCCGCCAGGGCCGCGGCGATCAAACGGTGATTGCCATCGATTACCGTGAGTGGCTGGGAATCGTCGCGTCCGATCATGAGGACCGCCGCGGCCGGCAGCTTGCCCTGCTGAATGGTCTGGCTCATCGAGGCGATCTTGGCCGCGAACGGATCATTCGGACACTCCTGAATCCGCCTCCGCATACTCGCTACGATTTCCGGAACTCCGAAATTGCGGGCGCCCATCCTGCGCCACTGGGCGCGCGGGAAAACTCGAATTCCGTTCAGGTCTGCTTCGGCCACGGCCAGTTCATACCACTGGGTGTCCGCCGGAAGCTCATTCCAGAGCGCCAGATGACGCAGGTAAAGCAGCGCCCGCCTTTGCGCATTCTCTGCCGGATTGGACAGGTCGGGCGACAGGACCATGGCTCGCATGGTGCGGCGATGGTCTCCGTATGCCACATGATCGAAATCGGACTTCAGGAATTCGGCAATCGCATCCGCTTCCGAAGAGCGCCGAAGCACCGGAAGGGCGGCCGGATAGCTCGCTGCCGGTACCTCCCGATGCCGCAGGGCGTCGCGCAGAACTGGAGCCCCCGCCACCAGCAGCAGCACGATCATCAGCACCAGCTGCACCAGGATGACCTGCTCCAGGGAGGAATGGAAGCGGCAGATGCCGGCGATCACCGCGGCGCTGAAGGCCAGCTGGATCCAGCTGGTATTCGCGATCCGGTAGGACATCTCGTAGGTGATGATGACCACGCTTAACGAGTAGATGACGCAGGCAATGCCTTTGAGCGCCAGCAGGAAAGACAAACCGTGCTGGCCAGGCATTATGAATCCGGCGCCGAAGAAAACAGTCCAGACGCGGGCGGGAAGCATCAGCAGGCCCAGCGTCATTGCGATTCCGCAGCCGGCGACCAGCAGAAGCGAGGTCGCGATGAGGGAAAAGCTCTTTCGCTCCTCATGGTGAGCGCCGGCGGAGATGGGAAACATGCTGTTGATGACCGCCGACGAGAAGGTGTAAATGACCCGGCCGATGAGCGCCACGGCAGCATAAAGCCCGGCCATCATGGGCACAAAATAGTGCTTGACCAGCACCATGTCGGAGTTGTTGATCAGCATCTGGCCGGCGAAAAAAACCAGAGCCTGCGACATTTCAGGCAGCATCTGGCGCAGGCGCAGCGGACCTGGCATTGGTTCGGATTTTTTGGGGGCAATGGTCGCCCAGGCAATCACGGACGCGGCGGCATTGGCCGCAATCACGCCGGTGACGCCGGTGCCCAGCAACACCATCACAGTCGATCCGCCCAGGCGCACCGCGGCTTCGAGCACCAGATTGGTGGCCAGGCGGCGGAACCCGTACAGTCCCTGCGTGAAGCCGCGGCGCGCTCCCAGCGGCACGTAGAATCCCGCTCCGATTGCGATGAGGAAGATCAGGAGGGGGCTGGAGAGGTGCAGGTACGCCGCAATGTTCCGCTCAAAGAGCACAAGCGAGAGCGCGACCGCAACGCCGCAGACCGTGGCCTGACGATGCAGGTCGCGGTACGCTGCGCACTTGGCTCCGAGGGAGTCCTGCTGAGCAGTGACTTTGGCGGCCAGAAGCTGGTACGAGAGCGTCAGAGTTGAGACGAGGGTCAGGACGGTGTAGACGGCGACGGCCTGCCCATAATTGTCCGGACCCAGAAAATGGGCGATGACGACGTTGTAAGCGAAACTGCAGAGCGTTGCGAAAGTGGAGCCGGAGAGCAGTACGGCGCAACCTGCCACAAGGCGAGACTTCAGGCTGCCAGTCTGATTCGATGAGTCCCTTAACACGTGTTCGGCCTCCGTGGCCCAGGAACGTGCTCAATACGCGTCGGGCGGCAAGGCCATAGCGCGCGAACCGCAATCGGCTCAAAGGAAGCCACGTACGTCACGGTGCCGAACCGAGGCGCTGCAAACGAACATGAACGTTCAGGACGTGCAGGAAGTTCAGTATGTTTCGCACAGCCCTGCGTACCAGGAGGCGCCGCGCGATCTTATGCGGCGCGTCCCTTCAGGGCCAGTGCGGGCTCTCGTTCCATGATCTGATCCGGCGTTTTCGCCGCGATCTCTTCATTTGCGTAATGCACTTTATTGATGATCGACAACGGCCGGCTGCGCACCTCGTCGTAGACGCGTCCAAGGTACTCGCCTATGATGCCGAGGCAGAGCAGCAACATAGCTCCCACCGCAAACACCGCCGCGGCGACTCCCAGCCCGGCAGCCGCAATGGAACCGCCCGCAAACAGCGCCAGAAGACCGAGCACGACCACCACGCCCATCGACAGGCACGACAACGCGAAGCAAAGGCGCAGCGGCTTGAAGCTGAAGCTGGTGATGGCGTCCATCGCGTACTTGATCCTGCTGATGAACGACAGCTTGCCGTCCCCGGCCAGGCGATCCTGGCGGTCGTAGTAAACGATGGCGTTTTTATAGCCGACCCAGGCGCGGAGGCCCGGTAGATAGCGATTCCCCTCCCGCAGGCCGTTGATGGAATCGAGGGCCTGCCGATCGAGCAGACCGAAAATGCCGGCGTCCAGAGGGATCGGATAATCGGAGATCGCGGAGAGCACGCGATAGAAAATGGGAAACAGGAGGGCGAGGAACTTACGGCTCTCCTGGCGGCTCCGTCTGACAGCGACCACGACCTGTGCGCCGCCGCGCCACGCCGCCACCAGCTCGGGCAGGACAGCCGGAGGATCCTGGAAATCGCCGTCCATGATGATGACACCTTCGCCGCGCGCCGTTCGTAATCCGGCGGAAATGGCGCCCATGTGTCCCCAGTTGCGCGACAGGTCGACGACGACGATGTGGGAATCCTGCTTTTGCAGTTCCTTCATCAGGTCCAGCGAAGAATCCCTGGAACCATCGTTAACGTAGACAACCTCCCAATCTTCGCCAACGTCTCGCATGGCGGTCGCGATGGCCGCGTGGAAGGTGGAGATGAGTTCTTCCTCGTTGTAGATGGGGACCACGACCGAGATCATTTGCTGCTCCGGAGCTTCAAAGAGAGTTGCCTCGTTTCAGCGGGCATTTAACGTATTGCAACAGTTGGATGCGAAAAACCCGTGCCGCGTGAGTCGATTCGCTGCGGAAAACTTAAATCCCGGGCGCTGCATCCTGCCCGGTCGCCATGCGGCAGGACCAGCTCGGGCTCCTGCCACAATCCGGGGGGCATCGGGTCCTGATGATGCTCAACTTGCAGCGCTATTCCGGCGTAATTTCTGTGGCAACATAATTCGTTCCGTCGAAGCGGGCTGTCACGCGAACGTGCGAACCCTGTTGAATCTGCCGGGTGACTGGGAACTGCGACGGATTGAACGTAACCTGGTAGCGATGGTTGTCGCGCGGATCGAGGATGGTCATCTCCCCATTCGGTACATCGAGAAATTCGAGAACCCCGCCAAAGATGAAGTCAGACCCGTTGGTGGCCAGGACGTCGATATGCGTCGCCACGCCGTGGCCGGAGCCGTTTGCGGAGAATTTCACGTCGACCAGCGACCCGGGCGCCAGATCGGCTCTCCCCCCGCGGCCCGTCCGAAAATAGCTCTGTCCCACGCGGACAACAGGGGTATCGGCAGGCACTTCCAGCACAACCGGCTGAGGCGAAAGCGCCTCATGGATCTGTAACTGGCCGCTTTGGGGATCGTAGCTGATCACCTGGCCCTGGCATTCACCCTGCGGCAGATGCGTGAGCATGTGAATGCGCATGGCGTAGACATTTGTCCCGTCCAGGGTAGTCTCGACCGATGCATGGTGAATCGGGGCCAGATCGAGCACAGGGATCCTCACGCCGTTCCGATAGACTTCGGTCCGCTCGTCGAAGAGGACTTTCATCGATCCTCCGCCGAAAACTTTCAGCGTGAACTGATCGAGGACAGGGTTGATTTCGCTGATTGCGCCCCCAATGACCGTGGTTTTTCCCTGGGGCAAGGGGGGCAGATGGCCCACCACCGCGGCAGCCTGAGGATCCGGCAACGGCGCTGAATTCTGACTGGCATTGCTGGGGGAGATGGAAGATTGAGCCGCCGCCCCTGCACTGAGGGCAACGACAAACAGAAAACGAACCATGAATCGTATCTTGCGTAGGGGCATCGTCAGCATCTCATAGGATGATGACCCCTCCGCGGTGGTGGCCTTGTTTTTTGCACTCTTGTTGTGTGTTGCGGCAACACATCCGCCAGGTTCGCATCTTAGGTGTATGCCTGATCGGTTCTTGCAGTGAAGACCGTGGAGGCAAGGTGCATTTACCCCCCATGTTCTTCACTCGGCCAAGGTTGCGGCTTGTCGCGGCGCTCGGAATTCTGGTTCTCACCACCGGAGCCCCTGTGTTCGCACATGATCTTCGCATCGTCATTCCCCGCCGCAGCCGGCTGACTCCGGTGCAGAAGCTGAACCGGCAGGGCGTGGAAGCGGTCCGCCATCATCATTATGAGAAGGCCGAAGCGCTCTTTTATAGGGCGTACCTGTTCGATCCGACCGATCCCTTTACCCTGAACAATCTGGGTTACGTCTCCGAACTGCGTGGAGAACTCTCCTATGCTGAGAAGTTCTACAAGCTGGCCGGCGAGCAGAGTTGCGACGCCACGATTGCCATGAGCAGCAGGAACGCCCTCAAGGGCAAGCCGATGCTGGTTGCGCTCAACGATTTACACGACGCGCCCATGCACATCGACCAGGTCAATGTGCAGGCCGTAGAAATGCTGGCTGAAAATCATCCGTTTGAAGCGCGGTCGCTGCTCCGGCAGATCCTGCCGCTCGATCCGCAGAATCCCTTCACGCTGAACAATCTCGGCGTGGCGGAAGAGGCGACCGGCAACTTCACCAGGGCGCTCCAGTACTACGACCAGGCAGCAGATACAGGCTCGAATCAGCCGCTCGTGGTCACTGTGAATGATGCGTGGCGCGGCAAACCCGTGAGCAAAGCTGCGGCGGACAGCGCACGGGCGCTGCGGTCGCGCATGAAGCATACGGACATGAGTCTGGAACGCGCCAGGATACTGGCCTTCCAGGGCGTGAGTTCGGCCAATCAGAATGACTGGGCTGCTGCTGAGCGGGATTTTCTGGAAGCGTACCGCCTCGATCCCGGCGGCGCATTTTCGCTGAACAACCGCGCCTACATTGCGGAACGCGCCGGCGACCCGGAAACGGCACAGTACTACTATGTTCAGGCCATGCGGGCCGGCGACTCGGGCACGAAGGTTGGACTGGCCACGCGAACCGCGGCCGAGGGCCAGCCGCTGAGCAGCGTGGCGTACGGCAGCGAGAGCGCCGTCGACGGAGAAATCAGCGATTATACACAGCGGGTCCGCGGAACGTCGGGGGCCGTGCAGCTAATTCCCAGAAACCACAATCAAAACAACAGCAATTCCAATCCACAGCCGCAGAGCCATTGATGACGCATACGAAAAGCGCAGTTCCCAAACCCGCTCCTGTCCCCGATTCCGGGAAGCCGATGATGGCGCTGCTCTCTCGCCTGCTTCTGCAGCCGCGCGCCGATGCACTCTCCACGGCGGCCGCTGCATTTTGCGAGATGGACCGGGAGAAATTTGACGCCCTGGTGGCGTTGGCCTCCTCCAACCACGTGGTGATCCGCGCGATGGAACTGGCGCAGGCTGCGCTGGGCGGCACGCAGGACCACACGCGAGCCAAATGGATTGAAGCGGCGCTGTCCGACGAACGTGAACGCATTGCCGCTGCGGTGGATTTCCTGGGCTTGCTGTGCGCCGCCTTTGAGGAGAGCAGGCTGGACGTAACCGTCATCAAGTCGCTGGATCACTGGCCCGACCTTGGCAGCGACATCGACCTCTACACCAATGCCTCGCCGGAGAGCGTCTGCGCCATGATGCGGAAGTGCTTTACGGCGCGGCTGGCGCCTCGGAGCTGGGGCGACCGGCTGGCCTGCAAGTGGAATTTTCTGATTCCGGGATTGCCTGAGCCGGTGGAAGTGCACGTGCGA
This sequence comes from Acidobacteriaceae bacterium, assembly GCA_030041515.1. Lineage (GTDB taxonomy): Bacteria > Acidobacteriota > Terriglobia > Terriglobales > Acidobacteriaceae > Palsa-343. The sequence continues at coordinate 3,650 of JASHNS010000121.1, read as the reverse complement.
CGGCTGGGCCAGACCGGCGAGCAGGTGCGGTTCGCCTCCCGGATACCGGAGCGCTCGCGCCGGGTTGAGGTGGCTGGGCGCACGTTCCGCGTAGCGCATCGTTCGGATCGCATCATGATCTCGACGCTGCAGCGCATGTACCGGCACTTTTATTTCCGTCTGTGCGACATCGTCGACTCGGCGCAACTGGTTGACTCAGGAGAGCTGGATTTCAACGATCTCCGGGGAACGGCCCAGTCCGCCGGCATCTGGGAAGGCGTTGCTACCTATCTGGTCATCGTCTCGGACTACGTCCGCCAGTTTCGGGGAGAACCCCTCTGCCTGCCATCTTTTGTTTTCGAGGCGGCCCGTTTTGGCGGTGACCTCATCTACTTCGGAAAGGATTTTCTGCGGGTACCGATTATGCCGCAGTCCGCCGCGCTGTACCGTCGGCAACTGACTGAAATGCTGCGCAGACGCGAATTGCACAGCAGCGCACGACTTGGCCTGTTCCCCTGGCTGGCTACTGCCGCTGCTGTCGGCATGAAAATTACGGGCAGCGACAAAGGCATTTGGTAATCGGAAGGCCAGACCGGCGGGAGAGACATCGCCGGCTCGCCTCAATCCTCAATCGTTCATCGGATGAAGGAGGTGCCGGTCGTCTGTCAACCGGCAAAAGGGTATGGGTTACGCGGTCTTGAAGTCTCCTGGGTATCAAACCGAAGAAGAACAGGCTGCGCTGCCTGTGAACGGCGGCCTCCACCTGTGCTCAAAACCCCTCACATTCGGCCAACCCGTGCCGGACGGCGGGGTTCTGGGCAGCCTGTGGGCGAATATGCACGATGCGCTGTTTCCTGAGAAACAGGCTCCGCTTCGCCTGACTTCGCGGCCCGTTCGGGTTGCTGACCCACTGGCGGTCAGGCGCGGTCCTGCGTCCAGCGTCGTCGCCTTCTGTCTTCACGTGCTGGTGGTGGCGTTCCTGCTGTGGGTTTCGCTGATGCCGCACCCCCAGCCGGCGGTGAAGAAGATGCATATCACCACCATCACCTTCCAGCCCTACGTTCCGCCGGTCACGCCTCCGGCTCCCCGGAGCATGGGCGGCGGAGGTGGCGGCGGCGCGCACAAGATCGTCGAGCCCATCAAAGGAAAAGTGCCGCCTCCAGTGCCGGTCCAGCAGCTCCGCGTCGCTCCGCAGATTATCCGCGTTAGCCACCCGCTGCTCGCGGCGCCGGCGGCTGTCGTGATGCCGAAAAATCTCAAAATGCCGGATAGTTCCATGCCGAACATGGGTATGCCGCAATCGCCGCAGGTGGCCATGGCCTCCCAGGGCGAAGGCAGCAACGGCGGATTCGGCTCCGCGTCCGGCGGCGGCATCGGCTCCGGGATTGGCGCCGGCGTCGGCCCGGGCACCGGGGGCGGCTATGGCGGCGGCGTGATGAGCGTCGGCGGCGGCGTCACGGCCCCGCAGGTCATTCACCAGGTCGATCCCGATTTCACTGAGCAGGCGCGTGCAGCCCGCCTGCAGGGTCAGGTCGCCATCCAGCTCATCGTGGATGCCAACGGCATGCCCGAGGATATGCAGGTGGTGCGTCACCTCGGTATGGGTCTCGATCAGAAGGCGCTCCAGGCGGTGCAGCAGTACCGCTTCCGTCCCGCCATGTATCACGGCCATCCCGTTCCCGTGCGGCTGATCGTCGAGGTGAATTTCCACCTGTTCTAAGAACTGCCATACCTCCTCCCAACTCCACGGCGGAGCCCTCGCGGCTCCGCCTTTCTTTCTGTGCTGAAGCGGATGGAAAGTGTGCTTGACATGCGCTCGGGAGGTTGCTACGCTGGCCGTGGAAAGTTCGCTTGACATGGAGCCGTCGATCCAAAATCGCGTACGCGAGATGCGCCTGGCTCGGGAGTTGACCCAGGAGCAGTTAGCCGATGCGGTGGGCGTGTCCCGGCAGAGCATTAATTCCATTGAGCGTGGTCGCTATGTTCCCAGCCTGCCGCTGGCCCTGCAACTCGCTCGCGCGTTTCGCTGCCCTGTCGACGACATCTTTACCCTGGAGAAGAAGCGATGAGAATCCCTTTGATTGGCATGACCGGCGACGAGCGTTGTGTGGATCATCACCGCCGCGCCACGAGCCTGGCCGCGATTGCCGGCACCCTCACGGGGGTTGGCATTTGGGAATACGACTGGATCGCACGCCACTCCTGCAACTGGCAACTGCTATCAGTCCTGCTCGCAATTGTGGTGACGAAGCTCGCCGCGACCCTCTGGTACCGCCTCACTTACTAATCCAGCTATCCCTGCATGGAGAACGAACTATGTGCCTTGCTTACGATGAGAACGATACTCAGTCCAGAACCCGCTACCGTCGCAGGCTCGCCCTGATGGTGATCCTGTGGGTGACGTTTTTCCTTCTGATCGGGTTGCGGCGCCCGCAGCCGGGTCCCGAAGCCGATTTCTTCGACTTCCTGCGTGGATTGACGATTGGGGTCGCGCTGACTATGAGCGTTTTTGTGCTTCGGTTCTGTGCCCGCCCATCCGGAAAGCACCAGGAGCCGCGAGCCGAAGACCATCATGTCCGCTGAGCGGAGAAGGGTGGGGTGCTCCGGTTATTGCGCCGTACCGAAGAAGACGTTGTTCCCGGTCCGCAGATCGCGGCCCCAGGTGAGGATGACGGGCGTTCCCAGCACCGTCAGCTTGGCCTCGATGCCGGTCGAGAAGAGCCACTGGCCGGTGGTAAGCCCCGTGGTGGGTGCGCCCATACGGCCAATGTCGAAGAGCGGGCCGGCCTGAACGTTGATCAGCCCGTTGCCGTACACATGGCGATCGAGGTCGCTGTTCGTGAGCAGATAGCGATCGCCGAGCGGGGAGCTGCCTTTGCGGCCGTCCCGGGTGCCGCGCGCTCCGCGCAGCCACAGATCGTTGTCGCGCTCCACGCCCAGCATGAACAGCTGATCGAAGGGGTAGGTGCCCAGCAGCCCGCCGCCACGCACCCGCTGGCTCACTTCCCAGGTGTCGGACTGCGCGCGTGGGAACCAGTGGGCCAGCGCCGAACCCTGGAGCTTCTCAAAAATGTGCGGCGGATTCGACCACAGGCGGGCCGTCTCTGATCGCGCTCCCACGGTGACGTAAAACCGCCTCTGTGGCAGGTCAATGGGCTTGCCCTGCGCCGCCATCGTGTACGCGAGGCCGTAACCGGGAAGGACAAGTTGCGGCGTCAGCGCCGAGCCATCGACGACGTCGCGGTAGCTGCGGTGCGATAGCTCCGCACCGAGCCACCAGTTGAAGCGTCCGCTGGTCAGCGAGGCCACCCGCGCACCCGCGCGCTGCCATTCGAGATTCAGCGAGCCCAGCACCGGCGCCGTTCCGGTGGAAGACCGGCGGATGGCCCAGTTTTCATCGCGCACGTCGGCATCGAGCTGCCAGCGGTGCGCCGGCAGATCGTGCAGCGGCCCGGAGAGCGATGCCCACGCGCGCCGCTTCTGCGCATCCCAGCGCAGCAGCGACTGCACGTTGATCGCGGATCGCCCGATGTCGTAATAGCTGGGGTAAATGGTCTCGTAGGGCAGTCCGCTGAAGACAGAAACTACAGACTCCAGCGGCGATGCGCCAAAGCGGTCCAGCTCGACTCCGTGAAAAACCGCATGGAACTGGCTGTTTGGCTGCGCGTTCA
>JASHNS010000120.1 GCA_030041515.1 Acidobacteriaceae bacterium | reverse complement strand
GAGAATCCCGTGGCTGCCGCGGTGATGGTGTATCGCGCCGGCGGGATCGCGGCAAAGACGTACCCTCCGGCGGCATCCGCGCTGGCCGTGAATTTCTGTCCGTTCGCGGCATTGGAGATGGTGACCTTCGCACCCGGGATGACGGCCCCGCTCGGATCCGTGACCGTCCCGCGCAGGGACGTGTTTGCAACCTGGGCTGGGGAGCTTGCGACGAAAGCGAGCAGCAACACGAGTGCTGCGGCTGCGAAACAGCGTTTGGTCACCTTTTCCTCCAAATAACAACTTCCGTCCGGGCTGGGGCCCGGACGATTTCAATTTCGATCCGCTACGTGGCGGACCGTTTTGTCCGGATGAGTCACCCATTGTCGATCAATTCGCCAACAAGTTCAAGGGGGAACCACCCGCTGATTCACTTTATTGTGAATTGCTGCTTCGCTCTCCTTCCATCGCCGTTAGCTGCCGGGCGATGGATGCGGCCGCGTACTTTGAGTGCGGCTGCCCACATTTGCCGGCAGAGACATTTGCTCCTCCCACTAGGCGGAGCTATAGTTTGCGCATAGCGTTTTGGGCTCAACATTCGTTCTCCCAAGCCCTGCCGCGCAGGAGTGCACTATGCCTGGCTCCGCTTTTCCGCCCCCCTCGCCGGATTCACCTCCCGAGACCCCGCGCAGCGGCATCACCCGCCGCGGATTTCTCAAAGGCGCTGGCATTACCGCGGCGAGCACCGCTCTGCTCGAAGGCGTGCAGACCCTCCGCGCGGATGCTGAGAGTGAGGCCACCCCAGGCGTCACTGAGTTCGGGCCGGGAGCGGACTCAGTTCGCCTGCACGTCAATGGCGCCGAGCACGTCCTCGACATCGAGCCCCGCACAACGCTCGCCGACGCTCTGCGTCTGCATCTCGGCCTCACCGGCTCCAAAATCGTCTGCGATCGTGGCGTCTGCTCCGGCTGCACGGTGTGGCTCGACAAAATACCGGTCAATAGCTGCATGACACTCGCCATCGATGCCATCGGCCATCACATCACCACTATTGAGGGACTCAGCTCCGAAAGCGAGCCGCATCCAGTCCAGGCCGCTTTCGTTCGCCACGACGCCATGCAGTGCGGCTACTGCACGCCTGGCATGGTGATGAGCTGCGCCGCCCTGCTGGAACGCAATCCCCATCCCACCGAGCACGACATCCGCCATGCCGTCTCCGGCAATCTCTGCCGCTGCGGCACCTATCCCAAAGTGTTCGCCGCCACGCTGGATGCCGCCGGCTCTCGCCGCGCGTAGAGAAGGAGCACCATGTCGAATCGACCGACCGAAGACGCGCTTCTCCCTCAAGCTGCCATGCCCGCGAATAGCACGGTGAAGATGCCCGTCGGCGTGCCCGGCTACACCCTCCATGAGGAAACACGCCAGGCTCCCGCCTCCGAACCGCCCGTCTGGCCGATTAACAAGGACCTGCAGTACGTCGGCCACTCCGCGCATCGCTACGATGGTCCCGATAAAGCATCCGGTCGCGCCCGCTATACCTCCGACGTGCAATTGCCGGGCATGTTGTACGCGAAATTCGTCAACGCCGCACTCCCCCACGCGAAAGTGATTTCCGTCGACACCTCCGCTGCGGAAAAATACCCCGGCGTTCGCGGCGTGTATGTCGTCGAGCACGTGCTGGGGCCGGCGGAACTGCGCAATCCCGCCCTCGATCGGGGCAGATACCCCGTCGTCCGCTTCGCTGGCCAGCCGATTGCCGCCATCGCCGCCACAACCCCGGCCGCTGCGCAGGAGGCCGCAACTCTCGTCAGGATCCAGTACGAAAAGCTGCCGTTCGTGGTCGACCTCGACAAGGCGCGCGAGTCCAACGCCCCGCCCGTCTTTCCCGGCCCTGCGGATGAAGAAGGCAGCGCCGGTGGCGGAGGGGGTCCCAGTGATGTGCACCAGACGGGCAACGTCCATGGCCCGTCCGTCCATCGCGTCCGCGACACGGAGCAGGGCTTTAAAGAAGCGGACGTCATCGTGGAAGGGCATTACATCACTCAGGTGCAGACGCACTCCGCGCTGGAAACACACGGCGTGGTCGCCGACTGGAAGCCCGGCATGCTCACCGTCTGGGCCTCCACGCAGGGCACCGCCAGCGTGCGTGAGGAACTCGCTGGATATTTCGATCTCCCCATGTCGCAGGTACGCGTCATCACGGAATTCATGGGCGGCGGCTTCGGCGCCAAGTTCGGCGCCGGCAATCCCGGTGTCGTCGCCGCGGCGCTCTCGAAGAAAACCGGCGCGCCGGTTCGACTGATGCTCGACCGCCAGGAAGAGCATCTCTCCGTCGGCAACCGGCCCAGCTCTGATCAGACCCTCCGCATCGGCGCGAAAAAAGACGGCACGCTCACCGCGATCCATCTCGTCAGCTATGGCACAGCCGGTTGCGGCACAGGAGCCGGCTGTGCTGGCCCCGCTACAAACCTCTACCAGTATGCATCGCTGCATACCGAAGAGAACGACGTCTTCATCAACGCCGGCCCCGCGTCGGCCATGCGCGCGCCTGGCCATCCGCAGGGCGCCTTCGCACTGGAGCAGACCATCGACGATCTGGCCGTCAAGCTGAACGTGGAGCCGATCGATCTTCGCGACAAGATCGACAACCACCCTGTCCGTCGCGTCGAGCGCCAGATCGTCCGTGAAAGCGCACTCTGGAAATCGCGCAGTCCAGTCCCCGGCGCGGACCAGGGCCCTGTCAAGCGCGGCGTCGGCCTCGCGCAATCCGTCTGGTACCGCTTCGTGCGCACCAATTGCGCAGCGGAAGTTCGCGTTCACCGCGACGGCTCGCTTGAAGTTCTCTCCGCCGTGCAGGACATCGGATCCGGCATCAAGACCGTGCTGGCGCAGATCCTCGCTGAGCAGTTCGGCGTGCCGCCCTCCCAAATCGCTGTCAAGGTCGGCGACACGAATTATCCGGTCGGCCCCGACTCTGGTGGCAGCGTCACCACCCTCTCGCTCACGCCCGCCGTGCGCGACGCCGCCTGGCAGGCCGCGCAGAAGTTCCTCGCCGACATTGCCCCCGCGCTCGGCGTTTCGCCGAGCGATCTGGTCCTTGTCGATGGCGAAGTCCGCAGCGGCTCCGGCAAATTCCAGCCGATCAGCTTCCGCCGCGCTGCCGCGAAGATGACCGCCTCGCAGATCACCGCGCAGGCGCGGCGCGTCCCGGACTACGATCCGAGCAAGTATCTCACCTATGGCGGCGTCGATGTCGCAGAGGTCGAGGTCGACACAGAATTAGGACGCGTTCACGTCCGCCGCGTGCTTTCCGTTCACGACTGCGGCCGTCCCATGAATCCCGAACAGACCATCAGTCAGATCAACGGCGGCATTATTCAGGGCATCTCCTTTACGCTCTTCGAAGATCGCCTTCTGGATCCCAAATATGGCCTGATGGTGAACCCCGATCTCGATCTGTACAAAATCGCAGGCGCCCGCGAAATCCCGCAGATCGATGTCCGCCTCGTCGAAGCGTACATCGGCCAAAGCTCCACCGATGCCTCCGGCATTGGCGAAGCCGCTGGCGTCGTCTCCATCGGCGCAGCCATCGGCAACGCGGTCTACAACGCCACCGGCGTGCGTGTCCGCAGAACACCCATGACACCCGCTGTCGTTCTCGCAGCCCTGCGCCAGGGAGGAACACAGGCATGAACCGCTTTGCCCTCGCAGATTGCACCACCATCGACGCGGCACTTTCGCAACTCAAAGACGGCGCCGTGGTCAAAGCTGGCGGCGTCGACCTTCTCGATCGAATGAAAGATGGCATTGAGGAGCCCCAGCGACTGGTCAACATCCGCAACGTTGCTGAGCTGCGCGGCATACGCGAGACGCTGCAGGGCCTCACCGTCGGCCCTCTCACAACCCTCGCCGAAATCAGCGAGCACCCAGGCATCCGCGCCCATTACCAGATTCTGTCCGACGCCTGCGGGCACGCCGCCACTCCACACATCCGCAACATGGCAACCGTCGGCGGCAATCTGCTGCAGCGCGTCCAATGCTGGTATTACCGCTCTGCCAACTTCCAGTGCCTCCGCAAAGGCAAGGATTTCTGCTTCGCTTTCGAAGGGCTCAATCAGTACCACGCCATCATGGAGTACACCGGCTGTCCCTCCGTCGCGCCGTCGTCCGCAGCCGTCGCGCTCCTCGGTCTCGGAGCCAGCGTGGAGCTGACCTCAGCAAAACGTGGCAAGCGCACTGTCGGCATCCGCGAGCTTTACGTCGTCCCCGACGCGAATCCGACGAAATTCACCGTGATTGAGCCGGATGAGCTGCTGACGGCGATCGTCATTCCCCGCCCCGCGCCCGGGACCCGCTCCGCTTACCAGAAGTACGGCGAAAAGGAGAGCTTCGACTGGGCCATCGCCGACGCGGGCGTCGTCCTCGAAATGGATGGCCCCATCTGCCGCCGCGCTGTCATCACGATGGGCGCAGCTTCGCCGGTGGTGCGCCGCTCGCCGCAGGCGGAAGCCGCCCTGGCCGGCAAGCCTGTCACCGAAGAAACCGCGCGCGCCGCCGGTCGCGTTTCCGTCGAGGGCGCGCAACCGCTCTCGATGAATGCCTATAAACTCGATCTCTTCCCGGTTGCGGTCTACCGCACTGTTCTGCTCGCTGCGGGTTTGCGCGGTCGCGACCCCAGCGCCGCCGGTTAGTCTCAGGAGGTTCGCCATGAGCGCCACGACTCAATCCACGCAGCCTTGCCAGTGCCTCCGGACGAAAAACCCCTACGGCACCACGCCGCGCAATCCTGAATCCTGGGTGCCCGGCATCGCCGCCGCTTCCAGCTACTGGTGCCTGCGCACCATGGGCCCCGCCGGTCCCGACGATCACTTCGTTCACTTGTCGAATTGCGTTCCCGGTCGCCGATGCTACAGGGAGCCGGAGGTGTAAGATTTCCTGGATCCGAATCCGAGCACCAGCCGGTTGCGAGTTCCAGTCACGACTCGTATGCTTTTGGCGTGTCCGTCACCCTCGTTGAATGTGTTCCCAATTTCTCCGAAGGCCGCGATGCGGTCAAAGTCGATGCCATCGTTGAGGCCATGAAGATTCCCGGCGTCCATCTGCTCGATCGTGAGATGGATGCCGACCACAATCGCTCGGTGATCACACTCGTTGGTGAACGCGAGGCGATCCAGGAAGCGGCCATTCGCGGCGTGGGCAAAGCCGCGGAACTGATTGACCTCACGGTGCATCAGGGCGCCCATCCACGCATGGGCGCGGCGGACGTCGTGCCGTTCATCCCCATTGAAGGCATCACGCTGGAAGATTGCATTGTGATGGCGCGTCACGTGGGTGCGGAAATCTGGAAGCGCTACCAGGTTCCGGTGTATCTCTACGAAGCCGCAGCCACGACGCCGGAGCGCCAGAATCTCGAAAACATTCGCCGCGGGCAATTTGAGGGCATTCGCGATGAGATTGCCACCGTGGCCGCGCGCAAACCCGATTTCGGCGAGCCCCGCGTCCACCCCACCGCCGGAGCCACCGTGGTGGGTGCGCGCAAATTCCTCATCGCCTATAACGTCTTTCTCAACACGCCCGATGTCGACGTGGCGAAGCGAATCGCGAAAGCAGTGCGTTACTCCTCAGGCGGATTGCGCTTCGTCAAGGCCGCCGGGTTCCTGGTGCGGGGACTCGCCCAGGTTTCCATGAACCTCACCGATTTTGAACAAACTCCCATTCATCGCGTCTTCGAGTATGTCAAGCGCGAGGCGGCTCGCTACGGAGTCCTCCCCGTATCCAGCGAAATTGTCGGTCTCATCCCGAAAGCCGCGCTGGAACAAGCTGCGGAATGGTATTTGCAGGTGGAGAACTTCGATTCGTCGCTGATTCTCGAGAACCGCCTGGCCGCGGTGACTGGCGGCAAAATGGCGGTTGGTGGATTGCGCGCCGGCGTTGAGCCCTTTATTGAGCAACTGGCCGCTCCCACCGCAACTCCCGGCGGAGGCAGTGCGGCGGCGGCGAGCGGCGCCATGGCTGCGGGTCTGGCGTTCATGGTCGCTTCCATGTCGCGCGGCAAGAAGGCTTACCTGCAGTACGAAACACAACTCGGCGAGGCAATTGCGCGCCTCGCCACGCTGCGTGAGAAGTTGAAGGCCGCGATCGATGCCGACGCGGAGGCCTTCAACCTGCTGATGCAGGCGTACAAGAAGACAAAACAATCCGAGGATGGCGGCGTCGACGTTGCAGCCGCGCTGCGCCAGGCGGCAACTGTGCCCTTGCAAGTAGCGGAGGGCGCCGCTGAAGTGGCGCAAATCGCGGAGCGGCTCAGGGCGATCACCAATCCCAGAATGAGTTCCGACCTGACGACGGCGATTGCGCTGGCGCGCGCGGCGATGGAGGGCGCGCGCGCGAATGTCGCCATCAATCTCGAATCGATGCAACAGGACACGCCTCAGGACGCGTTCATCGGTCAGGCACGGCAGCGGCTGCGCGATTTGGAGGTCGCCAAAGCCTGATTAACTACTCAGCCTTCTGCCCGCCAATCCACACCTCCCGCACCGGATTGGCCCCCATCGTATAGATCAGTTCGCGCCAGTCCGCTCCGTGCAGCACCGCAAAATCCGCCGGCAATCCCGGCTCAATCCGCCCGGCATCCCGCAGCCCCAGCGCCGCTGCGGCGTTCGTGGTTCCCGCCACCAGCGCCTCCTGCGCCGTCAGCCCATTCAGCCGCACCGCCAGGGCCAGAGCCATCTGCGCTGAAAACAACGGGCTCGACCCAGGATTCAAATCCGTTCCCACCGCAACTGCCGCGCCCGCATCAATCAGTTTCCGTCCCGGCGCCGCCGGCAATCCCAGATGCAGCGTAACCCCCGGCAAAATCGTTGCCACCGTCGCGCTCGCTGCCAGCATCGCAACCTGCTCCGCGCCGCATGCTTCCAGATGATCCACGCTCATCGCGCCCATCCGCGCGCCAAGCTCCAGCCCGCCCATGCGATGAAACTGCTCCGTGTGCAGCTTCGTTCTCAGTCCCTGAGCACGCGCTGCGTTCAGCATCTGCTCGGCTTCTGTCGCGCTCCACGCTTCCTTCTCCACAAAGACATCCACCGCCTGTGCCAGCTTCTCCCGCGCCGCCGCCGGAATCATCTCCTCGCAGACCGCGGCGACATACTCCTCGCGTTCGGCCGCCTCCGCCGGCGGCATATGGATCAGTAGCGTCGGCACAATCCACGCCGGAGCTTGCGCCGCCAGTGCATGGATCGCTCGCAGTATCCGCAGCTCCGCCTCCACCGCGTAGCCGTACCCCGACTTCACTTCAATCGTCGTCGCGCCCGACCGCACCAGCGCCGCAATCCGCGGCCGAGCCAGCGCCACCAGCTGTTCCTCCGTCGCTGCCGCCGTCGCGCGAATCGTGCTCCGAATCCCGCCTCCCGCCGCGAGGATCTCCTCGTACGTCACGCCGCTCAGCCGCGCCTCAAAGTCCGCCAGCCGATCCCCCGCCCACACCGCATGCGTATGCGGATCCACCAGCCCCGGCACAATCGCACACCCGCCCGCGTCCACAATCGACGCCGCTTCCCCGTTCCAGTCGCGCTCCGGCCCGACCCACGCAAATTGCCCACCGGCAATCGCCACCGCCGCCCGTTGCACCACCTTCAGCTCGCGCATCGCCGCGCCGCGCTTCGGCTCCGCGCCCTCGGCAGTCACGAACTGGGAGATCCCCCGCACCAGCACATCGGCTCGCATCACAGGCTCGGCATATCCAATCCGCGCTCGCGCGCCACGTTGATCGCCTTCTCGTATCCCGCATCCGCGTGCCGCACCACGCCCAGCGCTGGATCGTTCCGGAGGCACAGCCGCAGCCGCTGCTCGGCTTCTTCGCTGCCGTCTGCCACCGCCACCAGACCCGCGTGCTGGCTATACCCCATGCCCACGCCACCGCCGTGATGGAAGCTCATCCATGACGCGCCGCTCGCAATCCCCGTCGCAAAATTCAGCAGCGGCCAGTCCGACACCGCGTCCGATCCATCCCTCATCGCCTCGGTTTCGCGGTATGGGCTCGCCACCGATCCCGCGTCCAGGTGATCGCGCCCAATCACCACCGGCGCCTGCAGTCTCCCATCGCGCACCATCTCGTTAAACAGCAACCCCGCGCGATCCCGCTGACCATAGCCCAGCCAGCAAATGCGCGCCGGCAGTCCCTGGAATGCGATTTGATCGGCCGCATACGTCAGCCAGTCGTGCAGCCGCCGGTCTTCCGGAAACAGCTTTAGCAGCGCCGCATCCGTCGCCGCAATATCCGCGGGATCGCCTGACAGCGCCGCCCACCGGAACGGCCCGCGCCCTTCGCAAAACGCATCACGGATAAATGCCGGCACAAATCCCGGATACGCAAACGCATCTTTCACGCCCGCTTTCTCGGCCTGCGCACGCAAATTGTTTCCGTAATCAAAAGCAATCGCGCCCCGCTGCCGCATCTTCAGGATCGCCTCCACGTGCCGCGCCATCGCCTCCCGCACCCGCCGCAAGTACTCCTCCGGATTCCGCGCCCGCAGCGTGTTCAGGTCCTCATCCGCGCGGGCTGCCGGCAAATACCCCCACAACGGATCGTGCGCGCTCGTCTGGTCCGTCACCAGCTCGGGCGTGAATCCCATCTCCACCATCTTCGGCAGAACTTCCGCCGCATTTCCCAGCAATCCGATCGAGACAGCTTCCTTCGCCGCCTTCGCCTCCATGGCCATCGCCATCGCGTCATCCAGAGAAGAAGTCGCGCGATCCAGATACCGCGTCTCCAGCCGCCGCTCGATGCGGTTTGGATCGACCTCGACGCAAAGCGAAACACCGCCCGCCAGCTTCACCGCCAGCGGTTGCGCGCCGCCCATCCCGCCCAGCCCCGCGGTCACCGTCACCGTCCCGGCCAGCGTCCCGCCAAAGTGCCGCTCCGCCGCGCTCCGGAACGTCTCGTACGTTCCCTGCAAAATGCCCTGCGTCCCGATATAAATCCACGAGCCCGCCGTCATCTGCCCATACATCATCAGCCCCGCGCGGTCCAGCCGGTCGAATTCCTCCCACGTCGCCCAATGCGGTACCAGATTCGAGTTCGCGATCAGCACCCGTGGCGCCAGCGGCTGCGTCTCCAGCACCGCCACCGGCTTGCCGGACTGGATCAGCAGCGTCTGATTGTTTTCAAGCCGGTCCACCGTCTCCACAATCTTGTGGAAGCATTCCCAGTTGCGTGCCGCCTTGCCGCGCCCGCCGTACACAATCAGTTCCGACGGCTTCTCCGCCACTTCCGGATCCAGATTGTTCATCAGCATCCGCTTCGCCGCTTCCTGGATCCACCCCTTCGCCGTCCGCTGGTTCCCACGCGGTGCGCGGATGGTCTGCTCCGTCATGCGCTTTGCCTCTCTCGAACAGGGCAGTATCTCACCCCGCGCCGCTTCTCATCACCCGCGCACTCTCATCGCGCTGTTACTCTGGAGTTATGGGCGAGACTCCACCCGAGAACCCCGTCATTCTCCACCTTCGCGCCATTCTCTTTGACATGGACGGCGTCCTCGTCAGCTCGCTCGGCTCCGTCGAGCGCACCTGGGAAAAATGGGCGCAGTTCCGCGGCCTCGATCCAGCGATGGCCGTCCGCACCGCCCACGGCTGCCGCGCCATCGAAACCGTTCGCCTCCTCCGCCCCGACCTCGATGCACTGAAGGAACTGGAGTGGCTGGAGCAGACCGAAATCGACGACAAGGTCGGCCTTCAGATGCTCGCCGGAGTTCGCTCAATTCTTGAGACTTTACCCGCAAATCGCTGGGCAATCGTCACTTCTGCCACAGATAAGATCGCCGCGAGCCGCCTCGCCCACGCCGGCGTTCCGCTCCCCGCTCATCTCGTCACCGCCGGCCAGGTCACCAACGGCAAGCCGCATCCCGAGCCGTATCTCAGGGGCGCCAGCCTCGTTGGGTTCGCTCCCGCCGACTGCCTCGTCATCGAGGATTCCGCCTCCGGCGCCGCGGCCGGTCATGCCGCCGGCTGCCCCGTTTTGGCTACGCTCCACTCCCATTCCGTCGAAAGCCTGCGCCACGCGGACTGGATCGTCGACTCGCTCGCAGATCTCCACGTGCAGATGGCAGGCGATCGCATCGAGGTTCGCTTCACTCCCGCCTTCGTACGCCCTGAAGCAACCGCAGCCCACTGAACCATGGCCATCCCCGTCCGCGTCGAATACGCCAGCCAGCGCAAAATGCGCACTCGCAACACGCGCCGTTACCGCGCCGCTCACTGGCCCATCTGGATCTGGGTATTCTTCCTCGCGCCCGGCCCGCTCACCTTCAGCCTCTTCGCTCGCGGCGGCAGCGTCGCGAATCTCATCTGGCTGGCCGTCGTGCTCCTCGGCACCGGCAACGCCCTGGTCTTCGGCAAACTCCCCGGCTCCGAGCCCGCACCCTACATCCTGCGCTTCACTGAGGATCGCCCCAACCCCCTCTACCGCCGCATCTGTTACACCTTCGCGTGGAACGCCCTCCTCAATTTCGCGCTGCTCAACCTCACCGGGCTCATCGGAGCCGTCGCCACCGGCCGCTGGCAGCTCAAGCAGATCTACCAGCACGGCTACTTCCCGCTCATGATCGCCATCCTGGCGCTCGGCCTCTTTGGACTCCTCCCGCGCGTGCGCCGCTCCACCCAGGGCGAGGGCTGGGAGCGCCGCTATTTTTACGGAGCCGTCTGGTCCGTCACCGCCGCGCAAACCGTCCTGCTTCTCCTCTGGAAGATTTTGCCCCGCGGCCACGCCAACGACATCGTCAAGCTCGTCGTCTACTGCGCGGTGTTGATCGTGATGGCCGCGCTTGCCGCCTTCGGCGTCCTCCCCCGCACCCGCCCCATCCTCCCCGGCGAGCTCATGGTCGCGGACTAAGGCGCAGCGGCATTGGCCGCACCATCACGCAGCCTTACAAATCGCTTATGCCTTCCTTGCTTCCCGCTTGTGCCGCATCAGCTTTCATGGGATCAGAGGAAATCCCATGGATCTTCTGCACCGCTGGCCCATTCTCGTCCTGGCCATAGCAACAGCCGCCTGCATCGTGATCCTGTTCTGGATCCTCTTCAATTTCTTTCGCGAATCGCGCGCGTCGAAAGACACCACGCCCCGCCCGGGCTCACGCTCTTCCCGCCTGTAAGCTCGTCACAGACCGCGCGCTACAGATTGCCTCTCGCCGCCTGTTCCCGCTCAATCGCCTCGAACAGCGCCTTAAAGTTTCCCTTGCCGAAACTCCGGCTTCCCTTCCTCTGAATGATCTCGTAGAACAGCGTCGGCCGATCCTCCACAGGCTTCGTGAAGATCTGCAGCATGTAGCCTTCATCGTCCCGATCTACCAGGATCCCCAGCTTCTCCAGCTCGTCGATCGGCTCGTCGATCTTGCCCACGCGCCCTTCCAGCTCCGTGTAATACGTGTGCGGCACGGTCAGGAACTTCACGCCCTGCGCCTGCAGCCGGCTCACCGTTTCCAGAATGTCGTTCGTCGCCATCGCGATGTGCTGCACGCCCGGCCCGTGATAAAACTCCAGATACTCCTCGATCTGGGACTTCCTCCGTCCTTCCGCCGGCTCGTTGATCGGGAACTTCACCCGCCCGTTCCCGTTCGCCATCACCTTCGACATCAGCGCGGAGTACTCCGTCGAAATGTCCTTGTCGTCGAAGTGCTGGTACAACGAGAAGCCCATGATCGTCGCGTAGAAATCCACCCAGCGATTCATCTCGTTCCAGCCCACATTGCCCACCATGTGGTCGACGTACTTCAGCCCCGTCGGCCGCGCCAGCTGGTCTTCCGGCTCCGCCCGATAGCCCGGCAAAAACGGCCCCTTGTACTCGCCGCGCTCCACAAACGAGTGAAGCGTATCGCCATACGCCGCAATCGAAGCCATCCGCACCAACCCGTGCTCGTCCTTCATCTCAAACGGCTCACGCACGCTCCTCGCCCCGCGCTTCGTCGTCTCTTTCCAGGCCTGCCGCGCGTCATCTACCCACAGCGCCACGTCGCGCACGCCGTCGCCATGCACCCGCACGTGCTCGGCAATCTCTCCATCGGGACGCAGCGGCGTCGTCAGCACAAACCGGATCTTCTCCTGCTGCACCACATACGACGCGCGATCCCGCACGCCCGTCTCCGGACCGGCATAGGCCACCAGCTTCATCCCGAACGCCAGCCGGTAAAAATAGGAAGCCTGGCGTGCGTTCCCCACGTAAAATTCCACGTGGTCGGTCCCATTCAGGGGAAGAAAGTCCTTCTGTGCGGCGGTTTCCGGATTCTGCAGTACAGTTGCCATACTCAACATCTCCTTCGTATGCGCTGCGGCCTTCGCGAGACCGGCCACCCTTTCGGCTCGCCGGCATGGGGGACGCGGTGGGGCCCTCTGCGACTGATTACAATAAACCCGCGCTGCCTCCATTGGCCAGTGCGCTCCCCATAAACAACTGACGAATTTTGCACTGCCCGCGTCGCCTGTCCCGCCAGCTTATTTTGCCCTCTGGCGTATTCTGTGAGCCATTATGATTCCGCTCCACGGCCATTGGTGGAACTGGTGGGAACCGGTCTACTCTCTCTTCCACGGCTTCTTCCCCGTCATCGTCGGCGGCGGAGGCGCCCTGGGCGGCCAAACCCTGTGGCAGAAGCTGCGTCAGCGCCGCGCGGCCGGCTGGCCCAGCGCCGACGGTGAAGTCCAGTCGGTCACCGTCCGGCATAAGAATGGCTACACGGTTGTCGTGCAGTACCGCTACTTCGCCCGCTCCGAATATCACTATGGCAGGTATTCCCGCCATTTCCGCCGCAAGCCGCAGGCGGAGCTATTCGCCGAAGCGCTGCGCGGACGCCACATCCAGGTTCGCTACCAGGAAGACAAGCCCGCCGTCTCTGTTGTCCTCGACCACGACCTGCGCATGACCGGTGCCCTCCAGATCGGCTAGCATTGGCTGCCCCACCCTTGTCGTCCCGCTTTTGAACGACGGGGTGGGAATGACATAGATTTCTGGCAGCCCATGTCGCCGCCGTTGACTCCAACTGGAAGATGCAGAAAACCAAGCCCAAACCCGCCACCGGCCACACAGCAGCCAAAACCCAATCCCGCGCCGCCCGCTCCTCGCCTTCCGCCGAAGTCGACAAGCAGCTCGCCCGATACCGCGCCATGCGCGACTTCAAAATGACCGCGGAACCCCGCGGTGGCTCGAACGCCAAAACCCCGGCCAAACAAGCTCTCCCCTTCGTCATCCAGAAGCACGCCGCCACGCGCCTTCACTACGACTTCCGCCTCGGCTGGCGCGGCGTCCTCAAAAGCTGGGCTGTCACCAAAGGCCCCAGCTACAATCCTGCCGACAAGCGCCTCGCGGTCGAAGTCGAGGACCACCCCATTGAGTACGGCGGATTCGAAGGCGCCATCCCCAAAGGCCAATACGGCGGGGGCACGGTGATGGTCTGGGATCAGGGCACGTGGGAGCCGCTCGTCGACGTCGACGAGGGCCTGCGCAAAGGCAATCTGAAATTCGCCCTGTACGGCAAAAAACTGCAGGGGCATTGGGTCCTCGTCCGCATGCACGGCCACCGCTTCGGCCGCTCCGACAAGCCTAACTGGCTCCTCATCAAGGAGCGTGACGAGTTCGCCCGAAGCCCGAAAGATCCCTGCATCACCGATGAAGAGCCCAACAGCGCCGTCACCGGCCGCAGCCTCGACGAAATCGCTGCCGCCGAGGACCACGTCTGGAATTCCAACGCCGGCACTCAGTCCACGAAGAAGCCGCCCGCCAACCACTCCCGCCTCGCGCGCAAATCGGACGCGCCCGCGGAGAAGGTCTCAACTCCCGCCAGGAAGGGCCTGCTTGGACGACCAGCACCCGAACGGGTCGCCCTCCTGAAGACTGCTCCCAAAGAGAAATTGCCCGCCTTCATCTCTCCTGAGCTCGCCACTTCCGCCGCCGAACCGCCTGAAGGCGAAGACTGGCTGCACGAGCTCAAGCTCGACGGCTACCGTATCCAGATCCACATCGATTCCCAGGGATCGCGCCGCCGCGTACGCCTCTACACCCGCAAAGGCCTTGACTGGACCCCTCGCATGGAGGCCATTGCCGAAGCCGCCGAGCAGCTCCCCGTGCAAGCTGCGATCCTCGACGGCGAAGTCGTCGTCCTCAACGAGCAGGGCGGCACCAGCTTCGCCGACCTGCAGGCAGCCTTCGACGAGAGTGCTCCCCACCCCCTCACCTACTTCGCCTTCGATCTCCTCCATCTCGACGGCCACAATCTGCGCGGCCTTCCCCTCGATCAGCGCAAAACCATCCTCGAAGGTCTTTTCAACCAGCTCGGCGACAACTCAGTCCTCCGCTACAGCAGCCACGTCCGTGCGCAAGGCGCCGAGATGTTCCGCCGCGCCTGCAAGATGGGCGCCGAAGGCGTCGTCTCGAAGCGCGCCAACGCCCCGTGGCGCTCGGGCCGCGCCCACGACTGGATCAAAGCGAAATGTTTCCTTCAGCAGGAGTTTGTCATCGGCGGATTCACGCCCCACTCCAAAGACCGTCACGCCATCGGCGCGCTGCTCCTCGGGTATTACGATCATGGCCGTCTCGTCTACGCTGGCCGCACCGGCACGGGCTTCGACCAGAAGATGCGCACTTCGCTCCGCACGCAGCTCACGAAGCTAAAGCAATCGCAACCGCCCTTCGACCACCCGCCCGCCGAAGCCAGGAAAGACGCGATCTGGGTCAAGCCAAACCTGCTGGCTGAAGCCCGCTTCTCTACCTGGACTGCAGGCGGTAATATCCGCCAGGCGGCTTTCCTCGGCCTCCGCGAAGACAAGGACCCCAAAGAGGTCACGCGCGAATCGCCGTCAGCTGCGCCCCGCACTCCTGCGCGCACAGCAGCCTCGAAACAATCTTCTTCTCCCTCAAAACACGCCGCGAACCACACCACGCATTCCGCGCGTCACACCGCGCCTCGCTCGGTCGCCGCCAAAACCCGCTCCGGCACCGCAGAAGAAGTCGCCGGCGTGCGCCTCACCCATCCCAACAAAATCCTCGATGAGCAATCGCAACTCACCAAGCGCCAGCTCGCCGAATATTACGCCGCCATCGCCTCATACATGCTGCCGCATATCGCCGGCCGGCCCCTCAGCCTGGTCCGCTGCCCGGAAGGCTCCGGCAGACCCTGCTTCTTCCAGAAGCACATCGGTATGGGCGTCCCTGCAGGCGTCGACAGCGTTCCCGTCCCTCCGAAAAATGGCGGCAAGCCTGAGCAATACCTTACGCTGTCCACTGCAGAAGGCCTCGTCGGCCTCGCGCAGATGGGCGTGCTCGAAATCCATCCCTGGGGCTCGCGCAACGAGGCGCTCTAAACCCCCGACCGCCTCATCATCGACCTCGATCCCGATCCTTCACTGCCCTGGGACCGCCTCATCGAAAGCGCCCGCGAGGTCCGACGCCTGTTGAAGCAGCTTGGCCTCGAGTCCTTCGTCAAATCCACCGGCGGCAAAGGCCTCCACGTCGTCGCGCCCCTGCTGTCGGAGCACGAGTGGCCCGCCGTCAAGGACTTCGCGCACAACTTCGTCCTGATGATGGAGCGCGCCAATCCGAAGCTCTATCTGACGAAGATGACCAAAGCCGCCCGCAGTGGGCGCATCTTTCTCGACTATCTCCGCAACGAGCGCGGCGCCACCGCCGTCGCGCCCTTCTCGCCGCGCGCCCGCGCCGGAGCCCGCGTCGCCATTCCTCTCGCCTGGGCCGAGCTCGGCCGCACCGACCCCAAACAGTTCTCCGTCGCCAATTATTCCGAATGGAAATCTCGACTGAAGCGCGATCCCTGGGCCGGCATGAACGAGTCAAAACAGCGCCTCACCGCTCGCGCCATGGCTTCCGTAAAAGATCTGGCTTCCGCCCGCTCCGCCTGAATTCAGTCCCTGGTTTTCAGCTGTTGGTGTCGGAGCTCTGTGCTCTGTGCTCGGTACTCACATCCGCCGCAGCGCCATCTGCGCCGCATGGTACCCGCACATCCCGTGCACCCCTCCGCCTGGCGGCGTTGACGCTGAGCACACATACAGATTCTTCGTTCCCGTGTAGTAATTCCCCAGCGCTGGCCGCAGCAAGAATTGCCGCATCGACAGCTCGCCTCCGTTCACGTCCCCGCCCACCAGGTTCGCGTCCATCGCTTCCAGCTTTTCCGGTGCCAGCACCTGCCGCGCCAGCACACAATCGCGGAATCCCGGCGCAAACCGCTCCAGTTGCGCCTCGATCCGGCTTGTCATGTCCACCCTCGAACCGTTTGGCACATGGCAGTACGCCCACGCGACATGCTTCCCTTCCGGTGCTCGCGTCCGGTCGAACAGAGTCGGCTGCGCCACCAGCACAAAGGGCTGCTCCGCAATCTGTCCCCGCGACAGCGCGTCCTCCGACCGCGCGATCTCCTCCAACGTGCCCCCCAGATGCACCGTCAGTGACCGGCTGCACTCCCGCGCCCGCCACGGAATCGGCTCCGACAGAGCGTAGTCGATCTTGAATGCGCCCGGCCCGTAGCGAAAGTCCTCCATCGCCTTGCGATACGTCTTCTGGAGCCGCTCCCCGGCCACCCCCAGCAATTGCCGCGGCGTCAGATCGCAGAGCACTGGCCCATCGCCCGCTTCGATCTGATCCAGCGAGCCGACCTTGCGCCCCGTCTCGACCGTGCCCCCAAGTTGCGCCAGCAACGACATCAGCGCATCCGCAATCGCCTGCGACCCGCCGCGCGCCACCGGCCATCCCACCGCATGCGCCGCCGCCCCCAGCACCAGCCCCGTCGCTGAGCTCAGCCCCGCGTCCAGACTCAGGAACGAGTGCCCCGCCAGTCCCGCCCACAACGCGCGCGCCCGTTCGCCGCGAAACCGCTTCGCCAACGTCCGTGCCGGCTGGATGGCCAGTCGTCCGAATCGCGCCATCATCACTGGGCGCCGCGGCAGACGCATCGGCGGTCCTAACGCATCGACCACAAAATCCCTCCAGTTCGCCGCCAGCGGTTCCATCATTTCGCGCCACTCACGCCCGTCCTCACCCAGTTCGGTCGCCTGGTCGCGCAGGCTGTGCTCAAGGGTGACCGCCGTCCCGTCCTCCAGCGGATGCGCCAGCGGCGCTGTGCCGTGCACCCACTGTAGCCCGTGATCGGCCAGCGGCAGCGATGAAAAGAAGGGCGATCCAGCACCCATGGGATGTATGGCCGATCCGAAATCGTGTCGGAAGCCAGGCAGCGTCAATTCCATCGTGCGCGCCGCGCCGCCGACCTGCGCTTCGGCTTCAAACACCTGCACCTTGAGTCCGGCCCGCGCCAGCACCACGGCCGCCGCCAGTCCGTTTGGGCCCGCTCCGATCACGCTTGCGTGCCGCATCGTTTCAATTCTCCGCTACGGCTTCCTGCTCGCTCGCCTCAGTCGCCGCTCCCGCATTCTCATTTTCACAAACCACAGCAGATAAAGCACCACCGCCAGGTTAATGACCGCGAGTGCCGCGCGAATTCGGGTTGGGTGTTGAAATACTCCGATCATCTCCCAGGGCAGAAACGACGCAGTCAGGATCAGCGTCACAAACTCCGCCCACGTCTTCTCCAGCACAAGGCCCGCTCCCTCGATCGCGTCCAGCGCCGCCATCCCGAAGATGGCCGCGCTGATCTGCTTCAGCCGATGCGGATCGAGCAGCGCCAGCTTGCCCAGCAGCAGGCTCACAAAATGTCCTTCGGGATTGAACCGCAGAGCCAGAATCCAGTGCTCAGCGACGTCCAGAACGTCCTTGTGCAGAAGCCGCAGCGCTCCGAATCCCAGCAGTAACCAAGCCGCTGTCTGCAGCAATTTGAAAACACCAATAGCGACGATCCACCGGTCGTGGTGCGCCCGTGCTTGAACCTTCCGGAATGCCACGGATTCGAGGGCCGATTCAGTCTGCATGAAGGGGGGTATTGCTCCGAATCTTCCCACAACGCCCGGGACACGGGCCATACACAGAATTCGCCATGGCACAGATTCCGGGTCTGGAACCTGGGATCATCTCTGTCCCGCCACCAGCCGTCGTGCTCCACGCTCCAGATAGGGTGCCAGCTTTTCCAGCGCTGCCTCCACGCTCACCCCGTGCCGCGCGCGCAGCTGATCCACCTTGCCGTGCTCAATGAACCGGTCCGGCCACCCGATGCGAACCACCGGCGTCTCCACTCCCGCCTCGCTCAGCGCCTCCAGCACCGCGCTCCCAAAGCCGCCCATCAGCACATGATCCTCCATCGCCACCAGCGCTGTCGCGCGCCGCGCATACCCCGTGATCAGTTGCACGTCCAGCGGCTTGATGAACCGCGGATTGATGACCGCCGCCGTGTACCCCTGTGCCTCCAGCGCCACCGCCAGATCTTTCGCCATGGCCAGCATCGATCCCAGCCCCAGAATCACGACGTCATCGCCCTCGCGCACCACTTCGGCCCGGCCTATTTCCAGAGCGCTCGGATGCGGCTTCACCGTCGCGCCCGGCCCCGTCCCTCGCGGATAACGAATCGCGCTCGGCCCCGGATGCAGCATCGCCGTGTACATCATGTCCGCCAGCTCGTCTTCATTCGCCGCCGCCATCTGCACGATATTCGGCACGCCTCGGAGATACGCAATATCGAACAAACCGTGATGCGTCGGCCCGTCATCCCCGCTCAGTCCCGCGCGATCCATGCAGAAGACCACCGGCAGGTTCTGCAGGCACACGTCGTGCACAATCGGATCGAATCCCCGCTGCAGAAATGTCGAGTAAATCGCACAGAAGGGCTTGTATCCCTGCGTCGCCATCCCCGCCGCGAAGATCACCGCATGCTCCTCGGCGATTCCCACGTCGAAATACCGCTTAGGATGATGCGGCCGGAACAGATCCAGTGCCGTTCCGTTCGGCATCGCCGCCGTAATCGCCACCACCTTCGCGTTCTCGTCGGCCAGCTTCACCAGGCTCTCCGCAAAAACCTCCGAATACGTCGGCTGCCCGGCCACTTTCGTGTCGCCCGTCTCCGGATCGTACGGCCCCAGCCCGTGAA
The DNA here is from genome assembly GCA_030041515.1 of Acidobacteriaceae bacterium. Classification (GTDB taxonomy): domain Bacteria; phylum Acidobacteriota; class Terriglobia; order Terriglobales; family Acidobacteriaceae; genus Palsa-343. The sequence goes on along the minus strand of JASHNS010000120.1, from coordinate 22,364 downwards.
ATTTCTTCTGCTTGTCCAGCGCCGGCTGAAATCCCCGTCCCTTCTGCGTGATCGCGTGCAACAGCACCGGCCGCTCCTGCTGCTTCAGGAATTTGAAGGTCTCAATCAGCAGTCCGATGTTGTGCCCGTCCACTGGGCCGTAATAGGTCAGCCCGAACTCCTCGAACAAAAACGACGGCCACAGCAATCCCTTCGCCGCCTCTTCCGCGCGCCGCACCACATGCAGCGCTCCCTTGCCGCCCACCCGCTCCAGCAGTCGCGCCGCGCTGTCGTGCAGTTGGCTCAGGTGCGGATTGGTCACAATCTTGTGCAGGTATTTCGCGATGGCGCCAACGTTGCGGTCGATCGACCACTCGTTATCGTTCAGAACCACAATCAGCCGCTTCGTCTGATCGGCTATGTTGTTCAGCGCCTCGAACGAAATCCCGTTGGTGAACGCCGCGTCGCCCGCCAGCGCAACCACATGTTCCCTGCTGCCGCTCAGATCGCGAGCCACCGCCATCCCCAGCGCCGCGGAAAGCGCCGTTCCCGCATGCCCCGCCCCGTAGCAGTCGTGCTCGCTCTCGGTGCGCAGCATAAACCCATTCAATCCGCCTGGCTGCCGCATCGTGTCCAGTTGCTCGCAGCGTCCCGTCAGCATCTTGTGCACATAGGCCTGATGGCTCACATCGAAGACGAACTTATCCGCCGGCGTATCGAAGACATAGTGCAGCGCCAGCGTCAGTTCCACCACGCCGAGATTCGGTCCCAGATGTCCGCCTGTTTTCGACAGCGTGACGATCAGCCGCTCCCGAATCTCCTGCGCCAGCGCTTCCAGCTGCGGCACAGAAAGCTTCTTCACGTCGGCAGGAGAGTGAATGCTGTCCAGTAGTTTGCCCATGGGTTGCATCCAGAGGGCCACGCCTTTAGGAACACGGGAACGAACGGCCTGTTGCCCGCAATCGAAAAAGACCCCGCCTCTGGGGGTCTTTCGGTCGGAACTCCCTCTGAACCTTAAGTATACCGGGTCTGCGGCATGTCCACCTTTAATTGATCTTCACCCGCAGCCGCGAGATCGCTTCAGTCAGATCATTGGCGCGCCGCTCCAGCCCTTCAGCGCTCTCCAGCATCTCTGCCCGCAGTCCGGTGTCTTCCGTCTCCGGCGCGGCCTCCCGCACCTGTTGAGCCAGCTCGCGCAGCGCCGCCGCCGTCTCGTCCAGCTTCCGGATGAGTTCCATCGGCGTGCTGCTCATTCCCCCTCCTGCTGCAGGGCCCCTGGCTGCCCCTACGGCGCTTCGATCAGCTCCATCTTCCCGTCGCGCTTGCGGTGCAGGACGCATACCGTCCCGGCGTGATTGCGGAACACGAAAACGTCTCGGTCCCGGAATTCCGCTTCCTTCACCGCCTCGTCGATGGTCATCGGCCGCAGCGCCACCGAATCCGCCGAGCGCACCACATGCGGCTCCGTCACCGGAGACCGTGCGGGAAACGTATGCACCGTGACCGGAACCACCTCTTTCCCCGTGCGCCGGCCGTTTGTCCTCGTCGCCGCCACAGCTCCCTGCGTCTCCTCATCCTCCGCCCGCGTCCGGATGCCCTTCCGCGCCCGCACCGGCATCACTTCGTGCGGCAGCTTCTCCTCCTTCGGCTGACGCTTGATCGTATGCGTCCGCTTCCTGCTTCGAACAGCCTGCGTCTCCGCCCTCGTCAGTGCCTCGCGCAGTGCCGTCTCGATGCTGTAGGATTCGCTGAAACCCACGATCTTCCCTGCCCGCATCTTCACCGTCACGTCGGCTGTCTTGCGGCTCTTCTCCGACGTCAGCACAATATGCGCGCCCACCGCCTTCGGCAGCAGCCTTGCAATTCGTTCAATTCCTTCATCGCCCAGCCGGCGCAGTGCCGGCGTGATGGTGATCTGCCTTCCTGTGTACTCTGCCTGCATGGGAAAGCTCCTTTTCCGCGGAGCGGTTCAGCTGCGGATCCGCCGCTGGTGCGTGCTGGGAATATGCAAATCCTCGCGGTATTTTGCCACCGTTCGTCTGGTTACGTCGATACCCTGCCCCTGCAGCAGATTCGCAATCTGATCGTCCGTCAGCGGTTTCCGCGGATCCTCCTCCTCAATCAGCTTCTTTACCTTCCGCTTCAGCAGCATCAGCGGCGTTCCGGCACCCTCCGGCCCGTTCACGCCCTCGCTGAAGAAGAACCGCAGCTCATAAACGCCCTGCGGCGTATGCACGTATTTGCTGGAAACCGCCCGGCTCACCGTCGACGGATGAACCCCGATCTCCTCCGCGACTTCCTTGATCATCATCGGCTTCAGCGCATCCACGCCCTTCTCCAGAAACTCTCCCTGCCGCCGAACGATCGACTCGCACGTTCGCAGGATCGTGTTCTTGCGCTGCTCGATATTCCGCATCAGTTGCAGCGCTGAGCGGTACCGCTCCTTGATGTAATCCTTGACGTCCTTTTCCGCGCCGTCCTGCGTCAGCAGCCGCCGGTATCCCTGATTGAGCCGCAGCGTGGGCAGGTCGTCTTCGTTCATCGCCACCACCCAATCGTCGCCGCGCTTGACAAACGCCACGTCCGGCTCGATCAGCCTCGCTTCGCTGCGGTTGTACCTCTGCCCGGGCCTCGGGTCCAACGTCCTGATGAAATCAATCGCCCGCTGCGTCTCCTCCACAGGTTTGCCCACCGCCCTGGCCAGTTCCCGCGGATCTCGCTTCTGCAGCAACAACATATGGACATCGATGATCTGCCTTGCCAGCTCGAAAATCTCCGCCCGATTCGCCTGTCCCCTGGACGACACCTCAGGCTTGCCGCTGCTTGTCTGCCCCTCGCTCTCTTCCCCATGGGATGCCGCATCGTCGTTGCCTGCTTCAATCGAGGCCGGGTCCCTGCCGTTCGCGTTCAGGGGCGCCATGGCCACATGCGTCCCGTTCACCGAGCTTCCTCGCGCTCCGGCGCCACGCTGAAAAATCAGATGGAACTCCTTCTTCTGCGCTTCCACCTGCATCAGCAGACACTCGCGCAGGTCCCGTGTGCCCACGCCGATCGGATCCAACTGCCGCACCACGTCGAGACCGGCTGCCAGGTGGTGCCGGGCCCGCTCCGTCATCGACGGGGCCAACTCCGCCACCCGGGCCGCCAGATCCTTCGGCGAAGCCCCACTGCGGTTCTCTGATGGATCAGGCTCCATCTGCTCCCGCAGGTAGCCTTCCAGCAACTCCTCCTCCGTCGCTGTCAGGTAGCCATCCTCGTTCAGGTTTCCGATGATGTACTCCGCCGCTTCGCGCACGGCGGGTGCCAGGTTCAGCGCTCCCAACTGCCAGAAGAGATGGTCGCTCAGCGTGGCCGGCGCCGAAAGAAAATTCTCAATCGACGGCTTCTCGATTTCCTCGTAATTGTTCGGCGACCGGAATCCTGGATCGAGATAATCCTGAAAGTAACTCCCAAAATCGATCTCGTCGAAGGGATCCTTCTCCTTGCCCTCGCCTTCCACGGCCGCCTGCGTCTCCGCCGGCCGGTCCCGTTCCTCTTCCTCGCGCGCAACATCGTCCAGCAGAGGAACGTTCTCTTCCATCTCCTCCAGTACCGGATTCTCCGCGATCTCCGCCTGGATCATCTCTTTTAGTTCCAGCTTGTTCAGCGCAAGCACACTGACCATCTGCATCAGCCCTGGCGTCAATATCTGCCGCTGGGCGACTTTCAGGCTGAGCTTTGGCTGGAGTAATGGCATAAACCTCTACTGGACGGGCTTTGCGCCCCACCTGTGCCTCAAAGTGTACATCCCCTGCTGACTCTGGGTTCAGCCATTCCGCCCGGACTTCAATCCAGCGAAAAACTCTCTCCCAGATACACTCTGCGCACTTCCGGATCGCTGCCCAGTTGTTCCGGCGTCCCATGCCGGAAGATCTGTCCTTCGTTGATGATGTAGGCGCGATCGGTCACCGACAGCGTCTCGCGGACATTATGGTCCGTAATCAGAACTCCGATCCCACTCGCTTTGAGGTCAAAAATGATTTCCTGCAAATCCAGGACCGCTATGGGATCAATTCCCGAAAAGGGCTCGTCCAGCAAAATGAACGATGGCTGGATGCACAGGCTTCGCGCAATCTCTACCCGGCGACGTTCTCCTCCTGAGAGCGCATACCCGCGCGTCTTGCGGATATGTCCCAGATTCAGCTGCTCGATCAGTTTTTCCGCGCGCGCGCGCCGCATTTCCGGCGTTACCGACTGGACTTCCAGCACTGCCAGAATGTTCTCTTCTACCGTCAATTTCCGAAAAACCGACGGTTCCTGGGGAAGATAACTGATCCCATATTGCCGCGCCCGCAAATACATGGGCACCTGGGTAATGTCTTCGCCGTCCGCCAGAATACGCCCGGCATCCGGCTGGATCAGCCCCACGATCATGTAAAAGCTGGTCGTTTTCCCAGCCCCGTTCGGTCCCAGAAGGCCCACCACTTCGCCTTCCGTCACCTGCACGCTCACGCCGTGAACCACCTGGCGGCCCTTGTACGATTTGCTGATGTCGTCGGTGGTTAGCTTTCGCATTACCTGGGAGCACGCGTCATCGTGACGGCGCTCGATTTTCCCCCACTGACCTCGACGCTATCATTCTGACTATTGAAAATCAACGCGGCCCCCGTGGTCGTTCCGTGCACTCGATCCCACAATTGCGGCTGCGCTCCCGGCGTTCCCGTCAACACATATTTGCCATCGTCCGCCGTATACACCAGCTTCGATCCTTCCCCTCGCCTGCCTGGCTGCGTGAATACCACATGCCCCGTTGCCACTACGTGATCGATCTCTGAATTCTGTTTTCCCGCGCGATCGCTCGATGCCTTTTCCTCCGGCTTCAGAAACACCAACGCATTTTCGGCGTGCATCGCCTCATCTCCGTGCTCGGCTGTCACATCGCCCTGGAAGTCAGCCACACGGCTCTTGTCGGAGTAGTCCAGTTTCCGGCTTTCTACACTCACCAGCGTCTCTTCGTGCCTGGCGCCCATTGCCGACGTGAAATTCGCCGCCACCTCCGGTCCCGCGCCGTTTCCCCACGCCTTCAGCACGTCCTGGCTGCGATCGATTTCAATGGTCGGCGCCAACAGACTGTCCGGTCCCTGCCACATCCGGGCTCTTTCCTGCGCGACCCCATAAAAAGTCGCTTCTCCGGTCGCATGGTGCATCTCCGCGCGTGCCGCAATGACGTGCACCGGCCCGTTGCCGCCCATCGCTGGAACCGTCGCGGTGCGCCCGCCTCCCTCCGTTCCCTGGGTGTACGTTGCCTTCACGTCGCCCGTAGCCTCGGCATTCCGGGAATCGCGGTGATACACAATCTTCTCCGCCGACATCTGCGTCGTCTCGCCCTCCCGCAACCGAGGATTTCCGGTCAGGTTCAGCACCTCGTCGGCCGCGTGATACTCTGCATGCTCCGCCCACGCTGTCAGGGGCTCCTCTGCCGCACCGCCCGGCTTCGTTGTTCCAGCCGTCGAAGATCTGGCGTCCGAAGCCGGAATCTCCATCAGCACGACGTTGCCGTCCTGGAATGCGGTCTCCAGAACCGACTGCATCTTCGGCCCCTGCTGCGATTCTTTCCTGTTTCCGTGGCTGCCTGAAACGGTCCGCCGTTCCGAGCTGGCGCTGGCCCCACGCATCGCAGCTCCTGTTTTCGCTGGCGCGACTTGTTCCTTAAAAGTTGCGCGCAGCTCATCGCCTCGGCTTGTCTCTCGCGCGCCATCGCTCGACAGGGTGTCGATCTCCGTGTGGCCTGTCCCATCCAGTTCCCGCAGCACGTTGCCGGCGCTGAGTGTGGCCACCAACTCATCTGCCCGCATGCGCGTGGTCTGCGCGGGAGTCGGGTGGGTTCCGTTTTTGGCTGCCTGATGCATCGTCAGTATGGGGTTTCCCTCAGCCACCGCCTTGCTCGCCTCGATCGGTTGCCGCGGCGCGGTCCTGGCGAAATCGATATCCACCTTCTGGGCCTCCAGCTCTCGCTCCGAATTACCCTCTATATTTCCATTCGTATCAATAACTTCCTGGCTATACTTCACGTTTTGCCGGAAATCCGCGTGCTGCAGTTCCATTGATCCATTTGACCCCGGAGCCGCCTGAAAAAGAAGCGTCCCCGCCTCCGCTGATCCCCGCATGCGCGCGCCCTGCCTCGCATCGCCAAACCTCACGCCCCCGCCCAGATTCGCTCGAATCGGTTGACTGTTCGCATTCAGAAGGATCACCCCCGTGCCGGCGTCCGTCGTCGCACCCTCGTCCGTCGCCATCCGCACATCTCCCTGGGCGTCGACTTCTTTCGCCGTTCCATCCTGCCTGAAGTCCACCGTCGCCTGGTCGGCGCTCCCATGCTCGCTCTCGTAATCGAGCGTCGCGCCCTTCAGCAGCGCCTGCATCCTGGTCCGCTCCAGCGTTGCATGCGCGGCCCCGATCTTCGCCGTCTTCCCCTGGCTGTTCGTTGTGATGTGAACCTGGCTGTCCAAAACCAGGACGCCCGTCCTTGAGTTGTATTCGGCCCCGATCGCCGATCCCGAAGCTCGCGGCAATTGAAAGTGCACGGGCTCTGCCGTGGACGCCTGCCCGGTCTTCTGCACGAACGTCAGGCCGCTCGTCTGCACCCGGATTGCATTGGAACCTGCGGCGCCGCCTCGCTGCGCGCTGCCCGCGCCCAGACCTTCCAGCTGGATCTGCACCGCGCCGTGGCTGATCGCAACCCCCTGGCTTTGGTCGTAATCGAAATCGCTGCCAAAAATGTGATCGGTTCGGCCCGAGCCCGGCGGCCCGTACAACGTGATGTCCACGTTGTGCAGCAGTACGTGTCCCGATTTCATCTGGAATTCCTTCGACGCCTGCAGCGTGAACAGCGTGTGCCCCTGGCTCGACTGGGAGTACGTGATTTCCTTTGAAGACTCCTGAATATTGACTCCCAGCCGTGCCGGCAAATCGCGCGCAATATGGCGAAACCGGTATCGCCCCTTCAGAAAAGATCCCACTACGGTTGCCACCAGCAGGACCGCCGCGAGCGCAATCCACCCTCGCAGCCTCTTCGCCGTTACGCGCATATCTGCTTCATCTTCTCATTCATCCGCAACACGATCTTCCCCATGTGCGCGCTCGATTCCATCCTTTGCTGCGCCTCGGCCACTTGCTCCATCGCAAATGCCCGATCGACCACCACACGCACTTGCCCGCTCGCCAGAAGCGGCCAAAGCTCCGCCTCCACGGCATCCCGCAGCCGTCGCTTTTCTTCGACTGGTCGCGAGCGCAGCGTGGACCCCGTCACTGTCAGACGCTTCCTCATCACCTTGCGCAGATCCAGCCTTACCTCCGCCCCATGTCCGGTTGCGATATGGATCAGACGTCCGCCCACTCCCAGCAGTTCCACATGCTTCGCAAAATAGTCCCCCGCCACCATATCCAGAATCACATCGACGCCGCCCGAAGCCCACTCCGCCGCGCCCGCTGCCCAGTCTTCCTCGCGATAATTCCACGCCCGCTCGCAACCCTGCCCACGCAGAAACTCGCACTTCTCCGCGGATCCCGCTGTCGCCGCCACATGCGCGCCCCGCGCCCGCGCCGCCTGGATCGCCATCACCCCAATCCCGCTCGTCCCTCCCTGCATCAGAAACCGCTCGCCCGCAAACAGTCGCGGTGTATTCCGCGCATCTGTCGCAAACAGATTCGCCCAGACCGTCATCGCCGCCTCCGGCAGGGCCGCCGCTTGTTCCAGCGTCAGCCCATGCGGCACAGGCAAGCAGCACCCGGCATGGGCGACGCAGAACTCCGCATACCCGCCGCCCGGAACCAGCGCGCACACCGCGTCGCCAACCTTCCATCGCTCCTTGATCCCCGGACCACACTCCACCACGGTGCCGGACACCTCCATCCCCAGTACCTCCGGCGCGCCCGCCGGCGGCGGATAATGTCCCTGCCGCTGCAAAATGTCTGCGCGATTCAACCCCGCCGCGGCCACCTCGATCAGCACCTCCCCTGCGCCCGGCCGCGGCCGCTCGGCCTCCGCAATCCGCAGCACTTCGGCTCCGCCAAACCCCTCCATCGCCACAATCCGCATCACATCGCTCCCCGCTTCAGAATACGGTCCTCAGGTAACCGCTTCTTAGCTATCCGTTCCTCAGCTGCCCGGTTCTACACTATTGAGGAATGTCCGCGCCGCAGCCCCAACCCGTCCCCGCCTCCAACACCATCCGCACCTCGGAGAAGGACTGGCTGCCGCGCCTCGCACACGCCTGGCGCGACCGCATGCAGGTCGACCTCGTCGACGACGCGCAGCTCGGCATCGATCCCTCCACCCAGAGCCTCCTTCAGATGGGCCTGCACGCCCATCTCACCCGCCGCGAGTGGACCGCCGTCGCCATCGCCTCCGGCATGACGGTTCTCGGCGCTTCCATGGTGATCCTCGCCGTCATCGATCCCGACCCTACCAGCAAGCTCGGCCTCATGGTCGGCAGCGGCGCGCTCCTCGCTCTCACCGGAGGCTTTCAGGCCATCCATCTCCTCACCCGCCAGAAGCCCCCCAGCATCGTCATCACCGCTCAGGGGATTCATATCGACTGGCACTGAGTCGCCCGCAGCTCCGTTACCCTCCCGGATTCTCCGCCTGCACCTGTGTCCGCCGTCACAAGCTCTTTTGCGCCCGCGCTCGTACCATAATTTTCAGCTTGCTCGCAGGCGCTCCTGGCAGGGTTTCAGGGGGCTTTATGTTCGACGGACTCTCAGGCCGGGGCAGTTCTCCCGGCGCTGATCCTCGTGATCAGGCCGCCGCTCGCCTCGACGCCCAACGCCAGGCGTTCCGGGACATTGGCGACTGGCTCGAAAGGGTCCCCGAAACCGCCCGAGACTCGTTTTGCACCATCACGATGACGCTCTCGTTTCCTCCCTGCACACAACGAGAAGCTTCAGCCGTCTCGGTGATACGGGCAATCTGCCAATGGGCAACTGCCCTCACCAGCACCGCTCAGGCCATCATTCCGCCCGCCGGCAAGACTTCCGCCTTTGCCCCGTCGTCCCGATTCACTCTTCTCGACGATCAGTACTACGAGGCAGCCGGAACTGCCAGGGGGGAAGACACCATCAGCCAGAACCGCGCCTGCGCCGATGCTCGCAAAAGAGCTCATCACCAGGCCATGGAATCGATGGCCAAAGCCGGTTTGTGCGACCGCAAGGACGCCGCCCTCCGGATCGTGATGAGTTTCGCCCCTCCGGTTCCGGCACTCCTCGGTGGCGGCCGCTATGGCATCAGCGGGTTCGAGGCCATCTGCGACTGGAACCTCGTCATCGAGGCTGTCCATCCTGACCCCGACGCCCAAAACGCCGGCGTGCACAGCACCCTCGCCTCCGGCTCCGTCGCCTGACTCAGTACCTACCCCTGCTTCTTGCCCCGCTTTAAATCGTCCATCAGAATGATGGCTTCGGCGATCTCCTTCAGCGGCCGCCGCTTTTGGCGGCTCTGCTTCTGCAGCGTCAGATAGGCAGTTTCCTCATCCACGCCCAACTCTCGCTGCAGGATGCCCTTGGCGCGCTCCATCACCTTGCGCGCCTCCAGTTGCTCCGCCAGCTGCCGCTGCTCAAACTCCATCCGCGCCAGTTCCACCTCCGCGCCCACCAGGTATCCAATCATCGTAATCAGCCTGATCTCGCGCTTCGAGTGGTTGTGGGTCTCGCGATGTTGCACGTTGATGGCGCCGACCAGCTTGCCGCGGCACAGGATGGGCACCGCCAGGAAGGCCTCAAACCGGTCCTCCGGCAGACTCCCGAACTTTGCAAATCGTGGATCAGCCCACGCCCGCGCCGGCAGCGCCACCGTTTGCTTGTGTTCTGCCACCCAGCCCGTCACGCCCTGCCCCACGTCCATAGCCAGCCGATCCAGCTCCTCCTCGTGCGGATTCTTCGAGGCCCGCAGGACCAGCTTGTCCTTGTCCAGCACATACAGAAAACACGAGTCGCAGCGCACCGCCGCGGTCACCATCTCCACAATCCGCTGCAGCACGTCGTGAAAGGGATCCGCCGCCGCCATCCGGCTGCCGATCTCGTGCAGCAGATCGATATCGCTGGACTCTTCGTATCCGCGCGAAGCTTCAGTCAAAGGTCGCCCCCTGTGTGTTGTCCGGCGCAGCGTCGGCGACGTGGCGACTGAATTCCCGGTTGCACCGTATTGAAGTTACTCTAAGCGACTCGCGGCGCCACAACAAGGCGTTACTGCTTCTTCAGCCGGCCCAGCAGCTGCGAGAAAATCGACCTTCGCCCTTTGCCCGCCGCTGGCGCTTGTCCTCCAATGCCCCCCGCACTACCCTGGCTCGCATTGTCTTCCTTCACCGGGATCACGGTTGGCCGCAGCCCGTCCGTATCCGGTTTCTCTCCCGGCCTTGTCGGCGCGGCTTCCCCCGGCGACGCGGCGGTTAAATACTGCACGATCAGCGAAACCCTCCGGTTCGAAGGATCCATCGGGTTCTGCGGCAGCCGCAGCTTTTGATCCGCATACCCACGTACTTCCGATACCTGATCCTGCCGCAGTCCCGCCCCCTGCATCAGCCGCCGCGCCGCGTTCGCCCGATCCGACGACAGCTCCCAGTTTCCATAGCCCGACTCCGTCACATACGGCTGCGCATCGGTGTGCCCTTCGATGGCAATGCGGTTCGGGATTCCTCCCAGCTGTTCGGCCAGCATCCTCAGCAGCTCCTCGCCATGGGGCGTCAGCTTTGCGCTTCCCGTATCGAAGAACGTCCCATCCTTTGTTTCCAGCAGCTCGATCCTCAATCCCTCCGGAGTAATCGTGATCTGGATCTGATTTTGCAGCGCCTTCAGATCGTTCATCTGCCGAATCGCTTCCTCAATTCGCTTCTTCAGCTCGGGAATGTTGTTTTCCGTCACCGGCAGCGAGTCGTTCGAGCCGGATTGATCCGTACCCGTCAGCGTCGTCTTCCCCTGAGGATCGTTGAAGTATCCCGCCACGGCCTGCCGCACCTTCTGGCTCGTGTTCATCAGCCACAGCACGATGAACAGCGACATCAGCGCGGTCACGAAATCCGCATACGCCACCTTCCACGCTCCGCCATGGTGGCCCCCGTGTCCGGACTTCTTCTTCACCACGATGATGGGCTTCGCCTGCTGCATCTGTGCTCTGTGCCCGGTTAAGCCGCCGGCTCCGCCCCCGCCGCGGCTTCCGGCTCTGCATGCTTCCGGCACGCCTCTTCCACCTCGCTGAACGATGGCCGCACGTGCGTGGGAATCGCACGCCGCCCCATTTCCACCGCTACCACCGGCGGCTGCCCGCGAATGAACGCCAGCATCAGCACGCGTAACACATACAGGTATGCGTGCTCTTCCGCACCCGACTTCGCCATGTTCTGGCTCACCGGCCCCACCAGGCCATAGCACATCAGGATTCCCAGAAACGTGCCCACCAGCGCCGCGGCCACATGTTGCCCAATCTCTTCCGCCGGTCCTCCCAGCGCTCCCATCGTGATCACCACTCCCAGCACCGCCGCCACAATCCCCAGCCCCGGCAGTGAATCCGCCATCGTGGCCAGCGCCGTCACCGGCTCCTCCGTGTTCCGGTGCTGCACCTCCATATCCAGATCCATCATCTGGTCCATGTCGAAGGCTTCAACGCCTCCCGTAATCACCATGCGCAGCGTGTCGCATACAAAATCCCGCGCGTGGTGGTCGTTGAGGAACGTGGGCACTCCCTGGAAGATGGGGCTCTGGTCCGGCTGCTCCACGTCGCTCTCAATAGTCAGCATCCCGCCCCGCCGCGCCTTCTGCAGCAGTTCGTACATCATCTTCAGCGTGGCCAGATAGCGATCCCTCCCAAACCGGGATTTCCCCTTAAACGCTCCCAGCGCGCCGGCCCCCACCTTTTTTAAAATTCGCAATGGATTAGCAATCAGCAGGGTGCCCGCCCCCGCGCCCCCGATGATGAGCAGTTCTGCCGGCTGTATCAGGACGGTGATGTGCCCGTGCTCCATCAGAAAACCCGCCAGCACCGCCCCAAATACCACGATGATTCCAATAATCGCGAACATATCCTGCCGAGAAAACCTCCGGGAGAGAACCTTCTCTCCCCCTCATCGGCTGCTTTCGCTCTGTCTTCACCTGCACGCGTACCCAACGCCGCGCCCCGGGGCCGCATCTGAATGCGTGGCCGCACACGCCCCGAAGCGTCCGGCACTTCAGGAAAAATGACGATGCCCAAAAACGCGCCGCAAAACGATAAGGCCATTCAGGACCTCATCGACGCCCTCAACGAAGACCTGGCTCGCGAGTACCAGGCCATCATCGCCTACACCGTCTACAGCAACGTCCTTTCCGGCGCCGAGTACATGAACATCGCTGACGAGCTCCGGCTCCACGCCGCACAGGAACTCCAGCACGCCCTCATCATCGCCGACCAGATCGACTATCTCGGCGGGATGCCCACCGCCACTCCCAAGCCCGTCCGCCTCTCAAAGAAAGCCGAAGAAATGCTCCGCTTCGACCTCGACAACGAGACCGAAACCATCCGCAATTACCGCCAGCGCGTCCGCCAGGCAGAAGCCGTCGGCCACTACGCCCTGGCCGAGCAGCTCCGTCAGATCATCACCCAGGAGCAGGAACACCAGCACGACCTCGCCACCGCTCTCGGTATCGAAGTGCCCAAAGTTTTTTCGTCCGGCGCCTGACCATTGCCAGCGGTTGCTCCATCCTGCGCCGCGCCTGCTGCGCCGAAGGATGGAGCAACGCGCTACACTGCGCTCATGCCGCTCGTTTTCACCACGTCCTACATCGAAGACTCCCGCGCCCTTTTCGCCCAGTACAAAAACCTCGCCGACCGCGCCATCGCCCAGGTCTCCGACGAGCAGCTCTTCGCCGTCCTCTCCCCCGAAGCCAATTCCATCGCCATCATCGTCAAGCACCTCGCCGGCAACATGATCTCCCGCTGGACCGATTTCCTCACCTCCGACGGCGAAAAGCCCCCCCGTCACCGCGATCAGGAATTCGAGAATCCGCCGGCCACCCGCGCCGAGCTCCTCGCTCTCTGGGAATCCGCCTGGACCGCGCTCTCCTCCGCGCTCGACCCGCTCACCGCCGCCGACCTCAACCGCACCATCACCATCCGCGGCGAAGCCCACTCGGTTATGCAGGCGATCAATCGCCAGGTCGCGCACTACTCCATGCACACCGGCCAGATCATCCTGCTCGCGAAGCATTTCGCCGGCCCCAGCTGGCAGACTCTCAGCATCGCCCGCGGCGCCTCCGCCGAATTCAACCGCAAAGTAGCCGCCGGCCACGCCAGCCAGCGCTAGTTTCCTGAGTCTGAACTTCGCAACAAAAATACTCTGTCATCCTGAGCGCAGTTTGCCGCGTCGTACGCGGCAAACCGAGTCGAAAGGACCTGCATTGATTCTTCGATGAGCTTCAGATTCACTACATTTAACTCGATCCGCCGAAGGCACGCTCACCTCGAAACCCGTACAATTTCCAACGTTCCCCTGAGGTCGTTCTCGATCATGTCCAATCGTTCCTCCCTGACTGCGCTCTCTCTCGTCCTCGCGCTCCCCCTTTCTCTCGCCGCTCAATCGCCTTCTTCGGCCCCCAACTTCTCTGCGCTCACGCCCCAAACCGCGCAGGCCCTCATCGCCGACCAGCCCGTCCGCGAGCCGCACGCGATGGTCGTTACCGTGCATCATCTCGCCACCGATGCTGGCGTCCAGGTTCTCCACGCAGGCGGCAACGCCGTCGACGCCGCCGTCGCTGTCGGATTCGCCCTCGAAGTCGTCTATCCCTTCGCCGGCAACATCGGCGGCGGCGGATTCATGCTCATTCACGAGCGCACGGGCCAGAACATCTTCCTCGATTACCGAGAAGAAGCTCCGCTCGCCGCCACGCCCAACATGTATCTCGACGCCCACGGCAACGTCATTCCCAACGCCAGCATCATCGGCTATCGCGCCATCGGCGTTCCCGGCTCTGAAGCCGGCCTCGTCTTCGCCGAGCAGCACTATGGCCGCCTCACCCTCCGGCAGGTCATGGCGCCCGCCATCCAACTCGCCGCCGACGGTTTCATCCTCACCCCCGAAGAAGCGCAGGAGCTCCACCACAGAGTCCTCTCCCAATTTCCCGCCTCGCACGAAATCTTCCAGCGCAACGGTAACTACTACAAAGCCGGTGACCGTTTCCGCCAGCCGCTCCTCGCCGCCACGCTCCGCAAAATCTCAACCGATCCGTCCGACTTCTACCACGGTCCCATGGCCCAGCAAATCGCCGCCGCCATTCAGCAGGGCGGCGGCCTCATCACCGCGAAAGATCTCGCCCACTACCGGGTCAAAATCCGCCAGCCCATCATCGGCCACTACTACGGATACACCATCATCTCCGCGCCTCCGCCCTCCTCCGGCGGCGTCACGCTCATGGAAACCCTCAACATCCTCTCCGGCTACAAGCTCAGCGACCTTCCCGACCGTTCGCCCCAGGACATCCACCTCATCGTCGAAGCATTCCGCCGCGCCTACATGGATCGCAACCAGTACCTCGGCGATCCGGATTACGTCCACATGCCGATCGCGCAGATGCTCAGCATGAAGTATGCCGCCGCGTGGCGCGCGTCCATCTCGCCCGACAAAGCCACACCTTCCGCCTCGCTCCTTCGCCCCGCCGGATTTCTCCCGCCTCCGCCAACGATGAAAGACGTCCGCCAGGAAGCCACCGACACCACGCACTACTCCGTTATGGACGCGCAGGGCGACGCAGTCGCGGTCACCACCACCCTCAACGGCGCCTTCGGTTCCGGCGTCACCGTTCCCTCGCTCGGCTTCCTGCTCAACGACGAGATGGACGACTTTGCTTCGAAACAGGGCGTGCCCAACATGTTCGGCCTCATCCAGGGACCAGCAAACTCGATCGCCCCCGGCAAACGCCCGCTCTCCAGCATGACGCCGACCATCGTGCTCCGCGACGGCAAAGTCGCCATGGTGCTCGGCTCGCCCGGCGGCGCCACGATCATCTCGACGGTGGCCAACGTCTTCCTCAGCGTCGCCGATCATGGGCTCAACATCCAGCAGGCCGTCGACGCCCCGCGTTTCCACAACCAATACCTGCCTGACGTAATCGATCTCGAGCCCGGCTTCTCGCCCGCAACGATCTCTGCCCTGCGGGCGATGAGCTACCAGCTCCGCTTCCCAGGCCAGTGGGGCAACGCCGAATGCATCCGGGTCGACCCCAAAACCGGCATGCTCGAAGCCGGCCAGGACCATCGCGAGAACTATGGCAAAGCGAGCGGCTACTAATCAAAAGCTGTCATCCTGAGCGGCGTTTGGCGCGCCGCGCGCCAAACGCAGTCGAAGGACCTGCATTTCTGCCGGGTGCCCCACCCTTATCCGCGGCCTTATCGCGGATAGGGTGGGCTGCCGGCTGCCGGAAGCTGGCAGCTCGTTACTGATCACTTTTGAGGTCTGACCACTGGTTTATCCTCTCTCCATAGCGCAAAATCTCTTTGGAGATCTCTATGCCCGACGCTTCCTGCGACATCGGCTTGATCGGCCTCGCTGTCATGGGCCAGAACCTCGTCCTCAACATGAATGACCACGGCTTCAAGGTCGCCGTCTTCAACCGCACCGTCTCCAAGGTCGACGACTTCCTCGCCAACGAAGCCCGCGGCACCCAGGTCGTCGGCGCCCACCCCCTCCAGGAATTCGTCTCTCTCCTCAAACGCCCGCGCCGCGTCATGCTCATGGTCAAGGCCGGCGACGTCGTCGACCAGAACATCGAGCATCTGCTCCCGCTGCTCGAGCCCGGCGACATCATCATCGACGGCGGCAATTCGCTCTTCACCGACTCCAACCGCCGCACCAAAGACCTCGCCGTGAAGGGAATCCTCTTCATCGGCACCGGCGTTTCCGGCGGAGAAGAAGGCGCGCGCTTCGGACCCTCCATCATGCCCGGCGGCAATCCTGAAGCCTGGCCGCACGTCAAACCCATCTTCCAGGCCATCGCCGCCAAGGTCGACGCCAGCGGCAAAGCCACCAGCTCCGACGGCCAGGGAACTCCCTGCTGCGACTGGGTCGGCGATCAGGGCGCGGGCCATTACGTCAAAATGGTGCACAACGGCATCGAGTACGGCGACATGCAGCTCATCTGCGAAGCCTACGACCTGCTCCGCCACGCGCTCAACGCCACGCCCGACGAGCTCTCGCACATCTTCACCGAGTGGAACAAGGGCGAGCTCGACAGCTACCTCATCGAAATCTCCTCCGAAATCTTCGCCAAAAAGGACGACGACGGCTCGCCCCTTGTCGACAAAATCCTCGACACCGCCGGTCAGAAAGGCACCGGCAAGTGGACCGTCAATTCCGCGCTCGACCTCGGCATGCCGGTCACGCTCATCAGCGAAGCCGTCTTCGCGCGCTGCCTCTCCGCCATCAAAGACGAGCGTGTCGCCGCCTCGAAGATCCTCGAAGGCCCCATCGGCCAGGCCGCCCTCGCCGACCGCCCCGACTTCATCGAGAACGTGCGCCGCGCGCTCTACTGCTCCAAAATCATTTCCTACGCGCAGGGATACATGCTGCTCCGCGAAGCCGCCAAAGAATTCGGCTGGCGCGTCAACATGGGCGGCATCGCGCTCATGTGGCGCGGAGGCTGCATCATCCGCAGCCGCTTCCTCGGCAAAATCAAGGACGCGTACGACAAAAATCCCGCGCTCGAGAACCTGCTCTTCGACAGCTTCTTTTCGGGCGTCCTCAACCAGTACCAGGCCTCCTGGCGCAAAGCGCTGGTCAAAGCCATCGCGCTGGGCGTGCCGGCTCCAGCGTTCTCCACCGCGCTCTCGTTTTACGACGGATACCGCACCGCGCGCCTGCCCGCGAATCTGCTGCAGGCGCAGCGCGACTTCTTCGGCGCGCACACCTACGAGCGCACAGACAAGCCCCGCGGCCAATTCTTCCACACGAACTGGACGGGAAGGGGCGGCCGCGTTTCTTCGTCCACCTATAACGTGTAGCCTGCTCGCGAAAAAAATCCGTCATCCTGAGCGAAGATGGCCCGCACCGGCGAGCCATCGAAGGACCTGCATTTCGTCGCTTCCGCCGGGCGCCTTCGCCGCGTTTATCCAACCCGTGCTCATAACCTCGTCCCGAGCGAGCCCAACGGCTCTGCGCACCGTTCGCGAATATAAGAGAGCGGGACACCGATGTGCAACGCCGTTCGGCTTCAGCCCATGCGCCTTGTATCAGGGCACGACCGCCCGGCCTGCGGAAACCACTCCGAGACAGGTGACTTGTATCAGGGCACGACTTTCAGTCGTGCCGACTCCCGCTCCGAATGATCCGGGCTTCAGCCCCTGCTTTCCGCTCGCCCCTGGATAACCGGATTCCTGGGAGAGCAATCTCCCTGACAACCAATTTCCTTTACACCGGAGCTGTATCTCCGTACTAAACTGAGCGCACCTTACCAGCTCCCATGCTCAGTTTCCTTCGGTTGTTCTTCAGCAAGCGCTACTGGCGTCAGATTTCCCTCGGCGCCTTATGGCGCCAGGCAGGCTTCAGCCTCCGCCGCGCCCACAAGGACCCTCGGGCCCGTAAGTTCCTCCTCCGGCTCATCCTGCTTCTGCTCACCCCGTTCCTCTGCGTCGCCTACCTTGTGTGGCTCATCGGCTCCGGCGGCGTTTGGCTCCTCGTCCTCGCCATCCCCGTCGTTTGGTGGATCCGCCGCAACAACAGGCGCAACGAGCCGGTCCGCATCTCGCTCCAGCCGGAACCTCCTGCCACGCCTCTCCACGAGGAAACTCCCGAACTGCGTGCGTATCTCGCACAGATGGGCCTCCTTTATGCCGTCATGCTCGACCGCGCCGGCAGCGAGGCCTTCCTCCGCGACAAACAGCTCCCTCCGAACGTCGAAATCATCTCCCGCCGAACTCACATCGATCTCCTGCGCGCCAACGGCATCTGGGACAACCTGGCACCCTCGGAGCGCGAAGCCGTCATGATCGCCGATGGTCATTGGCCCTCGGAGCTCATCGGCCGTACGAACGCGGGCATGGAACCGCTCCGCCTTCTGCGCTGGATCCTTCGCCTCGACTTCTTTCTTCCCCTTGTCGGAATGGAATCCAGGCCCAGCTACGCCCTGGCCCACGAAATCGTCAGCGAGCCCGGTAAATTCCTCGACGCGAAAAACCTCATCGACTGGAACGCCCTGAACACAGCGCGCAAGGCCGCGCAGCACTACTTTTATCGCTGCCTCGCCGAATCCGTCAGCCGAGGCTACTACGAAGCGAAAGACGAAGAAGCAAAAAAGTGGGCGGTTGGCCTCGCGCGCTCACTCGAGGGCAAGCAGGGCGAGGACCTCCTCATCGGCTCCAAACTCGTTTCCGAAGTCGGCCCTGATGAGCTCTCCCAGGCCGTCATGCTTGCGCGCGCCCGTACGAACTTCCTCTCCTGGATTGAACGCCTCTACAGCGGCTCAGCGCCCCTGTCGCTGCCCTTCAGCTTCCCATCGGAGCCGGTACCCGAACCCGAAGCCGCCGTCCAGCCAACCTGATTCCCACGCGCCACCCCGCTCGGAACGGGCGCAGCCGACCCGCCCAGTAACGTTACCTCCCGCACCGCTGCCAATAGATCGTTCCGCCAACCTTCGCGCACCGACCCGAACCCGTAACCTCCCCGCGCCGGTACCGTCGTACCGTCTCACCCTCCGAATCTCCTTGCCTCCAGTTTCCCCACCCGCCTATGCTGAAAAAGAAGAAAGCTCTGTCTCGCGACAGAGCTTTTCCTTTTCGGCCCTCAGAGGCCCGGCTACGGCGCTCTTTCTCAACTCCACGACACCAGCTTTCCGGGATAGGCCCGGAATCGCATCTGCAAGTCTTTCCCTCAGCCGCGCGAACGCGCTCAAGCGCATGGCGAAGGCAAGGCGGCGGGGTAATACCCGCAGGGTATTACCCTGGAACCCTCATGAATCCAATGAACTGCGGGATGAGGTTCTCAAAATATTTTTTCCCCGAGCCCCACGCCGCCCCTCCGGCGCTCTGGATTTTGGGGTTGCTCGCCCCGCGCTGAACCGCTGGGCTAATCAACATTGCGCTGCCGGCGCGTTGAATCTGCCGCTGGATTCCCTTTCAACAGAGTTGCTACAATCGTCCGTTTGCCCAGGGCGGAAGCCGGCGTTTCCCAGGGGGGCGATTCCCTGCCGTTGGCTCTAAACTGGGAGAAGCGACATCTAATTCGTTCGAGGGGATTTGATGGCCCGCATTGCGGTCTCCAGCGCAGAAAGCGCAACGTCTGCCGCCGCCAACGGCAAGGGCGGCGTGGCGCGCGAAAAGCTCGTTGAGATTTACCGGTTGATGTATCTGTCGCGGAAGACCGACGACCGCGAGATCATCCTGAAGAATCAGCAGAAGGTGTTTTTCCAGATCTCGGGCGCCGGGCATGAGGCGCTGCTGGTGACGGCGGGGCTGGCTCTGCGAGCGGGGTACGACTGGTTCTTCCCGTATTACCGGGATCGGGCGCTGTCGCTGGCGCTGGGGACGCCGGTGGAAGAGCAGTTGCTGCAGTCGGTGGGCGCGGCGACCGATCCGGCGAGCGGCGGGCGGCAGATGCCGTCGCACTGGTCGAGCCCGGAGCGGCATATCGTGAGCCCGTCGTCATCGACGGCGACGCAGTGTTTGCAGGCGGTGGGGTGCGCGGAGGCGGCGTTGTACTTCGCGGCCAATCCGGAGGCGGCGGAGTCGGTGGCGCAGGAGACGGCCGGCGATCCGCGGCGGGACGACTACCGGCAGTTCCACCCGGTGGAGTTCCACGGCGACGAGGTGGTGTACGTCTCGATCGGCGACGGCGCAACGAGCGAGGGCGAGTTCTGGGAGGCGATCAGCGTCGCGTCGAACGGCAAGCTGCCCGTGCTGTTTGTGGTGGAAGACAACGGGTACGCGATCTCCGTGCCGGTGGAGGTGAACACCCCGGGCGGGAACATCTCGCGCCTGCTGGGAAATTTTCCAAACTTGCACATCGCGGAAGTGGACGGGACGGATCCGATTGCGTGCATGGAAGCGTTTGAGAAGGCGGTGGCCTACTGCCGGGCGCGGAAGGGGCCGGCGCTGGTGCACGGGCATGTGATCCGGCCGTATTCGCATTCGCATTCCGATAACGACAAGCTGTACCGGCCGGCGGGGGAGCGGGAGGCGGATGCGCTGCGGGATCCGATCCACAACTTCCAGATGTATTTGCTGCGCGAGGGAATCCTGGACGCGGAAGGGATCGAGCGGATCGAGAGGCAGGTGGACGAGGCGGTGCGGCAGGCGGCGGAGCGGGCGCTGGCGGCTCCAATGCCGTCGACGGAGACGGCGGCGATCCTGCGGCATCGGTACTCAGAGGATTACGATCCGACGCGGGCGGAGCTGGCCAGCGAGCCGGCGCCCGCGCCCGGCGACCGCACCGACGATCGCACGATGGCGGACCTGATCAACGCGTGCCTGCATGACGAGATGCGGCGCGATCCGCGGATCGTGGTCTTCGGCGAGGATGTGGCGGACTGCTCGCGCGAGGAGTATCTGCAGCAGAAACAGGTGAAGGGCAAGGGCGGCGTCTTCAAGCTGACAGCGGGACTGCAGTGCGAGTACGGATCGTCGCGGGTGTTCAACGCGCAACTGGCGGAAGCGGCGATTGTGGGGCGCGCGATTGGGCTGGCGGTGCGCGGGCTGAAGCCGGTGGCGGAGATCCAGTTCTTCGACTACATCTGGCCGGCGATGCACCAGCTGCGCAACGAGCTGCCGCTGATGCGGTGGAGGTCGAATGGAGGGTTCTCGGCGCCGGCGGTGATTCGCGTTCCGATTGGCGGGTATCTGACGGGCGGCGCGATTTATCATTCGCAGTCGGGGGAGAGCCTGTTTACGCACACGCCGGGGATGCGGGTGGTCTTTCCGTCGAACGCACTGGACGCGAACGGGCTGCTGCGCACGGCGATCCGTTGCGACGATCCGGTGCTGTTCTTCGAGCACAAGCGGCTGTATCGGGAGTCGTACGGGCGGGCGCCGTATCCGGGGTCGGAGTACATGATTCCGTTCGGCAAGGCGAAGGTGGTGCGCGAAGGCGAGGATCTGACGGTCATCACGTATGGAGCGATTGTGCCGCGGGCGCTGCAGGCGGCGCAGCGGGCGCAGCGGGAGCTGGGCGTGGAGACGGAGATCCTGGATCTGCGGACGCTGAATCCGTACGACTGGGAGGCGATCGCCGAATCAGTAACGAAGACGAGCAAAGTGATCGTGGCCCACGAGGATATGGTGAGCTGGGGCTACGGGGCGGAGCTGGCGGCGCGGATCGGCGAGGAGCTGTTCGACGCGCTGGATGCGCCGGTGCGGCGGATTGGGGCGCTGGATACGTTCGTGGCGTATCAGCCGGCGGTTGAAGATGCAATTTTGCCGCAGCCGGATGGAATCTTCAGGGCGATTGCGGAGGTGGCGAAGTATTGAACAGGCCGTGCGGAGAATGAAGACCGGCACGGCTGAGCGGCGCGGCATCGAGCCGCTGATTGCGGCCTTGCAGTTGGTGCTGGCGCTGGCGCTGACAGGGTGCGCGGCGTTTCTGGTGGTGGATACGCTGCACTGGCCGCTGGTGGGCGATGCGGCGGTGATGCACTACGGGGCATTCCTGCTGGAGCATGGGCTCGCGCCGTATCGGCAAATTGTGGACATCAACCTGCCGGGGTGTTTTCCGCTCGACTGGGCGGTGGTCCACGTCTTCGGCGCGGGGGCGCTGGGCTGGCGGTTGTACGATTTCACGCTGATGGCGGTGGCCGCAGCCGCGATGTTCGCGATGGCGAGGCGGGATGCGTGGCTGGGCGCGCTGTTTGCGGCGTGCTTTCTGTTCGTGCTGCACATTCATGATGGGGTGGACCAGGCCGGCGAACGGGACCTGGTGCTGGCGGTGATGTTGCTGGTGGCGTGCGCGGCGATCTTCTATGCGCTGCGACGCAACGCGTGGATGGGGAGCCTGGCGTTTGGAGGGATCGCGGGCGCGGCCGCGCTGATCAAGCCCAATGCCCTGCCCTGGGCCGTGGGGGTTCTGGTTCTTGCGGCGATTGCGCTGCGGCGGCGGCGGGAGCGGATGGCGCCGCACGTGGCGGCGGCATGCGTGGGGTTTATTGCGCCAGTGGTATTGGATTTTCTGTATCTGGTGCGGGAGCATGCGGTGCGCGCGTGCTGGCTGATCATGACGCGGCTGATTCCGTACCACGCGCGAATCGACCGGTTTCCGCTGGGGTATCTCGTGACGCAGCTGCTGCCGTCGGCGCTGTTTCCCGTGATTGTGCTTTGGGTGCCGCTGGCGTTGGCGTCGCGACGGTGGAGGACGTGGGAGGGCGCGGCGCTCTATTACTCCGTGGGAATTGGGATCGTGTCGTTCCTG
>JASHNS010000119.1 GCA_030041515.1 Acidobacteriaceae bacterium | reverse complement strand
CTCCGCCCAGCGCTCCTGGGTAAAAGTCGTCAGGTCGCGCGTCTTCACTCCCACCGCGACGGGAATGCCGCCATTCCCGATCTGTATGAGAAAGCGGCGCGCCAGTCGCGCGCGCAATTCCGTATCGCCCCACGCCGTGGTCACGCCGACAACCTCGAGCTTGGGGCTGGAAACCGCAAGCGCCAGAGCAAAGGCGTCGTCGATATCGTCGCCGATGTCCGTGTCGATGATGACTTTCTCGGGGGCGTTCTGCTGGGCTTGCTCACGGTCGCGCGCTTGATGTGATGCCTGTGCTATCAGGCCTCGCCCATCGGCGGCGCACAGAACCAGCAACACCAGCCCCAGCGTCGTGATCTTTCCTGCCCGGATAGCCATTGAGACACCTCGCTGAAAGTCCAACGTGCTTACGTCGGCAGTTTCGGATGCAGCTTCTCAAACCCGATAGCCTGCTGATACGCGCGCGCCAGAGCGCAGGCCCTGGCATCCTGATAGTGCCCGGCAAGAAATGTGATGCTCACCGGCGTTCCCGGTCCGCCGCTCTGGTCGTCGATCGGGATATCCGGCGGCGGCACAGGCGCATCGCTTCCGCGCGCGCCGTTGGGAACGATCACGGCGGGATGTCCAGTGAGATTCGTGACCACCAGTTGCTCGCTGTTCGTCGAAGTCACGATCACATCGGTCTGCTGGAACAGTTTCGCCATGGCCGCAATGGCAAGCGATCGTGCACGATTCGCCTGGATGTATTCCACAGCAGGATAGAAGCGGGCCACCCTGAAGTCGTTCGGCCAATCCTCCGGACCCTGCCGGGTCAGCAATTTGTCCCGCCCCGTGATCGTCAGCTCGTCGAAGGCCGCAGCGGCTTCAGCCGTAAGCAGGGGCGTCATCGCCTCGAATGGCAGATCCGGCAATTCCACTGGGATCAGATTCACTCCCATCGAACGCAGCTTTGCCAGCGCTGCCAGATCATACTTGCGGTCGTACTCTCGTTGGGCTCGATAGGCCGCTGTCCTCAGCTCGTGCTGTCGGCGCTGCTTCTTTTGGGCCTCCGTCGCCGCGGCAGGCAGCGGCGGCGTTGGCCTGGCGGGTTCTTCCGCCTCGAATGTCTTTTTCAGATATCCAACGCGGAGGCTCTTCCAGTTCAGATCCGCGTTCCAGTTGAACGCCGCATTGCGCACGGAGAGGTCCTCGCCGTCCGGACCGTAGATGGCCTCCAGCACTGCGGCGCAGTCCTCCACAGCTCGGCAAATCGGCCCGAGCTTATCCATGGTCCAGCTCAGCGCCATGGCGCCCGTGCGCGGTACGAAACCAAAGGTGGGGCGCAGGCCCGTGACGCCGCACCGAGTTGATGGCGACGAGATTGAGCCGAGCGTCTCAGAACCAATGGCGAACGCCACACACCCGGCTGAGGTAGCCGACGCCGGTCCAGCCGACGAGCCGCTGGATCCCTGCGTTGGATTCCACGGATTCCGCGTCCGCCCCCCAAACCAGTAATCCCCCATGGCCAGCGCACCCAGCGTCAGTTTGGCGATCAGGACCGCGCCTGCAGCATCCAGCCGCTTCACCACGGTGGCGTCCTCGTCGATCCTCTGGTGCTCAAATCCACCCGCGCCCCAGGTCGTCGGATAGCCCTTCACCGCGAGCAGGTCCTTCGCTCCCCAGGGCAAGCCATGCAGCGGGCTTCGATAGTGGCCGCGAGCAAGGTCCGCGTCAGCTTCACGCGCCTGCGCCATCGCCCGCTCCGTCGTCAGCGTGATGACGAAGTGCAGGAGCGGATCGTAGCGCTTCAGCCGCTCCGTATACATCGCCGTGAAGTCGACGGATGAAACCTTGTGCCGCCGGATGAGATCGCCAAGTTCCATGACGGTGGCAAACGCCAGGTCTTCGAGATTCGTCGGCACAGTACGAATCCCCGGCGCGCGGCTATACACAGGCTTTTCTCGCTGTGAGTTGACGTTCTCTCCAGGCGGGAGCGGATCGAAGACAAAAGCCGGCGCCACGCTGTTGGGCAAATCCAGCTTGCGAATCTCGGCGTAGCCGGCGCGCTGCTGATTCAACCCATCCAGCATGGCCTGGCGGTATTCCGGAACGATAGACACGCCTGCCAGGGCAGCGGCCTGCCCAATCATCTCCGCGGTGATCGGTGGCAGTTTCACCTCCGCGCCTGTGGGCTGCTGTTGCTGCGCTTGTGCCGCCAGGGTGTACAGCGCCCCGGGAAAGAGCGTGGAAGCAAGGCCGAACCGGCCGCTGACAGTGAGGAATGTTCTCCGGTCCAAAGCCATGACAGACAGAGTACCGGCTGTATGCGGCGCTGCAAAGCCCTCGCGCACGCCAGCTACGGAATCTCTCGCCCTTCCCCCTCGGCGAGCGTCCAAAAACGATCGGTCGTATCGCGTCCAGCCAGCGCCCGGCGCAGGCGCGCGAGCGGGTCGGCTTCGCCGTCATCCGCGAGAGAAAATGTCCCGAAATGAATGCCGACGGCCGTAGCCGCTCCCGCCAGTTCGCGAGCCTTCACGGCTTGCTCCGGCGTCATGTGCACCGGTCCCATAAACCACTCCGGCTCGTAGGCGCCAATCGGCAACAATGCCAGCCGGATGGGCGCGAAACGGCGTCCAATTTCCCCAAAGAACTGGCCAAATCCGGTATCACCGGCAAAATAGATGTTCCCGCGCTCCGCCTCCATCACCCATCCGCACCACAGTGTGTGATTGCGATCAAACGGTGTCCGCGCGGAGAAGTGCTGCGCCGGAACGCAATGCAGGTTCTGTCCCCGCCACATCGTCGCCTGCCACCAATCCAGTTCCTGCACATCGCGCAGCCCACAGCGTCGCACCAGCGACGCAACCCCGAGAGGACAAAAAACTGCCGGATTGTGCTCCGCCGCGAGCCGCCGCAGCGTCGGCATGTCCAGATGGTCGTAATGATTGTGGCTGAGCAGGATCGCGTCAATCCGCGGAAGATCTTCAAACCGTATCCCCGGCGCCCGGTGGCGCCGCGGCCCGGCAAAACTTACCGGACTCACTCGTTTCGACCAGACAGGATCTGTGAGAAGGTTCAGTCCCTCCGTTTGAAGAAGGACTGTCGCGTGATTCACAAAAGTAACGCGCAGCATCGCGCCCTCAACACGCTCGGGCGGTTTGGGCCCTGGCATGGATGGGATCCAGGGCGGCCATGCGCGCCGCTTGCGCGTTCGCATCCACTTCAGCGCATCGAAAAAGCTGTGGTCCGGAACTCCGGGATTGAAAAACCGCCCGTCTCGGAAATGTTCAACAGGCTCTAAGCCAGCCACCATCGGCTGAGGAGTCGACGTTCTGCCCATGCCTAAAAGATGCGGCGGCGGCGAATCGGACGCAATCCGCACCGGACAGTCAGCCCGATGGCGGTATTGGTGTCATCTCGACATATCCCGCTTCTCAAAAGCGGCCAGCGAGTCATGGAGCCGGTCGAAGATCCGCTCCGGCGGAATGACCTCGGACAAATGATGCCGCTCGAAGTCAGCCTGGCTGGACGGAGGCATTCGCGCAAAGCCCAGCGCGACATCGGCGATGGTCAACTGGCTGTTGAGCTCCGTGATTACCCGCGCCGCCGAGTAGTCGATATCTGTCATCGCCTCGGCATCCACGATCACCCAGCGCACCCCCGATCGCCCTGGCTCCGCGAGAGTCAGGATCTCTTCCGCAAACCGATTCGCGTTCGCATAGAACAGGGCCGCTCCGAAGCGATATAAAACGAGACCTGGTTCCGTCACGACTCCCCGAGCCACAGGAATCGACTTCCAGGAACCGCCGGCGCCCATTTGAATCACGCCCGTCGGCGGACGATAGCTGTGGCGCACAATTCGCACCAGCGACAAGGCCATGGCCGCCAGGATTCCCTGCTCCACGCCCGCCAGCACCACCACCAAAGCCGTAATCAGCGCCACCGCAAATTCGCCCGGGCTCTCCTGGCGCAGAGCGATCATGCCCCGCACATCGATCAGGTGAATCGCCACCAGGAGCACCAGCACCCCCAGCACGCACTGAGGAAGATACTGGAGCGGCCGCGTTAAAAACAGCAGGACGCAGGCCACGACCACCGCAGTGGAAATCTGCGCGAACTGGCTCTGCCCCCCTGCGCTCTCCACCATGGCCGTCTGCGTGGGGCTGCCGTTCACCACAAACGTGCCGGTAAACGCGGCAGCGGCATTGGCCGCCGCAAGGCCCACAAGGTCCTGGTTCTCGCTCAGCCTCTGGTGGTGGCGCAGCGCGTAGGCCCGTGCCGTGGCCGCGCTTTGCGTCACGATCATGATGGCACACGAGCCGGCAATGGGAATCAGCGGCGGGATTTCTTTCCAGGGCAGCAGGTGCAGACCGGCGCGCGGCAGACCTCCCGCCACGGGCCCGATGATCGCAATTCCATGCGCAGAGAATCCCCAGATTGCGCTTGCTGCGGTGACAGCGACCACGGCTGCCAGCGCCCCCGGCACTTTTGGCGCAAATCGCCTCAAGCCGAGAACCACCCCGAGCACGCTGCCCGAAACCAGAAGCGTAGCCACATGCAGCGTTGGCAGTCCCCGCCAGATTTCGCCCACCTGGCCCACAGTCGTTCGCGCTCGAACCGGCAGTCCCATCGTCTCGCCGAGGACCGCAATACCCACCTGGAATCCCACGCCGGTCAGAAAACCAATCAGCACCGTCTGCGACAGGAAATCCGCGATGAATCCCAGCCTGAGCAGCCGCCCCAGCAGCAGAAACGCGCCTGTCAGCAGCGCGACCCAGCCCGCAAGCACGACGTAGTGCGGGCTGGCAAAGGGAGCAAGGCCTCCAAGCCCTCCTGCAAGAATCGCCGCCGTGGCGGAGTCAGCCGAAACCACCAGATACCGCGAGGAACCAAAGACGGCAAATGCCGACAGAGGCAACAGCAGCGTATAGAGTCCGGTCACCACCGGCATGCCCGCGATCCGCGTATACCCCAGCACCTGCGGGATATTCATCGCCGCCAGGGTGATCCCGGCCCGGGCATCGCGCAGCATCGTGCCTCGCCGAAACGGTCGGATACCTTCGAACAGGCCCACGGCTTTTCGCTCCCTGGCTTAGGTCAGTCAATCATACGGCCACTGCCCGCTGCTTCGGCCGCATGTCTGTACTAACCCGGTCAGCCCCCATCTCTCACGGGCAATGGCTGCTGAAGCAAAGGTTCCTGCTGAAGAATGGAAGGACGTGGTTCTGGAAGCGATCGGCAACCGCGCTGGTGTGCGTGCCGTGGTAGATCTCGAAGCTGTTCGCCAGCCCGTAATTGTCGAGGATCTCATGCACCTTGATCGTGTCGAAGCGGAGCCCGTCCTCGTCGCCGACGTCCATCGCAATAGCCCGGTACTTGCGCAGGTTATCGATGTACTGATCGACGAACGCCAGAGGCGAGTTGGCCTCCCATTTGTCCATGACTTCCTGCTGCACCGCACCGTCCTTCACCGGCAAATCCAGATAGAGCGGCGGGTTCTTCGGATCGGGCGACCAGGCCGCCGCCGTGGCAAGTTGGGCTTTCCAGAAGAAAGAGAAGTTCGCGGCGTCCGCCGGCGACTTCATCCCGGCAACTGCTTTTTCAAAGGCCTGCTCCTGCGGCGAATTGGGATCGGGGCGGCGTACCGAGAGACAGCACGGGCTCATCACATACAGCGCGCCGAAAACATCCGGATACTTCATCCCGATCCGCAGCGCACCGTACCCTCCCATCGAGTGGCCCACCAGACCGCGACTTTCGCGATTGGGCAGGGTCCGGTAGTGGGCATCGATGTACGCGACCAGATCCCGCGCGATGAATTCCTCGAAGTCCCCGGTGGTCTGCGAGCGCGAATACATCGAGCCGCCATACACCGTCTTCGAGTCCGGCAGCACCACGATCATGGGCTTCGCGCCCAGCGCAAAGGCTCCCTCGATGGTCTGCGGCACATGGATCTCATGCGTCCACTGCTCGGCCCCGATCGAGAATCCGTGCAGCGCATATACCACCGGGTACCGCCGATGCCTGTGCGCGGAGTAGCCAGGCGGCAGGAAGACGATCACGTCGCGATCGACCGCTTCACCCTCCAGATTGCCCTCGAGCGAGGCTCCATACACCCTGATGTGCTGTACCTGGACCGGCTTTGCTCCCGGCACCACAGCAGGAACCTCGGTCCGGACCTGAGCGCAAGCCCCCGCGCCCGCGCCAATGGCAGCCATCAGGCACGCTGCACCCCAAACTTGAATCGCGTTCATCCGTTTCTCCCGTAAAGCTGTGCATCTGACAATGAGCTCGCTCTTCACTCTTCCACGCGGAACCGGTAAACATCCACACTGATGGGCGCGATGGAGAGCCGATGGGGCGAATCGCTCACGGTCGTCTTCGTCATCGTGACCTGCGGCGCCTGGTTCACCTGGTCTGCGGCCTGAAGATCTTTGCCGGTAATTTGCGACAGCGTCGGCGCGCCCTCGAGCCGAATGCCGGAGACGTTCAGATCGAAGGTCTGCGCCGTGTCGGTTGCATTCACCACGGCCAGCGTCAGGTATTTGCGATCCGGACTGAGGGCCGCAAACATGTCCAGCGGATACGTCGGACTGCCGGAATTGGTCTCCGGTTGGTCCCCTCCAACGGGATATTGCGGCGCCGGTTGCGGCGAATTTCCCATGAGAGACACAGGAATCGATCCAGGAGTGAAGCTGTTGCCGTAGAGCTCGTAGACCAACCCTGTCGTGTTGAAGACCGCCGCCGTCGGCGTGTAGTCCAGCGTCGATACGCCCATCGTATGCGCCGACATGCGCAGGAAATCTGTATGCCGCAGCATCTCATTCAGGATCATTCCGTAGGCCAGCGCCATCTTCAGGTCCGGAGGCCGCGTGAAACTCCCTCCGAAGTAAGCGTATTCGTCGATCGAAAGAAAGATGTGATTCTGCTCCAGCTGCGGAAAGCGCTGCTCGTAGCGGCGCCACGTTTGCGCGTACAGATGCACGATATTCGCGGGGTATCGTGAGTACTCCAGCGGCGTCTGCTTCACTTTGTCGTAGCCAGCATCGGTCGGCGCATCCAGCGGCAGGTGCTTCGCTTTCTCCACGTCGAACCGCTCCCCGGAGCGCGCATACCAGTGCTGCGTGATCCCGGCGAAGTTGCCCCAGCAGTGCTCGATCTCGCCGCCGGTCCAGTCCACCGGCGTGCCCTCGACAGCCCGCAGGTTGTCGACATCCTGCGCGCGCATCTCGCCCGTCAGGTCCATCGCTTCCGGCATGTTGCCGGAAGCCAGCAGGACAATCGAAGGATCGGCCCTGCGCATGGCCGCCGCAAATTCATTGTGCTTCAGGACGTAGTACTTCAGATCGGTGCGTCCCAGCTGCCACGCTCCATAGGGCTCGTTGCCGATGTCCCAGTACTTCACCCCGTACGGCACAGGATGACCGTCCCTCGCTCGCTCCGCGCCCAGCCGCGTGGTGACGGGCCCGTTCATGTACTCCACTTCTTCGCCGGCCGAGTGCGCATCTCCGAATCCAGCGTTGACGGTGATGTACGGCTCCACGCCAATCAGCCTGCATAACGTCATGAACTCGTCCAGCCCGACGTCGTTCGACTGCATCGCGTTCCAGGCGTAATCGTAGGTGGGAGGCCGTCTGTCTCGCGGGCCCACGCCGTTATACCAGCTCCAGTCGGATAGAAAATTGCCGCCGGGCAGCCGCCAGAAGCCGCTGTGAAGCTGGCGCAGCAGCGCGATCGTGTCCGGCCGGAAACCGTCCACATTGTCGGCTGGCATCAGCGAAACCGTGCCAACGTGGAAATTGCCATTCCCCGTGCCGGTAATCTCGAACGTCGCATCGCTGCTGTCTGCCCCCGCCCTGACGCGGAAGGAAAAACTGGCATAGTTGCTGGTCAGGCGCGCAAAGGTCACCGTCTCCCGATCCTGCGCAGATTCTCCCCAGAGCAGCGCCACCTGCACGGTGCTGCCCGGCGTTCCCTTCAGCCAGATGTGGCCGACATATTGCTTGCCCTGCACCACCGAGAGTCCCGATTGCTCGATCCCCCTGGGCGAGGAGCCATCCAGGACAATGCGGGGACTTTGCTGGCCGACAAACGGCTGCTCCTGATCCATCGTGACGGCATCAGCGGCCCCAACCGGCCGCCATTTGCGAAGCTGCATTCCCGGAAATCCACCCGGCCGATTCTGTCCGGCTGCTGCAGGCTCCGCCGCGTTGATTGGAAAATAAAACTTCCGGTCGTCGAGCATCTCCGACCACAGGCTGCGGTAAATCAGTGGACCAATGTGCTCGATGAACATCCCGAACTCATACTTCGAGGTCGGCGTCGCAGTCTGTCGTGCATCAATCGTGACTGTTAATGGCGCTGCTGATTTCTCAGGCGCCTGTGGGGCCGCCGCGAATCCCGCGCAGGCAGCGAAGAGGACGGCCACGGCCGGCACCATACGAAAAATCTTTGGTGCGGGCAGGTTGAGCAACCCGGTTCCCGGATTCTCTTCGTCCTTCCTGAAATTCCTCATTAAATCGCTTTTCTTATTGGCCACAAGATCTCCGCCGAAATCGAGACTGGCACGCGCCTGCCTATGCTATCCCCGGGAATCGGCGAAAAACAAGCGGGATCCCGAAGTCCCATTCGGCGTCGTTTGGACTTTACCCGAGAGCTCGGTCGAGGTGAACGTAGCCGCCATCGACGAAAAGATGCTGGCCCGTGATGTGGCTGGCCCTTTCCGACAAAAGGAAGATCGCCATGCTGGCAATTTCGGCGGGCTCCGTCATGCGCTGGCCGAGCGGAATCTTCTCGGTAATCGAACGAAGCTTGTCGTCCGGGTTGGGAAAGGTTGCGATCCAGCGCCGATACAGCGGCGTCATCACTTCGGAGGGCACGATGGCGTTAACCCGGATGCCGAACGGCAGCAGCTCAACGGCCCATTCCCGCGTGAGGGCCAGCTGTCCGCCCTTGGAAGCTGCATAGCCCGATGTGCCTCCCTGGCCGGTGATCGCCGTCTTTGAAGCGATGTTCACAATCGAGCCGCGCGCCGCCTTCAGCGAGGGCAGCGCATAGTGAGCCATCGAATAGTAGTGCCACAGGTTGCGCTGGATCGACGCAAGGAATTCCTCCGGCGATCCGAACTCCAGACCCACCTTGTCATTGACCCCGGCGTTGTTCACCAGCGCGTCAATCCGCCCGCACCGCCGAAGCGCTTCTTCGACAGCCGCGCCGCAGCTCTCCGGCGAGTGCAGTTCGATGGTTACAAGTTCGAAGTGCGCCCCGCGTTCCCGCAAACCCCGCGCGAACGCCTGCACAGCTTCCGAGTCGCGCGTGACAATGCAGGGAATCGCGCCTTCCTCGAGGCACGCCCGCGAGATCGCGGCGCCGATACCCTCCGCTCCGCCGGTGATGAGGACGACTTTCTCCCTGAGTCCCAGTTCCAAAGGTCAGCCTCGTAAATTGACGTAACCGCCATCCAAAGGAATGTCGGCTCCAGTAATGAAGGCCGCCGCATCGGAACAAAGATAAAGAGCGAGGGCCGCGACCTCGTCGGGAGAGCCCATGCGCCCAATGGGCTGCGCCTCAGAGAGGCGGGTGAACATCTCCTGTTCCTGGCCAGGGTAGCGGTCGCGCAGGAACGCGTCGACAAATGGGGTGTGAATGCGTGCGGGCGAAATGGCATTGCAGCGGATGCCGTCGGCAAGATAATCCTTCGCTACCGAAAGCGTCATCGAGAGCACGGCCCCTTTGGTCATGGAGTAAGCGAAGCGGTCGCTGAGCCCTGAAGTTGCGGCGATGGAGCAGAGGTTGAGGATGACCCCACCCCCCTTGCGCCTCATATGACC
The DNA here is from genome assembly GCA_030041515.1 of Acidobacteriaceae bacterium. GTDB lineage: Bacteria > Acidobacteriota > Terriglobia > Terriglobales > Acidobacteriaceae > Palsa-343. The sequence continues at coordinate 62,607 of JASHNS010000119.1, read as the reverse complement.
AATAGCGGCCTGCATGCCGAGATAGACTCCTTTGACGTTCACGCGGAAGAGGCGCTCGAAGTCCTCTTCAGTCGTGGTCTCAAGGCGGCCGATGTGTGAAATGCCCGCGCTGTTCACCAGGATATCGATCGGGCCTGACGCGGCAATCCCGTCGAAGACGCGGCGAGTCATCTCGGCGTTAGTCACGTCGCAGGCAAACGGATGAGCCGCAGCGTCCCCTGACCCGGCAATTTCGCGCGCAGCTTCTTCTGCAGCCTCGCGGCGGATATCGACCAGGCAAACCGAGGATCCACGCCGCGCGAACAGCTTTGCAATGGCTCGTCCGATCCCGCTGCCGGCTCCGGTGACAATCGCCGTCCGGCCATCGAGGCGGAAAGGATCCGTCACAGGGAAACTCCTCTCTTCCACGGAATGAAATCGTATTGCCCCAGTTGCTCGCCACGGGTCAGTACCGTTCCGCTGGCAATCTCGATCACCCTTGACAGGATCCGCTCACCCATCTGCTCGATGCTCGTCTCGCCGGCAACGACAGAGCCCGTGTCGATGTCGATGATATCGGGCATCCGGCGCGCCAGCGCGGTGTTGGTCGAGATTTTGACGACAGGCGCGATGGGATTGCCGGTCGGCGTGCCCAGGCCCGTTGTAAAAAGGACGATGCTGGCTCCCGCGGCCACTTGTCCCGTCACGCATTCCACGTCGTTGCCCGGCGTGCACAGCAGGTTCAGGCCAGGCGTGACCGCGTACTCCGGATAATCAAGCACATCCGTCACGGGAGAAGTTCCACTCTTACGGGCCGCACCGGCTGACTTCATGGCGTCGGTAATCAACCCATCCTGAATATTGCCAGGCGAGGGATTCATCTCCAGCCCCGAGCGCACCGCGCGCGCGCGCGCCGCATAGTCGCGCATCAGAGCGACAAACTTATCGGCGGCATCCTGAGTAACGCAGCGATCGACAAGGCTCTGTTCGACTCCACACAGCTCTGGAAACTCCGCGAGCACCGTTTTCCCGCCGAGGGTTACCAGAAGGTCGGAGGTGTAGCCAATGGCAGGGTTCGCCGAAATACCGGAGAACCCATCCGACCCGCCGCACTTCAGGCCGATCGTGAGGCTGCTGAGCGCAGCTGGCGCCCGGCGGCATCGATCCGCCTCCACCAGCCCGGTGAACGTCTCGCGGATCGCTCGGTCCATCAGCGCGGATTCGGTGCCAACGGTCTGCTGGTCGAGCAGCACCACCGGCTTGCTGAAGTGTGGATTGCGCTTGTGGAGCTCGTCCATCAGGATTCCGGATTGCGCGTTCTGGCAGCCGAGGCTGAGCACCGTCGCTCCGGCGACATTGGGATGGTGCAGGTAACCGGCAATCACCGCGCACAGGTTCGCCGCGTCTTCCCGCGTGCCGCCGCAGCCACCTTCGTGCATCAGGAAGCGCAAGCCGTCCACGTGCTCAAACAATCGCCGCTGTCCGTCTTCCGGCCGCGCTGAATTGTCATCGGACTGTAGCGAGTCAGCACGGCCCTCCCGGTAGCCTCGCGCCAGATGCGCCACCTGTCGGCGATATTTCGAAGGCGCCGCGTACCCCAGCTCTTCCTCAAACGCCTGCCGCAGCGTCGCCACATTCCGGTTCTCGCAGAAGACCAGCGGGACCACCAGCCAGTAGTTGCGCGTGCCCACTTGCCCGTCAGCGCGGTGATAGCCGAGAAAATGCTTCCCGCTCCAGGCGCTCACATCGGGGGGCGTCCAGGGCTGCGGATGCCGCGTCGCCGTGAAGGTGCCGGTATCGTGTTGCAGGTTCGCCACCGTCAGTGCGGTGCCGGCAGGAATCGGCTCTCGAGCACGGCCCACGATCACGCCATACATGACCACCGGATCGCCGGGGCGACGGGCTTCTGTCACGAATTTGTGCTTGCGTGAGACGGCAGTGTTCAGCCTCCATGTTTTCCCGCCAAGGGCCACGCTCTCGCCCGCGCGCAGGTCCTCCAGCGCAATCAGCACGTTGTCGCGGGGGTCGAGTTGCAGAACTTTGGGCATCAACAGGTCCTGACGATCAGAAGGAAGCTGCGACGGTGCGATTCCGCAGGGTCCCGATCCCCTCAATGGTGATTTCGATCTGCTCGCCGGGGCGCAGCCAGCGCTGCGGTTTCCGGCCCAGCCCTACGCCCGCGGGCGTTCCGGTACTGATGATATCGCCTGCTTCGAGCGGCACAATCGACGAAATGTAGGAGATCAGATCCGGCAGCTTGAAAATCAGCTCCCGAGTGTTGGAGTGCTGCAGGACTTCGCCATCGATGGCAAGACGGATATCGAGCGTGTGCGGATCGCGGATCTCATCCGTCGTGACAATGGCCGGCCCGATCGGGCAAAACGTGTCGAAGCTCTTGCCGAGCGACCACTGCGACGTGGCGAGCTGCACGTCGCGCGCGCTGACGTCGTTCAGAATTGTGTAGCCGGCAACGTGCTGTTCCCAATCCTCAGCTGCGATGTCCTTCCCTGGCTTCCCGATCACCGCCGCAAGTTCCGCTTCGTAATCCGGCTGCGCAGAGTTGCGCGGCAGAACGATGTCGGCATCCGGTCCGATGACAGCGCTTGGCAATTTCAGAAATACCGTCGGCACCCTGGGAATCTCCATCTTCGATTCAACGGCATGGTCGCGGTAGTTCAAACCGATGCAGAGGATCTTTCCCGGTTTCAGCACCGGCGAGAGGAGATGAACATCGCTGAGCGGGACGCGTTGGGCGTCACGGCGATCGAGGTGCTGTCGGACGGCAAAGCGCCCCTCCTCACCCGCAACGAGGAAATCCAGATCGGAAGCGTAGCCGGCAGAACGGAGCGGGAGAACCTGCCCGTCCTGCTCTACGCCAAATTCAGTGCGATTCTCACTTCGGAAATTGACCAGGCGCATGAATCCATTCTCTCGCGGTCCGATGCTGCTCACCCTCGTGCGGCCACGAAGGTGAGCGAACGAACAGAGCGTCGTAAGATCAGACGATACATGGTTCCCTGCGTCGATGTGCCTCATGATGTCTGCTGCTGCGTCCTCCGGCAAAGGGCCGCTGAACACGGTCGGCCGGGGACCGGCGTATGAAGGCCCTGGTGCTTTCCGAGCCTGGAAGGGCTCAGATCGTTCAGGTCGCGCGGCCCTCAGCCGGTCCGGGCGAGGCCCTTCTGAAGGTGCGCCGTGTCGGCCTGTGCGGCAGCGATCTGAATTCTTTTCGCGGACGCAATCCCCTCGTCTCTTATCCTCGAATTCCCGGACACGAAGTCGCGGCCACGATTGTTGAGATGACCGATGCCCACCCGAACCTCAGCGTGGGAATGGATGTCACCCTGTCTCCCTGCACGAACTGCGGGAAATGTGCGTCCTGCCGCCGTGGGCGCCACAATGCGTGCCAGTTCAATCAGACGCTCGGCGTGCAGCGCGATGGTGCGCTGACCGAATTTATCTGCGTTCCCGTCGAACGACTGTTTCCCGCAAAGCTGAATCTCGAGGAGTTGTGCCTGGTCGAGCCATTGACCGTAGGCTGCCACGCGGCTGGACGCGGGCGCGTGGCAGTGGGCGAGACAGTTGTGGTGATCGGCTGCGGCGGAGTGGGATTAGGTGCAATCGCCGCCGCGGCGTTCCGCGGTGCCATGACTGTGGCTGTGGATATTGACGATGCAAAGCTGGCAATCGCCCGCAAAGCCGGCGCGATGCACACCATTCATTCAGGCCGCGAGAACCTGAGCAAACCCCTGCGAGAATTGACCGGCGGCCTCGGCCCCGACGTAATCATCGAAGCTGTCGGAACTCCGGCGACCTTTCAGGCAGCCGTCGAAGAAGTCGCGTACACCGGACGCGTAGTGTACATTGGCTACGCTAAAGAGCCGGTGTCCTGCGAAACGCGACTCTTTGTGCAAAAGGAGCTGGACATACTGGGAGCGCGTAACGCACAGCCGGAGGATTTCCGCCAGGTCATCGCCATGCTTGAGGCAGGTCGCTTTCCGGTGAGGGAGGCCATCAGCACGATCGTCCCGATCGAAGAGACGCCATCGATCCTTGCGGCATGGAGTTCCGAGCCTGCCCGATTCACCAAAATCATGGTCAACCTCGATGAACGCTCCCTTTGAGGAAAGTGGTTCAATGCAGCCGATGAATCACGCGCCCTCCCCGGATCGCCAAAGCGATCTCCAGGCGCCCCTGGTCACCCGCGCGACGATTGTTCCGTTCATTCTCATCACAACGCTGTTCTTCCTGTGGGCCATCCCCAACAACCTGAACGACGTGCTCATCCGCCAGTTCATGAAGTCGTTCGCGATGAATCGGCTCCAGGCCGGGCTCGTGCAATCCGCGTTTTATATCGGATACTTTCTGCTGGCCATGCCGGCTGCGCTGATCATGCGCCGCTTCGGCTACAAATCCGGATTTCTGATCGGGCTTGGGCTTTACAGCCTGGGCTCATTTCTCTTCTGGCCCGCCGCCATCGCCAACCGCTACGCCTTTTTTCTGGGAGCGCTGTTCGTCATCGCGAGCGGCCTCTCGTTTCTCGAGACCGCCTCGAATTCATTCATCGCCCAGTTGGGCGATCCGCGCAGCGCCGCGCGCAGGCTCAATCTCGCCCAGGCCTTCAATCCGGTCGGCTCCATCACCGGCGTACTCATCGGGACCATCTTCATCTTTTCCGGCATCCATCTCACCCCCCAGCAGGTCGATGCGCTGCGCGTGCGGCATGCCTACGCCGCGTATCTCCATACCGAGACGATGCGCGTGGTTGGCCCATACCTCGCGCTTGCCGCCGCGACCCTGGTGATGCTCGTCCTGATCGCGCTCACCAGATTCCCTGCATCGCTGACGCGAACCGAAACCCAGGAGGGACATGGCGGTAGTTTCCGCGCCCTATTACGCCATCCAGGATTCGTGCTCGCGGTCTTCGCGCAGTTCGCCTACGTCGGTGCGCAAATCGGCACCTGGAGCTACTTCATTCCCTATGTCGTGTCGTATACGCCCGACCGCGACAAGGCAGCTGGATTTCTGCTGACGCTCTCCCTCGTAGGCTTCCTCATCGGGCGCTTCTTCTCCGCGTGGTTGATGCGATTCATCCACCCCAGCCGGCTGATGGGAATCTATTGCGTTGCCAATACGTTGCTGGTGCTCGCCGGCGTGACCTTTCCAGGTTGGGTCGGTGTGTGGGCGCTCCTGTTGACCAGCTTCTTCATGTCCCTCATGTTCCCGACCATCTTTGCCCAGGGCATTCGCGGCCTGGGGCCGAACACCAAGCTCGGCGGCTCGCTCATGGTGATGGCCATCGTGGGCGGGGCCGTGCTGACGCCCCTGATGGGCCTCATCGCGGAGCGCTCCGGCAGCCAGGCCCTCGCTTATCTCGTGCCCCTTGCGGCCTATCTCCTCGTGGGCTTCTATTCGTACGCGGACCTGAAGAGCAGCCGCACGACGGCCGTTCGGCCCGCAATTCAGTAATGGGCAACTCGCGTGTTCCTGCGCATTCCGACTCAAGTACGATGTGCCTGTTGCTGAATTCAACGTGCTCGTTTCATCTGACCGCGTCGCATCTTAGCTTGTATGGCAACCCGCGAGACCGGCGGACGACGCTCGATGAATCTTCCTGTTAAGCCGCCCATCCCTCCCATGCTCGCCAAACGTGTCGATCAGCTTCCGGCCGGCGCCGAATGGGTCTATGAGCCCAAGTGGGACGGATTCCGCACCATTGTCTTCCGTGACGGCAAAGAGTTCCTGCTTCAAAGCCGGGACGAGAAGCCGCTGAACCGCTATTTTCCCGAACTTATTCGGCCTCTTCGGGATCAGCTGCCGCCGAAGTGTGTTCTCGACGGCGAGATTGTAATCGCCACGAACGGCGAGCTCGACTTCGATGCCCTCCAGCTCCGCATCCATCCGGCTGCATCGCGAGTACAACTTCTCAGCGAGCAGGCTCCCGCCTCCATCGTCTTCTTTGATTTGCTCGCCCAGGGCACTCATGACTGGCGGCAGAAGCCATTCATCGAACGGCGCGCCAGGCTGGAGTTAATTCTCACCGCCGCGAAGCAACCGATCCTCCTCACCCCCGCGACCCAGGACCCCGCGTTGGCACGCGACTGGTTCCAGCGCTTCGAGGGAGCCGGCTTCGACGGAGTCATGGCGAAGGCCAAACACAGCACCTATCAGCCTGGCAAGAGAACCATGCTGAAGGTAAAGCACGAACGCGACTGCGACTGCGTTGTGGCTGGCTTCCGCTGGTATCGGAAGAGCGATCGCCCGGCGGTCGGTTCTCTCCTGCTGGGACTGTATGACGATTCAGGAGTCCTGCAGCATGTCGGAGTCTGTGGAAGCTTTCCACTCAGGAAGCGTTACGAGCTCGTGGACTTCCTCAAGCCGTACCGTGCGCGTGCAGCTCGTCATCATCCCTGGCAGGGAGCACTGGCCGACGAGGCTGGAGAGGGCGGCTCTCGAAAACCCGGTGCGCAGAGCCGTTGGAGCCATGGCAAAGACCTCTCATGGGAGCCTCTTCGACCGGAGCTCGTCGCGGAGGTCGCTTACGAGCACATGCAAAGCGGTCGCTTCCGCCATATGGCCCAATTCCGTCGCTGGCGTGCCGATAAGGAGCCGAAAGACTGTACCTACGCTCAACTGGAGTTCGTCCCGCCCGAGGAACTGAAAGCCATCTTTCCCCTCAGAGGCTGACCGCCAACTTCGCCCGCGCATTGCAGTCCCCCGCGAAAGAACAGCTCCTGCGGCGTTTCGGACATGCGGCGGCCGCAGCTCATGCTCCGGCCGGCTTCCATGATGTTGCGGTCCTGATGTCCTTCAACCCCACCCGCGTTTCGTCACACCGCGCTCAGCCTGCGAGGACAGAACAGCCGCACGAACTCCTCCGGATTAACCGCGTCTTCAGCTGCACGCACTGCGGCTCCATGTGATGCGGGCGAACGCCTATCTGCGCCAGGTTCTCAAACAGGATCTCCGCGGCGATGCGCCCAATCTCGTCCACTGGCTGCTGCACCACGGTAATGGAGGGGCGAACCGTTGCCGCCAGCTCGAAATCGTCGTAGCCCACAAGCGCTACCGACTCCGGAATCGCGATCTTCAGCTTCTGCAGGGCCTCGAAAGCGTGAATCGTGGTGCTGTTCTTCAGAGTGAAGAATGCATCCGGCGGCTCGGCCTCTGACATCATGCTCTGCACCGCGTACTCCGCCGATTTATAGTCCCGAATCGAGGTGTCGAGAATACATGGCAACCTCGCCGATTCCACTGCCTTGCGGTATCCGCGAATGCGCTCGCGAATGGTATACAAAGTCGCTTCGCCTGTCAGGCATACAATCCGCCTGCGCCCGTGTTCAATTAAATGCTGCGTCGCCTCCTGGGCCCCCGCAAAACCATCCGCCAGCACCGAAGAGATTCCCGCATTCAGCAGCGGTCGATCCATCGCTACCACCGGCACGGTCAGGCGCTGAACAATATCCCGCAGCACCGGGCTTTGCGAATTGGCCGGCGCGATGATCAGGCCGTCCGTCTGGTGTCTCATCAGCACATTTAGATTTTCAATCTCTACGTGCGGATCGTTCTGCGTGGTAATTACGGTCAGCAGCGAATCGTTCACCCGCGCGATAGCCTGCGCTGCTTCGGCGCAGCTCGAAAAAAAAGGGTCTGCAATGCTGGGAATCAGCAGTCCAATTGTGCGCGTCCTCGCACCGCGCAAAATCCGGGCTGCCTGGTTCGGCATGTAGCCCAGCTTCTCGATAGCGCGCGTCACCCGCTCCAGCGTGTTTGGATCAACTCGCGTGCTGCCATTGATCACACGCGAAACTGTGGTGGTTCCCACGCCTGCAAGCCTTGCTACTTCACTTACGGTCGGGCGTTTGCTGCGAGTCGTCATGGGCAATCGGTCGGCACAGTTCTCCGGGTGGCCCCAGTCTATTCTCAGCCCCGGCGGGCAAACAAACGCCGCTTCCAGGGGAATATCCAACCCGCCTGCTTTGTGGTATCGTTGCCATGGCATCGGGGCCGCGAGGCGCGCCTGATGCGACCTGGTGCGATTTGCGGCAGCCGTCGCGCCCACTTTTTTCGTGGCGGGCTGAACATCACTTCCTATGGATCCTGATCACGAAACGTTGACGATCGGCATTGACCTGGGCGCCACCAGCGTCAGAGTTGCAGCTTACTCTCCCCCAGCTGGTCTGCTGGAAACATCCGCTTTTCTCACTCGCATCTCCGCGGGGCCCCTCGCAATCGTCGACGATATCTGTAGGAATGTCTGCCGCCTCCTTGAAATTCACGGCCGAACTCGTCCCTGCGCGGGCATCGGTGTTGGCTCGCCAGGCCCCCTCGAGCTCCCCGCGGGACGCCTGCACGCCCCCCCTAATCTACCCGGCTGGAACAACTTCCCGCTGCTCGACGAATTGCAAAGCCGCCTCCCCCATCCCATCAGCCTTGATGGAGACGCAAGGGTCGCAGCCCTCGCTGAATATGCTCTCGGTTCTGGAAAAGAGTTTGCGGTCGACTCTCTTTGTATGCTCACTCTTGGCACCGGTGTGGGGAGCGGAATTATTCTGAATGGCCGCATTTGGCATGGCGCTTCCGGCATGGCCGCAGAATCCGGCCACTTGACCATCGACCCGGAGGGCCCTCCCTGCGGGTGCGGGAATGCGGGATGCCTTGAGGCGTATGCGTCCGGCACGGCCATCGCCAAAGCCGCGGAGCGCCTGTTCGCTGGCGGCCTGTCCCCTTCCGCTCATCTCGACCCCGCAAGCCCACTCACGGCGGCCAATCTCGCCCTGGCCGCCCGTGCCGGGGACCCGCATGCACGCGGAGTCTATGCCGCCGCAGGCCGCGCTCTCGGCATTGCTCTCGCCGACCTCATTAACATGCTGAATCTGCCCCTCTATGTCGTCGGCGGAGGCGTAGCCCAGTCCTGGGACCTTCTGTCCGCGCCGCTCTTTGCCGAACTCCACCGCCGCAGTTACGTCTATCGCCTGACCACTTCCGGTGGCGCTGCTCTCCAGGCAATCCCCGGGGGCACGCGGGTCATGCCCGCACGTTTGGGACCGGAAGCCGGCCTTCTCGGCGCCTGCATTCTGCCTCTCCATGTCCCTCCGGCAGTAGGCCCCGAGCCGTCGGGCGCGTGTCAGGCATCTCGCCAGTCAGCGCTTCACTAGCCTCCACCGGATGGCAGTCGATTCCCGGCGTGCTGCGACGGGCTCCAGGCCATTTCCTGATGTCCGGCGCGTCGGACTTGACAACGTACGCAGACAGGACTAAATTGCGTTGAAATCGTGGAATCGTTACCACGAGCAGCTTCAAACTCCTTCATCGAAGATCGCACCTGTCGATGGATCGAACGAACATGAGTTGAGGATTGCAGGGCCCCGGGGACTTTCTCCAGAGTCTGCTGAAGAAACGAGAACCATCTTGAGGAGGCAATTATGACGTTGGGTTGGAGTCGGAAGTTTGTCGGTGTTTGCTTGTTGGCCGGCATTTTCGCAGCCTGTAGCGCGATGGCACAGGAGTTCCGGGCCACTCTTTCGGGACGCGTCACCGACCCTACGGGCGCCGTGATTGTCAATGCCACTGTCACCGCCGTCGAGAACGGCACCGGAACCACCTACACCGCTCATACCACCGGCGACGGCACCTATTACATTCCCTATGTGCTGCCCGGCGTTTATACCGTCACCGCCACGGCGAAAGGATTTAAAACCGTGGTCCAGGAGAATCTGCACCTCTATGCGGCGCAGGGCACCGGCAAAAACTTCCAGCTGCCCGTGGGGCAGGCAAGCGAGCAGGTCACCGTTACCGCCGCCCCCCCCGAACTGGAGACCACCGATGCCGTGGGCAATAATCTCATTCTGTCGCACGAACTCCAGGCCGTTCCGCTCAACGGGCAACAGGTCTACATGCTGATTGGGACCACGCCCGGAAGCCAGTTCTATCAGCAAAGTTTCGGCGCCAGCGGATTCTCCGGAACTCGCGGCTGGGATGAAACGAATGAATATACGATTGGCGGCGGCGCGGTTGCCGGAGACGCCAGCGGTTCTCTGAATCAGTTCACCCTGAACGGCGTGAACATCACGCAGCAAACGGGATTCCAGAATCAATCCGCCGGCGCGTGGAACGTCGCGCCCAACCTTGACACGGTCAGTGAAGTCAACGTGATGACGACCAACTACGACGCCCAGTTCAGCAGGACCGCGGGCGGCACCATCAACATCGTCACCAAAGGCGGCACCAACCAATTCCACGGCGACCTGTATGAGATTTACTCCGGCACCTTCATGGATGCCAATACCTTCCAGCAAAATCTCTACGGCCTTCCCCGGCAGGGATACGTGGAAAACCAGTATGACGGGACCATCGGCGGACCCATCGTGAAGAAGAAGCTCTTCTTCTTCTTCGGATTCGAAGGGTACAACGAGTCGATCATGCACGGAGTCTCGACGAACGTTCCGCCGGCGTATCTGCGGCCGGGATACAACGGCAACGCGGGTGTGGATTTTGGCCTCGCCTCCGTGATGGATCCCACGCACTTCGGTCCGGCCTCGGGCGAGCCCGCCGGTATTCCGATCTACGAGCCTGGCACGGCGACATGCCCCGTCAGCGAAGGAACGACGGACAATTGCAGCAGCAACAACGACCTCTATCAAACGCCCTTTCCCAACGACACCATTCCCCCAAGCGATATCAATCCCACCGCGACGGCGATCCTGAAATACATTCCGTTGCCCAATATTCCCGGCGCTACCAATTTCGCGGCGGGCGACAACTTCTATATGCCGACGCCGGACCTCTATCACTACTACCAGCCCAGTATCCGCGTGGATTACAACCTCAGCGACAACACCAAAACGTATAGCTATTACGAGTGGCAGACCGGCGAGGAAAACCGCATCACCAATGGCCTGAGCGGGCTTGCCTCCAACGGCAATCTCGGCCAGATCCGCGAAAACTGGGCGGCGGGGCAGGATTTTACCCACACGTTTTCACCCACCTTCCTGCTCGACACCAAAGTCTCCTTTTCCCGATTTGTCGATATTGCGCCGGATGGAAACCTGGCGGCCGCGCAGGCTCCCTCGACGATCGGCCTCACCATGCCGCTGCCGCCGATCACTGCTCTCCAGGATGTCCCGGAATTCAATGTCGCCGACAGTTACACCGGCGGCATCCTCGGCCAAAGCTCGAGCGGCAACAGTACGATCTTCGGCAACGGCGTCGGATCGGATGCCACGACCAATGTTGAGTGGGATCTCGATATCACTAAGCTTCTGGGACCACACAGCCTCCACTTCGGCGGCGATATCGCCGATTATCGGTACGGCGACTGGTCGCTTTTCGGACACCCCAATGGCGATTTCTATTTCGGGCAGTCCTTCACCCAATACAACCCGACCAACAGCGGCTGCTATGGCAACGTTCCGGGATCGACCGGGAATGGCTGCAACAGCAGTGAGGGCAACGGATCCTCCCTGGCAGACTTCTACCTTGGATACCCCGGTTCCAATCCAAATGGGGGTCCCGGCGGCATCGACTGGAATGGCACCAACTCCGAAGGGGAGCCGGTCTATGGCGTCTACATCCAGGACAACTGGCGCGCCACCCAACGCCTCACCGTCAACGTCGGCATCCGCTACGATCTGCAGCGCGGCCTGATCGACCGGCACAATGCGCTGGATGCCGGCATGTGCATGACCTGCGTGAATCCAATCAGCAGCCAGACAAACTTCAGCGCATGGTCGGCGGCGGGCCTCACTCCTCCCAGTCAGGTGCTCGGCGGCCAGGAATTTCCCGGCGTTGATGGCAATCCCCGCGACGCCTATTACACCCAGTGGAACAACGTGGGACCGCGCATCGGAGCGGCATACGCCCTGAACCACAAGACCGTGCTCCGCGGTGGATGGGGCATCATCTATCAGTTCGGGCTCGAAGGCGGCAGCAATGGCGGTTTCGCTGAGACGACGCCTTACACGTCCTCCACGGATGGCGGCATCACCCCGACCACCCTCTTCCAGTCCGGAGCTCCCTATAACGGCGTCTCTCTGATTGTTCCGCCGGGAAGTTCGCAGGGGATTCTGACGAATGTGGGAAACAATTTTCTTGCCTTCGACTTTCCTCAGCGCAAAATCCCCTGGGAACAGGTTTTCTCCTTTGGCTTCCAGCGCGAGTTGCCGAGCAGGATTGTCATTGACGCTCGTTATGCGGGGAACTATTCCTACGACAACCGCACCTTTGTCTGGTTGACAGCCGCCAATACAAGCCTGGCGGACTGGAAGGCCGCCATCGCCAACCCCAGTGTATTCACTCAGGCAGAGCCGAATCCCTACTATGGTGCATCCGACGCCTATCAGGGCGGCAGCGGATGCGGAGCCTACTCCACCGTATGGAAACTGGATCTGATGGAGCCCCTGAGCCAATATTGTGCTGGAGGCGAGGCGGCCCTCGTCGGACAATACAACAAGCCCATTGGCAAGAACTGGTACAACGGTTTGGAGGTCAAGGCCAACCGTAATGTGGGTCATGGCCTGTTCTTCCAGGCTGCCTACACCTGGTCCAAGACCATCAACGCCGAGAGCTATGGATTCGGATGGCCCTTCCAGGGCTCGGCCGCTCCTGTTCCCGGCGGCATCAGCACCGGCCTGGACCATGTGATTTCCAGCATCGATCGCGACCAGATCCTCTCCATTACTCCGGTCTGGGATCTGCCCTTCGGTAAGGGCGAACGGTACTTCGCGAATTCCCCGGCGCCCGTTCGATTGTTGGTCAGCGGCTGGACCCTCAGTTCGGTGATCGCGGCGCAAACTGGATGGCCCGTTGGACTGAATAATGGCTGGAACGATAGCTGTCCCATGAGCCAATTGCGCCCGGCGCACGGCACCAGCTCCGGCGAATGGCTCAAAAATGATGCCACTACGATCAGCAATTGCTGGAGCAGGATTCCGAATGTGGACGGATTCACCTGGGGGCTGCAGACGACCCAACCGCAAACAAGCGCCGTACGCCAACCCACGGTTCCGGATTTTGACCTGTCCCTGATGAAGGCAACGCCTGTCCATGAGGGTATGAATTTCACGCTTCGGCTGGATGCCTTCAACTCCTTCAACTCTGTACAATTCGGCGGCCCGGACTCGAATCCAGGAGACGGACCGCCCGTATTCACCCCAGGAGCCGGCTGGAGCGGCTTCGGTACCATCGGCCCAACGCAGCAGAACTTCCCGAGAATCCTGAAGATTTCCGGGAAATTCACCTTCTAACGAAGAACGCGCCTGTGGCAAAGGCTCCGCGACCAGCGCGGAGCCTTTGCGTTACTGTCTAAGTCCTGCGCCGCACGGGATCCTGCATGCGGCCGTTTCTGACTTCACCTGGGTGTCGGCACCGGCATCCCCCGAGAGAGAGCATGAGAAAACATGGCACGTGGTCGACGCCGGCTCTGCTGGCGTTTCTTGCATTTTGCCCTTTCGCCGGGTCGCAGAACCCGAATAGCCCCGATCTCCAAAAGCAGCCAACCCTCTACGTCGTTGGCTACGCCCACCTCGATACGGAATGGCGATGGGAATATCCGCAGGTGATTGACGACTACCTCCGCCACACGATGGAGGATAACTTTGCCCTGTTCCCCAAATATCCGCACTACATCTTCAACTTCACCGGCGCCAACCGCTATCGGTTGATGCAGGAATACTTTCCCTCTGATTTTGCAAAGGTAAAACAGTACGTCGCCGAGGGGCGCTGGTTCCCGGCCGGCTCCTCAATGGAAGAAGGCGACGTGAACGCGCCGAGCGCGGAGGGGATCATCCGGCAGGTTCTGTATGGCAATGAATGGTTCCATCGCGAATTCGGCAAGTCCAGCGAGGAGTTCATGCTGCCCGATTGCTTCGGCTTTCCGGCATCCCTGCCGACCATCCTGGCTCACGCCGGCGTCAAAGGGTTCTCCACGCAAAAGCTCACCTGGGGCTCTTCGGCCAATGTCGGCGGTCCCGACTCGAGAGAGGACACCCCGGAAGGGACGCCCTTCAATGTCGGCGTCTGGGTTGGACCTGACGGTGAGAGCGTGTTGGCTGGCCTGAATCCCGGTAGCTACAGCGGCGGCATCTATACAGACCTCAGTCGCCCGCTTCCTCCGTTGCCGGCGAACCCCGCCATCGCCAAAGTTGAACAGCAAATCGCCGAAATCCAGCAGCGGCTGCAGAAATCAAGCCACGATCACCACTCCTACGACCAGAACGACCTCAGCCAGTACTTCACGCTGCGCCGCGAGCTGAATGCCCTCAACGATGCACAGGCGGAATACGAGAATCAGAGATATCAGGGCGACTGGGCGGCCCGTGTGCTCCGAAACGGCAAGATCACCGGCGTCTACACCGACTACCACTATTACGGGACGGGAGACATCGGCGGCGCTCCCGATGAAGAATCCGTCAGGCGGCTCGAAGCGATCGTGACCGGAGGAACCGTGGGACTTCCTCCGCAGAACGGCATGTATTTTATGGGCGGGCGCCACCAATCCTTCCCTGAAGTCCGCGTCGGGCAGGGTCCGGTGCATGTCATTTCTGCGACCGCCGATCAGATGTTTCGCGACATCACTCCACAGGAAGCGGAGATGCTGCCTCGCTATACGGGTGAGCTTGAGCTGACGAACCACTCGGCCGGCTCTCTCACGTCAGAGGCTTACCAGAAACGGTGGATCCGCAAAGAAGAACTGCTGGCGGACGCGGCCGAGAAATCCTCGGTCGCCGCTGCCTGGCTCGACGCGCGTCCCTACCCGATGGAACGGCTCAACGACGCCTGGACGCTCGCCATGGCCGCGCATTTCCATGACCTCGCCGCGGGAACGGCGACTCCCCGCGCCTATGAGTTCGCCTGGAATGACGATGTGATCGCCATGAATCAGTTTGCCGGCGTGCTAAAGAGCGCGGTAGAAGGTGTTTCAGCTGGTTTGAACACCCAGGGTCAGGGCATAGCGCTGGTCGTCTTCAATCCGCTCAACATCGCGCGCCACGACATCGTCGAGGCGAAAGTGGACTTCCCCGGCGGCCTTCCCCGGGCCGTTCACGTGGTAGGACCCGATGGCCGCCAGCAACCCGCCCAGATCGACAATGACAAGGTCTTGTTCGAAGCCACTGTTCCGTCCGTTGGCTATGCGGTTTATCACGTTCAACCCGGAGTCATCCAATCCTCCTCCGTGCTCCGCGTGAGCGCCCACCAGATGGAAAACGAGTATTACCGGGTGACGATCGATGCTAACGGCGACGTCTCCAGCATCTTCGACAGGAAGCTCAACCGCGAACTCCTGTCCGCGCCTGCGCGTCTCGCCATTTCCTATGACAATCCAAAGCAGTGGCCAGCATGGAATATGGACTGGGACCAGGAGCAGGCCAGGCCCCGGGAGTACGTCAGCGGCCCGGTGAAGATTCGCGTGGTCGAGAATGGTCCCGTGCGCGTTGCCGTCGAGGTCTCACGCGAAACGGCAGGATCCCGATTCGTGCAGACCATTCGCCTTGCGGCCGGTGATGCGGGCAAGCGCATTGAGTTCGGCAATGTCATCGACTGGGACACGCGCGAATCGAACCTGAAGGCGACCTTCCCGCTCACCGCCTCGAATGAACTGGCCACCTATAACCTGGACATCGGCACCATCGAGCGCAAAACCGCGCAGCCGAAAAAATTTGAAGTAGCAACTCACCAGTGGATCGATCTCACCGACATGAGCGGGAAATTCGGCGCCACCATCCTCACCGACTGCAAGAACGGCTCGGACAAGCCCAATGATCACACCATCCGTCTCACCTTGATCCGCACTCCCGGAACCGCGGGCGGCTATCCGGATCAGGGCACACAGGATATCGGTCACCACGAATTCATCTACGGCTTTGTCGCCCACGCGGGTGACTGGCGCTCTGCGCAGACAGACTGGCAGGGCGAGGAGCTCAACGCGCCTCTCATTGCTTTCGAGTCGCCAAAGCATCCCGGCGCGCTCGGCCGGAGTTTCTCCCTCGTGCACGTCAGTGATCCCCGCATTCGTATCATGGCGCTGAAGAAAGCTGAGGCGAGTGACGAAGTCATCGTGCGGCTTGTTGAGATGGACGGCAAACCGCAACCCAACGTGCGAATCTCCTTTGCCGTTCCGATAGCTGCGGCCCGCGAAGTCAACGGTCAGGAGCAGCCGGTTGGGCCGGCCACCGTAACGGATGGCGCGCTGGTAACCTCGTTTGGCGCTTATCAGCCCCGTACGTTTGCACTGAAGCTCGATCCCGCACCCACACGTCTTGCGGCCGTGCGTTCAACGCCGGTGCAGCTTTCATACGATCTGGCGACAGCGACGAACAACGGCGATGCCTCGACATCCGGCTTTGACGGCAAGGGCGACGCTTTCCCGGCCGAGATGCTGCCCGCGCAGATCGCTTATCACGGCGTTACCTTCCACCTCGCCCCTGCCAAAACCGGCACACCAAACGCAATCGCTGCTACGGGACAGACTCTCCGGCTGCCAGAGGGCAGCTACAACCGCCTCTATCTTCTGGCGGCATCGGATGATGGCGATCAAAAAGCGGTATTTGCGGCAGGCAGCAACAAGGTGGAACTGAATATCGAAAACTGGGGCGGATTCATCGGGCAATGGGATGACCGTGTCTGGAGTTCGCCAGACGCCGCACAGGATAACTACGGCGAGATGATCGGACTGAAACCCGGCTTCATCAAGCGTGCCGATCTCGCCTGGTATAGCGACCATCACCATGATTCGTCGGGCAAAAACGTCGCCTATTCCTATTCGTACCTCTTCGGATATGGCGTGGATCTGCCGCCGGGAGCGAAAACCCTGACACTGCCGAACAATGACCGGATTCGGATCCTGGCCGTTTCCGTCGCGAATGAAAATCCTGTCCTGGAACCGGCGCAGCCGCTCTATGATGTGCTCCCGTCGCCCAATGCAGGCCCATCGGACTTTACGCTCTCCGCCTCTCCACAAATATCCGTGCCGCAGGGCAGGAAGGAAACAACCCAAATCCTGATGCTGCCACGGGGAAGTTTCCGTGGAACTGTCAGGCTGGACGTCTCGGGCCTGCCCAGCGGCGTAACGGCGCGCTTCAATCCTCCCGAGACTGCTACATCCAGCGTACTCACCTTAACTGCGGACGGCGATGCCCGTCCGGTCCAGACTCCCATTACCATTGCCGGCCTTTCCGGCGATCGGTCGCACAGCGTCTCAGCCGTGCTGCGCGTGACGCCTGTTTTGAGCGGTACTGTGCCGGTAGACCTCTCCTCCGTTTTCAACGTGACGGGCATTTACACCGACGGCTCGAAGTTTGCGCCCTCCGCGAGTTTGGATGGTGGAGGGTATGCTCTCTCCAGCCAGACTTTGGAACCCAACCCCGTGGGCGCGGATGTCGTGTTCCGGCTGGGGCCGCCCAACGCGCCGGATGCCGTCACCAGCGCAACCATCCTCCTCCCGAAAGGGAAGTTTTCGAGTGTGAAGGTGCTGGCGCTGGGCGTGGATGGCGATCAGGAGCAGCAGGCGTTTTCCGTGCAGTACGCTGACGGCACGGATGCTTCGTTTGTCCAGAGCCTGAGCGATTGGTCGGGCGGGGGCGACCTCCCCGGCGAATCCGTTGCAGTGCAGACTCCGTATCGGCTCGTCGCGGACGGCTCGAAGGATGGCAATCCGTTTAACATCTTTGCTTATTCCTTCGCCCTCAACGGTGCGAAGGACGTGCGCAGCCTCACCCTTCCCGGAAATCGGGATGTGCTCGTCCTCGCGGTCACGCTGGTGCCGGCACACTGAGATCTGCGCGGAGAACTCCCGCGGTCACCATACAAATTGGACGTTTGTCTTCCGAACCGCCGCCTCGACCGCGGGAGTAATGGCAAGCCGGGACAATGCCTTTGCATTGTCGGTATAGGCCAGCACCATCGTCAGCACGTTCTCGGTTTTACCATCCAGGTGTAGATACGGTTCAGGGATGTAAAACTTCGTCTGCGGTCCGACAGTTCGATAGAAGCCTGTAAATCTGCCGTTCATGTACAGCAGCGCATCGCGATCTGCAGCGATCGCGATGTTCCAGGGACACACCCATTCGCTGCGGCTCGCAAGGGCAAACTGAGTGCGAAACCATGTATAGCAGGCCACAAGGCCGGCTTCTTCAGCCGTTGGGCCAACCGTGCCCGGCTGCCACGTTCCAAAGGCATATCCCGGATCGATCGCCCTGCCTCGCATCGCTGCGGGAACGCGCTGGATCTCCAATTCAGTTATTTCCCTGGTCTGTCCATCCCTGCCGAGGCCGATGCTTCGAATCCCGGTCAGATCCGCGATCTCCGGCCCGAAATTGGCGCTCCCAAACGCTTCATACGAGATTTCCAGCAGGTTTTCTCCGGAGCGTGCCTGGTTCGCAAGGGGAACAGAAACGTCGCGATCCTCTCGAGAAAGCTGCCCAACTCGCTTGCCATTCAGGAACACTTCCCTGGGTTGGCGCGCGAAGGACGAAATGAAGAGCTTTTCCTCTCCACCCCATTGAAATTTCGCCCGGTATTTCACATATCCATAAGGAATCTCCCCAATCCTTTCCAGGGGAAGCGGCGCTGTCCTGAGCCACTCTCCTTCCGCCGGGTCAAAACGCTCCACGCAGAACTCCCCCCGCACCAGTTCAAGGGGCTGGCAGGGGAGCGGTGGCGTCGGAATTCGCACCGAGGCGCTTCGTGATTGCGGATCGTACAGGACTTCTGCCGGCTTGCCGTCAATCGTGCACCGCGTCGGAGCACCCGGCGTCAGGATTGTTAGGTTGTGTTCGCCGGGAGCATACTCCAGTTCGGCCGTTACACGCTCATCGTCCGCCGCGGCAGCACGCAGCAGAGAGCAGTCGGTGATGACCGGGGTCAGATGCTTCCCTCGCAATCCCTCTTCTCGGACGGGGCCGGTTGGCAGAGGCATGGTCCAGGTCCGTTCCGCGAGTTCGCGGGGAAGGGCAATGATTTGCAGTGTCCCGGCCCACAGATACTTTGGGACAATTTCCATCCGGAACCCGAGCACGGCAGACCGCCTTCCCGAGTCGTAACTCTGATACAGCACATCGTCCTGAGTCTGTAGTGATGCATCGGACGTCACAGCTATCTCAACCAGACTGCCCGGATCGTCGAACACAACCATCCAGGAATGGTTGCCGCTTTGGCCGAAGGACAGCATTTCCGCTGTGCAGTAGTGGACGTGCATATCCGCGACACGCGTCTGCCACAGCAGCATCTTCATCCCCCGACGGCTAATCCGAAGCCTGCCTGCGCGCGGAACGGCGATCGCCTGGTCCGTGCCTTCGCCCGCTCCGGGGAGCTTGAGATGGAAGCTTCGTGACTCGTCCGCGTTGTTCCTGACGAACAGTATGCCCGCCTCTCCGTTCGCCCGCAGCGTGACAGACACATCGGGGTTGTCGCAGGTGGCTCCGCTCTGCTGCCGGCTCCGGGAGAGCATGGGGCCGAAGTGCTGAAGAAATGACCCGATGCTGCGGGCGGCGTAATACTTCTCCCACAATCCTCCGGTCTCTCTGATCGGCGCGGCATAGTCGTAAGTTGTTGTCAGATTCCGCGCTGCCCAGTCGAAGTTCGTCCCGCCATGCCCCATATAGAAACTCAGAAACGTGGTACCGCATTCAAGGGCGGTTTTGGTGAGCGCGTTCAGTTGCGCTCCGCTGACCCCTTCCTGGCTGACAGACAATTCGCCTCCGAACTGGCTGAACCATCCGCCCTGCAATTCCGCGATACAGAGCGGAGAAGCTGGTTGCTGCTCGCGCAGCTTCTCGAGACCAGGAGGTACCTCCTTCGTGATATTCCACCGGGGATAGAAATCGCACGTATCGGTAATCCGCGCCATCACCGGGTCCTTCTTGTCTCTCGCCTGCTCAGCCCAGTTGGTAATGAAAGGAATGTCGATTCCGGCATTCCACACCATCTTCGCCAAAGCTGTCAGATAGGCCAGTTTTTGGCTGCCCGCCAGTTCCCAGTAATCGTATTCATTCTCTATTTGAATCAGAATCACAGGGCCTCCATTCGTGATCATGCCGTCGCGGACAATCGGCAGCACCTGGTTGTACCAGCCCTGGGAACTCTGAACACATTCGGGCGCATTGCTGCGCAGAGGAAATCGTTTCTCGATCAGCCAGTGGGGAAAACCGCCCGCATCCCACTCCGCGCATACGTAAGGGCCAACGCGCGCGATCATCCAGAATCCCATTTCGTGCACAAGCCTGACGAATTCCTCAAATTCCGTCATATCAACCTTGCCCTCGATGGGTTCGTGATAATTCCAGAACACGTAGGTCTCAATGGTGTTGAAGCCGGCCTGCTTCAGCTTGCCGAGACGGTCCCGCCACAGCTCCCTCGGTGTTCGCGGATAGTGCATGCAGGCGCTGTACAGAAGCGTGTCAGCGCCGTGGATCGTGAAGCACTGCGCGTCATAGCGGATAATTTCCGGTCTCGCGGTACGTGGCGCTCCGCCATCGCCCGGGAATACGGAGGACACTCCCGCAGGCAGCAATCTCATTCCTCTTGCGCCAGCTGACGCCGACACGATTCCAATCCCCTGCAGCATTTCTCTGCGCGTTATCGCCACCCTGCCTCCCGTCAACTAAGACGCCCATAGTCCATTGAATGGAGAGCGCAGACTCCGGGCGCCTGCTTTGAGTCACAGAATAAACGGTTGGACAGCGACCGGTATCCGCTGGATGCTCCTCGGTTCCAGACTCCTTGCGCAGGGCTCGGGGCCGCGCCACAGAACTTCAGGACGTCGCCAACCGCATGCAAGCGCTGCGCGGCGCCGAACTGGGGAAAGTGCTCCTCGTCGATTCCGGAGCCGCCGTTCGACGCGGACATGAACGTTGATTCGCGAGTCAAACTCCTGCCGAGGAACACGAATCTGCCGTTCGTGTGATTGGGGTCACAGCCGCTGGCGCGCAGCCGTAGATAGGGTTTTTCCATGCGTGCCAGGTACGCGCCTGGAATGGTGCTTCTGCTTTTCGCTCTGGTGGGCACAGTTCCGGCGTATGCATACGCTGGCGTCCCGGACGGCCTCGTCCTGTCAGGCACTGTTGTGGATGCCTCAGGCGCTGTGATTGCCGGCGCGGCCCTGCGCCTCCGGAGTGTGCACGGCGGTGCATGGAAGACAACCAGGGCGGATAAGATCGGAACTTTCCTTTTTCCCGGGCTCCGGGCGGGCAATTATCGCCTCGTCGTATCGAGTCCGGGTTTCGAGACGAAGGAATTTCCTGTCACGCTTGCTATCGCCACAAATCCGGCTCCAATGCATATTCCACTCGCTGTGCGCACCGTAAGCACAACCATCCGCGTGCAGGGGCAGGCGGACAGTCTGACCGGAATTGCCGTTTCCTCCACCCAGGGCACGATCGGCGCAACGGAAATTGAGGATCGACCGATTCTGCGCTCAGGACAGATTCTGGAGGCGATTCCCGGCCTGATCATCACCCAGCATGCCGGCGGCGGCAAGGCGAACCAATATTTTCTGCGCGGCTTTAATCTCGACCACGGGACCGACTTTGCCGTCTTTCTGGACAATATGCCCCTGAACTTGCCTTCCCACGCGCACGGCGAGGGCTATTCCGATATGAACGTCGTCATCCCGGAATTTGTACAGCGTGTGGACTTCGACAAGGGCCCCTATTACGCGAATGTCGGCGACTTCGGCGCGGCTGGATCGGCGCACGTCGTCTTCTTTACGGCGCTCCCGCGGAACTTCGTAAAGGTGGAAGGCGGTTCGTATGGCTATGGGCGCACCGTTTTCGGACTATCGCGCCCGCTGGGCACGGGCACCTTGCTGTACGGCGGCGAAGCGTATCACGACAACGGCCCCTGGTCGACACACGAAGATAATTACTACAAATACAACGGACTCGTGACGTATAGCCACGGCGCAACTGCCCATGGTTTCGTCATCATGGCGCACGCCTATCGCGGAACCTGGCACTCCAGCGATCAGATCCCTGTCAACGCTGTCCCTCTCGTAGGTTACTTCGGCGCCCTGAACCCGACAGACGGGGGCGAGTCGCAGCGGTACAGCCTGCAGAGCGAATGGCATCGCCAGGGAGCGATTTCAAGGACGAAGATCGCTGCCTGGGGCTTTTATTACGACCTGGATCTGTTTTCTGACTTTACCTATTACCTGGATGATCTGGTGAAGGGCGATCAGTTCGAGCAGCAGGACAGGCGCTGGGTCGCCGGCCTGGACGCGCACCACACGATCCTGAGCGAGTGGTTCGGCCGCAGGATGGTTAATACGATTGGCCTGCAGGTGCGCAGCGACTGGGTTCATAACGGCCTTTACCGAACGGCAAACCGCGTGCGCACCGGCAAGGATGACAGCAACGCCTGCCATGAGGAACCGATTGCCGCATGCACCTCCGCTCCGAGTCTGGTCGCGTTTCTACCTGCGGCCACGGATCTCAATACCTTCACCGACACGCTCTTTGGCATCTATGCGGAGAATTCAATCCAGTGGGCCGATAAGTTCCGGTCTGTTCTGGGCCTTCGCGGTGACGAGGCCCGCTATATTGTGACCAGCCTGACGCCGGCTTATGTCGCCACCGAGGTGAATCCCATCCAGTCCGTCGACTTCTCCTGGCTCAATTCCGGCGCGGCCTCTCAGTTCCTGCCGGAACCCAAACTCAGCTTCATCTTCGGGCCCTGGTTGAGAACGGAGCTCTACGCCCAGGGCGGATTCAGTTTCCATTCGAACGACGCGCGCGGCACAACGCAAAGAGAGGAACCGATATCGCCGGAATATCCATTTCCGGCCGCCTGCGCGCCAATCTCGCCTCTTGTCCAGCTCAAAGGAGGTGAATTCGGTGTGCGCACCTCGACCGTTTCCCATCTGCAAAGCACCCTGTCCCTCTGGTTTTTGCGGAGCAACTCCGAACTGCAGCAGGATGGCGACACCGGTGGGACCATCGCGTCCGAGCAACCCAGTAATCGCTACGGCATGGAGTGGGCCAATGAATACGCCCCAACCGATCATTGGACCGTCGACCTGGACCTCGCGGATTCTCGTGCCCAATTCACCCGGACAGACTCAGCGGACGCGGCGTTCACCAACCCCTCTCCGGCAAATGCTTTGTCTTATCCCCGGCAACTCCCCGGAGGCAAGCTGGTTCCCGAAGCAGTGAGGGCGGTAGCTTCATCAGGTATCGCGCTGCGCGATTACAAAGGCATCGCAGCGGAAGTTCGCCTACGCTATTTTGGTCCTCGCGATTTGACGTCCGACGGAGTGAATCGCTCAGCGGCTGCGTTATCCATCGATGGAGCGGCCGGTTATCAGTTGAACAGAAACTGGCGGATTTCAACCGACCTGTTGAACCTGCTGGATCGCCGCAACGACGACATTACTTATGCCTACATCTCCCGCATCTCGCCGGCCGCCGGGGCGGCATTCACCAATGTTTACCACCCCGCCGAGCCCTTTCAGGTGCGCTTTTCGCTGCAAAGATCCTTCGGCTTTGAAAGACAGAAGTGACGGGTTCTACCGCACGCCGACGACAATCAGGGATCGGTCGTCAGCGGGGGGACCGTTCTGCCATGCGTCGATGCTATCGAGGATGGCCCGCTTCATCTCATGCAACGGGTGCTCCGAAGCCTCGCCTACGATACGCCTCAGCCCATCGATACCCAATTCCTGCTCCTGCGGGTTGAAGCATTCGCTGAAGCCGTCCGTGTAGATGACGACGCGATCGCCGGCCTGAAGCTGGATTTGAGTCGTCGCGTTGCCGTGGACTGCTTCTTCGAGCAGTCCAAGAGCGCGACTCTGCGATTCCAGCAACAGGGGCTGCTCACCGGGCCGCGCAATCATTGCCGGTGGGTGTCCGGCTCCGGCGAATACCAGCGTGCGTCCGTCTCCATTCAGCCGCACAGCTGCGAGCGTGAAATAGAATTGGCCGCTCAAGGATTGCAGCACGAAGCGGTTGAGTTGCTGGAGCATCGGTGCGAATTCCATACCGCGCTGGATGAGGTCAATGATCTCGGTGTAAATACGATTCGCTACCAGCGCAGAGCCGATGCCATGCCCTGACACGTCGGCAACCATCGCATTGAGGCAATCGCCGCACAAAGTCACGAGCCCAAAATCTCCGCCGATCCATCGGGCCGGCTGATAATGCGTTTCCACCGCACCGCGGTCCCAAAGCAACCCCTTCGGCACCAGCGTTTCCTGTACCTTCGTGGCGAGTATCAACTCTTCTTCAATTTCCCGGCTGCGCTTTTCCAGCAGGCTATTCGCTCGGCGCAGGTCCGTCTCCGCTTGTTTGCGCTGGGTAATATCGATGACAGTTCCTTCAATCATCTCCGGCGCCTCGTCACTGCTGTCGATGAGGGTCGCGTTTTCAAGAACCCAAACGGGCGCGTCGTCCTCACGTCGAAGACAGTGCTCGAAGCTGCTGAGGACCTTCTGATTCCTGAGCTCTGCCAGAAAGGTCTCCCGATCGGCTGAACCGAGAAGAATATTGCATGCGGATTGGCTCAGGTGCTTCCGGGATGCGTAACCAAGAATTCGAGAAAAGGCGTCGTTACAGTCAAGAATGCGTGCCTCCAAAGTCCCTCGGTAAATGCCCGCGACGTTTCGCTCGAATAGCAGGCGATAACGTTCATTACTCGTCTGCAATTCCAGGGCATGGGCGGCGAATCGCCGGTCGACCCAGGAGGTGAGGAGGGCCAGCCCGAGGACCACAAATGTGACAGCGATAATTACCGCGATGCCGAGTGTAGAAATATTCACGGCGTGGGACAAGTCGGGCGGCGCCGTTGACAGGCTAAAATGCGCCGCAGCCATCCCCGTGTAATGCATCGCTGGGATCGCCAAACCCAAGGCCACACTTCCGGCTAACTTCCGCCCATCTGTCCCGGCCTTGTCTCCGCGGAAATAAAAAGCTAGCCACAGCGCTGCGAAGGAAGCAAAAACGGCAATGAGGATCGAGAGAGCCACAAGCCGCAAGTCGTACCGGCATTCGGCCGGCAAACGCATCGCCGCCATGCCGATGTAATGCATGGACACAATTCCTGTGCCCATCATGAGGCTGCCGAGGACGGTTTGCAGTGGGCCCATCGCCTTTCGACTCACGGTGTGCAGGGCAAGGGCGGAGGCAACAATCGCGGCTCCGAGCGAAACCATAACAGTTGGCCAATCGTAGGCGACGGGCACGGGCAGGCGAAAAGCCAGCATTCCGATGTAGTGCATGGACCATATGCCGAATCCCATTGCCGCTGCCCCACCAGCGAGCCAGATTTGGCGGAGCCATCCGCTCGCGGCGGTTATTCGTCCAGCTAGATCGAGTGCCGTATAGGATGCAAGAATTGCGATCACCACTGAAAGAGTCACCAGGAAGTAATCGTAGGAACCTGTCATCGCGGGCTGGCTTGTTGTCATGGGGCTGACCCCAATAATTACGCTACCCATGGGCCGCAAGCTGGACAATGCTTCGCTGGAACGAATCGGAAATACGACTTTAGAACTAATCAAGCCGTTACAAGTCTCGCAATCGGCCGGACCAACGAACTCACAGCGATTTCCAGCGTGCAAAAACCTTCTATCTCGGATATCAGAACGCAACGGCTGCGCTGCCGTTCGACCAACTCAACAAGCAAGAACGGGAACTTGCAAAATCAGAAAATCGCGGTTTTCGGGCACGGGCGTGCCCGTTGTTGCATCTCCTGGGTCTCTGGTCCCTTGTCGTCCAGGCGAAGCAACCGCAGATCTATGACCGGATTGTCTCCCAATCTTCGCGACCAGTTCGCGATGATCTCGCCATTGGCGGCGAGAGCATTCTGAATGAGAGCTTCGACTGTTGGTTCCGTTGGAGGCACCACGATCCCCAGATGCTCGGCGCACAAGCCGACATTCTTCGGCATCTGGAGAGTCGCGATAATCTCTTCTCGCGGCATTACGACCAGGTCCCAGCCGTATTCCTTCTTTATCTCTGTCTGCCACTTCTTCCCGGTGTAATTTGTCACCTTGCCCGACGTGATAAAGACCAATATCTGCAAGTCGGAAAAATGCCGTTTCGCGCGCTTCGCGTCACACCGCGCAAACAACAATTCGCCCTTTCGCACCATGGTCAACAGAAGGAGATGCAGAGCCAGTTTGAACTGCCGCCGGATGTTGCTCCGATAGATCGTGGTGAGGTAAAGGCGAATCTCTTTCGGGCTGAGTACGCGGCTCCGTTTGCGCGCCTTGCCGATAAAGCGGGTCGCCACCATCGCGGCCGGGTTAACAGTCACCAGCCCGACCACCACGGCATAGTCATACATCTGCTTGATGACACTGCGCAGTTGGACCGCTGCGGCGACGTGCCCGTTGTCACGCTTCCTGTAGACCAAGGTCTGAACGTCCAGCGCGGTGATCTCCTTGAGCTGCCGACCTCCGAGATTGGGGTAGAGCTCGTTATCGAGATAGCGACGAATCTGGCTGGGATCCTTCCAGCGCCGCAGGACCTGTTCGGTGTAGTAGCGCTCGCCAAATTGGCGGAGGGTGGGGTTTGCGGTCAAACCTGCACGCGCGAGCCTTTTCATTTGCGCCGGCGATTTGCCCGCCGCAACCTCGAACGCCTTCTCCAGGCGCGCAGCGCGCGCCGCTTTGAGGCTCATATCGGGATATCGGCCCAGCGTGACCTTCTCCAGCTTCTTTCCGCTACCTGGTAAGCGACGGCAATGGCTTGTCGCTCGACGTCCTTCCCAGTGGGAAGAAGTCCTGGGTATTCAAGTACCGGGTGAGCGTGGACGCAACTCTATTTTCCGATGCAGAAGCTCGAGAAAATGCGATTCAGAACATCCTCCGTTGTCGTTTCTCCCGTCAGGCTGTCCAGCTGCCGCAATGCGGCGTAGAGATGCAGCAGCAGCATCTCATGCGGAATCCTTTCAGCAACCGCCTGCCGCGCTGCGCCCAGCGCATCCATGGCGCCGCGAACCGCTTCAAATTGCCGCAGATTAGTCAGGATGCCCGGCTCGCACTCGCCCCCTGGATTATGGATCATCTCCGCGAGCGCATCCCGAAGAGAGCCGACCCCTTCACCGGTTAGTGCGCTGGTCCGCACCACACGAAGCGCGGGAGGCGCCTCTGAAACCGGCGTTTCCAGTGCCATCTCATCCCCGTTATCCATCGGCAAATCGCACTTGTTCGCTGCTGCCAGCGCCCGTCGCCCGGCCAGGGATGCCATCAATTCGCGCTCATCTTCGCGAAGCGGCACCGAACCGTCAACGACCAGCAGCGCCAGGTCGGCATCGGCCAGAACTTCGCGCGATTTGCGCACGCCGATCGCTTCGGCTTCCTCGCTGGTTTCGCGGAACCCGGCTGTATCTACAAGTTCCAGGGGGATGCCTCCCAGCGACATTCGCTCCGTTACCAGGTCCCGGGTGGTTCCGGGTTGCGCCGTCACAATCGCCCGCTCACGTTCCAGCAGCCGATTGAACAGCGATGACTTTCCCACGTTTGGGCGTCCCACGATCGCCAGCCGTAACCCGGCATGGACCAATCTGCCGTGTTCCCAGGACTTCGCCAGCTTTTGCAGTTCCCCTGAAACTGTATCTACAAAGGTGACAATTTCCGCATCTGGCGTCACGGCAACGTCGTCTTCCGCAAAATCGATGCCCGCTTCCAGTAGTGCGATCAGCTCTACGAGCTTTTCCTTCGCCGGATGCACGCGCCGCGACAGCGCCCCTCCCATCTGTTCGGCAGCCACTCTGGCCTGATACAGCGTCTGCGCCTCGATCAGATCCCGGATCGCTTCCGCCTCCGTCAGATCCATTCGGCCCGACAGGAAAGCACGCTCCGTGAACTCCCCAGGTCTTGCCAGCCGGGCTCCTGCCCGCAGGGCCAGCCGCACCAGCATCTCCAGCACCACCGGCGACCCATGCGCCGCGATCTCCACCAAATCCTCACCCGTATAGGAATTCGGTCGCGCAAACCAGGTCACCACCGCTTCGTCGAGCCTTTCGCCCGTTTCGGGTTCCGGCACGTCCGCCAGCCGCGCTCGCGCGTGTTCCATGGGAGCGCGCATGCGCACGAGCTTCTCCGAGATTTCGGTCGCATGTGGCCCCGACAAACGCACAATGCCAATCCCTCCACGCCCCGGAGGCGTGGAAATGGCCACAATCGTCTCCTGCGCGATCGACTCCCGCTCGGTTGTCTGTGGATGAGGCTGCACGATGCAGCTCCTGTCAGCTACGCCTCGCTGTGATGGCTATCTCCCGCGTCGCCCAAATCGGCTGCCGGATCGCTCCCCCGCTTCGTGCCGCGCGTGGCCCTTCGGATAGACCACGACATAGCGATGCATCCCCTCGCCTGACGAGGCCGTTTCCAGGTCGTCGTACCCGCGAAACGCCAGGTGCACCATTCTGCGCTCCCGCGAGCTCATGGGCGCAAAACTCCACGGCTGTCCGGTGCGGCGCACGCGCTCCGCCGCCGTGTCCGCCGCCATCCTGATCTCCCGCGCCCGCAGTGCCTTGAAGTTCTCCGCATCGAAGGAAATCTTGTCGTGCTCCTCGTTTTCGAGGCGCAGGATCTTGGACGCCACGTGCTCTAGGGCCCGCAGCAACTCACCGCCGCGTTGGGTCAGCAGCCCCGCATCGGGTCCGGCGAGCTCAACATATATCTCCCGCGCTTCCAGCCCCGCCGGATCGGCTGCCCCTGCGCCCGCAGTGATCCTGTATTTCAGGCGCAGGCCGCCCACAGATGTGAGCATCTTCAGAAATTCTGCGATCTTCTGTGCAGCAGCGGAATAATCGTCGATCGGCATAGGTATATCTTCGGTCCTGGCGTTCCGACGTAATTTAATCACAACTAGCAGCCATCGGTACGCCCGCCGGGCAACTTACTGCACTTATCGCCGCGCGTTGATGGTTTTTCCCGCCTTCTTTGAGGCGCGCTTCGCCGCTATCGCCCGCATTTCCCGCCCCATGCTGGTGCGGTTAATGGCGAGTTGCTGCACCACGCTGATCAGGTTGCTGCCCGCGTAGTACAGGGACACCCCCGCGCCCAGGTTCCACATGATAAAGCCGAAAAACACCGGCATCATGAAGGCCATCATCCGCTGCTGCTTCTGGTCCATAGCTCCTGAAGGCGTAAAGAACTGCGACAGGAACATCGATACAATCACGAAGATCGGCAGAATGCGGGTTGGGTCCGGTGCGGACAGATCGTGCAGCCACAACCAGTGCGCGTGCCGCAGCTCGATCGCCTTCTCCAGCATCTCGTAAAACCCGATCAGCAGCGGATACTGCAGCAGCATCGGCAGGCATCCGCCGAACATGTTCACGCCGTTCGCCCGCTGCAGGTCGAAGATCTCCTTGTTCATCTCCTGCCGCCGCGGATCTGTTGCTTTGTACTTGGCGTACTTCGCCTTCACGGCATCCATCTGCGGCTGCAGACGCTGCATCTTGATCGACGTCTTCATCATCATGAAGCGCGTCGGCAGCATGGCCATGCTCAGGATGAAGGTCAGGATCAGAATCGACCAGCCCCAGTTCGGAACCCCATGGTCGACAAAAAAGCGCAGAACCAGCAGCATGGGTTTGGCGATCCAGGTCCACCACCCATAACTGACCACGTCGGCCAGGTTGCCGCCGTTGGCCGTGTGGATCGTCGCCAGCAGCTTCGTGATCTTCGGCCCCACAAACAGCGTCGTCTGCAGGCTGCCGCCGCTCACTCCGATCGCTGCTCCCAGAACCGGCACCTTTTCCGTCTCCCCCGCCACCGGATGTTGCGGGTCCTTCGGAATCTCCAGTTCGTTGTTCAGAGTGACCACGCTGGTATCCGCCGGGTCCTGCGGAATGAAAATCGCGGCGAAATACAAATCAGCCGTCCCTGCGTAATCCACCGGACCCTGCAGGGTGGCTCCTCCCACCACTTTCTTGGCCGCAATCTCGTCCGTCTTGCCGTTAATGGACTGATCGATCGTGCTCTGCGCGTACACCGCCCGGCTCGTCTGGTCCCCCAGTCCGGAGGGCCAGGCCAGCAGCGCCGTCACCGGGGCGCCATTCTGCGTCACGGAAACATCCGCAAGAATCGGATATCCCGATTCGAACTGGTATGTCTTCTTCACCGTCAGGCCGCCGGCGGAATAGGTGAAGCTCAGCTTGCCCGGAGCTTCTATCGTTCCCGTCGCCGAGGGCACATAAAGCGCGGAATTCAGTTTGTCGCGCAGTCCCGCGTCATAGGTGAACAGCGAGAGAGGTTCGCCAAACTTCGCGGCTGCTGCGTCATTCACCAGATCGAGCGGCTTACCGTTATCATCGGTGTATTTCTTCAGCACCCACGACGTCACATCGCCGCCGCGATTGCTGAATGTGATCCTGTACAGCTCGTTTTCGACGACCGTCTGTTCCGGTCCGGCAGCCTGAATGGTATTCTCCGCAGGCGCGGGAACCTTTACAGCCGCATTGTCCGGTTTCGCGGCGGACGCAGTCGCCCCCGTTGAACCGCTGCTGGAAGCAGCCGGCGCGCTTTGCGTCGTCTGCACCTTTTGCTGAGGATGCGCTGCAGAGGTTGGTGGCTTCTTCGGTGCAAACAGCTCGAACGCCACCATCATGACAGCAAACGCGATGAAGAAGCCGAAGAGCGACTTCGAATCCATCCCGCCGCCCCCGCCCTGCTGATTCGGATTTTGTATCTCTGCCAAACGTCCGTTCCTGTCTCTTGCTTCCTCTCCGCAACGATCCGCGGAGGATCAATGCACCTGTCCCGACGGTACCCCCGGCGTCGCTTCGCCTCGCGCCGGCACCGGATCGAAACCTCCGCCGCCGTGCAGAAGCCCGCTCAGCGGATGGCACCGCAGCAACCGGCCCGCAGCCATCGCTCCGCCCCGCAACAACCCGTACTCGCTTACCGCAATCGCCGCATATTCCGAACAGCTGGGCTGAAACCTGCATCCGCTGCTGGTGCCCGCGAGCGCGTGGAGCGCCGGAGACAGCGCTGCCTTATATACGCGCAATAGCCCCGCCGCGATCCCATGCCTCATGCCCCGCTTCATTGCCCTGCCTCCACTCCGGATCGAACTGCCGCAAGGACGCGCGCCACCTCGCCTTCCAGACGAGTGAACTCCATCTCCAGAACAATCCGCCGAGGGTGCAATACCACGTCTGTTCTTTCCGGCAGATCCCCGAGGTGCAGTCGCACCACTTCCCTCATGCGCCTCCGAATCCGGTTCCGCTCCACGGCTTTTCCCAGGACGCGTCCCGTCGTCAGGCCGATCCGCCCCTGCCTGCCGGCCATTTCGCCTTCTCCGCGTACCCGGTAAAAGTAGCTCATCGATGCCGAGGAATACCGGCGGCTCTCCCGGTACACGCGCTGGTAGTCCGCATGCTTCCGCAGACGGGCGCTGCGCCAGTCGAAAGTGACCTCCGCCATATTTCCATTCTGTCCCGCTCGGGATGGGGCAGCCAGCGGCCGCTCTCATGCAACGGATGGGTCGAGCGGATCCTCTTAGTCGCGGTATCCGGGGCTGACGGATACCCGCACGCGGCCCTTCGCGCGGCGGCGCGACAACACAGCTGCCCCGCTCTTCGTCTTCATCCGGCTCCTGAAGCCGTGCGTCTTCGAGCGGCTGCGGCGGTTGGGTTGAAATGTGCGCTTCGGCATGGGAATGAAACTCCTGACTGGTTTCGCCTGGGATTACGCCGGTTGGCGCGCCGCACTCGCGGCTCCTTGGGAAAGCACAACTCGCGCTCGAGCCGCGCAACCGCTCACAACACGCCTTCTCTCAGCAAAAATTAAGTATATCCCATCGCCTTCGCGCCAGCAAAAGACGTGCCAATCCTGCCTCGTTCACCAGCCCTGGTGCAAAATCTTTCGGTTACTTTTTTTCTTCCGCGATGACCGCTCTTTTCGCCTTGCGCTGTGCTACTATCGGCAACGTTCACTTAAGATTTTTTCGACGCCCTCCGGCTGTCGGAAGAAATTGACTGAAGCTCCGCTGTGAAACTTGGCGGAGTCATTCCAGGCCAAGACGAATCTGCCCTGAACTCGCCCTGTTTCCACAAAGCAGGGTCTGCCTTGGGCATTTCGTATTTTCGGTCTCAGGGTCGCTTCCGCGCTCGGGCGTTGCACAAAGGGATTTGCTCATGTCTTTCGCCGTCACTCCGTCGGTCGCCCTCAACCCCTGGGTTCAGATCCTCGCGGCGCTGGAAAAGAAAATCAATCGTCAGTCCTACGACACCTGGCTCAAGCCGACCCGCTTCAGCTATACCCGCGATCGCCTGATTTTCGTCCGTATCCCCACGCCCGAATTCCGCAATGTCGGCGACCGCTACGGCGATCTCATTCAGGAAGCCATCGAAAATCTTCAGCTCGATTTCGACGACGTCACTTTCATCACTCCGGACGAGGATCCAACCCTCCCTCGCGTGCGCGAGGACGGTGGCTTCGCGCCCTCTTCTTCTGCGCCCCTCTCATCCCTCCACGCCAACGGAGCCGGCGCGCGCCAGCATCCCTCGGTCGGCCCCCAGCAGGCCCGCTTTGACTGGTCCACCGCCGCCCAGCTCAATCCCCGCTACACCTTCGACGCCTTCGTCTGCGGCCCCGGCAATCAGTTCGCCCGCGCCGCCGCCCAGGCCGTGGCCGAACAGCCCTCCAAAGCCTACAACCCGCTCTTCCTCTACGGCGGCGTCGGCATGGGCAAGACCCACCTCATGCACGCCATCGGTCATGAGGTGAAGCTCCGCAATCCCTCTGCGTCCATCTCCTACGTCTCCGCAGAGAAGTTCACCAATGAGATGATCAGCTCCGTGCGCTACGACAAGATGACCAGCTTCCGCGACAAGTTCCGCACTGTGGACGTGCTGCTCATCGACGACATCCAGTTCCTCTCGCAGAAGGAGCGCACTCAGGAGGAGTTCTTCCACACCTTCAACGCGCTGCACGACAACATGAAGCAGATCGTCATCGCCTCCGACCGGCCGCCGCGCGAGCTGGCCGAGATCGAGGACCGTCTGCGCAGCCGTTTCGAGTGGGGACTCATCGCCGACATCCAGCCACCCGACCTCGAAACCAAAGTTGCTATCCTTCAGAAAAAAGCTGAGAGCGAACACGTCACGCTCCCCATGGACGTGGCCCTCTTCATTGCCTCCAACGTCCGCACCAACATCCGCGAGCTCGAGGGTGCTCTGGTCCGCCTGGTCGCCTGGTGCGGCCTCAACGGCGTCGAAATCGTCCTGCCCACCGCCCAGCAGTGCCTCAAGCAGTTCATCGACACTCAGGTGCGCAAGATCACCATCGAATCCATTCAGCGCGCCGTCGCCGAGCAGTTCGGCATGCGCGTCGCCGAGCTCAAGCAGAAGAACAACTCCCGCGCCGTCGTCGTGCCGCGCCAGATCGCCATGTACCTCGCCAAGCAGCTCACCGAGGCCTCATTGCCGGAGATCGGCCGCCAGTTCGGCGGCAAGCACCACACCACCGTGATGCACTCCATCGCCAAAATCGACGAGCAGCGCCGCAACGACAAGAACCTCAACAGCACCCTCAACAAGCTCCAGGAAACCCTGAACGGCTAGGACTCGCCGTCCAGGCAGACGCGCCTTGCGGCGCAGGGCAGATTATTTCTGCAGCCCCTCCAGCCCCGCGGACTGATAAATCTCCGAAATGTACGTCATATCCCGCAGCCCCTCTTCGCCGTCCGTCTTCGGCTCCCGGTCGTTCCACACGCAATTCGCAAAATAGTCCGCCTCCGCCGTAAACTGCGCCGGATCGTGCCACGGATCGGGCATGTCGATCGCCTGATCGCCGGCCACGCTCCCCGTCAAATGCATCCCCTGGTACGGGAACGCCGGCTCCATCCGCAGCCACCCTTTCGACCCCTTCACGCGCAGGAAGCCTCCAGTCCCGGCTGCCCCGTACGTGGTGCTGCAGCTCGCCAGAATCCCGGACGGAAACCGCATCGTCCAGGCGTCGTTCTCTTCTACTTCCGTAAATCGCCCGTCGTGGTCAATCACCGAGGCAATGGCTTTGATCTCCGCCGGCTCCTCGCCCGTCAAATACCGGCAGGCGTTCAGGCAATAGATCCCCACGTCCACCAGCGGACCGCCGCCGGCCATCTTCTTCTCCAGCCGCCACGAGGGGCTTCTGACCCCGTCGAACACAAACGTCTTCTGGATGTCGAACCCAAACGCACTCTCGATCTCCTGTACCTGCCCCAGAGCCCCCGACCGGATCAGCTCGATAGCCTTCAGCTGCACCGGCTGGTACTGGCACCGGTAGGCGATCATCAGCTTCACATTCTTCTTCTCGCAGGCCTCGATCATCTTCCGGCAGTCTTCCAGGCTCGTCGCCATCGGCTTCTCGCACAGCACGTGCTTGCCCGCGTGCGCCGCCCGGATCGTGTACTCGGCGTGCATCGAGTTCGGCAACGCAATATAAACCGCATCAATATCCTTGTCGGCAGCGATCTCGTCGAAGTTTGTGTAGTCGTAAATGGAGGGCGAGGGCACGTTGTACAGCGCCGCCTGCCGCTCCGCCTTCTCGCGGTGCCCGCTCACCAGCGCCACCAGTTTGCCGGTTTGCGACAGTTGCACCCCCGGCATGAAATGCCCCATCGAGATCCGCCCCAGACCCACGATGCACCAGCCCAGCCTGCGCCCTGGATTCTGCCCCGCTGGCTCGCCCACGCTCGCGACCGGCGACGCCATCGCTGCGGGGTAGGGAACTGCGCTCGAAAGCGCAGCCATCGCTCCCAAACGTGAAAAATCGCGGCGCGTCAACTTCATCGGGAAACTCCTCCGCGCCTATTGTAGGGCCAGGCCCGCAGCAGACCGCCCGGACTCGTTGCTTTACCAGGCCACAAAAGGCGACTTTCTCACCCACTCCTCACGCCCCAGTTGCGCCAGCATGAATGCCGACACGTCCCCGCGCGCGATGCGCATCCCCCGCAGCGGCAGGCTGGCACCGTCCACGCGATAAACACCGCGCCCCGGCTCATTCAGCAGAAACGGCGGCTGCACAACGGTCCACTCCACGTCGCTGGCGAAGATCAGCTCCTGCATCGCGCGCTGCGCCGCAAAGGCCTGCCGCAGGAGCGTCAGCCGCAGCAACCCAACGATCACCTTTCCCACGCCTGAAACCTTGCTGCTCGCTCCGGGCCACGCACCCGCCGCTCCCAGCACAATCAGCCGCCTCACTCCGTGCTGTCGCATCCCAGCCAGGATTCCCGTCATCGCCTCCGGCAA
Source organism: Acidobacteriaceae bacterium (assembly GCA_030041515.1). Taxonomy (GTDB): domain Bacteria; phylum Acidobacteriota; class Terriglobia; order Terriglobales; family Acidobacteriaceae; genus Palsa-343. The sequence goes on along the minus strand of JASHNS010000119.1, from coordinate 27,453 downwards.
CAACGTGCTGTCCCGCAGCGTGCGCGATCCCAGCGCGGAAAGCACCGCCTCCTGCCCCTCGATCGCGGCCGCCACAGCCGCGGCATTTCTCGCGTCGCCCGTAGTGACCCGAACTCCCGGAATATCTTTCACAGACTGCGGATTCCGCACGAACCCGGTCACCTCGTGCCCCTGTGCGATCCCCTGCCGCACCAGTTCCCGCCCCGTGCCGCCCGACGCTCCAAAGACGACAATCCTCATCGCCCCGTCTCCTCTGCGCCTTCGATGGACCCTCGCGACCCACCCGGTTCAAATTATTTCCTGCGCCCTGGAGTCACCCCGCCTCCCGCAATCGCCAATTTCCTCGGCCTTCGTCCCACTTGTGCATGCTTCGGATAACCGTTCAGCCGTGGAATACGTCGCTCTTGCAACACCGCATCCCTGCTGGTCCCGCCGCACCTTTCCACGCAGCGCCGTCCGTTTCCACACCCCTCAGCAGCACGCGTGTTGAATCCGTGGAGATTCTGGCGCCTAAAGCTTCCATCGTCCCCGCCTTTCCTCCTTTTGCTTCCCAACTGGCCCGGTTTTCTAAAACTCGCACGCCACGGAATCCCAGCTCCCAGTGGTTTCTCCGATGCTTTCCACTTTTCCCACGCGAACGACTACTGCTACGGAGAGAACATTCTCTAAAAACCTACTTGACCGTCGCAGCCGCTCCGGCCTGCTGCCGCTCCAACCATGAACCCGGTTCTCACATTGCGTCCCTCTTTTTCCAGAGAGCCGCTTTTCGCCTTTTCTTACTACAATGAGAGGTCACCCGTTCTTTCGCTGCGGAGCCTGCATCCGCATGGTGTACATTGGGTCCAAATGCATCGGGGTCCTCGGCGAGCCTGGCTCGCTGGGGTGACTATAGGGGAGCCACTATGCCGGCCGGAGTCGAACAGGAAAAAGCCGTCTCGGGAGCCGCGATGGAGATCGCCGTCAGCCGTCATGACCTGCTGCGCGAACTCACCGCCACGCAAAGCGTCGTCGAGCGCAAAACCACCATTCCCATTCTCTCCAACTTCCTCCTCGAAGCCGATGGTGACCGCATCGCCATCACCGCCACCGATCTCGATCAGAGCATCCGCACCTCCTGCGCCGCCAAAGTCAAGAAGCCCGGCTCCTGCACCATTCCCGCGCGCAAGCTCTACGACTACATCCGCCTCCTCGGCGATGGCGACATCTCCATCAAGCTGCTCGAAAACCACTGGGTTCAGATTCGCGCCGGCCGCTCCAACACCCGTATGGTCGGCATGGCTCGCGCCAACTTTCCGCAGGTGCCTGAGTTCCCTGAGAGCTCCGTCACGCGCATTCCCGTCGCGTCTCTGCGAACCCTCATAGCCCGCACCATCTTCGCCATCTCCAACGAGGAGTCCCGCTACACCCTCAACGGTGCACTGCTCATCCTCAAAGCCGAATCGCTCGCCATGGTCGCCACCGATGGCCATCGCCTCGCCCACATTGAAAAAGCCGGTGAAAGCTTTCCCGGCATCAATGGCGAAAAGAAGGTGCTCATCCCGCGCAAGGCTCTCCAGGAACTCCAGTCTCTGCTGGCTGACACCGACGCCGATTCCCTCGACTTTGCCGACGACGACTCCACGCTCTTCTTCCGCGTCGGCCATCGCGTCCTCACCAGCCGCCGCCTCACCGGCCAGTTCCCCAACTACGAAGCCGTCATGCCGCGCGACAACAACAAATTCGTCATCGTGCGCAGCCAGGATCTCTTCGCTTCCATTCAGCGCGTCGCCCAGTTCGCCGACGAGCGTTCCGGCGCCATCAAAATGCGCATCGAGCAGAACGAGCTGAAGGTTTCCTCCTCGTCCGCCGAAGCCGGCGAGTCGGAAGACACCATCGAGACTCCCTACAGCTCCGATCCCCTCGTCGTTGGTTTCAACTCCGCCTACCTCATCGACTTCCTCAAGGCCATCGGAAACGAGGGCGAAGTGCGGCTGGAATTCAAGGACGCGCAGTCCGCCGGCCAGGTCCGCCCCGAAGACGCCTCCGATGACTACAAGTACCGCTATATCATCATGCCTATGCGGATTTGACCTCCGCCCGGAACACCGCCACCGCCGGGTGTGACCAGAATCACCTACAGTCCGGCCGGTGAAGGCACACACTATTTTTGGTCGCCATCGATCCTGTGTGTTTCGTGGTCATCCCTGATCAACGGGCGTGGTTTCCCCGCCGGTTTTGCCGCCCTCGCGTGAAGAAGCGTGCGCACCCGCGTCTGCGCATCCTGCTTCTGGTCACTGCCATAACGATGGCCAGCGGGATCCTGCCTCAGGCGCGAGGCCAGTCGCCTGAAATCTCCATGCGCGAGTTCTCCTCCAGCCAGATCAAGAAAGGTGTTCGCCCGATCGGCTTCGGAGGCGACGGCGCCACCTGGGGAAACTACGGCCTGTTATGGCACGAAGCGGGCGGAGCGCTCGGCGATGACGGCGAAACACAGTTTACGAACGGCAACGAATTCCAATTCCAGGCCCTTGGGATGACCTCGCCGGCCACCTGGCATCGCCTTACCTTCTACGCGATCACGATGGTCCAAAGAGGAAACGATATTCATTTGAAAGCCCGGTCGCCCGGCCTTGGCCCTGGCTCAACCGCGATTACCGGAAGCGGCGCGGACCTGGGTGTTTTTGGCAAAATCGCGATGCCGCTCTCCAGAGGTTTTTCTCTGGGTGTCCTCCTGTCGCACGAGAGGTCCCATTTCGAGGCGAGCAGCGACACCACGCCTGCCAATACCATCCGCTACGATTCCGCCTGGCGCCCATCCGGAGGACTTGCTCTTGCCTGGGAGCCCAGCAGGCGCCTCCTCTTCGGCATCCGCGAAATGGTGAACAATGATATGGAGTACCGCACCGATCCGGAAGGCACCACCCACGGCGAAATCCGCAGTACAGAGTTCCGGCTCGGTGCGGACATCGCCCCATGGCGAGGGGCATGGCTGGATGTGGGCGGCACCAGCCTCATCCGAAGCAATGCTCAGACGGCCACCCACAGCCACGTCTATCAACCCAATCTCGGCTTCGAACAAAATCTGCTGCACAAGCGCCTGAGCCTGCGGAGCGGACTGGATGAAACCTCTCCCACAAGCGGCCTGTCACTCCAATGCAGGCGGCTCAAGCTGGACACCGCCTACGTCCACAATATGGGCCGCAGCCGCGTCGGCACGCTCTTCGGAACGAGCAGCAACAGTTTCCTTGCCACACTGACCTTCAACTACTCGGGCAAGCACGCTGAATGATGCCTGGATCCCACAAAGCCCGTCGCCGTGCCGACGGCATTGTAACGTCCGGTGGCGCCCGCTAGGATGAAACTCGAAACAGTTGTGCTTCCGGCAACTCAGGGGTAAAAATGGTCTCCATTCAGATCGAATACCAGGGAGATCTGCACTGCCACGCCGTGCACGATCTCTCCCGCGCCGAGCTCAACACTGACGCCCCCGTCGACAATCAGGGCCGCGGCGAAAGCTTTTCTCCCACCGACCTCGTCGCCACAGCGCTCGGCACCTGCATGCTCACAGTCATGGGCATTCTCGCGCGCACCCTCAGCATCGACATCGCGGGCGCAACCGCAACCGTCGAGAAGCAGATGACCGCCACGGCCCCGCGCAGGATCCAGAGCCTGGCCGTCAAAATCCACGTTCCCTGCGCTCTCAGCGCCGAGAACCAGCAAAAGCTCGAGCGCGCCGCCCACACCTGCCCGGTCCACAAGAGCCTTCACCCCGACATCCAAACGCCGATTACGTTCACCTGGAGCTGAGTCGTCCCGGCTCGTCTGTCGTTCGTCGCGCAGCCGCGCGTCTCAGCGCAGATCCAGCTGCACCACCTCGATCGAGTACGCCGGCATCTCGTGCGTCCAGTCAGCCCCTACGCCACGCAGCGGCGTCTCCACCGGCACGACGTTCCGCGGCTCCGTGATGCTGTTCGTCGCCTGTGTGCTCTTCGCGCTCAGCGTGATCAGCTCTCCTGACCCCGTCAGCCCCGCTCCCTCGAACCTCACTGCCAGCGCCTGCGGTTTCGACGTCGCATTCACGAGCTTCAGATAGAGCCGCTTATCCGCCGCGTTCCCCGTGATCGAATAAAAGAACCGCGGGCCAGCCCCCTCCACGCTCGACCCCAGCACCTCATTCCCGAGGTGATTCGAGAACATCACCTGCGCGTAATAGCTAGGCGAGCCATAGCTGTGCAGCGCGTCGTACCCGATCAGATCCGGCGTCCACTGCAGTGCCTCCGGATTCACATTCGTCAGAAGCGGCGCATACGATGCCATGATCACGATATCGCTGTTGCGTTCCAGTCCTGTCATCCACGCCGCATCGCCCAGTGCCGCATCCATATTGGGCGTCGGCGTCCCTTCCCGCGTCGCCCATTCTCCGACAAAAATCTTCGGGCCGGTGCGGTCTGTCTTGTCGTAGTGCGTCGCATCATCAAAGAACTTCGTGGCGCGCACGTAATAATGTTCGTCGATCACGTCCGGGCGCACGCTGGTCACCGGCGCCGTCGCGATCAGCTGCAGGTCGGGGTACTTCGCCTTAATCGCCTTGAAGAATTGCGCAAAGCGCTCGTTGTAGCTGCCGGATCGATCGAAGAAGTCCTCGTTCCCGATTTCCACATACTTGAGCTGAAATGGCGCCGGATGCCCGTCCTCCGCGCGCACCGCACCCCACTTCGTATCCGTCCCCCCGGTCGCGTACTCGATCTCGTCCAGTGCGCTCTCGACATACGGCTGCAGATCCGGACCCGGTGTCACATGTTCTCCGTTCAGCGAATAACCCGCATACACCGCCAGCACCGGCTGCATGTGCAGATCCTCGCACCAGTCCAGAAATTCCAGCAGCCCAAAGTGATCCGATGACCAGTACCCCCATGGACTTTCATGTCCCGGGCGATCCACCAGCGGCCCAATCGTCTTCTGCCAGTCGAACCGCTCCTTGATCGAATTCCCCTCGAGATAATTGCCGCCCGGGAAACGCAGAAACGCCGGATGCATCGCCGCCAGCATCTTCATCAGGTCAACCCGATCCCCATTGGCCTGATTGTCATAGGTCGGCGGAAACAGCGATACCTCGCTGAGCCACAGGGTCCCCGGGCGCGCCACCGTGAGGTGGAGCGTATTCGCCGAGGAAGCCTCGACCTGGCCCGTCTTCAACGTGAACGGAAATTCCCTCCAGCTGGTTCCCAGCCCACTCACCGTCGCCGCCGCCAGTGTCTTGCCTGTCTCGTTGTTCACCAGCCGCACCGTCACGTCGCCCATCTCCGGAGAATCCGCCTTCGCCCAGAAGGAGCCCTGATACGTCGTCTGCGGCCGCACGGCTATGCCCCAGTACCCCACGTTCAACACGCCAGCCTTATCCGCTCCATCGGCCTTTGTCACGGTGAGCTTCAGACTGTGGGTGATTGCCGCGCTCGGCCCGGTGCCGGTATCCACAGCCATGCTCGCGGCTGAATCGCCATTCTGCACCACATACCAGTCGTGAACCCCGCTCCAGTCCGCGCGAAAGCTTTCGTTGCTCACCAGCTCCGCATACAGCCCGCCTTCATACGAGTGGTTGATCTCCTCCGTCATCAGCCCGTACAGCGTGGGACTGACCGAGTGGACCGGCTGATCGGCATGGATGGTGAGCACCACGCGGACGGCGTGAGTTTGCGCGCCCGCGGCCGCCGCGAGCATCAGGACCAGCACCGCTCCAGTAAACCTTTTCACAGTCATGGGCCCCTTCCCGCCCTCCATCATCGATGAATCCTGCCCGAAAGGCAAAGGGCCGCCTCAACCTGTCGCCTTCAGCCCCGGAACTTCCGCCAGCCACGGTCTAGTCCGGGCCGCTCCCGTTCTTATGCCGCAATTTGGGATGAGCCTTGAAGTAGATTTCCTGCTCCGTCGAAAGCTGCTGCGCGTCCTGGTACGCGCTCTGCGCGGAATCCACGGCGGTGTCCACGGCATAATTGCTGTTCGATCCATTCGGCAGCGCGTGCAGCACCACCGGCCACTCCGCGCTCGCCTTCAAGACATCTTTCAGCGACTTGCGAATGTCGGCGTGGTTCGAGTCGTAGGTGTCCATATTGTCCTGCATCTCATCGCAAAGACTTGTGAACTCCTGCAGCTGGTCGCTGATCTGCGCCATCCGGTGGCTCACGTCAGCGTTCGCGGTCAGCTCTTTGAGCGCATCGATCCGTTCCTGCACGAATTTCAGAAACAGCTTGATCCGCGCATCGGGATGGATATTGCTGTCGCGAATCTGCTGGACTTCGTCCGGGCTCAGCGCATCTTGTTGGTCCTGCGCCCAAAGGCGGGGGATCATCCCCGAGAACAGCAGCGCGATCAGAGCCAGAAAACAGGTGGTCCTGCGTGGCATGGGCTATGCCTCCCGTCACCATCATGTTGGACGCGCGCCTGCGCCGGATGCAACCGTTGCGCTTCCCGGATGCCTCACCGGAAGCACTCTTTCGCTGTGCTATATTGAGGAAGGCTTCCACGTGAAGCGCGGCTGATTTCCGCCTGCTTCACGCGCCTCTCTCCTGCCTTTCCAGCCGTGGACGCGTAGCTCAATTGGCAGAGCATTCGACTCTTAATCGACAGGTTGAAGGTTCGATTCCTTCCGCGTCCACCATCTCCTTCTCGATTGTGATTATTCTCCGGCGCTCCTCGGCGCCTGCACATCGCCGCCTTGGCGTCACGATCGCTTCGCGCGTGTCCTCGCCGCCTTCTTTGCGGCGGATTTCCGCTCCTTCGGCCCCTTTGTCCGCACCGCCTTCTGAGCGGCCGTCCTGCGGCTGCTCGACGAGCGCTTCTTCGCTGCCTGCCTGGTCTGTCGAGAGAGCGCCTCACGCGAGGCCGTGGATTGCGGCTCGCGCCGCAATGCCTTTTCCCGCGCCTGCGATCGCCGTGACGAAGATTTCTTTGCGGAGGATTTGCGGGACGATTGGGACTGTCCTTTCTCGTAGTCCTGTTCAGCCTTCTGCTGCGTCGATTTCGCACCGCCCTTCGGCGGCTTCAGCGGGATGCCCGCGCGACGCGCCTTGCTCAGCCCAATCGCAATCGCCTGTCGCGGCGACCGCGCCCCATGCTTGCCCTCGCGAACATGCTCGATTTCCTCATGGACGAATTCGCCTGCGACCGTCGAGGGTGCTTTCCCTTCGCGAAGATCCTCCCTGGCCCGTTGCATCGTTGCTTTTTCCGGCATCGCGCGCTCCCTTCTGCGCAGTGGGATGTGGCCGCCATCTCAGGGGTTCGCCGAAAATCGTCAACTGCGCCCGCCAATCCCCGCCGCCTCTGCATCGCTCATGAAACCGCCTCTCTCGTCGAGGTTGGCGGCTGGTCCGTTTTCGCGCCGGAAAGAGGCAGCTCGACAAGAATTTCCGCGCCGCCTGCGTGCTTTCGGTTCCGCGCCACGACCCGGCCGCCGTGTGCCACTGCGACTGCATTCACAAACGCCAGCCCCAGCCCATGCCCATGCGAGCCGTTGCCTTTCACAAAACGGTGAAAAACCCGTGCCATCGCCGCAGCGCCATCCCCCGCGCTCTCCAGCAATTCGGCGGCGAATCCAGGTCCGTTGTCTTCTACCCGAATCACGGCGAGATTCTGCACAATCCCGATCTCCACACTTACCTCGGCCCCCGCTCCTGCATAGTGGAGTTCGTTTTCCATCAGATTCGACAGCATCCGAGTCCCCAGCGGCACATCCATCTGCACCAGCACCGGCCTGGCCGCTTCGATCGTGAACGACTGGCGATTATCTCCAAACGCCGGGCTGTACAATTCGGCCACGCGTCCGGCCAGCTCGCTCAGGTCCACAGTTTGCGGCCTCAGCCGCAATGCCCCTCCATCAGCTTCCGCCACATCCAGCGATGTTGTAATGACCTCAGAAAGCCGGTCCAGCTGCTCAATCCCTCCCGCAACCAGTTCTGCGCACTGGTTGCGATCCTCTGTCGACAGAGCGATCTCCAGCCTTCCTCGTACTGAGGTGATCGGGCTCTTCAGATCGTGAGCCATCGAGTCCGTCAGCGTCCGCAGTTGATTCACCGTCGACGAAATCCGGTCCAGCATGTTGTTCAAGGTCTGGGCCAGCCGCGCCACTTCGTCTCGTTGCCCCTTTAACGGAACGCGCGTGCTCAGATCGTCAGAGCGGATGCTGGCCGCGGTTCCCGTGATCGCGTCCACGCGGCGCAGCATGCGACGCAACCCCATCAGAGTGACGAAGAAGCCCAGGCCCACCATCAACAGCCAGCCCAGCGCGAACCGTACCAGCAGCCGCCGCATCAGCGCCGCCGCTGAGGCGTCCAGCAGGCCCAGATAGATATGCCCCTGCCCAGGCCGCATGCTGACGGCGACCACGCGAAACGGCGCGCTCCATCCAGGGACCCGTACCGAAACCGGCGCTCCCCGCTCGGGGCTTATTCCATGCAGCGCAGCCAGAAACTTCCCGCTGTCCTGCGGACCCACCCAGACCGTCTGGTGGGGGCTGCTATCGGTTTCTGCAAAGAAAACCGTGTTGCCCTTGATCGGATGGCCGCTGCCGTCGTACGAAACCTCCTGCGACGCCAGCTCCGCCACCTCTTCCACGATGCGGTCGTACAGCGCATCGCGGGGCGTCGTCACCGCCACCTGCTTCAGCGTTTCGCTCTCACCAATCAGCCACGAGTCGCTCCGCTCCTGCACGGCTCGTGCTACCACGATGTACATGGCCAGAAAAATAACCGCGCAGCCCGCTGCGAATACCAGCGTACTGCGCAGTGCCAGCCGCCACGCAGATGTCCGATAAAAACTCCCTCTAATCCTTGAGAACATATCCGACCCCGCGGATCGTGCGGATGAGCGGCTGGTGCGCGTCGCGGTCCACTTTATTGCGAAGCCGATGGATATGCACGTCCACAATATTGGTCGACGTGTCGATTCGCATCTTCCATACGTGGTCCAGCACCATCGCCCTCGTCACCACGCGCCCCGCGTTGCGGCACAGGTATTCGAGCAGCGAAAACTCCTGCTGCGTCAGCTGGATCTCCGTCCCTCCGCGCTTCGCCTCGCGCCGGATCAGGTCGATCTCAAGGTCTCCCACCCGCAACCGCGTCGCTTCAGACTGGCTGGGTGTGCTGCGCCGCAGCAGCGCCCGCACCCGCGCCAGCAGCTCCGCAACCGCGAACGGTTTCGTCATGTAATCGTCCCCGCCGCGCTCCAGCCCCAGCACCCTCTCGTCTACGGAGCGCCGCGCCGACAGGATCAGCACCGGTGACGTAACCCCCTGCGCCCGCAGCCGCTGGATCAGCTCCAGCCCATCCATATCCGGCAACGTTAAATCCACAATCAGCGCGTCGTGCACGCCTTCCAGTGCCAGCTTTTCCGCCTCCCGCCCCAGAGCTGATGCGTCCACGCCAAATCCCGACTCCGCCAGCGCCCGCGTCAGAAACTCCCGAATCGTCTTATCGTCTTCCACTACCAGGAGCCGCATTTCTTCCCTTTTCTCGTATTCCCTGTCTCTTAACCGCCGTGCCGCACCCTGCCTGCGCCGCTATGGAGCGGCAATCCTTCCGTTGGCAGCTGCTGTTTCTGTGATTCAGACTACTCCGCGCCCCATCCTCGCACCTTTCCCGCGCATGACAAGACGTTCATCCGCCAGCGTCTCGCATGGTTGGCGTTGGACGGGAACTCGCCCGAAATGATGAGATGGGAAAGGATGAGCATTTACCTTCGCACCGCCCGCATCGTAATGGCCGTCTCTTTCCTCCTGCTCGCCGGCACGCCATGGGCTTCTGCGCAGGTACCGGACTCCCCTCAATGCCGCCTCAGTCACCTTCCCGTCTGCCTCCGTCATGTCGCACAGGACGAGGTCGGCATCGTCACCAGCCCCCTCCACGCGCCGGCTGGCCAGCTCCTCTGGATTCTTCCCTTCGGCGTCGCTACCGGCGTGGCGGTCCATTACGATACCCAGGCCATCCAGGACCTCGGCGTTCACCCCAATCGCGAAAACGATTTTGAGACCTACTCCACGGCGGGCGGCATTTACCTGCCCTTTGGCGCGTCCGCCGCCGGTTATATGTGGGGCACCGTCCGCCACAACGACTACCTCACCGAAACCGCTGTCCTCTCCGCGGAGGCCATGGCCGACGCCGGCATTTTGAATGAAGGTCTTAAATATGCACTCGACCGCGAAGGGCCGCAGCTCGACAACGCCCGCGGCGGCCTCTGGCCCGACGGGCCCAAAGGCTGGCCCAACAGTCCTTCCATGCCCTCAGAACACGCCATGAACTCCTGGGCGTTCGCGCATGTCATCGCCGGTCAGTACAACGGCCTCGCCACCAAAGCCATCGTCTACGGCCTGGCTACTACCGTTTCCATTTCCCGCGTCTACGCTCGCCAGCATTTCCCGTCGGACGTCCTGGTCGGCAGCACCCTCGGCTGGCTCATCGGCGGCTATGTCCTCCACCACCGCTCGCTCGAGCACGGAAGGCTCGTGGATGTCTCTGAAGTCCAGACTCCCCTCGGCCGCGGTGTGGAGCTGCGGGTCAATCTCTCCCGTCCGCGATAGAGCGCTCAGGCTGAAGCTGCCTCGCGCATCCGCCGGCCCTGGATCTCGATATACACATTCACCAGGCTCAGCGCTGCCGGCGTCACGCCCGGAATGCGACTCGCTTGCCCCAGCGTCGCCGGACGCACCTTTGCCAGCTTCTCCTGCATCTCCCGCGACAGTCCACTCACCTGCGTGTAGTCGAACCACTGCGGAATCCCGCGCTCCTCCGCCTTCTTCAGCTTGTCGATCGCCTTCTTCTGCTGATCCAGATACCCGGCGTACTTGATCTCCGTCTCCACTGTCTTCAGCTCGTTCCGCAGATGTGCGGACAGATGCTCGTGCGCTGTCTCCGTCTCTGCCACCCATGGTGCAAAGACCGAATCACGCAGCTGTTCCCGCAGTTCCGGCCAAATCGTCTCCATCGTCACTTCCGGCCGCCGCAGCACCTGCGCCCACGTCTGCCCGGCAGCCCATCCGTTTTCGGGACTTCCAACCGCCTTGCCGGTCGCGAGGAAACTCTCCAGCGCCGCCGCCCGCGACTGCTTCGCCTCGTACTCCGCCCACGCGGCATCGCCGATCAGTCCCAGCCGCCGCCCATACGGCGTCAGCCGCCGGTCCGCATTGTCGATCCGCAGGTGCAGCCGGAACTCCGCCCGCGAGGTGAACATACGGTACGGCTCGTTCGTTCCCTTCGAAATCAGATCGTCGATCAGGATCCCCGTGTACGCCTCAGTCCGATCCAGCGTGAACGGCTCCTCCCCCTTCACCGCCAGCGCCGCATTAATCCCTGCCATCAGTCCCTGGCACGCCGCCTCTTCATACCCCGACGTTCCATTGATCTGCCCCGCCAGGTACAGTCCCTCGAACTTCTTCACCCGCAGCGACCGCTCCAGTTCCGTTGGATCGATAGCGTCGTACTCGATCGCATATCCCGGCCGCAGCATCTCCGCGCTTTCGAGCCCCGGTATCGACCGCACGATCTCCCACTGCACCTCCATCGGCAGCGACGTCGACATCCCGTTCACGTACACCTCATGCGTGTTCAGCCCCTCCGGCTCCAGAAAGAACTGGTGCTGCTCCTTATCCGGAAACTTCACCACCTTGTCTTCAATCGACGGGCAATAGCGCGGCCCAATTGCCTGAATCTGCCCCGAATACATCGGCGACCGGTGCACGTTCTCGCGAATGATCCGCAGCGTCTCCGGCGTGGTGAAGGCGATGTGGCATGAAACCTGCCGCTGCGGAAGCGTCTTCGTCCGGAAGCTGAACGGCGTCGGATCGGCATCACCGGGCTGCTCAGCAAATCTGCTCCATGCAATGGTCCGCCCGTCCAGCCGCGGAGGCGTGCCCGTCTTCAGCCGGCATCCCCGCAGTCCAAGCCGCTTCAGCGCCTCGCCCAGCAGCACCGACGGCGGCTCCCCACTGCGTCCCGCCGGATAATGCTCCTCCCCGCAGTGGATCAGCCCGTTCAGAAACGTCCCTGTCGTGATCACCGTCGCCCCTGCCAGAATCGTCCGTCCATCTCGCAGCTTCACCCCGGCAATCCGCGCTGGCTTTTCCTGATCACGGATCACGGATCTCTGGTCATTCCCTGAGCTCTGAGCCCTGAGCTCTGAGCTCTCAATCACGAGATCGCTCACCTCCGCCTGCTTGATGAACAGATTCGCCTGCGACTCCAGCATCTCGCGCATCTTCACGCGGTACTGCTGCTTGTCGCACTGCGCCCGCGGCGACCACACCGCCGGCCCTCGCGACGTATTCAGCAGCCGGAACTGGATCCCCACCGCGTCCGCCACTTCGCCCATCACGCCGCCCAGCGCGTCCACCTCCCGCACCAGGTGGCCCTTGGCGATCCCGCCAATGGCCGGATTGCAGCTCATCTGCGCAATCAGGTCCAGATTCAGCGTGAACAACGCCGTGCGCAGCCCCATCCGTGCGGCCGCCACGGCCGCCTCGCAGCCGGCGTGGCCCGCGCCCACCACCACAACATCGTATTGTTCGGTAAACGGCATTCAGGGGACACTTTTATTCTATCGGGCCTCGGTCCCGGCAAAGAAAACGCGGCGGCCGAAGCCGCCGCGCATGCGAGAGGAGTTGGATTGGCCCTAGAAAGTGAACCGTCCGACCAGTTCAATCTCCCGTGGCGTGTAAAGGAACCCGCTGTTGTTGGCAGCATCGGGAACCATGAAGTCATTGGCTCCATCCGCCCCCTGATATTCCAGCGAGGTTCCCGACAGGTAGTACTGGTACGAGGCCTCGAATCCCGTAATGTTTTCGTGATTCGCCACGTTATAGGCATTGGCGCTGAGTTGCAGACTTCGGCCGCCCTCGAAGGAAATGTCTTTCTGCAGGCGAGCGTCGTCCACCATGGTCCGCGGATAACGGCCCGCATTGTAACCAATCTGCGGAATGACCGCGCTGCCGCTCGCCCCATTCAGATCGCTTTCAACGCCATTGCTCGGATAGCCGGAGACGCCTGCCATGAAGGGAAGTCCGTTTTGTGCCTGAAACGTGTCGTCCACGCTCCAGCCATTGGCCACCCACTTCATCCAGCTGCCCCCATGCATGTTCGGCAAAGTGTAGAGCACATAGCCTACAAAGCGATTGGGAATGTCCCAGCTGCTGTTCCCGTAGTTGGCGTGGTAATCGCCGTACGGGTTGTACCAGTTGTTCAGGGCGCCTTCGGTGTCAGCGTTTTGCGCGTAATCCAGCGCATGTGCCCAGGTGTAGTTGGCGTCGAACTGGATGCTGTGCAGTGTGTGATTCTGAATTTCCACCACGGCCGCGTTGTAGTTCGAGTTGATATTGCTGAGAAATTCGGCCACTTGCCCGAAATTTGCGGCTACGGAGCCGCCGCCATTGACGGCATCCAGCTCAGGGTTGCTGGTGTTGCCAAGGCTGGTGAACACCGGGACGCTGATGGTCGAGCCGGTGGGGCCCAGCCGGCCCTCGCCGCCCGGGTCGCCTGTGACCGTGAAGGTATCCGTGGTGGTTGCGGGATTCAGGTTGACGTCCAGGAAGTTCGGCAGTTCGCGGCCCAGCGATCCCAGATAGCTTGCCTGGACGACCGTCCCATGCCCGATTTCCTGCTGCAGCGAAAGGTCGAACTCCTGCACTTGCGGCATCTTGAGGTTAGGCGCCATGAAGTACGAGTTAGGCGTGCCGGAATAGGCGGCGCTGGAGATGATATTCGGATAGGTCGGCGAGCCGGAGGCGTAGGTGTCCTCGTGCCAGGTTTTGGTGTACTGGCCGTTGGGGCTGCCGGTGTTCAGGCGCACCTCCTCGAGGTTTCCGTTGGTGATGCGGCCGTAATACATGCCCCAGCCGCCATGCACTGCCGTTTTGCCATTCCCAAACAGATCGTAAGCGAAGCCGATCCGGGGCCCGAATGCCGTGTTGTCGGAGGGATTGTTCATCAGGCCCACGTAGGGCACAAATGCGCCGGTGGCCGCCGTAAGGTTCGCATCGGGGCCGGGCAGCGTTTCCTTGTCCCAGCGCAGTCCCAGATCCACCGTCAGGCGCGGCGTCGCCTTCCAGTCGTCCTGGATGAACGCGCCGGAATCCAGTGTGGCGATCGCGAAGACTGGAGGACCGAATCCCTGGTAGAAGTCGGCATAGCACGGGTAATTTCCAGTAATGCCGCTGCTCCCGTTTTCTGACGCGGACTTGTTGCAGCCTCCCACCCCGGAGACCGCGGGATTGTTGCCGTCTTTGAAGTTGAGCAGGTCGTTAAAGTAGTTGCCATCCCAGTCGTACAGGAAAACGCCGTTGCTCTCGTAGGTGTTGTTCATCAGATCGTAGTTGTGCACGAATTCCGCGCCCATGCTCAGCTGGTGACGACCCTTGTTCCAGTACACGATATCGTTGGCTTGCCATTTGCGCTCGTCCGGGTATGCCGTGCGATAGCTGTAGTAGGGCGAGCCCGCAGTGACACCATCCTCGTACAGCTCCAGTTCCGGGATGTTGCCCGTACGATTGTTGATGTCCGAGAGAGTGTAAGGCGTGTACGGCTGCTGGCCCTCATCGTCGAGCTCGCGGCTGTACTGGTAGAGCAGCTGGTTGCTGATGTTGGAGGTGACCATCGTGGAGAGTGTGGCCACGCCGTAATCCAGTTTCACGAAATCGTTGCCGTTGGCGTCCTGCGAATAGTGGTCCGGCGCGCTCGTCTGCACGCCGCCGGGCGAATCCCAGCGCAGGCGGTTGTAAAGCAGACTCAGATGGTTCCTGCCATCGATCTGCCAGTCCAGCTTCGGCATGTTGATTTCCTGGTAGCCGTAGCGCGGCGATTCCCCGATGTCGCCGGTCAGTCCGGGATCGGTGATGGGTGCGGCGCCTGGATAATTGGCCACGTTCACGGCCGCGCTGCCGTCGGTGAGGGCAGCCCAGTCATAGGCGGCCTGGGAATAGCTGATCCCTTGACGTGCCGCCAGCGCGCAGGCATTGCCATCGTTGACCGCGCTCGCCGGAGCTCCGCTGATCGCGCCGGTGGCGGTGTCGCAGGTTTCCCCGCCCACCAGCGCTGCTGAAGGCAGCGTGTAAAAAATCTGCGGATTGTAAGGCACTCCGATGTTCGGGAAAACGTGCGTGTGCTGATCGTACGTATACTCCCAGAAAAGCCTGTCCTTGATCAGGGGTCCGCCCGCCGTGAATCCGTAGATCTTGCGCTCATCCTCGGGTTTCAGCGGCGCACTGACATTGGCTCCGTTCACCAGCGCCGTAATCGTCGAGAACGGAGTGTAAGCCTCCCAGTTGCTTTCCCGGTCCCAGAAGTAGGCCTGCCCGTGCAGTTGATTGCCGCCGCTCCGCGTGACAGAGGTAATAACGGCGCCCGCGGCGCGGCCATATTGAGCGGAATAGACGCCGGTGTTCACGGCGAATTCGCGGACCGCCGCGAACGTGGTCGAATAAGCCTCGCGCGTACGCCCGCGCTCCTCTGAGAAAAACGCCTGGTTATCGTCCGCGCCGTCGATCTCCACGTTATTCAGCAGCGTGCTGATCCCGCGCACGCTCACCAGCCCGTAGCCGTTTGCGTCGGAAACCACCCCCGGCGTCGTCATCGCCAGGCTCGACCAGCGCTTATTGTTGATCGGAATCGACTGCAGCGCTTTGCTGTTCAGCTGGTCCGTGAACGACGGCGACTCCAGATTCATCGCCGGCGTCTGTTCCGTCACCACCACCTTCGTCGTCGCCGTCGCCAGCGCCAGATGCGGCAGCAGTGTCGTCACCTGCGCCACGAATACTTCCACATCGCGGGCCTTATAGGTGGCGAAATTCGGAGCTGTGATCGTTACCGTATACGTGCCCGGCTCCAGCAGAGGCGCGTTGAATGAGCCGCTCCCGTTGGCTGTCATCTGAATATCGGCATTCGTGGCATTATTCCGGATGTCAACAGTGGCGCCGCTTACAACCGCGCCCGTCTGGTCCGACACCGTGCCTGCGATCGCTCCCGCGGTGGTCGACTGCGCCCACGCTCCCGGCGCGCCCATCGTCAGAATCATAGCGAGCAGCAACGCGAAACACGCGCTTGCCCGGCAGCCGCAGCTACTCTTGCGCATCATTGTTCTCCTGAGGTCTTGATTGGTTTGCTTTGCGAGTGTGCGCATGCTCGTCGGACCTGGTTATGTCACCGTATTCATTACTGGTTGGCCTGGCATGCGTCAGGGGCTGTCGATGGAGTGCTCGCGTTCTCGCCGCGTATCTGCTCCGCACGGAGCCGATGCCCGCGACATGGGATCGATCCGGAGGTTTTCCGGCGGATATTATCGTTTCATACCGTGTTTAACAGTTGATTACAAGGAGAAAATCTCCAGGCCACCTGGCGGCTGGGGTATTTCTGTGGAAAACGCCTCTGTTCATTGGGTTCCGTGGATACCGGGCAGTGCATAACCAGGCAAAAAGAAGGGCCGGCGCTCGGCCGGCCCTTCGGTAAGGTTCCGTATTGGGTTAGAAGAGCAGATGCAGCGACATCTCCACCAGGCGCTGGCTGCCGATGGTATTCTTGACCACTCCCAGCTCAGCGTTACCGTTCTGGGGCAGCAAATACATCTCATACGCGCAATTCGGCGACTTGCCCTGGCAAACCGCGCCACCATTCGGCGACGTAGGCGTCGACACATTATTCGACGCGTACGGTTGTGCCTGAGTTCCATTGGCATAGCCTCCAGGAGGATTCGCCAGCTCTTCATAATTTGGGCTCAGGTACAGGGCGTTGGTGGGTACGTCGAAGCTCGGCGTATTCGTGACGTTGAAGACCTGGAACTGATACCGGACGGTATACCGTTCCGTGGCGTGGAAATCCTTCTGCAGGGTCATGTCCGCGCGCTTCTGGAAGGACTGCCGGAAGATGTTGCGCTGACCTCCCACAAATGTCGTTTCATAGACGTCGCACAGCGGCCCCCCTCCTGGGCCGGCATTGCCGCCAGCTGTCGTGGTGTCGCACGGCGGCACGCCGTTTTGCCCCGGAGACAGCAGCGGAATATAAAAATCCGTGGCCGTCAGGGCAGGTGAATAGACAGGGGTCACCCCGCCGCTTCCGTCCGGTTTGGCATACGTGTAAGCCCCGGAATGCCCCGTTTCCACTGACTTTGGCGAGATCCCCGGCTTGATCGGAAGGACTGGATTCGTCAGCTCGATATTGCCGCCGAAGTATTCGCTGCCCACCGAACCCGTGTAGTCGTAAATGCTGTACGGCTCTCCGCTCTGCAGCACGGTAATGCCCAGCAGCGACCAGTCGTTGATCACCTTGCCCAGCCAGTTGTGCTGGTCCCTGATCAAATTTGGCGACTGCAATATGTAGTTAAACGTCAGCGTGTTGGTCTGGTCGAAGTCCGCATTTGCGTATGACTCGCGAAGATTGTCCGGATTATCACCCGTGAAGAACAGGCCGATGTCGCTCTGTTCGTCCAGCGTGTGCGACCACGTATAAGACAGGTTCAGCTGGATGTTGTGCGACATCCGTTTCGTCACCTGCGCCTGCAGCGCGTCATACGACGAAATCCCCGCCGTTTCGAAACTCGCTGAGTTCGGGTCGTACCCCACGTAAGGAACACGCAAATCCACGTTCCCGCCGCTGTACGAGTCGTATGGCTCAGTCGCCATGGGATACGGGTTCCCGCTCGGGTCGGTTGCATTGCTCAGCACCTGAACCCCGTACGAGTACGTCTCGCCATGGATCGGGTTGCTCGCCGTCGCGATTCCCGGCTCATTGAATGGAATCGGAATCACCTCGTGCTTGCCGCGATTCCCCACATACGCGAGATCGACCGAGGTGTCGGTGCGCGGTTGCCACTGGACATCCGTCATCCAGTTCTCCGTATACGGCAGCACGTTGTTGACGTTGTAGTTCCCGATCACCAGCGGGCCGTCCGGCGCCCCGTCATCGCAGCTATACGGGATCAGGATATCCCCGGTGTCGTTGTATACGTTGCTTGCCGTGCAGGTCGCCTTGATGGAATCGACGGTCGGCATAATCGACGCCAGGTTTGCCGGAGTTGTCGGTGACACGAAGCTCGTGAACGGTTGGCTCAGCGTGCCTTTGGCGGCGGTGTAGGCGGCAAACGGCGCCTCCTGCGTCACTCCGAACGGTCCGCTGATTCCCGAGCCGGCCGGCGGTGACAGGTATTGAAAATATTCCCCACGGTCATAGTAGATTCCAGCGCCTGCGCGCCACACCACGTTGCCATTAAAGCGTTTCGGCGCCCACGCCACTCCCAGGCGCGGCGCAACGCCCCACTGCCTCCCCTTCAGCGTCGAGTCGCTCACCCCCTGCGTCCCGAACTGCTTATTATTGCCTGCCACGATGAAACCTGTGTTGGTCACGGCACTATCCGTTGCGGAGTAGAGAGACGGATCGAAGTTGAATAAATCTCCGTTCTTCTCGCTGAACGGCCCGTCGAAGTCGTACCGTACTCCCGCCGTAATGCTCACGTTCGACAGCACCTGCCACTTGTCCATGGCAAATGCTCCGTCATCGCTCGACCGGTAATACCGATCCGAGTTGCCCTCCAGGACATTGCCGCCGTGCAGGCTGCCCGTCAGGAATTTCGTGAACGACGCCGTTTCCACATAAGAATGGTTTTCAGCGTTGTTCCTGATATTCAGCTGGTTGTAGTCATAGTCGAAGCCCACCGTGATCGTGTGCTTGCCCATCGAATAGATTGCTGTCGTCGAAGGCGACAGGCGGTTTTCGAAATAGCCCTGATCGATGAACCCATCGGCGTTCAGCGGCCCGATCTTCGCTGTGCTGAATGGCGAGGAGCTGTCGATTCCGAAATATTCCGCCTCCACGCCCGGCATAATATTTGCCGGCGCCTGGATGCCTACGTCGGATGCATTCAATGCGTTGGTCAGGCTGCTGTACACCTTCTGCCGCGAGAAGCCGACTTGCTGCACCCAGTTGATCCTCGGCCCCATCGTGATGGAATTCGTCAGCGATCCCGTCTGCGCCCCGGTATCCTCGGTCTCCGGGAATCCGATGGTGTCCGACGCCGCAAACGGGCTGTTGGTCGGCGTGTGTTGGTAGAAGTACTTCGCTGAAAGATGGTCGTTGTCGGTGGCGTTGTAGTCCATCGACCCCGTGACCCAGTCGCCTTTGAAGACGGAGGTGCCCTGGATCGTCACGTCCGGTTGCCCATTCTGGAGCTGCGTCGCTCCCGTGGCATCCGCCGACGGAATCAGATACCCTCCGTTCGGCAACTTCGCGTTCAGCAGGCTCACCGCCGCTTCGTTCCATTTGCTCGAAGCGGGACAAGTGCCGAAGCCTGATGCGGCAATGTAACTCGCGCACGCCGCCTCAATGCCCGCCGTGCTCCGGTCATTCGTCAGCCCGTAAGGCACCTGGAACTGCGACAGCGCCCCCGTCTGATCGGAGTCATACAGATGCTGATAGCCCAGGAAGAAGAACAGCTTGTTCTTCTTGATCGGCCCGCCCATCGTTCCGCCCAGCACCCACCGGTGCAGCTGCGGATTCTCCTCCGATGCCGGCAAAGTCCCCAGCGCCACGTCCTGCTTATAGAAGAACGGGTCAGCGTTCATGAAGTTGTTGCCCAGCAGCCCGTACAGTTGCCCGTGATACCCGTTCGTTCCCGTGCTGGTGCTGATCGCCACGTGCGCGCCGCTCGTCTGCCCCTGCTGCGCGTCGTACATCGACGTCGTCACGTTAATTTCCTGCATGAACTCAGGCGGCGGCGACGCCAGGCCGTTCCCGTTCGAGCCGTAGACTGAATCGCTGTCCTGGTCCTGTCCTGCGGTGTTCGATCCTTCGCCAATGTTGAACTGATAGCGCTGCGAAACGTCCTGGCTGGACGTCTTTCCGTTGAACAGGTTCGTCACGCTGACGCCGTTCACCGTGATCGTATTGCTGGTGTCGCGCTGCCCGTTTGACCAGATCGGCTGATTGCCCAGCCCGGAGTTTGTGCCCACGCCTGAAAGCAGCTGCGAGCTCACACCTGGCGCCAGAATCGCCAACTGTGTGAAGCTTCCCGTCGCCAGAGGCGTTTCAGCAATCTGCGACTTGTCCAGCGTGTACCCATTATTCGTATCCGTCGCGTTCAGCAGCGGATTCGCCGTAACTGTAACCGACTGCGTCACTTGTCCCGGCCTCAGTGCCATTTGCGGGATCGTCGTCGCCAGGCCTTCCCGAACCGTGATGCCCGGAAAATCGAGGGTCTCGAAATTCGATGCCGTCACTTTAACGTGATACGGCCCGATCGGCAGAGCCAGAATCTCCCAGTATCCGTTGCTGTGCGATTGCGCCGACCGCGTCAGGCCCGTTTGCTCGCTCACCACGGTGATCGTGGCCCCGGGAATCGCGGCTCCGGAAATATCCGTCACTGTCCCGTTCATGCTCCCCAGCGTCTCCTGCGCTCGGGCGCTTTCCGTCGTGATGAACAGCAAACCCAGCAGACACAACGCAAAAACAGGAAAAAATCGCAGACTATTTTTCATTGCATTCGGCCTCGAAAAGTGAAATTGCTCATTTTCCGGGCCACCCTGTACAGGTCTCCCGGTACCCAATAGATAAAGTGTGCGTAACGCACTCTCAGGGTGACATTTTTTAATGAACGCGCCGTTAATTACAGCACGATCCTCCCAGGGAGCGAACCAGGAATTTTCCCTCGCCGGTGGAAAACCGGGTGCAAAACTCCATCGACCCGCGATTTTCAGTAGAAAAGCTGGATTCCCGCCTGAATTTGTCGCTCGCGGCTCAACATTCTGCTGTTCGCGTTGCTTGCGCTTCCGAACGCTGCTGTCGGATCGAATACAGGATCTGTTACTTTCGTGCCGTTCACCAACTGCACCGTGCTCCCGGGCTTCATGCCGCTCTGCCAGATGAGCCTGGCCATGTTCGCGTGTTGCGTGTCGTTGCTCAATCGATATCCAACTGTTTCCACATCAGTCACATTCACATGGTTCAGCGCGTTGAATGCCTCTCCCATCAGTTCCAATGAGTAACGGTCGCTGAAACGCATCCTTTTCGTGAGGCGCAGATCCAGATTGGCTGCGTCCGGATAGCGAAACGTATTCCGCCCGATCGGCACAATCAAATCTTCGCCGCCGGAGCCGTTCAGGCTCGCACCCAGTCCGGCAATCGGCACGGCCGCGCTTCCCGCATCGAAGTTTGCGTTCGGCTGCTGCACCGCCTTCAGGCAGTCCGCCCCATTTCCCGTCGCTCCGCCCGCTGCCAGCCAGTCCTGATACGAACACGACGGCGTCGGCGTCGACCCCATCGTCCGCATGGAATACGGCAATCCCGTTCGCCACTCTCCCGTTCCCGACAGCGAATATCCGCCCGCCAGCAGGCCCGTCGCGCCGTGCGGCCGCCACGGTTCCTCGATAACCATCCCGCCCGCGACGCGCTGGCGCACATCGAAATTCGACGTGCCATGTTCCAGCCGCAGATCGGCGGGATCGTATACATCGTTTCGGTCCGCAAACGTCGCCTCATTTTGCCCGTCATCGATCGCGTGCGCCCATGTGTAACCGCTGTTGATACTCATCGTTCGCGACATGCGCCGCACCAGCCGCACCATGGCTCCGCGATAGCTGGAGTTCGTCTCGCTCTCAATATCGGTGATGGATCCGTACCCCGGGTTGAGCCTCCGATAGTAGAAACGTTGCACCGCATAGATCGGGAATGACGACTCGCTCGGCGCCCGCTCGGCTTTTCCCAGCGGCCCCGCATCGCTCAGATTGTCCGGGCCCTCAACACTGTAAAAGATATCCGCCCAATCGTTCTGGTCAATATTCGCGTCGATGAACTGCGTGAGTCGATGCCCGTCCGTCGCCATCCCTGTCAGTGTCAGGATCATCCCCGCGCCCAACGATTGCTGCAACTCAACGTCCGCCTCCTCAATCTGCGGATCCCGGAAGTGCGGATCAAAGTACACCGCCTCCGGCGCTGTCGACGCCTGATCCGGCGCGTTTGGGTCCGTATACGGCGTCTCGCTGCTCCCAAAAACGTATGGAAATGGCGGAGCTCCCTCATCCATGGGGCGCCAGGAATACGTTCGCGGTGACCGCGCTGCTCCGGTCGACGTCAGCGAGCTGAACACCATCGCATTGGGTACCCGCGCATAGTACGTTCCCCATCCGCCACGCAACACCGTGCTTCCGCGCCCCACAACATCCCACGCGAAACCAACCCTCGGTCCGAAATCATCGCCGTTGCGCGGCAGCTTCGCCGTCTCCGGAATGGCCGGATTCGCCAGCGCCGCATTGGTCTCCGGCAATCGCTCATATTCGTAGCGCAGCCCCGCCGTCAGCGTAAGGGAGGGCCACGCCTTCCATTCCCCGGCAGCCCAGCCCGCATAGTCCTCGGTGCTGAACGACCAATTCGTCGGCCCCACCGTTTGCCGGAATCGCGAGTAGCAGGGATAGGGCCCCGCTCCCGTCGCCCCTCCGTCGCAGCTGTTCGGCGCCAGCAGGTCTGAAGCGAAATCCGCCACGTTCGCGTACGAATACTCGCCGTTCTCTCCGTTCATGCCCTCCAGTTCGTCGCTCACATGGTTGAAGTCATAGCCCAGCCGCACCGCCTCGCGCCTGTGAATCCAGGTCGTGGCGTCCGCCAGCTGGATTCGCGTTTCCGCTGGGTATTCCCGCTTGTTCGCGCTCGCCAACGTCCCAAACGTAAACCCCGCGCTGCGGTCGATCGTGATCTGCGGCGGCAGCCCGAACGCGTTCTTCGCCAGTTGCTGCTCAAAGGCTGACGGCGCTTCCGCGCGCTGTGCCAGCACATCTCGGCTAAACTGCATCCGCACGCTGTTCAGCCATCGGGGACTGGCAAAAAAATCCCACCGCGCCACCGCGTCATCGTCGCTCGTGGAGCTGTCGGCAAAGCTCCCCATCCCATCCATTTCCGACGCCCCGCTCAGCGCTCCATGCGGAGCCGTCCGCCGCATCTCGCCGTACTGCGCCTCGAGCTCATTCCGCGCGTTCACCCGCCAGCTGATCTTCTGGAACACGTTCGTCTGCATCGTTGACCGCGGCACGCTCCCCAGCATCCCGCGCAGTTGGTTCAGCACTGCCGAGTACGCGCACTCCGCCGCTGCCGTCGAGCCTTCCGGCGCCCCGCTCGCCAGCGGGCAATCCCTCACCAGCGGATTCGTCGTCGTCCCCCGCGCCAGCCGCGCTTCCAGCACCGTCAGCGACGGCCCCGACGCCGGGAAGAAGAACACCTCCGGCTCGCTCGCCCGCGCCACTGCCGGATCGTGCCGATTGTGCTCCTCCCACGAGAAGAACCAGAACGCCCGCTCCCGCCGAATTGGCCCTCCCGCCGACACTTCCCACTGCTGCCGCCGGTCCGGCATGTGCACCGGCACATCGACATACGTCACCGGCTGACCGTTCAGGTACTGCACCGGCTCGCCCGTCGCCGTCGCCGTCGTCCCCGCCGGCTCCGTCTCCATCACCTTGCTGTACGCGTTATCCGCCTGCCCAATCGCGCCGCGGTCGAAGAACACGGCCTCGCCCCGCATCCGGCTCGAGCCGCCCTTGCTCACCGTCTCGATCGTGCCGCCGCCCCGCCCATGCTCTGCCGAGGAACCGTAGGTACTCGTCTGGAACAATCCCACCGTCGATTGTCCCGTCGCGAATCCATTCCCTTCCGTTCCACGCTCCCGCGACCGGAACGCCAGCGTGTTGTCCGTCCCGTCCAGCGCCACGCTGTTCATCAGCGGACTCAGCCCCTCGAAGCTGAGATCGCCGTTGCCATCCGGCGAGGCCGCGCCGAACAGCCCCGCCAGGTCCGCGTAATGCTGCCCATTGTTCGGCAAAGCATCGATCCAGGCCTGCCCCATCGCCCCGCCGGCATCGCCCGCCCCACCATCGCTCACCCGCCGCGCGTCCACCAGAATCGTATGGTGCAGCGTCCGCGGCGTCAGCCGCACCGCCAGCCGCGCCGTCGTCCCCACGCCGACCGTCAAATTGTCCGCTTCCCAGTCGCTCAGCGCGCGCGTCCGCACCCGCACGCGATACGCGCCCGGCGCCACCTCGGCAAAGTCGAAATTCCCCTCGGCGTCCGTCGCCGCCGCCCTGCGCTCTCCGGTGGCCGCGTTGACCAGCTCGACCTGCGCCCCGCTCAACGCCTTCCCATCCGGCCCGCTCACGCGTCCCAACACCGCGCCGCCCGTTTCGGACTGCGCCCAGCACCCCGCGGAGGATACGATTGCTACCGCCACCGCCGCCGTTCTCAGGAGCCCAGGAACCCGCACGTTACCCTCGTGCCAACCTTGCGGCGCCGGACCTGGGTTTCCGGAAGCCAAGTCGAGCCTATCGCCTTCGCTACACTAAAGGGAGCGAATGTTTATCGATGAAGCCAAAATCCGTATCAAAGCCGGTGACGGCGGTAATGGCTGCATGGCCTTCCGCCGCGAGAAGTTCGTTCCCCGCGGCGGGCCCTCCGGCGGCGACGGCGGACACGGCGGCAACGTCGTCATGGAAGCCAGCCAGCGCCACAACACGCTGATCTACTTCCGCTTCAATCCCGAGCACAAAGCCGAGCGCGGCGAGCACGGCCTCGGCTCCAACTGCACCGGCCGCGATGGCAAAGACGTCGTCCTCAAAGTCCCCGTCGGCACGCTGCTCTTCGACGCCGACTCCGGCGAGCTGATCCACGACTTCACCCGCCCCGACGAGCGCCTCATCGTTGCCCGCGGCGGTCGCGGCGGCCGCGGCAACCAGCACTTCGCCACTTCCACGCACCAGGCGCCGCGCGAGCACGAGCTCGGAAGGCCCGGCGAAGAGCGCGCCTATAGGCTTGAATTACGCGTCCTCGCCGACGTCGGACTCGTCGGCTATCCCAACGTCGGCAAGTCCACGCTGATCTCGCGCATCTCCGCCGCCCGCCCCAAAATCGCCGACTATCCCTTTACCACCCTCGAGCCGCAGCTCGGCGTCGTCTCCATTGGCGAAGCCCCGCACGAGGAGAGCTTCGTCGTCGCCGACATTCCCGGCCTCATCGAAGGCGCGCACCTCGGCGCCGGCCTCGGCACCCAGTTCCTCCGCCACATCGAGCGCACCCGCATCCTCGTCCATCTCGTCGACGTCTCCGACGCAAGCGGCCGCCCCGATCCGGCCGCGGATTTCCGCGTCATTATGAGCGAGCTGAAGAGCTTCGGCCACGGCCTCGACGAGAAACCGATGATCGTCGTCGCGTCCAAGGCCGACGTCGCCAATCCAGCCAAACTGAAAAAGCTGGAAACGATGGCGAAGCGCCGCAAGCTCCCCTTCTACGCCATCTCCGCCGTGACAGGCTTAGGCGTCGAGAAGCTCAAATACGCCATCGGCGAACGCGTCCGCACCCTCCGCAAGGTAGCCACCGATCTGTCAGAGGCCCCCGGAACGGAGGCGGCGATCGGCTGACGGGAACGGACACTCGATCATTCCATTATCAGGTCCCAAGTTTTCTGGGTCCAATAATCGATTTGTCTTCTTGTTTTTCCCTGAGGGTGCCGAACCCACAGGAACCGTACCTTTGGGAAATCCCGGCTGCCGCGCTTCAGCCACACTTCCGGATCTGGTGTTCCCTTTGGGCTGCTTTCCCATCCAGCACTCGTGAAGCCGAAGGCGTCGTTGATGATCTCGTCGGCATAGTTCGCAGTCACAAAAACAACAACTGCTGGCTTGTATTCGCGGACCTCTTGGACGAGCGTTCGCCTAGCCAAGTCCTCTTGCGCCGACAAAAGGGGTCCCGACGGATTACCCTTCAGGCAGCCGATTTTCGCAACGTTGCTCCAGATAACACCATCCCAGCCGAGATCAGGCCGAAGCTCCGCTACACGCTCAACAAATCTCCAGAAAGGTCCCCGATTTCCTCCGCCTGAGAGAAACTCGCGATTCCGTCTCAACCGTTCGCGCATCGCCGTTTCCGGAGACTCGCGGAGTGCCCTTTTATAGGAACCGAGCCAATAGTCCCCGGCGGTCGCCTTTCCAACCAACAGGACGCAATATTGAGGATGATCAAACGCTGCCGACGAGAAGAATGGAGCTGTAACACGACCATTCATGCTCTTGTCCAGCACCTTGTGAAGCTCAATCCACTCTAGCCAGATATTACTTAGACGCCGGCCCGGCTCCGCAAAGCTCGCTTGCATGGGAAACCTCCGTCTATGGGGCGACCACCAAAGATACACCAGCCGACTCATCCCAACAACGGCACCTCCGATCAGCCTCGTCTCCTTAATTCCTTGAGGAGGGCCCCTTGCCTCCGTACCCGCGTAGCCCACGAACATCCTATAGCAAATCTTGTATAACAGAGACCCTTGCGTTACCCTTAGCGCGATGGCGCTAAAGCAGAAAAGCGCACCGCCCAATAAGCCCACCCACGTCGTCTCCGGCAACATTTTTGACGCTCTGGGATTCTCCGCCTCCGAGGCCAGCGCCCTCAAGGTCAAAGCGGAAATCCTCTCCGCCATCCTCGAGCACGTGCGCGCAAAGGGCTACACCCAGCGCCAGCTCGTCGACATCCTCGATGAATACCAGCCCTCCGTCAGCAACCTGCTCAAAGGGCGCATCTCTCAGGTCAGCATCGAGAAGCTATTGCGCTACGCCGACCGCCTCCATCTCCAAACAACCATCGCCGTTCGTCCCGTCCAGCCCCGCGCCCGCCACTCAAAACAGCCAGCCAGCGCTCGCCGCGCTCGCCGCATGGCCGAGGCCGTCTAGTTCCAACGAGCTCTTCAAAATATTTCCCGTACCTACCCCACCAGCCCCGGCAAGCTCGCCCAGCAAAGCGCCGCCTGCGCCACCACCACGACCCACGTCGCCGCGATAAACACCCTGCGCTGGCGTGTCTCGAGCGCGTCGGCGAAGACGCCGCCGACAAACGCGACGAGGAACGGCAGCGCCCACAGCCACATCTCCGACCGGACGCCGGTGGTCGTCAGCACCATCAGCAGCGCTCCGACGATCAGCGGCGTGGTGTTGCCGAAATAGCGGGAGCGCCGCGTCGCAACATACAACGCCAGCGCTCCGGCCAGCGCACCGGTGAACGCAGCGTTCGCCGGATTGCGGAAGAACCACTCCGCCCCGTTGATCGAAACCCAGATGCGCCCGGCCGCACTGCGGAAGACGTAACTGAAGGCGTCCGGCGAAAACGCATACGACGCGAAGAGCAGCAGCAGCGCGCCCAGCACCCACACAATCAGCAGGGTGGGAATGTAGGCGCGCCGCCCCTCCGCGACCCACGCCATGAAGACGACGATGAGCACGAGCGCCAGCTCGAAGGCGGCAATGTGCGCCGCGGCGGTGAATCCCAGGGCCAGGGTGAGCAGCACGATGCGCGGCCGCCACTTGCGCCGCGGCCCCTGCAGAGCGTGGCCCACGCCAATGGCCAGATACACCGACGCGAAGAGCCCCAGCGCGGCCAGAATCTCGTTGTTGGGAACGGTCGAGGCGCGCACCACCGACGGCAGAAAGCAATAGAGCCC
>JASHNS010000118.1 GCA_030041515.1 Acidobacteriaceae bacterium | reverse complement strand
GAAGCGGTATCACACGGATTTTCTGGAAGCGACGCGCTGGGAGGATCTGGACGAGGAGTCGCGGGAGCGGCTGCTGGGCCTTGTAAATCTGCACGGCGAGAAGACGGCGAGCACGCGGGCGTACTGGCTACTGGAGAACTGGCAGGAGCTCAAGGAGCGGTTTGTGCGGCTGGCGCCACGGACGAGCTAAGAGGCGGGCAGCTACGATCCTGTTAGCGGAGAACCGGTTCGCTGAGGTCCGGTTAGCAAAAAGGCGAGTTAGCGGGGCGAGAGGGATTTTGCTGCGTGGACCGGGTATATTCTTTGGTTAACCTGTGACAGTCGGAAAGCCAGCGAACCGAGCACAGAGCTCAGGGCTCAGAGGAGTGAATCTGCGGCGCCTGGCGGCGGGGGCACTCGTTGCGCTCGGCGCGATTGCCGGATGCGGGCGATTTGCTCCGCACGCGCACCGTGAATACGTCTACGTGTGGATGCGCGATCTTGACCTGCGGGACCGCGTGGCTCCGGTGAATACACGCGTGGCGCACGTGGTGAACGGCGACCGCCTGGTGGTGCTCGATCGCGAGGGGCGCTTCCTGCAGGTGGAAACCGCCGACGGCAAGGTGGGCTGGGTGGAAGAGCACGAGGTGCTGGACCAGGCAACGTATGACAAGTTCCAGCAATTAGCGAAGGACAGCGCGCACGATCCGGTGCTGTCGAAAGGAATCCTGCGGGAGAGCTACTGGCTGCACGACGCTCCGGCCGGGACTTCGGACCGCTTCTATCTGTTGCACCCGAATACGAAGCTGGAGCTGCTGGAGCGCGTATCCGTGGCGAAGCCCCAGGCGATGCCGCTGGTCTCCACGAAAAACGGCGCACCGCCAGCGCCCGTGTACGAGGACTTCTGGCTGGCCCGCGATCCTGAGGGCCAGGTGGGCTGGGTGCGCGGGGGCGCGCTCGACGAGGACGTTCCGGAAGACGTGGCCGTGCTGGTACCGAATGAGAAGGTGGTGGCGGCGTATGTCATCCGAACGGTGAGCGATCCGGAGGCAAACACGGCGAATGGAGAGGTTCCCGAGTATCTGGCGGCGCTGACGCCATGGAAGGCGGGGTTGCCGTACGACTTCGACCAGATTCGCGTCTTCACGTGGAATGTGAAGCGGCACCGGTACGAGACGGCCTATCTGGAGCACGATCTGGAGGGCTATTTGCCGGTAAAGATCGGGCGCGAGACGTTTGGAAAGGAAACGGACCCGGTGTTCTCGTTCGAGGTGGCGACCGGGGATTCGGCGCGAATCGACGCAAAGACAGGACGGGCGGAGCCAGGAGCGGCGGCGACGGAAAGCTTCCGGATGGAAGGGGTGATTGTGCGGAAGATCGGCGGGCCGGAGCCGGAAAAAAAGATGAACACTCGGCGAAAAGGCCGAATTCGGCGCGGAAGATAGCTGATACTGACGTGGGCCGGGTCCCGGACGGCAGATATTCCGTCTAAAGCTTCAGCAGATCCGGGAAGCGTGCCCTGGTTGTTGCACAAATGGTTCATAAGCTCGTATGGTGTTAGCACAGCAGTGTAGTCAGGGAGCCGCGGCGAGCAGGACTCGGCCGACGGTTCTTCTCCTGTAACGCGCAGTTTCACCGCTGAACTGAAGATGGCAAAGGAGATCGGCACATGGATAGCAAGCCGGCGCAGAACATTCAGGACACATTCCTGAACACGGTCCGCAAGGACAAGACCCCGATTACGATCTACCTGGTGAGCGGGGTAAAGCTCACGGGGAAGATCCGTTCCTTCGATAAGTATTCAGTGCTGCTGGAGAACAACAGCCAGGAGCAGCTGATCTTCAAGCACGCCATCTCGACGGTGGTGAGTACGCGCTCGGTGCTGCACGGCGAACATCGTCCGCCGCATGTGGCGCAGGCCGGGCCAGTCGCGGTCGGGCAGGCTCAGCCGACGCAGGAAGCGTCCGGCTCGTAAGCGAGCGCCGGCGGCGGTGCGATGCCGGTACCTATGGCTCCGGAACGGGCGCTGCTGGTGACAGTGGACTTCGGCCCTGCGAGGAGAAGTGTGCCCCGGGGTGCGGCGCAGGCGCGCGAAGGGGCTCGCCGCCCAGCCGATCCGTCGAATGCTCACGAGGACGAAGAAGACTCGCGGCGCGAGGAGTTCCGGGAGCTGGTGACCAGCGCTGGAGCTGTGGTCGCCGCTGAGGTCGAACAGCGGCGGCCGAAAGCCGATCCCGCGACGCTGGTAGGCAGCGGCAAGGTGGAGGAGCTGGCCGGGACGGCGGCTTCCGCGCAGGCCGATGTGGCGATCATCGACCACGATCTGAGCCCCACGCAGTTGCGGAACCTCGAAGACGCCTTGCCGTGCCGGGTCATCGACCGGACCCAGCTGATCCTGGACATTTTTGCGCGCCACGCGCGAACACGAGAGGGCCAGCTGCAGGTGGAGCTGGCGCAGCTGGAATATATGCTGCCGCGGCTGACCGGGCGCGGAAAGGCCATGTCGCAACTGGGCGGCGGGATTGGGACGCGCGGACCGGGCGAAACGCAGCTGGAGACCGACCGGCGGCGGATTCAGCGGCGCGTGCAGCAATTGCGCGGGGAACTGGAGGCGGTCCGGAGGATCCGCGCGCAGCAGCGGCAGCGGCGGGAGTCGGTGCCGGTGCCGGCGGTGGCGTTGGTGGGGTACACGAATGCGGGGAAGAGCACGCTGTTCAATGCTCTGACGGAGATGCGCGGACACGGGCAGGCGACAAAGGTGCTTGAGTCGGCGCGGATGTTTGCGACGCTTGATCCGAAACTGGCGGCGATTCAGCTGCCCAGCCGCCGCAAGGTGCTGCTGTCAGACACGGTGGGGTTCATCCGCGATTTGCCGCACACGCTGGTGACGTCGTTTCGGGCGACGCTCGAAGAAGTGCGGAAGGCCGAGGTGCTGGTGCACGTGCGGGACGCATCGAGCGCGACGCGCGACGAGCAGAAGGCGGAAGTGGAGAAGGTGCTGGGGGAGCTGGAGGTTCTGGATAAGCCGCGGATCGAGGTGCTGAACAAGGTGGACCTGCTGGGCGAGGAGGAACGCGCGGCGGTCGCGAGCGGGCCGGCGGTGGCGATTTCGGCGAAGGAGCGGGCTGGTCTGGAGGCGCTGCTGGAGCGGATCGATGCGGAGTTGGTGCAGGATCCAATTCTGGAGCAGCGCCTGCGGATTCCGCAGTCGGAGGGGGATGCGCTGGCGGCGCTGGAGGCGGGTGCGGTGATTCACGACCGCGCGTACGAGGGGAATCTGGTGTCGATGACGGTGGCGGGGCCGGCGTCGCTGCTGGGGCGGTATCGGAGGTTTCGGGAGAAGGGGTGAGGAGCGGGTGCGTTTGGCTCCCTGGGAGCCGAAACTTCCGGATTGCCGGTATTCCACTAATAATCCCGGGCCGAGGTTCCTTGCGTCACTCTTCGCGGTAGCTGTAGATCTTCCAGACATGCGCCTGCCGCTTCAACACGAAAGTGAACGGCAGGCTATCGTGGCTGCACACAAGCTGAACCTCTGCTGTAGCCCACCATCCACTCTGCCGCTCCTTAATGCTCGATGACTGCAACTGCACTGATTTCACATCCCCGGCCCGCGTAGCGAGTGCCTCATGGATTTTCACAAATTCCGGATAGGTTGTTTGATTCCTGAGTTCGCTGGACGTCTGGCTGTAGGCGGCGCCGTAGTCTTTTCTGGCTAGGTCATCCCCAAAGAGCCGAATGCAATGGTTGGCCTCATGAAGCTGCCAGAACAGCCCAGGCATGACAATGAGGAGTGGAAGCAGAAATGGGACAGCAATGCCTACCAGAACCTTTTTCTTGATGGACCATCGAGCATCGCTCACACTTTTCCTCTGACAGGATGGAACAAATCCCGACCCGATTTTATCCGAGCGATTCCAATCCGCCGAACCTCGGCGGCAGATGGCGACGGAGCGATCTTTGGGCTGACGGGTGGCTGGCGGCGTTCTATAGGAGCCGCATGGATGGTCTACAGTGTGCCGCAGCTCAGGATGACAGGTCAAGATGGTGGGTGAGGGGAAAATGGGGCGCAGATAGAACGAGCCGGGTGACGGAGTGGTGGGAACTCCGGTCGTCCGGCTCGCCGACCCTGAACCGGGTCGAGGTGGTATCTTTATTCTACGCTGAGCCCCTTCCAGGTCAAGTGCTTCCTTGAAGGCGTCGAAAATATTTTTGGCTGACTCGGAAAATCCGGGGAAAACGCCGAAAATCGACGCGCGGGTGCGATGCGGGTACACAGCACCTTCGGTATTTGACACATATTTTCGCTGAATGTTAGAACCAAGTGTTCTTTTGTAAGCCTTTCTATATTGTTCCTAAACCGTTCCCGAAAACCACGGTGGGCACCCCATGGATGTCTTGCTGCAACAGATCGGTGATCTTGTGCTCGGTTCCATGCCGACGCTGATCCTGTTTATTCTCCTGATTTTGGGGTACAGGTTCATTCTGTACGGGCGCCTGATGCAGGTGCGGGAGGAGCGGCGGGCGCGGACTGCCGGAGCCGTAGAGAAGTCGCGGCTCGCGATGGCGCAGGCCGATCTGCGAACCCAGGAATATGAAGCAAAGCTGCGGGCGGCGCGGGCCGATCTGATGCGGCGCCGGGAGCAGCGGGTCCAGCAGCGGAACGCGGAGCGGGAACAGGCTCTGGCCGCAGCGCGCGTGGTGGCCCAGGAGAAGACGCGGGCTGCCCAGCAGGCTCTGGAGGCGCAGACGGCCGAGGCGCGGCGACAGATCGAGGCTTCGGCCCCGGAACTGGCGACGCGGGTGCTGGCGGCGGTGCTCCCTCCCGCGAGGACAGCGGAGTCGGCGCAGTGAAGAGAATCCTTTCCGTTCTGGCAACAATACTGGTTGCGGGGCTGCTGGCGCTGACACCGGCGCAGCTCTGCGCGCAGGCGGCAGCGGCGCCAAACCCACAGCCGGCACATGCGGGCATCGCCAAAGCCGAGCACATGGACGCGGACTCGCCGGACTTCCAGTACACACACTCCGCGGCGGTCCAAACGGTGGCGCGCTGGTTGCATGTGAGCACCGATGAAGCGGCGTGGATCTTCGAGGCGTTCAACTCCGGGGTGATCGTCCTGACGATCATCTTCCTGCTGTGGAAGGCGCTGCCGAAACTGTTCCGGACGCGGGCCGACCGGCTGGCGAAGGCGCTGGAGGAAGCGCGGAAGGCAACCGAGGAGGCGAATCGGCTGGTGGCGGATGTGGAAGCTCGACTGAGCCGGCTCGATACCGAGATCGAGCAAATGCGGGCGGCGATGGAGCGCGACTCGGCGGACGAGGAGAAGCGGATTCTGGCGGCGATGGACGCGGAGAAGCAGAGGATTATTGCGTCGGCGGAGCAGGAGATTGCGGCAGCGCAGGCCGGGGCGCAGCGCGACCTGAAGAAGTTTGCCGCGGATCTCGCGATTGATAACGCGATGCGGAGGATTCAGCTTTCGGCGGAGACGGATCGGGCGCTGGTGAAGGAATTCGGCGAAGGCATAGGAGGAAAGGCGTAGATGGCAAGTTACGTATCGCAGTACGCCCGAGCCTTTGCCGAGGTGATCTTTGAGGCGCATCTGAATCCGAAAGAGGCACTGCGGCAACTGGGCGACTTTGCCGCGGCCTGGCACGAGAGCCGCGAGCTGCGGGATTTCCTGCTGGATCCGTCGTTCCCGGTGGAGCAGAAGGTCGCGGTGCTGGACAAGATGAACGCGAAGCTGCAGATGGCGCGGCAGGTGCGGAATTTCATCGCGGTGCTCATCCGCAACGGGCGGATCTGGGGATTCGACGAGGTGGTGGAGGAGATTGGGCGGGAAGTGAACCGCCGGATGGGAATCCAGGAAGCGAAGGTGACCAGTGCGCGCCCGCTGGATGAAAGCGAACGGCGGGCGCTGGAAGCCGAGATTGCAAAGCTGACCGGGAATCAGGTGGAAGCGCAATATGCAGTGGACAAGAGCCTGATCGGCGGCGTGGTGGTGCAGGCCGGAAGCACGGTGTACGACGGTTCCGTGCGCGGCCGGCTGGATCGGTTGAGACAGGAACTGGCCGCCGGCTAAAAAGTGGATAGCTGACAAGCGGGTAGCTAAAAAGCAGGCAGCTGACGAGCGGATAGCGAAAGAGCGAGCAGCTGACAGGGTGAGGCAGGAACTGAAAGCAAGCTGAAAGACTTGACCCACAACCGCCGGGAAACCACGGCGGACAAGCAGGACCAGAAAATCAAGCGGAACGAGATCAGGAAAACGAGCATGGCGCAAATCAAAGCAGACGAGATAACAGCGCTCCTGAAGGAGCAGATCGCAAATTACGACGCCAAGATGCGCGTGGACGAAGTGGGCACCGTGATCACTCTCGGCGACGGAATCGCGCGGCTGCACGGGCTGGACAAGGTGATGGCGGGGGAGCTGCTGGAGTTTCCGCACGGCATCGCGGGACTGGCCATGAACCTGGAAGAAGACCAGGTGGGCAGCGTGCTGCTGGGCGACTATACGGAAGTCCGCGAAGGCGATCAGGTGAAGCGGACGGGGAAGATTCTGAGCGTGCCGGTGGGCGACGCGATGATTGGGCGCGTGGTGAACGCGCTGGGACAGCCCATTGACGACAAGGGGCCCATCGCGACCACGGAGACGCTGCCGGTGGAGCGGCTGGCGCCGGGCGTGATCGCGCGGCAACCGGTGCGCGAGCCGATGATGACGGGGCTGAAGGCCATCGACTCGATGATTCCGATCGGGCGCGGACAGCGCGAGCTGATCATCGGCGACCGCCAGACGGGCAAGACCGCGGTGGTGCTGGACACTATCATCAACAACGAGAAAAACGACCTGATCTGCATCTACTGCGCGATCGGGCAGAAGCGGTCGTCGATTGCGCAGGTGGTGCAGACGCTGGAAGAGTACGGCGCGATGGGGCACACGATTGTGGTGGCCGCGTCGGCGTCGGAGCCGGCGCCGATGCTCTATCTCGCGCCCTACGCGGCGTGCGCCCTGGGCGAGTACTTCCGCGACAAGGGGCGGCACGCGCTGGTGATCTACGACGATCTCTCCAAGCACGCGATCGCGTACCGCGAGATTTCGCTGCTGCTGCGGCGGCCGCCGGGACGCGAGGCGTATCCGGGCGATGTGTTCTATCTGCACTCGCGCCTGCTGGAGCGCGCGGCCAAGCTGAGCGACAAGAACGGCGGCGGATCGCTGACGGCGCTGCCGATTATTGAGACGCAGGCGGGCGACGTTTCCGCGTACATTCCGACGAACGTGATTTCGATTACGGACGGGCAGATCTTCCTCGAGACGGACCTGTTCAACTCCGGCGTGCGGCCGGCGGTGAACGTGGGACTCTCCGTGTCGCGCGTGGGATTCTCGGCGGCGATCAAGGCGGTGAAGCAGGTGGGCTCGACGCTGAAGCTGGACCTGGCGCAGTACCGCGAGCTGGCGGCATTTGCGCAGTTCGGCAGCGACTTGGACAAAGTCACGCAGAATCAGCTCAATAGAGGCCAAAGGCTCACGGAATTGTTGAAGCAGCCGCAGTTCCATCCGCTGCCGGCCGAAAAGCAGGTGATCATCCTGTTTGCGGGAACGCAGGGATACCTGGACGATCTGAAGGTCAGCGACATTCGGGCGTTCGAGGACGGGCTTTACAAGTATCTGGACGCGTCGCAGAAGGCGTTGCAGAACGACATTGCGACGAAGAAGGCGCTGGACGACGATCTGCGCAACCGGATTCATGCGGCGCTGAAAGAGTTCAAGCAGAACTTCGTGGCCGGGCTGGGCGATGCAACGGTAAAGGCCTCGCCGGCAGCAGACAAGAAGGCGAAGGAAATGGCGCAGCCGGTCGCGGCGCACTAGGAAACCGCCATGGCGAACGTTCTCGATTTACGGCGGCGCATCCGGAGCGTGAGGAACACGCGGCAGATCACGAAGGCCATGAAGATGGTCTCGGCGGCGAAGCTGCGCCGGGCGCAGGAGCGGGCGGTGTCGGCGCGGCCGTATGCGGCCATGCTGGCGAGCGTGCTGGAGTCGCTGAAGCGGCGCGCGGAGATCTACGATCCGGAGACCGGCGAATGCAGGAGCCCGCTGCTGCTGACGCGGCCGGAGCAGCGCATTCTGCTGGTGGTGGTGTCGGGCGACAAGGGATTCGCGGGCGCGTTCAACACGAACATCATCAAGGCGGCGACGAATTTCATCCAGGAGAACGATCGCAAGGAGATCGACGTCGAGGCCATTGGGCGCAAGGGGCGCGACTTCTTCCGGCGGCGGTTTGGAGCAGCGCAGTTCGGGCAGGACGGAACGCGCGGCGCGCGCGGCGGGGCGATCGAAGTTACGGGCGAGCATACCGGGGTTCTGGAGAAGCTGAGCTACGAGCGGGTGCGCGAAGTGGCGATGAAGATTGTGCATCGCTACGAGCACGAGGAGATCGATGCGGCGTATCTGGTCTACAACGAATTCAAATCGGTGATCCAGCAGCGCGTGGTGGTGGAGCGGGTGCTTCCGATTTTGCAGCTGGGCGCGCGGCAGATTACCGAGGCGCATGAGCTGACGACGGAAGAGCGCGAGCGGGCGGCGGAGGCGGCGTTGTCGGCGGGCGTGAGTTTGTTTCCGAAGGAAGCCGAGGCTGCGGAGAAGCAGCTGGAGAACGAGGCGAAGAATTTCGGGACGGCCGAGGTGGACTACATCTACGAGCAGCCGGCGGCGGAGATTTTTGCGGATGTGCTGCCGCGGTACATTACCTCGCAGCTCTACCACGCGACGCTGGAGTCAGTCGCGGCGGAGCATGCGGCGCGCATGACGGCGATGGATTCGGCGACGAACAACGCTTCGGACATGATCGATTCGCTGACGCTGACCATGAACCGGGTGCGGCAGGCGGCGATCACGAAGGAGATTATTGAGATTGTGAGCGGGGCGGCAGCGATTTGAAGGCAGTGATCAGCAGTCAGTGATCAGTAACTGTGGCGGGTTTGGATTTAAGGCTGAAGGAAACAGCGAGCGATATGGCAGAGAACATTGGACGAGTGATACAGGTAGCGGGTCCGGCGGTGGACGTGCAGTTCGAAGAAGCGACCATGCCGCCGATTTATCAGGCGCTGAAGGTGGTGAGCGATGGGTTCACCGTGCCGTCGCCGATCGACGTGATCCTCGAGGTGCAGCAGCACCTGGGCGAAGGGCGCGTGCGCTGCGTGGCGATGGAAGCCACCGAAGGCATGGTGCGCGGCATGAAGGTGATCGACCAGGGCGGGCCCATCTCAGTGCCGGTGGGCCCGGCGACGCTGGGACGTGTGCTGAACGTGATCGGGCAGCCGGTGGACGATCTGGGGCCGGTGAATGCGAAGAAGCGCATGCCGATCCATCGACCGGCGCCTGCATTTGACGAGCAGTCGACGCGCGAGGAGATGTTCGAGACGGGCGTGAAGGTGATCGACCTGATCCAGCCGTTTTTGAAGGGCGGCAAGATCGGCCTGTTCGGCGGTGCGGGCGTGGGCAAGACGGTGGTGATCATGGAACTGATCAACAACGTCGCGACGAAGCACGGCGGCTTCAGCGTGTTCGCCGGCGTGGGCGAGCGCACGCGCGAAGGCAACGACCTGTGGCTCGAAATGCAGGAATCGGGCGTCATCAATCTGAAGGAGCCGTCGAAGTCGAAGGCGGCGCTGATTTACGGGCAGATGACGGAGCCGCCTGGGGCGCGTCTGCGGGTGGCGCTGAGCGCTTTGACCGTTGCTGAGTATTTCCGCGACGAGGAAGGCTCGGATACGCTGCTGTTCATCGACAACATTTTCCGTTTCACGCAGGCGGGGTCGGAAGTGTCGACGCTGCTGGGACGCATGCCGTCGGCCGTGGGCTACCAGCCGAACCTGGCGACGGAAATGGGCGAGCTACAGGAGCGGATCACGTCGACCAAGCGGGGATCGGTGACGTCGGTGCAGGCCGTCTACGTGCCCGCCGATGACCTGACGGATCCGGCGCCGGCCACGACCTTTGCTCACCTCGACGCCACCACGGTGCTGTCGCGGCCGCTGTCGGAGCTGGGCATTTATCCCGCTGTCGATCCCCTGGCCTCCACATCGCGCATTCTCACCCCGCGCGTGGTCGGGCAGGAGCACTACGACGTGGCGCAGGGCGTGAAGAAAATCCTGCAGCGGTACAAGGACCTGCAGGACATCATTGCGATTCTGGGCATCGACGAGCTGTCGGAAGAGGACAAGATCACGGTGTCGCGGGCGCGCAAGGTGCAGAAGTTCCTCTCACAGCCGTTCCACGTGGCCGAGCAGTTTACCGGCATTCCGGGGCGCTACTGCAAGATCGAAGACACGGTCCGCAGCTTTAAGGAAGTGATCGAGGGCAAGCACGACGATGTGCCGGAGCAGGCGTTCTACATGCGCGGCACCATTGAGGAAGTGCTGGAAGAGGCGGAAAAACTGAAGTTGGCGGCGAAGTAGCCATGGCGACGAAACTCAAAGTCCGGCTGGTCACCCCGGAACGCATTCTGGTGGATACGGAAGCGGATGCGGTGGAGATTCCGGGGAAGACCGGGTATCTGGAGGCGCTGTACGGGCACGCTCCGCTGCTGACGGAGATCGGCGCGGGGATGGTGCGGCTGCACGGCGCGGAGAGCGGCGAAGAGAGCTACATGATCGCGCGCGGCTTTGCCGAGGTGTTGCCCGAGCGAGTGACGATTCTGGCGGAAGAGGCGGAGAAGCCGGAAGAGATCGACGTGATGAAGGCGCAGGAGCAACTGCAGCACGGCGAGGCGCTCTGGAACAAGGCAGGCGACGATCCGGCGAAGTACACCGAGGCGAATGAAGTGATGGCCGAGGCGAACGCGAAGATCGAGGGCGCGGGGAAGAAGTAGGATTCTGCGCTTTGAGACGGGTCCCACCCTGTCGCTGCGCGACAAGGGTGGGGCACCCGGGCCTCAAGGCCATTGAAGGTCCAGCGTGAAGTCCCCGGCCTTAAGGCCGGGGCTTCTACCGTCGTCCCGCGGTGCGGGACCGCTTCGCGCAGGGGCTGAAGCCCGCATTCAATGGGCGCCGTTCGGCACGACGGAAGTCGTGCCCTGACACAAAGCGCGCCGTTTTGGTGGAGCTTTTCCCGGGCCTGAAGGCCCCAACACCTTGATTGCAGGTTTCCCCGGCTTAAAGGCCGGGGCTTCTACCGTCGTCCCGCGATGCGGGACCGCTTCGCGCGGGGGCTGAAGCCCGCATTCTATTGGCGCCTTACGGCACGACTGAAGTCGTGCCCTGATACAACGCACATTTCTCGGAGTGTTTACCGGCGAGCCGTGAGGTTATGGCCTGATGCAGGGCGCAGGGGCTGAAGCCCGCATTCTATTGGCGCCTTACGGCACGACTGAAGTCGTGCCCTGATACAAAGCGCGGCGTTTTCGCGAAGCTTTTCCGGGCCTGAAGGCCCCAACACCTTGATTGCAGGTTTTCCCCGGCCTCAAGGCCGGGGCTTCTACCGTCGTCCCGCGGTGCGGGACCGCTTCGCGCAGGGGCTGAGGCCCGCATTCCATTGGCGCCTTACGGCACGACTGAAGTCGTGCCCTGATACAAAGGACCCTCCGCAAGCACTTTTTTTTCAATAGATTTCATGTAGAAACTATGAATCTGTCTTTATTTTGTCTTGCCATATTTCGAGGGGATGCCTGAAACCTTGAGCGATTACGAAGCTTCCCGAAGGCCGACATTTCGCTTAAGTGGATTTGGGGTCGCCCCACTCGATGCTTTTGGCCTAAACGATCGATAAACGAGGAACCCAAACAGCAAGATGAAGAATAAGAGAAAGGCCCCCGCCGGAATCGCACGATCAAGTGGATATTCCCCCCGAATTGTTCCATTCACGCCTTTGGCGAACAGCACGCTCCAAACGATCACGAGGTAGGAACAGACTGCTCTGAGAACCCACAGGCGAGTGGTGTTTTTCTGGGGCTGCTCGGTAAGCGTCGCGGTCGGCGGTGGATTCTTCTTTGCCATCCTTCTAGCGATGAGGTAGACCGCGACAAAATTGGCAACGAACCAGACAAGAAGGACGTTTGTAAACCACATTGGCCAGTGGTTCTTAGGTAGCGTGAGGGAGAAATACACTACGAATGCGACGTAAGGAACGGTAAGCGCGACGGCACTTCCGATAAGGACCGCTGCTCTGGATCGTGGATTCATTTGCGATCAAATATACAGCTCGTGCTTCACTGGCACGGGCTGGTAGCGGATTACCAGCATTGCGGAAATTTGGCGCGGGCTGCCAGCAGAAGGCAGCCGCTGATCTTTCGTCGCTCCGCTCCTCAGGATGACAGAGCGGGAATTTGTCTTTATTTGTCTTTTCAAGTTGCAAATCCTGCTAATCCTGCAAA
Organism: Acidobacteriaceae bacterium; assembly: GCA_030041515.1. Taxonomy (GTDB): domain Bacteria; phylum Acidobacteriota; class Terriglobia; order Terriglobales; family Acidobacteriaceae; genus Palsa-343. The sequence goes on along the minus strand of JASHNS010000118.1, from coordinate 30,789 downwards.
TCAAGCTAATTTGGAATTCAGTAAGTTACGTATTTTCAATGCCTCCATGAGTCGTGCCCTGATACAAAGCGCGGCGTTTTCGTGGAGCTTTTCCGGGCCTGAAGGCCCCAACACCTTTATTGCAGGTTTTCCCCGGCCTGAAGGCCGGGGCTTCTACCGTCGTCCCGCGGTGCGGGACCGCTTCGCGCAGGGGCTGAAGCCCGCATTCCATTGGCGGCTTACGGCACGACTGAAGTCGAGATTATTCACTTGACAAAGGGTAACGATTCTTGCATGATGTATTCATGCTGATGGTTTGCCCTTCCCTTTCTGTGGTTTTCCGGCTGAGGCAGACGGCAGCAACGCCCGCAGATCGCGCTTTATCGACGCAATCAGTTTTCGGGTCGGAACGCGCTGTAACGGCGACTTCGGTTTGGAGGGTTTGCTAGCCATGACGCTCCCTGAGATTAATAAGTTGTACTCCACGGATGATCGCTGCCGGGAACTTCTTGAGCGGCTGCGCTGGCCAGAAGGTGTCGAATGTCCGCGCTGCAAGGATCGCCGCGTTTCGCGGATGAAGGACTATGCCCGCTTTGAGTGTGTCGGTTGCGAATACCAGTTCACGGTGACGAGCGGGACGATCTTTCACGATTCGCACCTTGCGCTGCCAGTATGGTTTATGGCCGTACTGCTTCTCTGCGAGGCGAAGAAGGGCATGAGTGCGATGCAGATCAAACGGACCCTCGGAATCGCCTATAAGACGGCCTGGTATCTTTGCCATCGCATCCGGGCGGCGATGGCGACGGCAGAAAAGGGGATGCTGTACGGAACCGTGGAAATGGACGAAACCTACCTGGGCGGAGTCCAGCGCGGCCATCAGGACAAGCCAGGGCATGGGCAGAGTACTAAAGAGATTGTGATCGGTTTGCGTCAGCGCGGCGGCGAGACTCGATTCTTTCATGCGGCAGACTGCAAGAGCGGGACATTGGCGCAGTTCATCCGCGAGAACGTCAGCGACGATGTAGACGTGATCGTGACCGATGAATTCAACGCCTATCCCGGCGCGATGAAGGCGACGGGGCACGCGGCGAAGCACAAGACGATCCGGCACAAGTCCAAGGTCTACGTTGACGGCGACATTCACACGAATACCGTAGAGTCGGCGTTCTCGCTCCTCAAGCGCGGCGTGATCGGGACATGGCATCGGATTTCTGCAAAACATCTCGCCGCCTATCTTGAGGAGATGACCTTCCGGTTTAATCGCCGGGATCGCTCGGACCTGTTTGTTGACACGCTGCGCCACATGGTTACTACTGATCCTCTGACGTTTGAGAATCTGACAGCGTGAATGGTGTTTTTTCAGCTCGTATTCTCATATATTTCTTCGCAATCTCTTTCCGCGCTTCTTCGACTTTGAGAGTCAAAGGATGATCTGAAGGCGGATTTGCGCGCATTTTTTTCTGTTCTTGTCTCAGGACTTCCAAAGTTGCGTTGAATCTCTCCATATAATCCTGGGGATTGTGTATGAATTCTTGAGAACTGGTTGCGCACGACATCAATGGCAACAGACCCATCGCGCGCTTCAGTTCATAGAAATGTTTTTCCCAATACTCCTCCGTTGCTCTGCTCATCCGCCGCACTCCACCGCCAGGAAGCAACGTAACAATATCGCTGTGTTTTCCAACGGTCGGGTCGTATTCCTTGGCCTCCCAGAGAAAATATGCCGCTAAGGCCTCCGCCTCATCTGGTCCTTGAATGGAGCGTTCAAGATACATGTCCGAAAGATATTTGCAGAGCAAGACAGGATTTCCAGCAAAATAATGACGTGGAATCGAATTGACCGTATGCCCGGAAGTTCTGAATAGATCAATCTGGAAATCAAAGCCGAGATGGCTTGCGGGAATTTCCTTCGGAATATTCTGGATGGCCCATATGATGTCCATGTTTGCGTACGGTAATCCGATCTCGTCAACGACTTCTCGAAATGCCCTAGTAACTAATTCGCGAATAGAGTTGTAGCCGGAGTGATTTTCTTCTCTCCAGTGACGGTTAACCCTTTCGTGAACCATTTCCAAAGGATCGGAATCCCCGGCCCCGCACATGAAAAATCGATATTCATCGCGATGCTCGAACTGCGTTATTTTGCAGCAATCCCATTTTGCATAATCGGTAATCGTTTCTTGCCGGTCCGCAAGCAGCACAATTCCCCCCGCGCAATTGATCGCTCCAATCAGTGTCATGCGCTGCTTGCCCCCCGGAAGACGCGGTTCGGAATATGGAAACTTTGGTCGCGGCTTACTTCCCATTGAACCCATTTGGCACTCCCTTAGTCAAGTGAATAATCTTGACTGAAGTCGTGCCCTGATACAAAGCACAGGGGCTGAAGCCAGCTGAGATTCCCGTGCCTGCCGATACCGTCGCGGCGGACCAGGCGATGGTCGCGCCAGAGCATTTTCACTTTTGGTCTACTCCACGGCAGCGCACTGGACGTCGCCGTTCCGCCAAAGAACGGCCACGCAGAGTCAATCTTGACCAGTGCCCAGTCAAGGTGAAAATGCTCTAGACGCGGGCGGGAACCCGTCCCGCACCGACGACATACCCCTGCAGCAGCGCGCGGACGGAGTCGCGGTTGGTCTCGTCCACGGGAAGAATCGTTTTGCCGTCTTTGCTGGTCAGTAGAAAGATGTTCTTGCCTTCGGACCATTTGGTGAAGCTGGCCCAGGGAACGAAGGTGGTGGCGCCGGATTCCTGGCGGGTGCGGATGCCGTCGGTATCGAGGGAGATGGGTGTGTTGCGGCTGCGCGTGGCGGCGACCTTCGAGAGCCTGGCCCGCCAGCGCGAGTAGCGGAGGCCGTAGAAGATTGCGGCGAGGGCGAGGGCAAAGCCGGTGTCATTCCATCGGATGGGATGGTGATGGAGGACGGCGTTCACATCGGCAACGACGACGGCGACGCAGATGAACGTGGAGTACCAGCTGTAGGCGAAGAAGCGCAGCCAGAAGAAGCGGGGACGCGCGAGGCGCGCGGCTTCCTGGACCTGAGCGGACGTGAGGGTGGATTGAAGCTGCATGCGTCCTCTGCCGCCCGAGCGTAACAATCCAGGCGGCGGGCGTCAATCCCATGTCAGGGGTTCTGCGACGGCGGTCGCTATTTTGCGGCGATGGGTTTGTAGCCGGAAGTGCCGGCTTTCTTCAGGGCGGCGATGCCTTCGTCGAGACTGAGCAGTGGCGTCGTCTTCACATCGGAGCAGGAGCCTCCGGCGCCGATAGCGAGAGCGAATGCAGCGGCCGTCACGTTGTCGGGCATGTCGACGACGCCGACGGTGTCGTAATCTCCGAAGCAGAGATAAAACGGCCCCATCGTACCTCCGAGCTTTTTGACTGCGGTGGCGACGACATCGGAGCGGCGGTGCGGCTTTTTGACCAGAGCGGCAAGAGCGGCGGACGTGTACGACACCTGAACGAGATAACTGGGCATAAGCATGCCTCCCTTTCAGAGAGATGAAGCTGCGGATTGATGGGGGAGGCTAGTATAGCGCCGCTGATTCTTTATTGCGCAAATGCCTTGTCGAAGAAGGTGACGATGCGCTGGCGGCCGTCGAAGCCGTGCCAGGGCTCGGGGCTGGGCTCGCCGAAGATGCCGATGGCGAGCGGGCCGTGGTCCTCGCGCGGGTATTCGATGAGGTCGACGGGGACGCCCTGCTGGCGGAGAGCACGGAACATCTCCTCGCTTTGGCCCAGCGGGTCGGTGCGGTCGCTCTCGCCCTGGAGCAGCAGCATCGGGGTCTTCGCGTGGCCGGCGTAGGCGAGAGCGCTCTGCTTCCACGCGTCGTCGGAGTGGGTCCAGGGGTATCCGCCGTAGAACCAGCGATCGTACCAGGAGCCATTCTCGGTGCCGTATTCGCTTTCCTGGTCGATGACGGGAGCGCCAGCGACGATGGCCTTGAAGCGCGTGGTCTTGCCTTCCATGAAGCCGGCCATTTCGCCGCCGTAGCTGTAGCCGATGAGGGCCATCTTGTTGGCGTCGAGCGGATACTTCGCGAGGACGGTGTCGACGCCAGTCATGATGTCGGTGAGGTCACCGCCGCCCATATCGAACTTGTTGGCGGCGGCGAAGGACGCTCCGTAGCCGGTGCTGCCGCGGGGATTGGTTTCGAAGACAGCCCAGCCATGGCCGACCAGGAACTGGGTGAAGGGACTCCAGCGATCGGCAAACGCGCCCGTGGGTCCGCCATGGACATTCACGATGAGCGGGACCTTGTGGTCGGCGCTGGCCTGCGGCGGCAGATAGAGCATGCCCTGGAGGTTGAGGTTGCCGTTCTTCCAGGTGACGAGATGCGAGGGGATGGGCGTCCACGGGGCGGGCGTGAGGGCCGGTGTCGAGAGCGCGCGGGCGGAGTGGCCGAGCTGGTCAGCATAGTAGAGAGTGGGCGGTTGCGTGGCGGAGGAGCCGATCCAGACCCAGCCGCTGTGGTTCTGATTGGTGTTGAGCTGCGAGACGGTGGCCGTGTCAAAATGCAGCGGCTCGGAGCGATCGCCGGTGAAGTGCAGGACGGTTGTGTCGAAGCCGATTTGCGCGGGCTCAAGGATGTTGTCGCCGTCGGCGATGGGCGCGCCGTCGAGGCTGCCGGTGAAGCCGGCACTGAGGTCGTGAATCGATTGGTCGGCGACGGTGTACTGGTAGAGATCGACGTAGCCGGGGGGCGCATCGGCCTGGGCCTGGGCGAGGAAGTCGATGTGCGCGGCGTCCGCGGACCAGACGGCGGCTTCGATGGTCTTCGGGATGGATTTGAGCTGCGTGGGGTGCGCGGGATCGGTCGCGGTGACAACCCAGGCGGTACGATCAGGCGCGATGTCGCCGAGATCGTTCATGCCTTCGGCGATGGCGAGGAGGCGATCGCCCTGGTGATCCCAGACGACGTTGGCGACGTCGGGCGGAACGGCGGTGGGCGTGAGCTGGCTGGTTTTGGGATCGAGGAGATAGAGCCGGGTGGCGTGGGGATCGTGATCGACCCAGACGGCGTCGGCTTTGTCGGTCTGCTCAGTCTTCTCGCCGGGAGTTTGGGGATCGCGGATGAGGACAGCGATGGAGCGGCCGTCAGGCGCGATGAAGAAGCGGCTGACGTTGGCCTCGATGGGCTGGGGTTTCGCGGGGGTGGCCGGAGGTGTGGCGGGCGGAATGGCGCCGGGCTCGGTGGACTCATCGACAGGCGGAACGAGCTTGATGTCGAAGGCATGGGCTTCGCCGCCGCTCATGGGTAGCTCGTAGAGCTGGGTGTTCTCGCCGCGGTGAGCGAGGAAGAGGATCGCGCTGGAATCGGGAAGCCACTCGCCACCGAACTCGCCCTGCTTTTGGCCGGGGATGGACCAGGTGAGCTGGCGCGCCGTGTTGGCGGCAAGATCGACGAGCCAGAGATGGCCGCGGCCGCCGTCGGCGGTGGCGTCAGCGATTTCGACAAGAACGCTGCGTCCGTCGGGCGAGAGGCGCGGCTGGGAGATAGCGCGCACGTGGCGGAGGTCTTCGTTGGACGGGAAGCGATTCTGGGCGGCGGCAAGAGGCGCGAGGCACAAAGCGGCCAGCAGAGTACAGCTGGGGATTGTTCGCATGGTGGAAAGGATACCGCGAGTTGAATCAGAGGGCGACTTTGAGCAGCTTGCGATAGTCAGCCAGCTTCTGTGCGCCGGTGTCGGTCAAGCGGCAAACGGTGAGGGGATATTTCCCGCGAAAGGTTTTGCTGATGGCTACGTAGCCGGCTTCTTCCAGCCGGGAAAGATGCACGGACAGATTGCCTTTGGTGAGGCCGGTGGTGAGGTGCAGGTACTGGAAGTCCGCCTCTTCGACGGAGTCGAGCACGGCAACGATCATGAGCCGGGCTGGTTCGTGGATGAGGCGGTCGACTTCCGCGATGCGCTGAATTTTTGCGCTCATTGCGACTGCTCCGTGGTGCGGCGGATGTGGCGGCGAAAAACCATGGCGCCGCTGCCGACGGTGACGATTCCGGCAAAGGCATAGAAGGCGCACCAGGCGATCTCCGTGGGGATTGTCGACGCTCCGATCACGACCCCTGCCACCACGATCAGGGCACCATTGACGAGGAAACGCCTCCGCCTTCCGAACAGCATCCAGAGACCGCCGAGGAGAATCCCGGTGATCATCAACAGCCAGTGCTGGGCCAGCACACCTCTCAGGCCGAGCACCACGAGAATGAAGACTGCTCCGACCAGGAGAACGGTGGACAGAATGGCAGAGACGCGCCAGTGGCGCGGCTTGCGCCTGACATAGCCGGATCGAGCGGTGAGGTAACGCATTCGGAACCATGGAATGGCCGGGATGGCAAGCAGCCCCGCGAAGGTGGTGACGAAAACGAGGATCAGCGCGAACATTCCGGCCCTGGGGGAGTGGTGCTGCGCGAGATGACTGGACCAGCTCATTGCGGAAAAGAGGAGGTAGACGAGCCCGGCGGCAATCTCCGGCAATCCATCGCCGAGATGTGCGGACTGCATGAGGTGGGCGGCAAGAGCATCAGGATCGGAAGGAAGGGAAGAAAGCGAGTCGTTCATGGTGGCCCTCAAGCAGACTAGTCTATGTCACAAACTAGTCTACATAGTGATCGTGCTCCTGGAGCGGGGCTGTGTCAAGGGCCCCTTTCATCGCATGATAGTGCCCTGATATGAAGCACAGGGGCTGGAGGCCAACTCCATAATGGCGTGGCGATTGCGCAGAGTTTTTCCGGGCCTGAAGGCCACCATAAGATTTGATCTGTTTTCCCCGGCCTGAAGGCCGGGGCTTCTACCGTCGTCGCGCTGCGCGCGCCCGCTTCGCACAGCGGCTGAAGCCGGGTCCATTTTGCGGCGGTGACGGCACGACGGAACAGGCTGCGGAAATGCTCGATTCTTTGAAGGGGCCCAGCTTCAGCCGGGCCGCAAAAGCGGCAATATCAATTCGGCTTCAGCCGCTGAGGGACGTTTTTCCCTGCACGACGGGATTTTTCCGCAAGCTCTGAAGTCGTGCCCTGATACAAAGCGCAGGGGTGAAGCCGTGCGGACCTCTGCCGGATGTTTCAACCCACCAGGTCGCCAAAGGTGGGCGACAAGGGTGGGGCACCTGGGCATCGTCCCTCCGGGACTCGGTGTTCTCCTGATCCTTTCCCGGCGTTGAAGCGCCGGGCTAATTTCCATTGCGCTTCCGGCGCAGGGATCGCGAGCGCGGTTACGGCATGCGGTGGGAACGGCATATGCAGTGGCGAGGCTCAAGCATCGATCGAGCGGAACAGGCCATCCGGTATCTTTGCTGGCGGCAGATGAGCTGTGAAGGGCCGTTACACTGGAGACGTGCTGCATTTGCTGAATCCCATCCCCGCGCATCGCATTCGGCTGATTGTTTTCGATCTGGACGGAACGCTGATCGACTCGCAGACCGACCTGACCAACTCCATCAACGCCATGCTGGCGGAGTTTGGGCGCGAGCCATTGCCGGAGGCGATCATCGCGACGTACATCGGCGACGGCGCGGCGATGCTGGTGCGGCGGGCGCTGGGCGATCCGGACGATGAGCCGCTGGTGGAGAATGCGCTGCGGCATTTTCTGGATCACTATCGCGTGCACAAGCTGGACCACACGCGGGTGTATCCGGGGGTGATGGAGTCGCTGGAGGCGTTGCGCACGATGGGCGACGGCACGCCGCGGAAGCTGGCGGTGCTGACCAACAAGCCGGTGCGGGCTTCGGCAGAGATTTGCGAAGGGCTGGGGCTGGCGCGGTTCATGTTCCGGATCTACGGCGGGAACAGCTTTGCCACGAAGAAGCCGGACCCGGAGGGGTTGAACAGGATCATCCGCGAGGCGGAGGTGGCGCCGGGCGAGACGCTGATGATCGGCGACTCGAGCGTGGACATTCTGACGGCGCGGCGGGCGGGTGCGTGGGCGCTGGGCTGCCGGTTCGGGCTGTCGTCGCATACGGTGGAAACGATCGAGTGCGACTGCCTGGTGGATGGGGCGGCAGAATGGGCGGAGGCGCTGGCGCTGGAAATAGCGTCGAAACCGCGCTCCACGGCGGAGCGCTGAGGCAACCCGGCGGACGGGCAAGCTGCGGAATGCGGGCTGTTTGCGGACGTCGTGCGGGCGGTCGAGCGCATCCCACTTGAGGAAAGCGACCTTCCGAACACGGAGAAAACCCATGAAACCTTTGAAGATCCTGTTTGCGCTGCTGGCAGGAATTGCGATGAGCGGAGCAACAATGCCCGCAGCGCACGCGCTGACGGCTTCGCCGCAGATTGAGATCCAGTGGCAGGAGCCGGGACCACCCCCGGGAAACTGGTCGAACGCATGGCATCGCGGATTTCACATGGGAGCGATGGCCGCTCATCATGACATCCGCAATGGAATGCGGCCGGATCCGAAACGGCACGGGGATTTCCGTCATCCCGACGTTCCGCCGGGCCAGCGTCACGATTTTCGCGAGGGGTTTCAGCGCGGTTATCACATGGTGTATGACCGTGACTGGCACCGCGGTCACTAAACTGAGAACAGAACCGATCGGGAGCCGGCAGATGGCCGGCTCCTGCTGTTTTAGGGGAGCGGCCGCATCCCTTACCATCGAGATGTGGACTTCCAATTAGTGAGCGATTACAAGCCGCGCGGGGATCAGGAGCGCGCCATCCGGGAGCTGGTCTCGGGGATCGAGGCGAGCGAGAAGCATCAGGTGCTGCTGGGCGTCACCGGGTCGGGCAAGACCTTCACGATGGCCAAGATCGTGGAGCGGCTGAACCGTCCGGCGCTGGTGCTGGCGCATAACAAGACGCTGGCGGCGCAGCTCTTTCACGAATTCAAGCAGTTCTTCCCCAACAATGCCGTCGAGTACTTTGTGTCGTACTACGACTATTACCAGCCGGAGGCGTACATTCCGGCGGGCGATCTGTACATCGAGAAGGAAGCGACGATCAACGAGGAGCTGGATAAGCTGCGGCTCTCGGCGACGCGGTCGCTCTTCGAGAGGCGGGACGCGATTATCGTGGCGTCGGTGAGCTGCATCTACGGCCTGGGGTCGCCGGAAGCGTATTACGGGATGCTGCTGCTGCTGGAAAAAGGGCAGAAGATCCGGCGCGAGGACATCACGCGTCGGCTGGTGGAGATCCTGTACGAGCGGAACGATGCGGATTTCCGGCGCGGAACGTTTCGCGTGCGCGGCGATGTGATCGAGGTGTATCCGACGTACGACGAGAACGCGTACCGGATTGAGCTGTTCGGGGACGAGATCGATTCGCTGGCGCAGATCGATCCGTTGTTCGGAACGGTGAAACAGAAGTACGCGCGGCTGCCGATTTATCCGAAAAGCCACTACGTGGTGCAGCCGGAGCGGAAGAAGACCGCGATCGAGAGCATCCTGGAAGAACTGGGCTGGTGGGAAAAGGAGCTGGAAAATCAGGGGCGGATGGTCGAGTCGCAGCGGGTGCACCAGCGGACGCGCTTCGACCTGGAGATGATCAAGTCCGTCGGCTACTGTCACGGCATCGAGAATTATTCGCGGCACTTTTCGGGAAGGCTGCCGGGCGAGCCCCCGCCGACGCTGCTGGATTATTTTCCGCGGGATTATCTGCTGTTCATCGACGAGTCGCACGTGACGGTGCCGCAGCTACATGGGATGTGGCACGGCGACCGGTCGCGGAAGCAGAACCTGGTGGACTACGGTTTCCGGCTGCCGTCGGCGATGGATAACCGGCCGCTGAAGTTCGAGGAGTTCGAGCAGCGGACGAACCAGATTGTGTATGTGTCAGCGACGCCGGGGCCGTATGAGCTGACGAAATCAGCGGGGGTGGTGGTGGAGCAGATCATCCGGCCGACCGGGCTGGTGGATCCTGAAGTGGAGATTCGGCCAGTGCGCGGGCAAATCGACGATCTGCTGCACGAGATTCGCGACCGCGCGCAGAAGAGCGAGCGCGTGCTGGTGACCACGCTGACCAAGCGCATGGCGGAGGATTTGGCCGGGTACTACTCCGAGGTGGGCGTGCGCTGCCGGTATATGCACTCGGAGATCGAGACGCTGGAGCGGGTGAAGCTGCTGCGCGATCTGCGGAAGGGCGAGTACGACGTGCTGATCGGGATCAATTTGCTGCGGGAGGGGCTGGATTTGCCGGAGGTTTCGCTGGTGGCGATCCTCGATGCTGATAAGGAGGGCTTTCTGCGCTCGTCGGGATCGCTGATCCAGACCATTGGCCGCGCGGCGCGGCATGTGCGCGGGCGCGCGATTCTCTACGCCGACAAGATGACGGACTCCATGCGGCAGGCGATCGGAGAAACAGATCGGCGGAGGGCGGTGCAGCGGGCTTACAACGAAGAGCACGGCATCGTGCCGCAGTCCATTGTGCGCAGCGTGGATATGTCGCTGGCGAAGATTTTGCAGGCGGAGTACGCGGATCTTTCGGAAGAAGTGGAGGAGATGCCGGAGTTCGCGTCGCAGGAGGAACTGGACGCGTACATTGCGAAGCTGGAGAGCGACATGCGCGAGGCGGCGAAGAAATTCGAGTTTGAGAAGGCGGCGAAGCTGCGGGATACGATCAAGGAGCTAAGGACGAAGGAGTTTTTATTTAGCTAATGCCCGGTCAGCTAAGAGCGGTCAGCTAAAGTCCGGCCAGCTAAGAACCGGTCAGCTAAAGTCGGGCCAGCCCGGATCGGATTCGCTGAGAGGCGGGCAGTCGGGAGTGGCTGCCAGGCGTTCAGGCCATCGCTGTTCCGCCGTGGCGAAGGGCGAGCATGGTCACATCGTCGAGCCCCGGTGTGGCGCCCGCGAAGCGGCGCAGGTCTTCGACACAGATGGAGATCAGGGCGGCGGCGCCGGGTGAGGTCTGGCGGCCCACCAGATCGCGGAGGCGATCGAGGCCGTATTCGCCATTTTCGCCCGGAGCTTCCGAGAGGCCATCGGTGTAGAGGAAGAGCGTCTCCCCGTGGCTCAGCCGAACGCGCGCGGACGCGAACTCAGCGTCGCGGAACATTCCCAGCGGGAATCCGGTGGATTCCAGCAGGCGGACTCCGCCCTGCTGGACGGCCATCACCGGCAGATGGCCGGCGTTGAAGAGTTCGACGTCGCCGCTGGGCTCGGCGCGGCCGCAGACCAGCGTTGCGTATCGTCCGGCGAGGCCGCTGTCGCACAGGAAGCGGTTGATGTGAACGACGATCTCGGCGAGGGGAAGGCCCATGCCGATGAGGCTGCGGAAGAGAGCGTGAATCTGCGTCATCCGCATCGAAGCGGCGACGCCTTTGCCGGCGACATCGCCGAGCATGAAAAACAGCTGTTCATGGCATGGATACAGGTCGCAGTAGTCGCCGCTGACCGGTCCGAGGGGCGCGTAGTGATAGCTGGTTTCCCAGCCGTCCACCTGGAGGCCGGCGGGCGGCAGGAGACCGCGCTGCAGCTCGGAGGCGAGGTCGAGATCGCGCTGCAGCGCGTGGCGCTCGTGCTCGGTGAGATGGTCGAGGCAATAGCGAAGGAGGGGATCGGCCAGCAGCCGGTCGCGCTCCACGGTGTCGTTGCAGGTTTCACACAGGCCGAAGGTGCCGGCGTCCATGCGATCGAGCGCGGCATCGACTTCGCGCAGGAGGGCCTCGAGACTCGCTTCGCCAGGAGTGCGGGCAAGGACGGCCGCAAGGCGGTTTTTGCGTTCTTCCAGCTGGCCGCGCAGAAAATCCATCTCGGCGGTTGCCATTCGGGTATCCCTCCACTGTTCGCGAGGATGACGCCTCTTTTGATTCTTTACACTCCGCGAACGGATCAGGATATTTCCGGAGTTCCGGCGGGCGGGCGGCCCCTGCGGAAGAACGGGAAGAGCAGAGCGCCGGCGAGGATGATGGCCGTGCCGATCAGCGAGCTTTTCAGGTTCTCGACGTACGAGTAGACCAGCAGGACCCCAGCTGCCGCGATGAACATCGCGGGGATGTACGGGTATCCCCACACGTGGAAGACCTTCTTCTCGCGGTCGCGCTTGCGGTAATAGAAGATGGTGGTCGCGGTGATCATGTAGAAGAGCCACTCTGCGAAGATGGCCAGCTCGAAGAGCTGCTGGAAGCGGCCGACGGCGAGCAGCAGGGCGGTGGTGAGCAGGGCCTGGACGATGAGTGACGTCGAAGGGCTCTGGAAGCGGGGATGGACGTCGGCCATGCGGCGGAAGAAGAGTCCGTCGCGGGCGGCGGCCCAGGGGATGCGTCCACCAGACATGATGGTGCCGTTGAGGCTGACGACGATGCTGACGGCCATGGCAATGGAGACGAGTCCCGCGCCCCACGGGCCGGTGATGGCGGCCAGCGCGGCGATGGCCGGACGGGGCGAAGCGGCGATGTGCGCGGCGGGCAGCAGATACTGGATGGCGGCGTTGGTGGCCATGTAGAGGAAGCCGACGACGGCGAGTCCGGCGAGGAGGGCAATGGGCAGATTGCGCTCGGGATTGCGGACTTCGCCGGCGACCATGGTGAGGTCGTTCCAGCCGTCGTAGGCCCAGAGCGCGGCGATCAGGGCGATCATGAATCCGCCAAAGCCGCCGTGCGCGCCGAGGAAGTGCGTGGCAAAGTTGCTCCAGTGTCCGCCGAAGGAGCCGAAGCAGATGAAAACGATGGCGAGGATGAGGACGACCTTCAGCCAGGTGAAGACGAGCTGGAAGTTGCCGGCCTTGCGGATCCCGAGGTAGTTGAGTCCGGTCATGAGCCAGGCGGCGGCGATGGCGAAGATCTGCGACCACTGAACGGCAAAGGGCATGTGAAACGCGGGCGTGTTGAGCCAGTGCAGCGAGGGAAAGACCGCCATGACGCGGGCGAGGCCGATGGTGGAACTGGCGATAGAGGCGGGCTTGGCGACGGCAAACCACGTCCACATATAGAAGAAGGCAGGCAGATCGCCGTAGGCGCCGCGGATGTACACATATTCGCCGCCGGCGTAGGGAAGCAGGGTGCTGAGCTCGGCGTAGGTCATGGCCCCGAAGAGGGAGAGCAGGCCGCCGGCGATCCACGCAAGATAAACGAGCGACGAAGATCCGGTGGCGCGGATCATTTCATAAGGAACGAGGAAGATGCCGCTGCCGATGATGGTACCGACGACGATGGCAGTGGCGTGGGAGACGCCAAGGACGCGCGGCAGACTGGGCGCGGATCCGGATGGCGAGGATAGATCAGGTGCGCTGGTATGCGTGTCCAGAACGGCGGTCCCCCGGAATTTGAGCAGAAATGCTGGGAGCCTCCAGTCTGCCTGATTGAGAGGAATTTGCGCTACGGCGAGGCGAGGCGGGCGGGTTTCCTCAGGCGGCCCGTAGAGTTCGAGAAGGCGCGGCGAGCATAGAATGGGCGGGAATTGGGGAGGCGGCGGCAGCGCAGGAGGAGCGGGACGCGATGAACTTCAGGGACCGGCGGGAAGCTGGGCGATTGCTGGCGGGGGCGCTCAGGGGCGTTGCGGGACTCGAAGGAGCAGCGGTGCTGGCATTGCCGCGCGGCGGCGTGCCGGTGGGATATGAAGTGGCAAGGGAATTGGGGCTGCCGCTCGATGTTCTGGTGGTACGCAAGCTGGGCGTGCCGGGCGAAGAGGAGCTGGCGCTGGGTGCGGTAGCCGGGGGTGGCGTGATGGTGGTGAATGCGGAGATCGTACGCTCGTTTGGGATTCCGCGGGGGCAGATCGAAGAGCTGGCGGGACGGGCGCGGGCGGAGATTGCGCGTCGGGAGGCCCTCTATCGCGGGGAGCGCGGGGCGCTGGATGTGACAGGACGTACCGTGATTCTGGTCGACGACGGGTTGGCGACTGGATCGACGATGAAGGCTGCGGCGCAATTGTTGCGGCCGGTGGCGGGTCGGCTGGTGGTTGCGGTGCCGGTCGGTTCGCGGGGCGCGTTCGAGGAATTGCAACGGGAGGCGGACAGGGTGGTATGCCTGGAGACGCCGGAGCCATTTTTTGCGGTTGGGGAGTTCTATGGCCAGTTCGCGCAGACGAGCGATGCTGAAGTAACGGAACTGCTGGCGATGTCATGGCAGAGGCCGGGGTAACCCATCAATGGTTACCTGAGCTTCCCAAAAGCTGTGACATTATTGCGCCTGTTTGATCACTAAAGAGAGCTGGATCAAGCTGGTTAACAGCGGTACGATCACACTCTGCTCGGGCCGCAGATGCTTGAGTTGTCATATCGCCCGTGTTACAGCGGGGCTGAGACACGCTCTTTGCGCCGGTCGCAGGCAGATTCGAATCGGGGACGACCAGTCAAAGGGGTCCTGCGATGGCCTGGATTTCCATGCAACACGCGATGCTGCAATTCTTCGGGATATGGGCGCTCGGGAATTTATCCGCCATCGCAGGGCTGGGTGCGCTGTTTCTGATCGAAGGGGCGCGTTCGGCACGGCCACGGCATCGCGGGCCTGAAGAGCGGCCGCCGGTGATTCCGATATCGCGGCGCTGATACACTGAACGGGATGACCGCCAAGCTGCGGTGATCGGCTGCGGGCGGTTAGCTCAGCTGGTCAGAGCGCCTGCCTTACAAGCAGGAGGTCGCAGGTTCGAGCCCTGCACTGCCCACCAATCAGATCAATTAGTTAGGACGTTTTGATTCCGTAGCGGGGTCCGATACCGGGGAGATTACCGGGGACCCCGCTTCAATTTTGCCCATGCTGGCGTCTTCTACGGCATCCCTCAGTTCGTTCAGCGTGAAGTGCCCGTAACGCTTCGCCATCAGCACCATTGTTGATCCACTCCACCCGACAATCTTGGCGATCTTCGCGATCGGTACACCTGCATTGAGCCGGCGCGATACGAATGTGTGCCGCAGATCGTGGAAGCGGCAGGCGAGCGGTTTGATCTTCTCTCCGGGCTGGGGGCCTGCCGCTTCCATTTCTTCCGCATCGCCCTTCAAGATGCGTGCTGCCCGCACTCTGGCGGCTTCCCAGGCTTCTTTGACGCTGCCGATGGGCTTAGATGGCTCGACGTGGTACGCCTTCGGGCTGAAGACGTCACCGCCAGCTCCGTAGCGTTCTGCCGGGAACACGTAATGCTCAGGCTCCCGTTTCGGGAAGTGCATCGCCCAGAGGCCGAGCGAGGCCACGGCGCGCTGGCTGAGTGGGACCACGCGACCCGTGCCGGCGGCCGTCTTATCCTTGCCCCACTTCAAACAGCGATTCTCAAAGTCGACGCTGCCCCACCGCAGAGTGCGAATCGTCCCATAGCGCGCGCCGGTTTCAAGAGCCAGCGTCACAAAGGGCACCAGTGAGCGAGAGCGAGACTGACCGCACGCCTGGAGTAGCGCGGTTTCCTCCTCTACAGTGATCGCCCGCCCTACGTCATCTCGCTCAGGCAGCATTTTTACTTCGGGCTGGAGTCGCGCCCACTGACCCGACCGCTTGAGGATCCCGCGTAACGTTCCAACTTCAAGATTGACTGTACGAGGCGAAGCTCCCTCTCCCAACCGCTTTTGCTGGTAGCGGGCAATGTGTCGCGCGTCGAGATCGCAGATGAGCTGGCGGCCCATCTCCGGGAGCATGTGCGCCAGCGCTCCCTTTGCGATCTCGATCGAGCGCGGGGCAAGTGTGGTTTTCCTCACGCCTAACCATTCCTCCGCCGCAGTCGATAGCAGGAGGGGCTGCTGCTGCTTCCTGATGCCTGCAGCGCCCTCCTCAAGAGCCCGTCGGCGCTTGTCCTCAATCTTCAGAGCGAGGGTTTTGGAGCGGGTTCCTGTGCTTTCCCGGATGCGTTGGCCGCGGAACATGAAGTCCATCGTCCACACCTTGCTGCCCTTATAGCGAAACACAGCCATCTTTCATCTCTCCTTTTTCGGCGGCAGGAGGTCGCCTTTGTTGACAGCGCGCGTCAGAAACTTCGGAGTGAGTTCTTCCTTCACTCCGCGAGGATGCTTCGAGATCCACTGTTTCCAATCGTCCCTTGTGTGTGCTGTCGTCCACTTTTGAGACAGCTCGGTAGCCACGATTAATTTGCGGTTACGCTGATCCCGCAATCTCTTCTTTGTTGCAAAAGCTGCGGTGCCATCCCTGCCGCATTTCCGGGAGCAGTAAACCGTCTGTCTCGCCGTCTTCTTCAGGAAATAGAGATCGCATCTGGCACAGGGGTCTTCGCTCAACTCTTCGCGCAACGGATCAAGAAGAAGCCGGATGAAGTCTCGTCGAGCTTCATAGATGAGCAGCTCTCGAATTGTCTTTTTAAGGGGGGTCTCGGCCGAGGGTGGCGTAGCTTGCAACCCGCTCCCGACCGGAAGCAAAGCTACGCGGCACGATAGGTTGCCGTCTTCGTCGAACTCATAGGGCTTCAGGTCCGGTAGGCTCTTCAGTGTCTTTTTGGCATCTCGCCCGGAATCCCTCCACGCTTTCACCAGTCGCCGGATTTCCGCACGATCTACCGGCCAGTTTTCCTCAGGATCAGAATTCAGAGAAAGGAGAATCATCTCCATAAACCCGCGAGGAACTCTGTTGTGGGGATGCTGTTTTCGTGTCACAGAGATTATTTATAGGACGAAACTGTGTATATTGCAACTCCAATCCTTCTTGATCAATTATTTTAGTTCTCCGATTATCGCCTTTACGGAGGACGGCAAAATGACTCGATTGCTGACTGTTGACGAGGTTGCTCGGCTCACAGGATGGCGGCCTGCAACTATCCGACAAAAAGTTTGGAGACGCGAACTCCCTTACGTCAAGTTGGGCCGGTCTGTGAGATTCAAGGAGGCGGAAATAGCCCGAATCATCGAAGGCTCTACGATCCCAGCTCTGGAGCAGCGTTAGTGACCGCTCCATCCATTGCGTCACTGAGCCCTCATACCAGAGAGGCTCTCACGAATAGCCTGCCTCAGGAAGGATTTGTGAGATTGCGACAGATCATCGGTGATCCCAAGCGCGGCATCCCCGCGATCATCCCCGTTTCCCGAGCTACCTGGTGGGCAGGAGTCAAGACCGGCCGCTTTCCCGCCGGCGTGCTGCTGGGCCCGCGAACGCGCGCGTGGTCTGTGGAGTCGATAAGAGCGCTGATCGCCAGCATCTCCAATGGGGAGGTCAGGTAATGGCTGCGCCAACGGTCGCCTGGCGACCATCATCGCCCATTCTCGTCCTCGTGGCGGATGTTTTCAAAGACCGAATAATTATCGATTTTCCCTGTCACCCGACCTTTACTCCGAAAGAGCTGCGCGAATTTGCCCGACAGTTTAGGTCCGGGAAATTCGACACCACCCTACGGTGGCTTGACTGGCATTGCGAACCGGATGGCATCTGTGATGAGTGCGGCAAGCCCATGGGCGGGGAAATAGCGGAGGAGGATGTTCCTTCACTCAGCTATGTGAATCTGCTTTGCCTGACTCCGTTCGGCCCAAAGGTTTATTTCCTATGCAACTGGTGCGCGGAGAGCTGGAGGTCAAACGATTCGTGCCTGCCGCCGATGGTGTCAGCAAAGCTGGAAGCCGGCGTCGATTATCGAGGGAGGGCAAACGCGTGATCCCCCCGGGCCTGGCGGCGCTCAGGAAGCACCGCAACTTCATTCTCTATCGCACGGAGGCCAACGCCATCAGTGGCAAGCTCGATAAGATCCCGCTCGCCTCCGTGACTGACCCCTCGAAGTGGCACAGCTACGAGGATGCCTGCAGGCTGGCCGCCCAGCGTCCCGACGTGTACCTGGGTTTCGTGCTCTGTGAATCGGTCAAGATCGCCGTGGTGGATGTGGACGGCTGCCGCGATCCCCACACCGGGGAGCTTTCGGGTCTGGCGCAGACGATGAAGTTTCTCCTGCCCGGCGCTCACGCGGAAGTCAGCATATCCGGCACCGGCATTCATTTCTGGTTTAGTTACCGCGGAGAGATGCCGGCGCATGCCTGCAAAGCGAATGGGGCTGAGTTCTATCACGAGAAGAGATTTTTCGCCCTGGGCTCTCCCCTCGCTCCGGACGGCAACGTAGAGACGGACCTGACGATGATGTTGCCTGCGCTCATCGCTACTTACTTTCCGCCGGCGCATTCGTCGGATGCTGGGGCGCAACAGGTGTGGTCGACCGCACCAGATCCGAATTGGAGCGGTCCGGAAGATGATGGTGAGCTATTGCGGCGCGCCCTTCACTCCACCAGCGCCGCGGCTGCCTTCGATCCGAAGAAACCCTCGTTCTCTGACTTGTGGGAGGCCAGAGCCGCCAAGCTGAGCGCAGCATATCCCGGTGGCCCAAATCGTCCTTACGACGCTTCCAGCGCCGACGCGGCTCTGGCGCAACACCTGGCCTTCTGGACCGGCCGAGATTGCTCTCGAATCGAGCGGCTCATGCAGGGCAGTGCTCTGGTACGCGACAAATGGGAGCGCAGCGATTACCTGCGGCGCACCATCCTGAGCGCCGTTGCCCGACAGGTGGACGTTTATCAGGACCGGCGCCCGGCAGCTTTTACACCGGCGCCGGTTGCTGGCGGAATCACTTTGACTCCGGTTGAGAGAACGCTGGCGAACGTCGGCACGCAGGACGCCGTGGCGCTGATATTCACCCAAAGAATGCAAGGCAGGATGCTCTACGATCGCACCCGTTCGCTCTGGCTGGAGTATGACGGCGCCCGATGGAAGGCGGACCGGCTGGGCAGGGCTCATAACCTGATCCGCGATATCGCCCGCGAACTGAACTACGACGGCAAGGCATCTATGGGCGCCGCATCCTTCTGTGACGGCGTCGAACGTCTTCTGCAAAGCGCACCGGAGTTTGCACGAACAACTGATCAATTCAACGGGGACAATTATCTGCTGAATACCCCGGCTGGCACCTTCGATCTCCGCACCTGCAAGATGAATCCGCATGCCCCCGCCGATATGCTCACCCTCTGCACCGGCGTGGCGCCGGATCCGCGCGGAGGAGAAGTCTTCCTCAAATTCATGAACGAAATCACCTCAGGCGACTTCCAGCTCCAGGGATTTCACCAGGTGTCGCTGGGAGCTTGTCTTTCCGGCGCCGTGGAAGGTCACTGGATGCTCTTTTGGATCGGCGCCGGCCGTAACGGGAAGAACACCCTGGGGGAGTTGGTACAGGATGCGATGGGTGACTATGCTCGCAAAATTCCGGCATCGACATTGATGGCGAAGCTCCACGAAAGCCATCCCACAGAGGTCGCGAACCTGCAAGGGCTCCGACTCGCCACCTCATCGGAAATCAACGATGGTGACTTCTGGGACGAAGCCCGGATCAACGAGATAACCGGGGATGCCACCCTCAGCGCTCGATTCATGCGCGGTGACTTCTTTACCTTCCCTCGCACTCACAAGCACCTTATCTATGGCAACTACAGGCCCCAGCTTCGCAGCGTGAGCGATGGCATCAGGAGCCGCATAAAGATCGTGCCGTTCCGCGCTTCCTTCAAGGGCCGCGAGGATGCCGACCTTCCCCGGCGCCTGCGCGAGCATCTGGGCTACGTTCTGGCCTGGCTCATAGAGGGGCACCGCCAGTGGTTGGCTGCTGGCAAGGGGCTGTATATGTGCTCAGCCGTGGAGGCTGAGAGCGACAGCTATTTCGCCAATCAATCAACCCCGCTTCTGTGGCTGGCTGAGCGGACGGAGCGACTGGCGATCGATGAGCGGCCGGCGCTCCACCTGCCCAAAGTGACAGACCTTTACCGGGACTACAAACAGTGGAAGGAGGCCCGCGGCGAACGCGCGGTATCGAAGAGTCGATGGTTGGAGGTGATGCAGGGATTCGAACGAGTGAGGACCAGCTCAGGGATGCATTATCGCGGATTGCGCCTGTTGCCGCCCTCCTGGGATTTGCCGTTCCAGCCGGGCCCGTCGCCCGCGCTGCCACCTCCGCCGCCGGGGATAGTCCAATGAAGTTTAATTTGCCGGGACCGTGTAGGGTGTGCAGTTCCTCCGGTTTATCCCTATAGAGATCGATTTTCTAAGGGGTAAACAAATCCAGCTACACACACTACACAGTCCCCCATCGTGAGTGCATCTGGGCACCGCGGATAAGAGGAAGCAGAGTTCGATGATTACCACTGTGGATGACGATCTCAAAACTGACCGGCAAGCCGCCTTCGTGCGCGAGTACGTGAAGGACTGGAATGCTACGCAGGCCGCCATCCGAGCTGGCTATTCTCAGAATGGAGCGAGCGTTCAAGCATCACTGTTATTAGCCAACCCTAAGGTCCGGACTGCGATCTCCCGGCGCCTTGACCAAATCGTCGCGATTGCAGAAGTCGATACGGCGATGGTGGTCCGCGAGCTGATGGACGTGGCGACTGCCGACGTCCGGGAACTCGTGAGCGTCCACCGGGACTGTTGCCGTCACTGCTATGGGATCGAATTTCGGCGCCAGTGGACCTTAGCCGAGTACGAAAGCGCCATCCGCGAAGCCATGCGCGACGGGCAATCCCCTCCTTCTTTTGAGGGTGGCATTGGCTACACGGCGACTCGGGAGCCCAACCCGGAATGCCCGGAGTGCTTCGGGCGCGGGATTGAAACTGTTCTCGTAAGAGACACCCGCAATCTCAGCCCCCAGGCTGCCAAGCTCTACGCCGGCGCCCAGCAAACGAAAGACGGCGTGAAGGCGCTGGCGCGGAATCAGAACGAAGCCCTCCTAGCCCTCGGTCGCTACCTGGGGATCTTCAAAGAGCGCTCAGAAGTGAGCGGCCCCGGCGGCGGCCCTATTCCGCTCGCAGCCGCGACGGTCAACCTGAACGAGCTTACAGATGCGCAATTGGCACTTTTGGCGACTGGTGGGGGTACGAATGGGGGTAGTTTTCTGACCGTTGCAGATAAGGTATTGGACGCAAAAGAGTTAGAAGTCGATGGGAATCCTCCCGCAGCAACAGACAGGAAAGGGAACTAACGATGAAACGCAATTTGATTTGGCCGTTGCTCTTTCTGATGGCGCACGTCGCGAGCGCACAGAATCCGCAGACGCAGGCGGCTCCGCTCTATGGGGTGAACGCGAAATATACGAATGGCGTTGCACCAGGTTACATGCCGTGCGGAGCCGCAGCAACGAGCTGCGCGAGCACCAGTGGCCTCAATTTGAGCGTCGGACCAGGCACGGCAAATTGCGCTGGCACGATCGAAACGTACAGCGGCGGGACGCTCACCATGACCGCAAGCGCCACGAATTACGTCTACCTGGACACTTCCGCAAGTTGCGCGCCGGCCGTTAAGACGACCACGTTTACGTCGACCGATATCCCGATCGCCACGGTTCTGACGAATGGAACAGGGGTCACGTCGATCAGCGATGATCGAACCCCCTTCGTCACGCCTGGCTCCTCGGGCTCAGGGATCACTCAGCTTACCGGCGATGTGACTGCCGGCCCCGGCTCTGGATCGCAAGCGGCAACGCTCGCGACAGTTAACAGCGGCCCCGGCGTCTGCGGGGATTCCACTCACGTTTGTCAGATCACAACGGATGCGAAGGGGCGGACGACCGCACAGACGCCGATCGCGATTAGCGGCGGAGGCGGTATCGGAGACACGACTGTTTCAGTTTCCGCAGGAACACAGAGCTCCAATTCGTGCTCCTCGAGCACGAACGTGACGATGACCGGGCTGACCACTTCCATGGTTGTGTCCGCGGGCTACAGCGCGAATCCAGCATCCCTGACCGGATGGGGCTCGGTGGGCGGGATGGTGTTTCAGATCTGGCCTAGTGCGGCCAACACAGCGACCTGGGAGGTGTGCAATCAGACCGCCAGCTCGATCACCTATAGCGCAATTACGTTCAACGTGGAGGCACAATGAAACGGCTACTTTGGCTCGGTTTGCTGGTTGGTTTCAGTGCGCATGGGCAGGCTATCGGACCAGCGCTTACGGGCGCGACTGCGGGGCTTGTCGCCGGCTGCGTCAATTCGCCAGTCTGCCCCTGCGTCGTGGTCGGCTCTGAGCAGCGGGAGTTCTGCACCTCTTCGGTCACCTGGCATGGGATAACGAACGGCTCTGCGATCACCGTGGAAGCTATTGGGGGCGGCGGAGGAGGATGCGGCGGAGATTACGAAGGCGGGACAAACACCACAGGAGGTGCTGGCGGCGAGTACGCCAAGGCGAGCATCGCTTACACGTCCGGATCGAATGTGACGGTAACCATCGGTGCTGGTGGTACTGCTGGTGGCCAGTCGGGCACGGGAGGATCTGGCGGCAGTTCATCGTTCGGAGCTTCCGTAATCGCGAACGGCGGCGGCGGCTGCTCGGGAAGCTCGACAGCGCCCGCTGGCGGCACAGGTGGAACTGGAACGACCCTTTATGACGGCGGCGCGGCAGGAACGCCCACGTCACATACAGCGTTCGGTGGCGGCGGCGGCGCGGCCGGTCCGAATGGTGCGGGCGGCGCTGGAGGCGCTGGGAATCCCAACTCTGGTGAGTCCGGAGCTGGGGGCGGCGGAGGCTCGGGCGGCGGCGCAGCGGGAAGTTCGGCGACAACCAATACCGGCGGTGCAGGAGGGGCAAATTACACAGCTTCGATTCCGGGCGGTGCAGGAGGTTCAGGGACTGGGGCGGGCAACGGCGGCGGCGATATCAATGGTGCCTCCGGGGGCGGCGGTGGCGGAGATAGCAATACTAGCGAGGATAGTGGCGGCGCGGGCGGCGCGGGCAAGGAATGGGGAACCTACGGCAGCGGCGGCGGCGCTGGGAGTGGCGGCGGGGGCAGTCTCTCAGGCCATGGAGGTAGCGGAGGTGCATGCGGACTGTATGGTGGCGGGGGCGGCGCTGGTGGATTCGGGCCTTCTCAGGGACCGGGCAGCGCTGGCTGCCAGGGAATCGTTGTGATCACGTATACGCCGTGAAAAAAGGGTTACTCCGTGATGCCGAGGGCACGCTGTAGATCCTCAAATGCCGAGCGGACGCTAGCGCTTGCTGATTCCACAGCAGGTACGACGCTGCGCCAGTTCCCATCGTCGAAGCGGACAACCTGAGAATCGAGAACTACGATTGCGTTGTCCATGGCCTTGAGCGCATCCTGCACGCCACCGTTGTTCCGAAGGCTCGCGGCGGCCGAAGGCTTCTGCTCAGTGTTACACCCGGCCACGAGCGCGGCCGCGGGAAGTAGCAAGGTGAACTGGCGGCGGTTCATGCTGTCCATTGTATCTCTGAGGTGCGCGCTGCACCTGACGTGGCGCTCGCCGTCCGATGTAGTAGTTAGCGCTGGGACTGGCAAGTATCGACCGGAGTAACGTGTCAATAAAGCACCATTGCCACGGGGGCAGCAGGAGCATCCCCACCCGCATGACTACTTTCGCGTAAGGGTGACTACTTCCGTAATCTTGCCCGCCGTGGCCGCGTGTGCCATAGTGTTCCTCAACAACGCATTTTGGTATCTCTTGGCCCCGCTGAACCTCCTGGGAGAATCAGCGGGTTTCTTTTTGGAGTACCATGGCCGCCGCTTACCTCGGTGGATTAAGTCTGGCGTCTTAATCTCTGCCCGTTCTGACTCGCGGCCGGCGCTGCGGGATTACTGAGGTCACGTTAAGCACCATCGAAAGCCCTGTAATCACAGGGGTTTTTATTCTCTTGCCACATTCGATACCACGTCCTACGGTAGAAACAATCTTCCCTGCTGTCATTCTTCCTGGAGCAAGTGCGGAGAGGCACCGCAGTTCTCTCTTTCGCGCTGGCACCGCGCATAAGGAGCCAATCATGACTACCCTGCAAATCGTCGCGCAAAACCCACAGCTTCCGCCTGAGTTTGTCGATCCCCTGAACCCTCTTTTGGAGGATCCGCGCATTCGCTTCGCTGAATACATCTTTGGGCTCTACGAACAGGAATTTGGTGAGGAAGGGAACGTGGTCGGCTTTCTCAAGTTGATCGAGCAATGGAGCAAGCTGGCCGCACCAGATGCTCAGTGAATCCTGCATCAGAGACGATCAACCAAAGGGGATTGGAGCAGAGATCGTGGAGAGCTGTGAATTTGCCCCTAATCGGAAAGTCAAGATGAAAGCGCCCAAAGTATCTGAGGTCAGAACTGTCGGCTTCTTTTTTCTGCTTCTGCTACTTGTCGGATCTCCGTGCATCGCCCAGACAGCTCAACCGGCCGATGCCCTCGCAAAAATATTTCCAACTTGTGAGTTCGGAGGAGCTTTGGGGGAATTGTGCAAACCAGTCTGGAAGCGGATCGACGCGGATAATGGTGAAGTTACCTGGATCGACATGCAGGCCATCGGAGACACCCTTCCCCACATGGTCTTGGTCTACACCAGTGCTCCCAATGCCCCGATAAATCCAGACGCCCTGACAACTTTGCTTTTCGATTGTGAAGGACATTTTCAGAGTTGGGGTGATGACGGCCCATCGGCGATGATGGACGCTCCTCCAAGATCCGTCGCGGGCGCAATCGCTGCGGTCGTTTGCAAAAGCGCACAAAGCTCACCACAAGGAGCGCCGGCAACCAGTCGGGTGCAACCGGCGCTGACCGCCGAGCCCGATGCATGGGAGTTTAAAGGCACCTGCAGCCAGGGCAGTATCGCTAAAAGCGACGGCGTGCCGGCAGGAGCGAGCGGCATGAGCGGAAGAGATTTTCAGTTGCTGACGAAACGGATGAGAGCCGAGCATCTTACATTGGGCGCGGACGGCTTCCTGTGGGCAACGCAGCCGGTCCAGTGCGATTCAGCCCTTGTCTGGGCGAACTTCCGTTCTAGAGGTCACACAATTGTGATGTTTCAAAACGGCGACCCTCATAACATGACCCTCGGTTTTTTGGGTCTTCCAGTAGACCGGGTGTCTGACGCCGCTTTCCTGGCCGACGGCGTTTATCTCGGGGCCGGAAAACCGGGGATGCCGATCAGCCAGATGCCGCATGAAGACAGTCCACTTTGTGTGGTGTATTTTACGGATCACGGGACGTTCACACCGGGCTGGCAAAACCGCCTAACCGGAATTCGGTGTGACGTAACTGCAAAGACGGCCACTGGCCTTATCCACGCGAGCATGACTTTTCACACAAGCCAATTGCTGCCAGCCTCGCCCCTGCCGAGCGATCATCCGTAACGTCAGCCGGGCTAGCAATGATCGGCATTGCGATGTCGGGCTCGCCGCCCCCTATCAGTCCCGATGGACATTCGCCTTTGCCGGGATTTAGCCCTAGGGCGCGCCCGCGAGTGCGCGGTGATGGTTTCCTATCCCGGATTTGTGAGAGCGCTCTCAGACGCCAGCAGCGACTTTTCTAGGCTCCCTCTCTTCCCAGTTGGCCTGGCGTTTTCCTAATAATTCCGTTTCGGCCTTGCTGGTTGCGGGTCGATCGCCGGCCAGCGGAATCGGAGTGTCGGGAGCACACCGCGCGCAATAACCTTTGGTGATGATAGCAGTCCTGAGTGGCACGGCATCACCACAGTGGAGGCAGGATACGTCCGTTGGATTCGGTCTCATTGAGCAGTCTCCTGAGTCAGCAGCGTGGAAGAGTGCCGCGGGGAGCGGCGATCGGCAGCGGGGCGCTTTAATGCTCAGGCGCGCTGCTGACGACGCTGGCGGATGGAGACTTTGTGGGAGTGCGATCCGAGCATGCCGCCGGGATCCCCGGCGAGGTTATTCTGAACAGTAGCCATTCGTTGCCCCTCCGATGGGCGACCTATGGTTAGGCTCCGTTGGGTGTTAGCGCACCCGGCGGGGCCGTTTCTGTTTCAGGAGCGTGCGACTGCCGCTCCCGCGTCCTTCGGTTTGTTCTTGCTGCCCTTCGGCCGGCCACCGAGCTTGCCATTCCTGCGAGAGGAGGTGGCCTTGCGAGCGCTCGTCACTTCTCCGCGGCACGCGGGGCAGTAGCAAATCAGCTCGATTTTGTGAATCGGGCACTTCATGTGGAGATAATACCTAACAAGGTAGGTTATTGCAAGAGAAAAGGTGATGCGTCTTGTTCTTTTCTCCGCTCTGGTGGGAATCCGGCGGTTTGATATCCGTCAGACTCGCCCCTCCCGGCTTCAGGCATGATTCTTGTACAACCCGTGGGACAGGGGCCGTAAATCCCTTCTTGGGCTCGGTCCCTGCCGCTTCCTTGAATGGTCCGCTTTCCCTCTCTACAATGGCAATTCCGCCGTCTAATTTCTCAGCCATGACTGACCAAGAACGCAGTGGGGATCATCACCTCGACAAGCTTCTGGCGGACGCGCATTGGGCAGTGACCGCGCTGGACCTTGCCATGAGCCAGGGCCGATCAGGCATCGATGGCAGTCTCATTGAGCGTGCAAGGGAAACGTCTGCCCGGCTGCTGGAATATCGCAAGGCAAATGAATTGGCCGCGGCGGAGTCTGTCCCGCTGCAAGATGCCATAGACATGCTCCGGGCGCGGCTTCGCTTCTTAGGAGTGAGTGTTTAGCGGCTCCGCTGCAGGTGAATCCACCGGGGAGAATACCGGGGACCTTGAGCAGAAAACGGTAGAAGTCAAAAGCAATGGCGATGAGCGCGAACCCCGCATGTTCACAGGCCCGAGAGTAGGCCACAGCTACCTACAGACATCAACAGAAAATGGCTCCCGTGCAACTTACAAGCAGGAGGTCGCAGGTTCGAGCCCTGCACTGCCCACCATACCGAACGAGGATCTGTTTGCGGCACAGGTCCTTCCCCTTCGCTACGCTCGGGTCAGGATTTCGCGTGCGGGCACAGACGCCCGCAAAGCCGCTCCAGTTCGAGCCCTGCACCGCCCACCACAATGCTGCTCCGGGTTTTCCGTAGAACCCGAGAACGTGCCAACCAGAACCCAGGATTCTCCCTGATGAGAGCGGCTTCGACGGCCGCTGCCACAGGTCACCTTTCCGGGATCAGGAGGCTTGCTCGGCAACGCTGGCCGTCTGGCGCCGCGTGTGGCGGGAGTGATTCCGAATCCAGTCGGCGAGAGCGCGAAAATCGTGGGAGGTCCGCGAGTCGGGATGAAGATCCAGCACATTTCGTCCCTGATCGAAGGCATCGCCGGCACCTGAGCTCCGGTGGAGCGCCATGGGGAGCAGGCCCACCCCCAGGCGGCCCCGCAACTCTTCGCGGATGGAGCGATGGAACGGAGTGTCGGGATCGTACTGGCTGAGCAAGAACTTCGGCTGGATGGGCAGACGATCGGAATGGGAAACCTGGCTTAAAAAGCGATCGATGGCGGGCAGCGAGAGCACGGCGCTCCAGCCCGGCAACACGGGAACGAGGAGCAACGGCGACAAACTGAAGATTTGCCAGATGAGCAGAGGGGAAGCTGAGCTGAGATCGATAAGGACGCGGTCGCAGTCCGTGGCCAGCGCGACCAGTTCAGCACGGAAGAGGCCGTCTCCCTCGCCGCCCGGATCGTGGCGGGCGATGGGCAGCTGAGCAATCCGTATGTGGTTTTTGGATTCCGGGCCGGACACGGTGCAGACTTCGCCGATGCGTGGAGGTTCAACGCCAAAGCAGCGAGCAAGGTCATCCTGCAGGAACGCGTCGAGCAGCAAAACCTCTTCACCCTGCAAGGCGAGCGCGCGGCCGAGATTGGCAACAATGCCGGTTTCCCCGGCGCTTCCCGTGGGTGAAAAGACGGCGATGACGGGCGGGCAGTCATCCAGACAGGGTTGGGCCGTTGCCTCGCGATCTGTGGACTGCTGCGGGGGCGAATCCGGAAAACGAAGCAGAGGATTCGGTGCCGCAGCCTCCGACTCAGAGCGGGACGACGGATAGGGGCTGCTGTTCCAGGGTTCCATGTCTTACTCCTGCAGCGGTATTCCCAACTCAGTAAGCAGTACCCCGGTACTAGCGGACCGGGAAGGCACAATCATACGTTGGTGGGATGCGGCGAGGACTGGATGTCTCTGGTAACTTGAACAAATTTCTAGTAATCGGAGGGCCATTACTGAGCGTGCCGCAGATGCGAGACCTGGCCCACCCGGGCGCCTCAGAAAGAAGAAGTTGCAGCCTGGCCAACTACAGCAAAGTTTCCGCGTCGGCAAGTGTGGGCGCCAGGGTCAGGAGCCCATCCACCTTAGTCAACCTGAACAGTTCCATCACGCGCGGGTTGACACCAGCGACGATGAATTTGCGGCCATGCCGCTGGCAGGAGACGTAGTAGTTGATGATGGCGCCCATGCCGGAAGAGTCGATGTAGGGGACGCCGGTGAGATCGAGGATCAGACAGGGAGGGGGATCGGCGCGCAGGGCGTCCTGAAAAGAGAAGAGGTTGTTGAGGACGAGCGGTCCGGTGAGATGCAGGATGCGGCAGTCAGGGTTTCGCGCAAAACTCTCCAACAGGAGCTCGGGGTCGTGCATAGGAGCCAATATAGCGACCGATCGCGACGGAGACGGTTACAGCTGCGTGAATTCGCGCGCGCGGGGCCGGTTCGTTCAGCTGCCGATGGACTCCCACTGTCCGGTTTGCGCGGAACGGAAGACGGCATCGATGACGGACATGTTGGCGATGCCGTCTTCGAGGGAGACGGGAACGGGCGTGCTGTCGAGAATGGCGCGCGAGAAGGCGTCGCCCTGGAGCGTGTACTGATCGACAATGGGGAAGGTTTCTGTGGCGATGCCGGCGCCGAAGATGTCGCGGCCGTCGTCGATGAAGATACGGGTAGGGCGGTCGGGTGGTGCATTGAAGGGGATCTCGATCTCGATGCGGCCCTTTGTTCCGAGGAATTGCACACGCTGGTAAGGGATAAGTTGGGTGCTGCAGGTGAAGATTGCGTGACCGGCGGAAAAATCGAGAAGGGCAGAGGTGAGGCGGTCGGTGCCGAGTTGCGGATCGCGGTCGATGCGGCCGACGACACGGGTGGGCTCCTGGCCGAAGCCGGTGCGGGCCGCCTGGATGCAGTAGCAGCCGATGTCGTAGAGAGCGCCACCGCCGGTCTCGGGCTGGTTGCGGATGTTGGCGGGATCGACATTGAAGTAGCTGAAGAGCGCCATGACGGCACGCAGGGGGCCGATGCGGCCCTCATCGATCAGCCGGCGCGCGCGCAGCCACTGCGGATGGGTGCGGATCATGAAGGCTTCGCCGATGAGGACGCCGGTGCGGTCGCGCACGGCGAGCAGGGTGCGGGCTTCATCGGCGTTCATGGCCAGGGGTTTTTCGCAGAGGACATGCTTGCCGGTCTCGGCGGCTTTGGCGGTCCAGGGGACGTGCAGCTGATTGGGTAGCGGGTTGTAGATAGCGTCGATGGCGGGGTCGGCGAGGAGTTCCTCGTAGGAGCCGTACGCTTTGGGAATGCCGAGCGCTGTTGCGGCGTCGCGGGCGCGGGCTAAATCGCGGGAAGCGATAGCGATGACCTCGCTGAACTGGCCGCGCTGCATGGCGGGAATAACTTTTTTGACGCCGATGTTGGCGGTGGAGAGAATGCCCCAGCGGACTTTGCGGCTCATGGAGCGATGATAACGCGGGGACTGGAAGCCACCGCGTCAGCGCATGCCGCCGCCGACGAAGTGGACGATTTCGAGGCGGTCGCCGTCGGCGAGCGACGTGGTGGACCAGGCGGTGCGGGAGACGATGTCGCCATTATGCTCGACGGCGACGCGATCCTGTTTGATGCCGAGGTGGGTGAGAAGTTCTTCCAGCGTGGCCAGGGACGGAAAGTCGCGGGGCTGGCCGTTGATCGTGAGCTGCATGCCCTGACTGTAACAGGGGCGAACCGTGTCAGCGGAGCAGGCTCCAAAGCTCAAACGCAGCGAATCCGATGAGCACCTCGAAGAGCAGAGCGAAGACGAGACCGCGGAACGCTCCAAGGCCGACGTCGGGTACGCGGCGACTCAATCCGGGCTCGGAGAACCCATCGGATTGAGCGGACGCGGCAATCAGGTCAGGAAAAGGGAGAGATGCGTTGACGGGCTGTGCTCCTGCCATACGGGTTCCTCTGATGAGGACGGTATCGGCAGGGTTGGCGGGAAGAATCAGGGGTTGAGAAAAGGTGCCGGGATGTGTTGCAAAAGGGGACAGGGTTCACGTGGTTCCAAAATGGACTGCCCCCGCCGTCGGCGGTGGCAGGCGCCCGGAGCCGTGCAGATTTGGGTTGGGGGTGATCTGCGGACCAGGATGGGGGTCGTCAGTGCGGCCCTGGTGCTCCCGGGCGCGGCAGTCTTCGGTTACCAGAGAAGCTTGGCCGCGAGCTGGATCTGACGCGAAGTCGTCGAGGTGCTGGTGATGACGCCGGCAGTGGGAGAGACGCCGGAAGGCGTGAAGGCGACCAGGTTGGGCGTGTTGAAGTTGGCCTGGTTGAGGATGTTGAAGAGCTCCGCGCGGAGCTGGAGGTGCAGGCGCTCGCGCAGAGGCGTGTCTTTGAACATGGAGAAATCCCACTCGGTGAGGCCGGGGCCGGTGAGGGAGTCGCGGCTGAGATTGCCGTAGAAGCCGCTGCCGGCGGGCGGAGCGAGAAATGCTGCCGGATTGAACCACTCGGTGGGCTTGCCGACGATGGCGGAACCATGAAAGGCCGGATTGGCGAAGGGGCGGACGGGATTTTTGGTGTCGCCGTTGTTCGAGGGGTTATAGCTGAGCTGCGGGGTGAAGGGGAATCCGGATTGGAGGGTGACGATGGAATTCGTGGTCCACCCGCCGAGCAGTCCCTGGGTGACGCGGTTGCCGCTGCTGAGGAAGCGCTGGCCGCGGCCGAAGGGTAGCTGCCAGATGCCATCGAAGGTGGCGACATTGCGGACGTCGTAGGTGGCCGGACCCCAGTCCGTGTGCAGGTTGAAAGGATTGGAGACGAGGCCGGGAGCGTTGCCGGCGGCCGTAGCGTTAAGAGAATCGCCGTCGTCGAGAGCCCTGGAATAGGTGTACGAGCCCCGGAAGAGGAACTCGTGACTGAGGCGGTGGTTCAGCTCGGCTTCGAGCGCGTTGTACGAACTGTCGCCTTTGGAGAACCAGGCCCAGGCTGCGCCCAGAGCAGGATTGGCTGCGGGTGTTCCGGCCGGGATGTAGTAGCTGCCATTGGGAACCGCTGTA
>JASHNS010000117.1 GCA_030041515.1 Acidobacteriaceae bacterium | reverse complement strand
TTCTCTCCCTGGAGCTGAAGCGCGTTATAGAACGAGGAGCCCGCATCGTCGTAGAGGTTCTGCACGTTGGTGTATTGCGGGAAAGGCTTGAGCGCCTGTTCCACCGTCGCGCCGCCGCCAAACTCGCTGACGAAGGCCGGATAGGGATCCTTGATGCCCGCCGCGATGGCCTGAGGTGAGTTCACCGGCTGGCTGAGCAGCGAGCCGTAGCTCAGGATGGACGGGTTCGGCTGGTTGATGGGATTCATCCCCGATGGCAAATGGACTGCACGGTTGCCGACCCAGGCCGCGGTGAGAAACATGGTCCAGGGGAGCTGGCGCTGGACGGTGAGGTTCCATGCCTGATCGTAGGGAGCGCGGCCCAGGTCGGTGTTGAAGTACGTGATGCTGTTCCCGTTGCCCATGGAGGGGTTAAAGGGAACGACGGGAGGCAGCGGCATCGGGCTGGTATCCCAGTCGCCATATCCGGGGGTGTTGCTTCCCGTGGAACTACGATTGAATTCGCCGACGAGCAGATTGCCCATGGTCACGACGACGTTGGCGGTGCCAAATTCGTAGGCGCCTCCCTGCAGATAGGTGAGAAAGGCGCCTGCCTGTACCACCGTTTTGTTGTTGACCTGGTAGGAGAGCCCCAGCCGTGGGCCGAATTGCTTCCAGTCGATGGCCGCGCGATTGAAGCCCGCACAGCCGGAACAAGTGCCGAAGCGGCTGGCCGCGCCGGGCAGATTGGCTGCGCCCGGATCGGGGGCCGTCTCATTGAGGAAGACGATGTAGTTGTGCTTCTCCGTGAAGGGCACCATAATGTCCCAGCGGAGACCGGCATTGACGGTCAGGCGCGGGCTGATCTTGATGTCGTCCTCGACATACGGAGACAGGTCGAAATTCCGCAGATCCATTTCGTTGGCTTCGATGCGATCAGCCGAGTCGACCAGGCCAAGCAGGAAGCTGGCGAAGGAACTGCCGTAATTGCCGAAGTTGGGATCGGATGGATCCGGCGTCGATGTCTCGGCCTGGCTGAAGTTGAACTCGCCTGCGCATGCCGTGCAGGCCTGCTGATCCTCGTACTCGCGCCTGGCTTCGGCGCCGAAGTTGAACGTGTTGCGGCCCTTGCTCCAAAGCCAGTTGTTCACGAATGAAAGTCCAAGCTGGCGATCGGTGTTGCCGGTTTCGCCGGGTGAGACACCCCAGTCGGTGATGGCGTTCTGCCCGTTAAAAGTGATATTTGGGAAGTCCGTGCTGCTCAGCACTCCTGCGAACGGATGCCCGAGGTCCTTGCTGGATTGGCCGTCGAGTTTGCCATACCACCCGATGCCCGCGGTGGCGACCAGATTGGGAGTGACCGTGTTCACGTAGTTCAGCAGAAATCCGTCGGCGTAGTTGTAATCGTCCTGCGCGCTCTGCAGCGGGTTGGTGTCGGGCACGATGGGAGCGTAGTTGTAGGGGGTGGTCGTCTGATTGTCCCGCCACATGGAGAAGTGAAGGCTTTGCGACGGCGTCAGGGTGTGGTCCACCGTGAAGCCGTACAGATTCTCCATGATCGGGTCGTTATGCACTGCGGGTGACTCGTTGCTTTGCAGTCCGTAGTTTGTTCCTGGCCGGTCCGGTGCGGGGATGGACGGGAGGATTGCCTTTGCGAGGCTGCTGAACCGCGTTGTGGGAATCATGTTCTGGGGGAACGGGGCTCCCGTGGTTGGGTCGTAGATGGGAATCTGATTGCCGCTGGAATCGACGAAGTTGCTGAAGTCTCCCTTGACCATGGCCGCGGTGGGGACGGTGCCAATGGAGGTGATGGGCTGATTCTCGCGGAACCAGTCGGAGGTGAAGAGGAAAAAGGTCCGATTGTGGCCGTTATAGAGCTTCGGGATCCACATCGGGCCGCTGGCGGTGAAGCCGAAGTCGTTCTGGTGGTCAACCGGGGGAATCGGTTTGTGCTGAGCGTTGAAGTTCGATGGGAAGAAGCCATCGGAATCGAACATACTGTTGCGGTTGATCTCGAAAGCATCCCCGTGGAACTGGTTGGTGCCCGTGGCCATGTTGTAAGTCAGCGCTCCCTGGCCGAGGCCGTACTGAGCCGAAAATGTCGCCCGCTCCACGCGGAACTCATTCACCATTTCATAGGGCGGATTCATGTAGGTCTGCTGGCCTTCGAGATTCGGCATGGCGATGGGGATGCCGTTGAAGAGAACTTCATTCTCGAAGTTGGTGCCGCCGTCGACCTCGCGGGAGAAGGTGCTGCCCTGCACTCCGGGCGAAAGGAAAATGAACTGGTCGATCTGGCGGGCATTGCCGCTGAGCTCGACAGGGAGGGCGTTGAGCACTTTCGGCTCGAGGGTGGTGCCTACGTCGGGCTGCGTGGTGTCGAGGGCGATCGAATGCGATACCACGTTGACCGTCTGCGTCGCCGCCCCGGGAACCATCTGAATCTCGATGCTGGCGGGAGTACCGACCTCGACGCTGATGCCGCTCCTCGAGAACTTCTGGAAGCCGCTGGCCTCAACCGTGACGGTATAGAAGCCAGGATTGAGGCCGGTAACCGCATAGGTACCCACCCCCGTCGTCACCGTGTGGGTGGCGACGCCGGTAGCCTCGTTGGTCACGGTGACCCCGGCGCTCGGAATTGCTGCTCCCGTGGAATCGGTGACCGTGCCCGAGATCCCGTTGGCTACCTGAGCATTCAGCCACGACGTCGCCAGGAGAAGCAAACAGGAAAGCGCCAGGCACCGCGCCACGCGGATACACGAACGGGTCCTTCTGCCGTCAGGGGTCCGAGCCATCTCTTACCTCCAAAATGTTGAAACGGGAGGGCGATTTGCGTGTTCTGGGTGCGGGGACGCCACTCCGGTCCCAACCCTAGGGCCCCGATGGAAGAACTGTCATGGGGCAATGCTGAGCTTTTGCTAAGGAAGTTCTGAGCTTGCCCTCCGGGACCATGGCTCCCTCTTGCCTCCAGCCTCGGGAGCTATAATTCGGGCATTCCAGGGAGACGAGGTCCGAGTTGCAGAGTGACTTTTCCATTGGCGACTGGCATGTCCAGCCGCAAATCAACTGTGTCGAAAAGGAAGGCACAAGTCTGCATCTGGAACCCAAGGTCATGCAGGTCCTGGTCCTGCTTGCCTCCCATCCTGGCGAGGTCATCTCCAAGGATCGACTCCTCAATACTGTATGGTCCGGGGTTTTCGTCGGCGAGGACGTCCTCACCCGGTCGATCTCGGAGATCCGCCGGGTCCTGGACGACGACGCCCGGTCGCCCCGGGTGATTCAGACGATTCCCAAGACGGGTTATCGCCTGATCGCCTCCGTTTCGTATCGGCCCGCCAATGGAAAACCGAATGGCGCGGTGGCTGAAGCAGAGCTGCCGGCCGAATCCCCAGCACCCCCCACCCACCCTTCGCCAAACAACACAGTCCCGGCAACCAGGCCCCACGACACAGCTCACGGCCGCCGGTGGCCCACTTCGGTCGTTCCCTGGATCGCGGTGGCCGCGGTTCTGATTGCGGCGGCAGCACTGGCAGCCTGGTGGCATGCCCGCCCCCGCCATGCGGCCGGACTGGCCAACACAGCCTACACCATCGTGCCTTTCACCAGCTATCCGGGATCTGAAGGGCAGGCTGCCTTTTCGCCCGACGGCAATCAGATCGCCTTTGTATGGAATGGCACCAACCAGGACAACAAGGACATCTACGTCAAGATTCTGGGGACCTCCACGCCCCTGCGGCTCACCACAGATCCCGCCGAGGATGTGGGGCCTGCCTGGTCGCCGGACGGGCGATTCATTGCGTTCATCCGGCTCTCCTCCGCCGGCAACGCAATCTATATAGTCCCGGCCATTGGCGGTCCGGAGCGGCGGCTATATATGATGACCGATCCGACCTCCTGGGAATACGCCGGCCTGACCTGGACCAATGACGGCAAGCATCTGATCTTTCCCGATCGTCTGTCGAACAACAGCCCTTCCTCCCTCTTCTCGCTGTCGCTCGATACCCTCACCCGAACGCGGCTCACCTCGCCGCCGGCATCCTGGGATGGTGACTGGACCCCCGTCCTGTCGCCCGACGGCACGAAGATCGCCTTTATCCGGAGCCCAGAGGGGTCGGTGCGCGACGTCTACGTAATGGACGCGAACGGGGGCACGCCCCGGCGTCTGACGTTCGACCGCAGGCTGGTGGTTGGCATTACATGGACCGCCGACAGCCAGTACGTGGTCTTTTCTTCGAATCGCGAGGGAGAGTTCGCGCTGTGGAAGGTTCCTGCTGCCGGCGGTCCCATTGAGCGCGTGGCCGTCGGCGATGAAAACAGCTACAGTCCCGCCATCTCGCGGAAAGGCAATCTCCTGGCGTACTCGCACGGCACGGGCCGGTGGGATATCGTCCGCGTGGATCTGAGATCCTCGGCGCGCAAAGTGCTTACTGATCAGCTGCTGAGCTCCAACGAGCAGGATTCGGCGCCGCAGTTTTCTCCGGACGGCAAGCGCATCGCCTTTCAGTCCTGGCGCTCCGGCTCCCAGGAGATCTGGATCTGCCAGGCCGATGGCTCTGACCCTGTGCAGATAACCTCCTTCGGCGGCGCGCTCACTGGAAGTCCGCACTGGTCACCCAATGGCCACCAGATCGCCTTCGATTCCCGCCCGGATGGCCGCGCACACATCTTCCTCGCCAGCCCCGACGGAGGACTCCCGTACGCTCTCACCAGCGGCAACAATAACGACATCGTTCCCAGCTGGTCGCCAGACGGAAAGACCATCTATTTCGGCTCCAATCGCAGCGGCAGCTATCAGATCTGGAAAATCGCGGCCACGGGTGGCGTCCCCCAGCAGCTCACCCGCAATGGCGGCATGATTGCTCTGGCCTCACCCGACGGAAAGTGGGTCTACTATACCCGCGCGCAGGTGTCCGGCCTGTGGCGCGTTCCCGTCGGCGGCGGAGCCGAAGTGCAGGTCCTGAAAAGCCCCGCGGACGGCTTTCAGGGCTACTGGACGCTCACGAAGGACGGTATCTATTATCTCGATTCCAGCGGCTCGCAAAGCTCCATCGATTTTGCCAGCTATGCCAGACCGGACCGCAGCGTTCGCGTGCACGTTCTCGACCACGAGCCAACGCTCTTGTCCGGGCTCAGCGTGTCCCCTGACGGGCGCTGGCTCATCTACGCCGACATGGCAGAGGCCGGCAGCAACATCTCGCTCGTTGAAAACTTCCGCTAAACAAAGAACTTAAACAAAACCTCAGAGAAACCGCAGCCTTTCTTCACCGTAGCCGAACTAGAGTCTGTCCATGAGACTCTGGCGCTGTGCCGTGCTGGTGTTCCTGCTGCCGATCTGCTGCCCATGGGCGCCAGCGCAACATATCGGCGGACCTGCGATCCGGGATGTCTATCCGGACAAGGCGCGCTACGGCGTGGGCGAAGATGTCGATTTGCTGGTGTCCCTCGAGCCCCCGGCGGCCGGAGCTCCATTGCGCGCAACCCTGAAAGCCGCGTTTTGGCATCTCGACGCACAGGTTGCGGAGATCGCGCAGCCGGTCACCCTCTCGGGAACCAATCCGGTCCACGTGGAGATGCGGTGGACGCCCCCGCACCAGGATTATCGGGGCTATCTGGCCGATGTTCGCCTGCTTGGTCCTGGCGGACAGGTACTTGGGCGCTCGCAGACAGCGATTGACGTTTCGTCCGAGTGGAATCGTTTTCCCCGCTACGGCTATCTCGCCCACTACTCAAAGCAGGAGGGCGCCAAACCGGATGCCTGGATCGCCGATCTGAATAAGTTCCACATCAACGGCCTGGAGTATTACGACTTCCAGTACCAGCACAGCCAGCCCCTGGCCGGAACCGTGGAGCACCCGGCGCCGGAATGGCACGATATTGCCGGCAGAACCGTAAGCCGCGCTGTGCTGGAGCAGTTTCTCGCCGCCGCGCGCGCCCGCAACATGATGAGCATGGCCTACAACAGCAGCTACAGCGCCTACGCCGACGCGTTCACCGACGGCTCCGGCGTCCGGCTGCAGTGGGCCACCTGGGACACCCCCGATGGGCCGCGTACGCTGCAGACCGCGAAGGGTCTCGATCTGCCCACCGACGGCCACTGGGCTACGCCCCGGCTGATTTACATGAATCAGAACAGCCCGGCGTGGCAACACTATCTCTTCGGGCAGATGGCGAATCTCTTTCGCGTCTATCCCTTCGACGGCTGGCACATCGATACATTTGGAACGCGCGGCGCCTACGCCTACGATGGCGCCTGCGTAAACTTTATCGCCGGATTCCAGACGTTTATCGACAACGCCAAACAAGCTCTCAACAAGCGCATTGTCCTGAACACGGTCAACACCTGGGGACAGGATCAAACCGCCCGTTCTGACGCCGACTTTGTCTATTCCGAGCTTTGGGAAGACCACGAAACCTACGCCAGCATTCAGGACGCCGCGGAACAGGTCCACGCGGCCAATCCTGCCGCGGGGCTGGTCTTCGCCGCCTATCTGCAGCGCCAGAAGAAAGGTGACCCTCCGCTGGCGACGAAGGTTTTCAACGCTCCCGGCGTCCTGCTGGCAGACGCCGTCATTTT
The DNA here is from genome assembly GCA_030041515.1 of Acidobacteriaceae bacterium. Lineage (GTDB taxonomy): Bacteria > Acidobacteriota > Terriglobia > Terriglobales > Acidobacteriaceae > Palsa-343. The sequence goes on along the minus strand of JASHNS010000117.1, from coordinate 61,632 downwards.
TGCCTCGGGAGCCTCTCACATCGAATTGGGCGATGGTTCGCGGATGCTGTCAGGCGAATACTTTCCTGCTGACACCACGTTCGCAGTTACTCCGGAACTGTCCGCTGCGCTGCGCCACTACTACGATTTTCTAACCGCATACGAGAACGTCCTTCGCTACAACGTTTTTCCGGCCGACGCGGCAGTCACAATCGGCGGCCAGCCGTCCAGCCCCTACGGCGTGCCGAACACCATCTGGACGATGGCGCGCCGGAAGGGCGGCAAAACCATTGTGCACTTCATTAATTTGAAGGGCTCCGACGATCCCTACTGGCGGGATGTGCACGCGGACCGCCCTGCTGCTTCGACGCTCACGAACCTCAGGGTGCGCATTGCGCTGGATGGAAATGTGACGGGAGCCGGCTGGGCTTCGCCCGACGCGGACGGAGGCCGGTACCATGCGCTGGCACTGACACGAGGAGACGACCACGGCCAGCGGTACGTGGAGTTTGTCCTGCCGTCGCTCCAATACTGGGACATGGTGGTGCTGGATCAGAATGCGACCGCACGCTGACGCATCATCGCTTCGGTACAATCGACGTCTCGCCGGTCGCGGGGCGTAGGATACTCTCCGACCGGTCAGGAGTTGCGGTTGTTTTGCCAGAAGAGACCGGCTGTTCAGCGTCACCTGGCGATCGACCCCGCTCGCCGCAGGAAGTACCTGCCGGGATATGAACCATGAGGTGGAAATCCGCAAGCCGTGCCTTTCGGGCAGCGATGTGCGCGGCGGGAATCGCATGCGTGGCCTGCGCCCAGCAAGCGCCTAAGCCGGCGGCGCCCGTTCAATCGGAAGCCGATCTCCGTGCTCCGACCTCCGCCAATGCCGAGCTCCATCATTGTCTCGAGCTGATCGAGCGGCGCGATTACGCTGGAGCGTCGCAGGCGGCTCACGCATATCTTGCCGCGCACTCCGAATCTGCCGAAGGGCATTTTCTTCTGGGATACATTCTTTACCGCCAGGACAAGCCGCGCGAATCGCTCGCCGAATACACAACGGGCGCGCACTTTCACAAGCCTGACGCGAATGACCTGGCGGTCGTGGCCATGGATTACGTTCTGCTGCGCGACTATGTAGACGCCGACAAGTGGCTGACCCTCGCCACGAGCTGGAGCCCGCAGGACGAGCTGTACTGCTATTACTTGGGGCGCACCAGGTACGCCGAGAACCGCTTTCAGTCGGCGATCGCCGTGTTTCAGAGATGTCTCACACTCATGCCGCACGACATTCGAGTTGAGTACAACATGGGCCTGGCTTATGCCGGCCTTGGTCAATACGATGCCGCGGCCGCCGACTATCGTACCGCCATTGCGTGGGAGCAGAAGACAGCCGGCCGCGACCCGCAGCCTTATCTCGATTTGGGAATCTTACTGCTCCAGCAGGGAGATCCCGGCAAGGCATTGCCGGATTTGCAGAGAGCCGCCGCTTTTGACCCGCAGAATCCCCGCGCCCGCGAACAGCTGGGCCGAACCTGGGAGCAATTGCACAACTATGCCGAAGCCGACAAGGAAATGCATGCAGCTGTGATGCTCGCCCCGAATATCCCTGCGCTGCATTTTGAGATGGGCAGGATTTATCAGAAGGAGGGCCTGAGGGCGCAGGCGAAAGCCGAGTTCGCACGTTGTGCTGCTCTCGTTGCCGCCCACTCCACGGATGCAGAAGAGACCCCTAACCCGGCGCCACGCCACTGAGCGCGAGTTCACAGCTCGCGGAGCACACGTGACCGGCAGATGGACATCTGAGGGGCGCGGCCACAACGTATCGTTTTCGAAGACGTCGCGTTGTATCCTGGTCCGACTCTGTGGCATAACACCACCAGCACGCGACAAGCGCGTGCGAATCGCTGCGTAGAGGATCGGCCCAACGAAAGCCAATACATACCGATATGTCGGCTTGCGGTGAGGCTACCGCCCCAAGTGGCCTCGCTTCACGCCTTCAGGGCAAATCACTCATTGAGCGACAAGGGTCGCTACCGTCGGGCGGTCAGAACAGGTCCGGGAGGCTGGTGAATGCGATCCGGGTCGGGGCGGCGGCGCCGGGCAGCAGCATGCTGGCCGAAAACAGGGTGGCCGTCCCATGCTTCTGGTTCAACGCGATTTAGCGAAATCGCCGGCCAGTCTCGGACAGGCTCGGAAGGGGCTTGGTAGCGCCATCGGGGATCGAACCCGAACTCTCCGCCTTGAGAGTGCCAAATGGGGCATCTGTGGTGCCCTTGGCTGACCTGTTGAAAAGTTGGTTTTCAGCAGCAATGGCGCGGCTTCCGTGGCGATTCGCTCTGTTGTGCCTTTGGGGCGGTTTGGGTGGGTTCAGAGGGTTCTTAGTCACAATTTAGGCACAGTACGCCAATCTGGTACGCGAAGGCCTGAAGACCGCGGCTGACAAGTTCTCGGACGTGATCCAGTTCGCGAAGTGGCCAGCCTGCCAGGCGGCTTCAGAATCAGACCATCCCTACATCCATCATGCGCCTAGCGTTGCGTTCATCGCGCACAACCGGATGCAGGCTGATGCTCTCGTCTCTGAGGGCTTCTTCCAGCTTCGCGTAAACCCGCCGCTCCGGGGTACCCCATTTGGGGAGCAGGCCAGCGCGCGCAAACATACGCAGGCGACGGCGAATCGCCGTGACCGTCAGAAACCGCACCATCTCCGGTGACTGGCCGGGGTAGATGCGCAGGTCCGTGAACGGGGTTTCGATTGAGTTGCCAAAATCGATCAGCGCCGCGTGCCGTTCGCGCTGCTCCTTCGATGGTCTGGTCTTCATCACTGGCTCCTGTGTGACCGAGACCAGCGCCGGGATGAACTGCCGAACACCCCGGACGCTGGCGGTGGGTTGCAGGTGCAGCCGAGAGGAGGTCTCAAAACCGCTGCCTGCGCCCGGTGCGGGGCGCATCCCGCACCATCTTTGGAAACTTGCCACGGCCCCGGCGTGCCCGCGACGGCTTCCGGGGCCGCGTTTACCGCACGCGGGACGTAGGCGAGGCCCGCGCCATCGAAGCGGCCCGCATGGGGCTGCCTCGATCTTTCAGAAACCGGCGCGGCCAGCGTGAGACCGTCCTGCGCTGGCCGCGCGAAACCCGGCATCACCCGGGCTGGGGCGGTGACAACCGGCACCGCCATCCTTTTGAACCGGCGCGGCCAGCGCGAAGGAACAGAACGCTGGCCGTGCGAAGCGGAACCGCTCGGTCCCGCGTGGGGCGATGCTCGATCACCGCCCATCCCTCGATCATCGCGGAACTCCAATGCCGCCCATTGGTGGCTCGGAAATCGCAGCCAAAAAAGGCTGCGGCTTCATCGACTCAAGCGCGTTCAGCAGATTCGCCTCCGCATGTTGCAGCCGCTCGATCTCAACGGTCAGCCTAGCAAGGTCCACGTCCATTTGATGGACGATCTGCGTCTCCGCAAGCTGTTGTGAGATTGCGGCGCGCTGGGACGCCAGCCGCTCGCCTGCCTTGTTCCACGCGATTACGGACGGAGCACTTGGCACGTGATCTGCGATTCGCGGTTTGCTTGCCGAGTGCTCCGCTTCTTCGCCGAGCAGCACGGTCAAAGCGTCCTGTAGTTTCCTGCGGCGGGCACGTAGCTGCAAAACCCGTTCGCGTAGTCCCGCATACTCGGCCCGCTGCTCCTCCAATCGGGTCGTGGTGTCCTGAAGTTGGGCGACAAGAGCGGCGTGGCGCTCGTCCTTCTGGCGCCTCTGCGCGGCAGCGAGAGCGTCCTGTGCACGCTGTACTTCGGTTGCGGCGTTCATTCGGCATCTCCTCTTGTTGCACTCTCTGGATAGCTCGCCGGGTACGCAGGCGCTGGAACTTCGCTGCCCATGACGGCCACGCCCGTCGAACGGCCCGGAGCGATGTGCTCGGGCAGCTTCGTGCTCGCCGTGTTGACGGGCACCTGCGACGGATCGGTGCTGCGGTTGTAACCTGCGGGATCAGCCATGGTGTGTTGCCTCGCTGTCGGGAAGTCTGGTGATGTGTGGGCCGCTGATACGGAAGGTGCCCGCATAGAACTCGGGCGTGGCGTCGGCAGTGCGAACGGAGGGGCCATCGTCGAGGCCCAGCCGTCGTAGCTCCAGCGCCCGCAGTGCGGCATAGTGCTGACGATGGAGAACGTTCAAGGCTGCTGCTGTATTAATGCGCATGAGACACGCTCCTCTCCCGGCGCGTGCGGGCTAACTGCTCGATCTCTTCACGATGGAAAAATCTGACACCATCGATCTGGATGAAACTGAGCTTTCCGCTGCTGGCAAGGCGGTGCAGGTGCTGCGTGCTCAGTTCCGCGATGCGCGATGCACGTCCTGAGCGGATCAGGTACGGCACATGCTGCTTTACCGAGAGATCGCTTGACGCGGACGCGGTGCTGTTCGACTTCCTCATACTGAGGCCAGGATCACCCGACACGTGCGACGTGTCAAGCGGAAGTTAGCGCCCACGCAGACGCACTTACGTTTGAGTGCGTAAGTCCCGGTCACGCAGGCACTTGGATGTTAGGCGGGACGCGAAATTATTTTCTGCACCGTACCGGGGGTAGCTTCATCGCGGCGAAACCGCATGTTTCGTTTTCAAGTACTGGTACAACGTCTCGCGGGAGATGCCGAACTCGCGAGCCAACGCGGCCTTCTTCTCACCAGCCGTTGCGCGTCGGCGCAATTCGGCGGCCTTGTCGGGGGAGAGCGAACGTTTACGTCCCCGGTACATGCCTTTTTTCTTCGCGATGGCAATTCCCTCGCGCTGCCGTTCACGGACCAGTGCACGTTCGAACTCTGCGAATGCGCCCATGACGCTGAGGAGCAGCTTGTTCATCGGTGATTCGGCGCTGGTGAAGGTCAGGTGCTCTTTCACGAACTCCACCACGGCTCCTCTGGCTGTCAGATCGCGAACGATCTTTCGCAGATCATCAAGGTTGCGCGCTAGTCGATCCATCGAATGCACGACGAGCACGTCGCCTTCGCGGAGATATTCGAATGCTGCCTGTAGCTGTGGGCGCTTCGTGTCTTTCCCCGAAGCATGGTCGGTGAATTTTTTATCGAGCTTGATGCCTTCCAACTGTCGCTCGGTGTTCTGGTCGATGGTGGAGACGCGAACGTAGCCAACCCGCTTGCCGTCTCGCCTTGCTGGTGTCATAGCCAAACCGCCTTTCAGAGTGTCAGATTTAAGTCTATGACCCTGACAGGCGGAGTGTCAAGAAAGACCAAACCCTAGCCCAGCCTGACGTTTTTCTGTCAGGCTGGCGCTGTACGGCTGGGCTACACCCTGCCTGACAATCGCGCCCAGCGCCCCGTGGTCACATCTTTGGGCGTTTGGTGGCCCTGCGCCCCGTCTCAGCGCCCCGAAGGCTGGGCGAATGACAGTTTGTCGCCTAGCTGCGGTAGAGCTTCTGGTAAATGCGCTCTCGCGTTTGCTGGGCGGATTCGGGGCGAGGCTCGGGCGCTGGTGCTGCCAGCCGTGGCCACACCTTCGTTGCAGTCGGAGGCGGCAGTACCTCTGCCCCACCGGGCGATGCAGCGCTGACAGCTTCCTGCCGTGCAGCCTCGGCGCTGGGATCAGAAGCACGCGGCGGCGATGCATGATCGATCAACCTGCCTGAAGCATGCTCCTCCGCTTCGCGTTTCAATTTGTCGTGCTCGCTCTCGGTGAACTGGACGATCAACCGCGGGCCGAGACCACCGCCTTCCTCCATTGCTTCCAGATCGAGGCCGAGTTCCAGCTTGTGGGCGTATTCGCCCGTCAGTTTGGAAAACAATTCCGCAGCCTCTAAGTGCTCGGGGTACACGCCTCGCCGCATTGAGATCAGAATTCTCTCGGCAGCGACTTCCAGCTTGCTGCTGCCACGTGGCAGGCCCATCGCCTCGCATTCCCTATCGGGTGCGCGACCTGCGCCACCAGCGCGAAGAGCACGCGCCAAAGCAAGGTACTCGCGGGGCTTGCCGCCCGGATTCGGGCTGGGCGCACCCGGCTGAAAGGCAGTCGGATTGGGGCGGTCTTTAGAGAAACTTCCGCTATTCGGTTTGCGTTTCTTCTTTTCTGGTGCGTCGCTCTTCTTCTTCTTTGTCGCCATTGCTTTCCTCATTTGCCGCTGACAACCAGCGGCTTCACTTCACGAATCGTGCCCGATTTGGTGTGTTTTGGGGGAGGATGGGGAGGGTGTTCCGTAACTACCCTAAGAAACGACTTTCCTCGCCGAGGAAAACCAACGCTTAGCGCTTTTATGGGGCATCCTCCCCATCCTCCCCCAATTTCCCACCCGAGAGGCGAAAGCAGCCAGTGTTCATGCGGGTGCGGCGCACTTGTGGCCCTAACATTTGTGGGGAGGATGATCACGCTGTTTCACTCCTGCGCGCGAACTTGGGTTGCGCCTTCAGCCCGATCCCGAGGAACGACATCGTGCCATGGATTTTTCTGGTCTTAAAGCCTTTCTCGGTTTTCATTTTGTCGGTGAACTCGCGCTGCGTTATGACGTACTCGCCAGCGTCTTCGCACCACCTGTTGTACTTCTGATACAGGACGGAAGACTGCTCCCTGAGCGACCGTTTCTTGGTCGTCTGCTCGTTGAGCCATGTGCCCAGAACGTCCTGCGCTGCCAGATACTCAGCCGAAGCGCTGAGCACCGAGTCCGGGGTACCCAGCCCTTGGCGCTGCCAGTCGAGACAACCCTCGATTGCCCACTGAAGAATTCCGCCGTATTCAGGCTCCAGCTTCTTTCTCAGATCACGATCTCTCTTGGCCTTCGGTATCTGCACAGTGAATGGCACCAGTCTCAGGCGACGTTCCGCTGCCTGGTCAACGTTGCGAAGCCGTGGCTTGTGGTTGCCGGTGATCACCAGCTTGAACTGCGGCATGAAGGTGAACTCATCCATGCGCATGAATCTCGCGGTGATTGGTGTGCCGCCTGTAAGCTCTTTCAGCTTCGACTCGGCCCAGCGGCTTCCGTCTTCTACCTCGGAGATCGCGACAAGCCGCGCACCACGCAAAGCTGCGATGGAAGTTGCGTGCTGCGGGTGGTACGTCACCATGAGCGTTTCAGCCGGTGTCGTTCTGCCGTAGTCGCCGAGAATGCTGAGCAACGTCGATACAAAGACGCTCTTGCCATTGGCCCCGGTGCCGTGGAGAAAGTACACCTCCTGCATGCTCACGTCGCCTGTCAGGCAAAGGCCCGCGATCCGCTGAAGGTAGGTTCCCAGAGCCTTATCGCCCGCCGTGATCTCGTCGATGAATTGCAGCCAGCGCTCGGGCTTGTTCTCTTTGTCCGGGGTGGCCCCGGCGAGCTTGGTGCAGTAGTCTTCGCGGCGGGCTGGACGCAGGTCGCCCGTGTGCAGGTTCACCGTACCGCCCGAAGTGTTGAGTAGCATCACATCTTTGTCCAGCAGGTCATTTGTGACAACCAGTTGTCCCTGCGCCTCTCGCATGATCGCTTCGCGGGTGCGACGGCTTCGGAGTCTCTGTTGCTCGGTGAGCTTGGCGCGCTCGCTGGCAGCAGTGCCGCAAAGCTGCTGGCATAGCAGTTCGACTTTTCCCTGATCGTCCGGCCGCCAGCGCTCACCATCCCACACATGCCAGCCGATGTTGGGAACATAGATTGCGTCGGCCTTGTGCTCGGTGGCAAAGCGCTCGGCCAGCGCGTGCTCGCTGTAGGGTGCGACCGCCGTGCCCTTCGCCGCCCTGAGCACTTCGGCGAAGAGGGTATCGCCGTCCGGCTGCGCCAGCAGATCGTCGGGACCGTTGACGCCTTTTTCCTGCGGAAGCCGGGCTACTGTGACCGTGCAGCCGCGTGAACGCAACTCAGCGATCAGTGCAAGCTCAGCCTCATGCACGTCCTTATTGGTGCGCACGTTGGCATCCAGCATTATGACAACGGGCGACCCGTTACAGCAGTTCAGGTCGGGCAGAACTCCGTGCTGCCTGTCACGCCAGCCGTTGCAGCCGCCCATGCCCAGCGGCACGATGTCCGTGCGCTCGGCTCGGCGCGCCCACGCCTCGATAGCCAGCACAGACTTCTCGGCCTCCACCAGAATGCGTGTGGTGCGCTTTCGTTTCAGACGCTCCGAAGCGCCGGGAGCACTGTAGAGAATGCGTTCGAACTGCTTTTGCTTCGCGCTGTTGCCGATGTACTTCCTGTCTTCACCTTCGCCCGTGAAGTGATCGCGGCGCACGCGATTATAGACACGAGTTCCAGTCTCGCGATGAAAGTAAGAAAACACCGTGCCGCTGAGATTCCACAGCTTCGGAGCCTTCAGTTCATATTCCCTGCGCGCCCGCCTGTCATCGATGTGCAGCACCTGGGCTTCGAAGATCAACTCTGCCGGAATGCGGAATTTTTCGTACCATGGGCGCGGCTCCTCGGTGACGAGCCGGGGGCCGGATGATCTGGCCTTTACCGGCAACGTCTTTTTTCTCTGCGCCCGTGCATCTGGCTTCGCGTTATCATTACTCATACCGTTCCCCTTTTCAGCTTGGCTGAGGGCCGCGTCCGCGAGACGCGGCCTTTTCATTTGGTCTGCGTTGTCGGGTGCTGAAAGGATTGTCATGAGGCCCGCGCTGTTCTCACTCTCTTGCCGGATGTGGAAGCGGCGGGTTTGCGTGACGCGGCCCCCTGCTTTCGGCGTGCGGCGGCACGCAGACGGGAGAGCCGACCAGCGATTGCGCCGATGCCGACTGAGGATGGGGCGTATGGGGTTTCCGAAGTCTTGATGATGCGGTCGATCTCGGCGGCGGGAATCAGCAGCCGGTTAGCGAACTTGTGGCCCATGATTCGGCAGTCGTAATACATCTGCCGCAGCGTCCATGCGCTCACGCCGAGCAATTGCGCGGCTTCCTGCACGGGATAGAGCAGGCGGGTGTGCTGGCCGCGAACGGCGTCGGCAGCGGTGGCAATTCGAATGTCAGCAGGAGAGGGAACTGATTGCACGCTCAAGGCGGCACCTCAAGGATGGTGTCCGCCTTTGAAGTAGCGGCGCGGGTTCAACCGTCGAGACCCTTGAGTATCCCGATGGCGAGGCGGCGCTAGATACATTCAGGGGCCGAAATTGCTGCGAGTCCTCACCCGCTTCGGCTTCGCGCTGCCCTTTATCCCCGACTTCGGGTGGTATTCCGATCACGAATTCCTGACCGGGGCCTCGCCCGTATCCTAGAGGTAGCTCCGATCATAGCACACGCAAGGCGTGGCAAACGAAAGCCGCAAGCCTAGCGTTTACAATAGGTTGCACATCGGCTCGTTATTGCAGCTTTGGTTTATAATGTAAGTAGTTGTATTTAAGCATGTTACATGAGAATGGAGGCGAGGCTGTGACGAAAAAGCAACCGCAGATTCTTCCACCCGAGCGAGCAATCCAGCGAGCACGGCCTGTTGAACCAGAGCGAAAACGGCGGCGTCGGGACGGCGTGTACAAGCGCCCCGGCTCGAAGGAATGGTGGGGATCGTGGACCGAGATGGTGGGTGGCAAGTCGAAGCGGGTACGGCAGAATCTTCAGACTGAGAACTACGCAGCCGCCGTCGAGGAAGTCATGTATCGCAGGCGACGTGCAAAGACCCTCCGCGCCACGGGCAAGGCAGACGCCTCCAAGGACGCGCTCTCGACGGTGTTCGCCCGCTATCGCCAGCACCAGAAGGTTCGCCTCAGTCCTGAGAGCTATGCCCGCATGACCAACATCCTCGATCTGCACATTGAACCGTACTTCGGTGCGGTCTCTATCAAGGACATCACCCGCGATCTCGTCAGCCAATACGCCAGCCAGCGGGCTGAGAAAGCGTCCGCGGCGACGGTGGCCAAGGAACTGAATTGCCTGCGGCACATGCTCAACCTGATGGTCACCGAATGGAACCTGCTGCCATTCAACCCGGCATCGCGGGTCAAGCCTCCACGCAAACCTGCCGATGGGCGAATGCGGGTGTTGCAGCCTACCGAAGTGCGGGCCGTGCTAAACGAGTGTCCTGCATGGCTGCGCGGCATTGTCGGTCTGGCCGTCTTTACCGGGATGAGACGTGGCGAGATTCTGGGTCTGCGCTGGATCAACATTGATCTGCCGGGGAAACGCCTGTTTCTCACTCAGACGAAAAACGGCGAGAGTCGCGTCGTCTATCTCAACTCGCTGGCACTAGAAGTGCTCAAGTCACAGTGGACCGAGAAGGCGGTGCCGGGCGATCTGGTCTTCCCACAGGTTGCCGGTTTCAGCCCTGACAATGTGAGCAAAGGCTTCGCTACCGTGGCCCGTCGTCTCAAGATCGCTGACATCCACTTCCACGATTTGCGCAGAACGGCCGCATCATGGATGCGTATGCAGGGCGTCGATGCTCACACTGTGGCCGAAGTGCTGGGCCACCGGGACATGCGTGTTGCGAGAATCTACCAGCGGCTCGGTCCCGACTATCTGAGTGCTGCGATGAACAGGCTTGATGCGGTCTTCGCAGAACCGAAGCAACTGTCCTAAGGGCAAAATCGCGATTCGTAGTCACAAATAAGTCACAGAACGGTCGAAAATGCGGCTCTGCATTTCGACTCTAAATAGCTGATTTTAAGGTGGTAGCGCCATCGGGGATCGAACCCGAACTCTCCGCCTTGAGAGGGCGGCGTGTTAACCAATTACACCATGGCGCCGTTTGTTTGCATGCAGAGCCCAGGGCTCCGGCTCACATTGTCTCCGCTGGGAGCGGCAATTCTCAATATACCAGTACTCCCGGATGAATCGCCTCTTCGCTCCTGGCCGATACCCGCTCCAGCCCCGCCCCTTCCATCCCTGCCCAAAGCACCCCCTCGTAGACTGTTCCCATGCGCATTTGGATTGCCGCCATCGGCGCCCGTCCCCGCGACGCTTTCAATCAGATCGCGCACATGTATCTCGACCGCATGGCCCCGCTGTTGCCCGGCGGCGCGAAGTCCGCCGCGAAAGCCGTGGAATCTCCCCTCTTCCGCAGCGAAGATGCCTTCTGGCAGGCTCTTGAGCGCGAGCGCGCCCGCACCCCTCCGCTGGTCGTTTTGCTCCATGAGCGTGGAAGCCCGATGGATTCCCAGGCCTTCGCCGCCTGGCTGGGCCGCGCCTTCGATGCCGGCCGCCAGCTCGTCGTCTTCGCCATCGGTCCTGCAGACGGCTGGTCGAAGATTCCCGCTGGCGTCGCCACCCTCTCCCTCGGTCCCATGACCCTCGCGCATGAGCTGGCGCGCGTCGTCGTCTGCGAGCAGCTCTATCGCGCTCTCACCATCCTCAGGGGCCACCCGTACCATAGAGAAGGAGCCGGCAACAGGCAATAGCGGAGGGAAAGTGGCCCACACAGAAAACGAAACACGCAGGGGACTGATCCTCATCAACACGGGACCGGGCAAGGGCAAGACCACCGCTGCTATGGGCACTGCTCTTCGCGCCGTCGGCAACGGCATGCGTGTCCTCATGCTCCAGTTTCTCAAGGGCTCGTGGCACTACGGCGAGCTCGACGCCGTAAAGGCCTTCGGCAACAACTTCATCATGCGCCAGATGGGCCGCGGCTTCGTCAAGATCGGCGGCGCGGAAACCGATCCCGAAGACGTGCGCATGGTCGAAGCTGCCTGGGACGAGGCCCGCCAGGCAATTCTCTCCGGCGAATGGGATCTTGTCGTCCTCGACGAAATCAACTACGCCATCAGCTATGGCATGCTGAATCCGGCACAGGTGGTCGAGACGCTCAGGGCCCGCCCCGAGATGGTGCACGTCATCCTCACCGGCCGTAACGCGCATCCCTCACTCATCGAAATTGCCGACACCGTGACCGAGATGCGCCAGGTGAAGCACGCGTACGAGCACGGCGTCCTCGCACAGCGCGGAATCGAGTATTAACAGGTTGCGGCTTGCGCTTCGAAAACGGGGTTTTGTATCAGGGCAGGGGCTTACAGCTTGCGGAAAAACTTTTTGGGGTGGGGCTTCGTATCGGGGCACGACGTCAGTCGTGCCGAGACTCGCGCTGAATCGGAACGGCTTCGGCCGCTGACGCAAGTGGTTCGAACAGGATTCGGCCTTTCCGCAAACTCAAACGATCACGGAGACAGCAGATGAGCATTCGCACTGTGAGCTCGCGCGAGGTGTATCGCAACCCCTGGCTCCGGCTGCGCGAGGACCAGATCGAGCGCACCGGCGGCAGGCGCGGCATCTACGGCGTGGTCGAGAAGGACGATTGCGCGGTCATTCTGCCCCTCGAGGGCGACACCATCTATCTCGTCGAGCAGTTCCGCTACACCATCCAGCAGCGCGCGCTCGAGCTTCCGCAGGGAGGATGGGAAACCGCGGATGTCGATCCCGAAGAACTGGCCCGCGGCGAGCTGCGCGAGGAAACCGGCCTGGTTGCCGAACGCATGACATACCTCGGGGCCATGTGGATCGCCTACGGCTTCGCGCGGCAGAAGCAGCACGTGTATCTGGCCACAGGACTCCGCATGGAAAATCCGGACCCCGATCCGGAGGAGCACGATCTGATCGTGCATCGCATACCAGTAGCGGACTTCGAGCAGATGCTCCTCGACGGAAGCATCCAGGACGGCTGCACCCTCGCCGCATGGGGCCTCTACCGTCTTTGGAAAGATCGCCAAAAAGCTGACCCCGCCGCAGCGGGGTCACCCGGTCCACGCTGAATCTTCACCCTAGAAGCTGAACATCGCCTCCAGATAGATATTCCGGTTGCCCGCCGTCGAATGGCTGAAGAAGCCGCCAGCCAGCGTCTGCGACGTGCCGAACCGCGGGCTGAGGATCGTCGAGCCTGGGCCGACGCCCATATTTCCGTTGGGCGTGCCCAGGTTCTCATGGTTGAAGATGTTCGACGCCCACGCCCCGAGCGTCAGGCTGTACTTGCGCGCCACGCTCTGGTCCAGCCGCCCCGGTCCGCCCCGGCTCCCGCTCAGGCCCCCGCCGTTCAGGCCGCCCGGCCCGTGGTGGAACCCTCCGCCTCCTCCGCCCTGCTCGCCCTTGATCTTCGGCCCGATCCCGATCACCTTGGCCAGTCGCATGTTCACCGCGATGTTATCCGGACCCGTCCCCACGCCGTAGGGAATGATCTTCTCGTTCGTGCCGATCGGGTTGGTGTCAAGGCACCCGAATTGCGCCGTATCGAACGCGCCCGCTTCGCTGCAACTCGCCGCATACGTGGGACGCGCGTTGAACTGATTGTTGCCCGTCAGGTCGCTGCCGATCGTCACGTTGTACGGCGTTCCCGAATACGCCACCAGCATCGGCGAAGCTGAGACCTTCCACGGCATCATGAAGTTCCCGAAAAGCATGAAGCGGTTGGCGATGTCGAAGCTCGTGCGCCCGTAGTCCAGGCCTGGATCGCTCGACACCGACGGCACCGAGCCCACGCCGCTCGTATCGCCTTTCGCGTTGCTGTAGGTGTAGTTCGCCGAGAAGCTCATCTTCGGATACATGGCGCGCACTGTCACCATCACCTGGTTCTCTTTGTAGAATCCGCCCGACTGGTATTGCAGGTTATTCGCTGGCGGTTCGCTCGGCGTCGTCGCGGGGTAGATGTCCTGCTGCGCATCGGCCAGCGGAAACTGATTGTAAAGAGCGGCGCTCAGGTTGTCCGTAAAGAACTGGTGGATGCCCTGCGAGAAGATATACGTCACGTTGCCGGTCATCCGCTTCGACAGCTGCTGATCCACGCCGCCCGCCGCCTCCATGTCCAGCGCCGCATGGAAGTGCGGATCGATCGTGTAGTGCGTGGGCGCATTCTGCCCCGTGCCCGTGCCGCTGCTGATCCTGTACGTCGTGTATTGGTAGAAGGGAATCGGCGTGCTGCTCGGGTTGGTTGGATCGTAGGTTTGCAGGAACTGCTGCTGGTTCGTTCCGTTCTCGTGGATCGTCTGGATCACGTAGGGAACCTGGCTGCCGAAACCGTTCGGCACCGTGAAGCGGTCGTAGAACCAGCCGTAGCCCGCGCGGATCACCGTCTTTGCCGGCTTGCTGCTGTGTCCCCGGCCCAGCGCATAGGCCAGCATCAGGCGCGGTGCCCAGTCATCCTTGTCGCTGATAAAGTTCTGTGTCTCCCACCGCAGCCCGTAGCTTAAGGTCATCTGCGGATTCACCGTCCAGTCGTCCTGATAGAAGAGCGCCGCGTCAAAAAGCGTGGCCGACGCAACCGGGTTCACGATGTTCGTGTAACTGTATTGCGACGGACTGCAGGTGGACGGCGCAGGCGACGTCGTCGGCGTGCTCGAGTAGCACGTCGCAAAATCATTCAGGCTGCTGAACAGATAAGAGCCGTTGCTGCCGCTCGTCGTCGAGTTCCAGTCATCGTGCACCCGCGCCCACCCCCCATAGCTCAGCGAATGTGCGCCCAGCACCTGCGAGAAATAATTCTGCAGCTCGAAATCGTTCTGGCGGTCGACCACGCTCTGATCCCCGCTGCCCCCATCGTCGAACTGCTCCGGTACGCTGAACGAGGGCAGGGAAGAGACAGCGGCTTCCGTGCTGCTGTCCCGCCGGTATTGAAAGCGGATCTCGTCGACAAGCGTTTTCGACAAGACCATGCTGTCGGAAATCTGGATGGTGTTGTCGTGGTCGTTGCTGTTGGTGGCCTGCAACGGCAGCTCGTACCCGTTCGCGCCCAGCGAGTTGTTCGCCACTTCGCGGAAATAATCCCAGCGCACTGTGAAGGTGTTGTTCTTGCCGAGCTGGAAGTCGAAGCGCGGGCTGATATCGAACCGGCTCACCGGATAGCCATAGGCTCCGTTCAGAGGCGGCGCCGTGTACTGGTTCGTGGTCCCGGGGACGAGCGTCAATGCGGCCGGATTGCTGGCCAGCAGCACGTTTTCGTTCTGCTGGCGCATCCCAAACCCGCCCAGGAAATACGTGAATGACTTGGCAATGGGCCCGCTCAGCGAGCCGTGCATAAACCAGGTGTAATACGGCGGCTCGGCCTGATTGGTCAGCAGGGAGTTCTCGCTGTTGAATGCCGAATATGTCCCCGCGGTGTGCAGCTCCCCATGCAGATGGCCGGTGCCTGGCTTCGTGAAGATCTCAATCCGTCCATAGCCCAGCCGGTCGTATTCCGCCGAGAAAGGATTCCGGTTGATCACGATTCTCTGGATCGCCGACTTCGGCGGCAGCTCGCCCCCGGTAAACCCGTCGATATAGATTTCACCGCCGTTCGGCCCGGCCGACGGCCCAGCCAGCGCCTGCAATTCATTCTGTAGTTCGTCGGGATCGTCGGAGAGCGAGTTCAGATCATTCCCCTGGATGATCATGGCGCTGGCGTTGTTCCCGGGATTCGTGCTGATATGCGTCGTGTCCGCATGCACATGCACCTGCTGCTGCTGGATCTGAATCTGCAGCGTGGGATTGATGGTGCGTACCTGCCCGGCCGTCAGGATCACTTGCGGCGCGGTGTAAGCCGCGAATCCCTCGGCCGTTACCCAGACGCTGTACCGCCCCGCTGGCAGCCCCGAAACCGAGTAATTCCCGGCGGAATCGGACGTAGTGTTCCCCACCACCTTCCCCGCGCCATTCCGCAGCACCACGGTCGCGCCCGGAATCACAGCGCCGGACGGGTCGGCCACCTGCCCGCGAATCGCCCCGGTTGCACCCTGAGCCCACGCCGGCGATGCTGACGCCAGCGACAGCGCACCAAGCACCGCCATGCAAAAGACAGACAAACGAGCCAGCCGCCCCGCGGTGCCCGCACACTTCCAGCAGTTCAACAATCTCAGCTTCACAGTACTCCGTATCGAAATCGTGGGTTGCTCTCTTGGTATTATCTGCTGCGAGCGCGGAGCCGTGGCCGGCTTGCCTCAACCCGCAGCAGCGAAATCCTGTTCGACGCGGACGCTACGGAGTTCCCGTGTCGTCGCCCATATCTCCCCCGCCCCCGCCTGAACCCCCGCCCAGGCTCCACGCGGACGAGAACATATTTTGGCTGCCCTTGGCCGAAGCCTCCAGCATCGGCCGCACTCCGCTCACTACGCGAATCGCCGTCGCCGAATCCGGGCTCCCTGAGGTAGCCACAATCACCACCGCATCGCCCTTTTTCAAATCGCTCACATGGATCTCGGGCGACTCTGCCAGAATCCGCGCCAGGCCGCCGCTGCCCGCTCCATTCTTCTCCGCTCCGCCCCCCCCAGGCTGTTGCCACGCGGACCCGCTTCCACTCCGGCTCTCAGCTTCCCCGTGGCCGCCCGCATCATTCCCGCTTTCCTCGCCCTGCGCGCCTGCCCCCGCTTTCAACCGCGCTGCGATCATCTCCGCCATCTTTGCATCCATCTGCCGCATATCGGAGTCCGGCGTTACATGGATCGTCACCGTCTTCTTCGTCATCCAGTCCTTCACCGTGAACGTCCCCGCCGACGCATTCGTCGCCGTGATCAGGCCCGCGATATTGCGGAACGAGCCGGAAACAATCTCATCGGCCGTGATCTCTGTGCCCGCGGCATTCTTCTGCCCGCGCGCCTGCAGCTGATCGCCGGGCTGAATCGCGGCCAGTGTCGAAGCCTGCGCATCGCTGAACTTTACCGAATTCGGCGCATAGCGGCGGATGATCGTCGATGGCGTGGCGTGGATGACCACGGGCTTCGCGCCAGAAAGTATGGTCACCGTTCCGCCTGTCGCGTCGACCGACTTCACGATCCCTCCGACCCCGTTCCGCTGCCACTCTTCCCGCTGCTTCTGCTGCAGCGCCTCCAGATCCGCCTTCGTGTTGACGATGATCACCGCTGCCGTGGGCGGCTCGCCGTGCGCCAGCATCAGGACGCGGTCGCCCGGCTGGATGTCGGTCAACGCAAGCGTTGTTGCCCCGGCCAGCGTTTTCTGCCCCGGCGCCGTCTTCAGAATTTTTGCGTTGCCCGGAACCGTCACGTTCACCGCGCCGTCGCTGTCCGTTTTCACCGCGAGTGTGTTTCCGCTGACCGACGTAACGGTTCCCAGAATGCGGCTCGAAGGCGCCGCCTGCGCCCCGGCCCAGACACAGCAGGCCGCCAGTGATGCCAGGCTGGTGACTGCGAAAACCTTTCCCAGAATCCGCGACATACACCTCCCCTTCATCTCTCGCGGAGAAGCCCTGTTCATCTGACGCGATGTATCCCATAAAGTTTCATGAACTCCGCCACTTCCCGCACCACTCTGCAACATCCCCCTGCGCGTCCCCGTGGCCGACAGGATATGATCGGCAAGGGCGGTCGATACTGCGCCGCCGTACCGACTCCGTGTCCGCAACTGGACACCATGAGGCTCGCAAAAACCAATGGCAATTTCCGGCGGCGGTTCTTCCGATTCCGTCAGGGTCGCGCCTGGTGGAAACCAGGCCAGTTATGGCAGCGCCCTGGCGATGGTTACCACCCTCTTCTTCATTTGGGGCTTCCTCACCTCTCTCAACGACATCCTCATCCCCCATCTCAAAGCCATCTTCGATCTGAACTACGCCGAGGTGATGCTGGTGCAGTTTGCCTTCTTCACTTCTTACGCCATCTTCGGTTATCCCTCCGGGAAAGTCGTGGAGTGGATCGGCTACAAGCGCACGATGGTTGTGGGACTCTTTACGATGGCCCTCGGCGCGATCCTGTTTATCCCCGCGGCCGACCTGCCCTCCTACCCGTTGTTTCTCGGAGCGCTGATTGTTCTCGCCGCCGGCATGACCGCTCTGCAGGTTTCCGCGAACCCGTACGTCACCGTGCTCGGGCCGCCGCAGACCGCATCCAGCCGCCTGAATCTCGCGCAGGCCTTCAATTCGCTGGGTACCACCGTCGGCCCTCCGCTGGGCGGATTCCTGATCCTCAAGGGCGCGGAAAAACTGGTGGAGAACGTCAACACCATGCCTCCCGCGGCGCTGCATGCTTATCGGCTGCACCAGGCGGCGACCGTCAAGATGCCCTATCTGGTGTTCACCCTGGTCCTCGTCCTGGTGGGGTTGGCCATTGCCATGTACAAGTTCCCGCGCATCGATGCGACGAAGGACTTTCGCCCCATGAAGGACGATCATGGGCATGCCAGCATCTGGCGGTATCCGCATGTGGTGCTCGGCGCGGTGGGGATCTTTGTCTATGTGGGTGCTGAAGTCTCCATCGGCAGTTTCCTCATCAACTACTTCGGTCAGTCCTACATCGCGGGCATCACGGCCCTGGCGGCAGCCAATCTCGTGCCCTTCTACTGGGGAGGCGCGATGGTGGGCCGATTTGTTGGCTCGGGGCTGCTGCAAAAGATGAAGACGCACTTGCTGGTGGCCATTTGCGCCGTCGTGGCCATGGTGCTGACTCTCGTCAGTATGAGCACGTCCTTCACGTCCCGGGTAACCACGGCGCTGCCCCTGCATATCTTCCAATTCCACGGGACCTTGCTGCTTCCGCATTCCTGGCCCGTGTGGAGCATTCTCGCCGTCGGCCTCTTCAACTCCATCATGTTCCCGAGCATCTTCACGCTCGGCATCGCCGAGATGGGTCCGCTCACCGGCGAAGCCTCCGGCCTGCTGGTGATCGCGATTGTCGGCGGCGCCATCATTCCTGAGATTCAGGGTGTCCTCGCTGACCACATCGGCATCCACCATGCCTTCATCATTCCCGTGCTCTGTTACCTGTACATCACCTACTACGGACTGAGGGGCTACCGCATCATCCAGCCCAAAACGAATTAGCCGGGTGCCCCACTTCTGCCTGATGTTGGCAGAAGTGGGATTCCAACTTTGCGCTGCCCCCTCCGCTTCACCCCTCTCCCGCGTTACCATCATCCGTTATGCCAACCCCGCTCGTCCTCAACGGCCAACCCCTCACCCTCGAAGAAATCGCCGAAGTCGCCCTCCGCGCCCGCGAAGTCTCCCTCGCGCCCCAGGCCCTCCCACGCATCCGCGCCTCCCGCGCCGTCGTCGACGCGCTCCTCGCCGGCGGAGGCACCGCTTACGGCATCAACACCGGCTTCGGCAAGCTCTCTGACGTTCGCATTGAGCCCGATCAGGTCCAGGCCCTGCAGCGCAACCTCGTCCGCAGCCATGCCTGCGGCGTTGGCGACCCGCTCCCCGAATCCGCCGTCCGCGCCATGCTCCTCCTCCGCGCCAATGTCCTCAGCAAAGGATTCAGCGGCGTCCGCGTCGAGCTCGTCGAGCGCCTCGTCGCGCTGCTCAACCGCCGCATCCATCCTGTCATTCCTTCCCGCGGATCCGTCGGCGCCAGCGGCGACCTCGCTCCTCTCGCGCATCTCGCCCTTGCTGTCATCGGCGAAGGCATGGTCGTCTTCGACGATCGCCACATCCCCGCCGCCATGGCCCTGCTGCAATGCGCACTCCAGCCCCTCACCCTCCAGGCCAAGGAAGGCCTCGCGCTCCTCAACGGAACCCAGGCCATCACGGCGGTCGGCGCGCTCGCGCTGGCCCGCGCCCTGCGCGTCGTCGAGTTATCCGACCTCGCCGGAGCCATGACCCTCGAAGCCCTCAAAGGCACGCCCACCCCCTTCGACGAGCGCATCCACAAGGCGCGCCCGCACCCCGGCCAAATCCTCGCCGCCGCCCATCTCCGCGCCCTGCTCGCCGACAGCGAAATCCGCGAGTCCCACCGCAGCAACGATCCCCGCGTCCAGGACGCCTATTGCCTGCGCTGCATGCCGCAGGTCCACGGCGCCGCCCGCGACGCGCTCGCCCGCACCCGCGCTACCCTCGAGATCGAAACCGGCGCAGCCACCGACAATCCTCTCGTCTTTCCCGAGGGCGACATTCTCTCCGGCGGCAATTTCCACGGCGCGCCCCTCGCCCTCGTGCTCGACTCCGCGGCCATCGCCATCACCACCATGATGTCCATCGCCGAGCGCCGCATCGACCGCCTCGTCAACCCCGACATCAACGAAGGCCTCCCGCCATTCCTCTCCCACACGCCCGGCGTCTCCTCCGGCCTCATGATCGCCCACGTCACCTCGGCCGCGCTCCTCAACGAGGCGAAGGTCCTCGCCCATCCCGCCAGCGTCGACAGCGTCCCCACCTCCGGTGGTAAAGAGGATCACGTCTCCATGGGCATGACCGCGGCGCTCAAGTTCGACCAGGTCGTCGCCAACTCCGAAAAAGTTCTCGCCATCGAGCTCATCTGCGCCGCTCAGGGCCTGGAATTCCGCAAGCCCCTCAGGCCTGCAGCACGCGTCGGCGAAGCCGTCACCCACCTCCGCCAGTACGTCCGCACCCTCGACCAGGACCGCGTCCCCGCCGGCGATATCGAATCCCTCGCCGCCGCCCTCCGCCAGGGAACCTTCGACCCCTGGCGCTGACGGCTTTTCGCTCCCGGACCCACTCAGGCCCGCCGTTGGGCGTAGCTCCTCAACGTTTTGTTTGCGACGAGATCATCAAGGGTAGCCCTTTCGATCGGGCCATAGATCATCACGGTCTCTGGGTGAAAGTTGTCGTACGCACGGAAGGCAAGCTCGCCGTTTGCTTCGATCTGAACGTGAATGATGCCTCTATACCCATCAAATGCGACCCTGGAACGTATGGCTTCCTCGATGTCAGTGACGCGGGCTGGGATGAGCGGCAGAACTACGAAGTCGAGGCGAGGAGCGGTCGTTGCTCGTTTGAGGGTCGGTGTCTCTTCGTATGCAGCTCCTTCAAGCCGATACAACCGTGTGGTGGCGAGATTGCCTTCAAATGCAATTCGGCTCTGATCCGCTGCAAACATCCGCATCATGGCGAACAGCAAACCGGGGCGGTCACGAGTGTCCAGGCTGTATGCGTCCATCACCGGCAGAGAATACAAGTTTGCTACCATTCGAGCGGTAAACCGCCCATACGGAACTTTCAACGACAGGCAGCGAGTCGATCCAGCGCCGAACGATGGCCCCCCAAAGTCACTGAGCCTCAGCCCCTGTGCCGGCGCAAAAGAACTCAGCCCTGAAACCCAGCAGGCCCGACTTTTCCACCGGTTTGCCTGATCTTCTCCGGGTCCGTACCATAGGGATGAAGAGCTCAAGCGTTTTTCCCCGCGCGCGGAAATGGGGAACGCAGGGGCATCGGAAA
Organism: Acidobacteriaceae bacterium; assembly: GCA_030041515.1. Lineage (GTDB taxonomy): Bacteria > Acidobacteriota > Terriglobia > Terriglobales > Acidobacteriaceae > Palsa-343. The sequence continues at coordinate 40,682 of JASHNS010000117.1, read as the reverse complement.
TCTTCGCCGCTCCCACACGGCTATGCCAGAACCCCGGGAATTGCGGCTTCGGAAGGCAAATACCTTGACATCAGCAGAGACCACTGAGACGCCCGCCACTACGGCGGAAAACCAATCCAGCGAGCCCGCCGGCCACACCCACGAGGGCCACGAGCACACCCATGCCCAGCCCACGCTCAATCCGGAATGTACGCGTGAGGTCGAGGTCGAAGTCCCCGCCGACGAAGTGACGAAAAGCTTTCGCACCGTCCTCAAGCGCTATCAAAAGCTGGCCCGCATCCCCGGATTCCGCCCCGGCAAAGTCCCCGAGAGCGTCCTGCGCAATCGCTTCGGCAAATCCATTCGCGATGAAGTCGTCGAGGCCGTCCTGCCCGCGCATTTCCGCGCCGCCATCGAAGAAAAAGGCCTCCGCCCTGTCTCCCAGCCGCAGGTGAATAACCTCCAGCTTGAGGAAGGCCAGCCACTCCGCTTCAAAGCGGTTTTCGAAGTCCTGCCTGAGTTTTCTGTCGACGGATACCAGGACGTGAAGGTCGAGAAGCCCTCCACCGACCTCACCGACGCAGAATTCGACGCCGAGCTCGACCGCCTCCGCGACGCCCATGCCACCATGGAGCCCGTCACCGAAGACCGCGGCCTCCAGGACGGCGACTGGGCGCAGATCAGCTTTACCGGCGAGCTCCACGACGAGAACGAGAACGCTCAGGGCGAGGAATCGAAGCCCCAGCCCATCGAAGGCAAGGATGTCTCTGTCGAAGTCGGCGGCAAAGACACCGTAGAGGCCTTCTCCGATGCGCTCCGCGGCTCCAAACCCGGCCAGGAGCTCAAATTCGAAGTCAGTTATCCACCCGATTTCGGCCAGAAGCGCATGGCCGGCAAGACCGTGGCGTACGCCGTCGAGGTTCGCGGCATCCGAAAAAAAGTGCAGCCCGAACTCAACGACGACTTCGCCAAAGCCATGGGTGATTACGAAAACCTCGACGACCTCAGGCAGAAGCTCCGCGAGCACATGGCAGCCGACAAGAAGCACCGCCTCACCGTCGATACGCGCAACCGCCTCGTCGACGCCCTTGTGGAGAAGTTCCAGTTCCCGGTGCCCGAGTCCCTCATTCAGAACCAGATCGACACCCGCCTCGAGCGCGGTCTCCGCGCTCTCGCTGCCCAGGGCATGCGCACAGAAGACATGCGCAAGCTCGACTTCGATCGCCTCCGCGGGGCCCAGCGCGAAGCTGCTGTCGGCGAAGTCAGGGGCACCATGGTCCTCGACCGCATCGCCGATGTCGAAAATATCCAGATCAGCGATGAAGAACTGGAACAGGAGCTCCAGGTAATCTCCCTGCAAACACGCGAGCCCCTGGAAACCCTGCGTGAACGTTTGACCCGTGAAGGCACGTTGGCTAGAATTCGGGAACAATTGAGAAGGGAAAAGACCGGCAACTCGCTGGTCGAGCGGCTGCCCTAACCGTTAACAAATGAACCAGGGGTGACAACAGTCACAGACGGCGAGGCTCCCCAGGCCTCAGAAAAGAGAGTAGGGAAGAGATATGGCGTTAGTACCCATGGTTGTCGAGCAGACGAGCCGCGGCGAGCGGGCTTATGACATCTATTCCCGGCTGCTCCGCGACAATATTATCTTTCTCGGAACTCCGATCGACGACCAGATTGCCAACCTCGTCATCGCCCAGCTCCTCTTCCTCTCCGGCGAAGATCCGGAGAAGGATATCCAGCTATACATTAACTCTCCTGGGGGATCGATCACCGCCGGCCTCGCGATTTACGATACGATGCAGTTCATTCGTAACGATGTGGTCACGTACTGCATCGGGCAAGCCGCCAGCATGGGAGCCTTTCTCCTCATGGCCGGAACCAAAGGCAAGCGTTTCGCTCTTCCTAATTCGCGCATCCTCATCCACCAGCCCTCCATGGGCGGACTGGCTGGCCAGGCCACAGATATCGACATTCACGCCCGGGAAATCATCCGCATCCGCGAAATCACCAACAAGCTCATGGCGAAACACACCGGACAAACGCTCGAGAAAATTGAAAGAGACGTGGAGCGCGACTTCATCATGAACGCTCCCCAGTCCAAAGAGTACGGAATTATCGACGAAATTATCGATCGGCCGCGCACGATCAAAGGCTGAGTTGAGCTCAAGGAGTAGCCGGGGACATGAAGACGCGCACGGGATCGGAAGAAGCACTTCGCTGTTCGTTCTGCCACAAGTCTCAGGACGCGGTCGCCAAGCTCATCTCTTCGCCCAGCGACTATCCGCGCGCTTATATCTGCGATGAGTGCGTCGCCGTCTGCAATTCCATCCTCGAGGATGATCGCACCGAAGCCGCTACCGGCGCCGCTCCCACCCATCTGCCCAAGCCCCAGGAAGTCAAAGCCTTCCTCGATGAATATGTCATCGGCCAGGATCAGACCAAGAAGAAACTCGCCGTCGCCGTCTACAACCACTACAAGCGCGTCCAGATGAACCGCACCCGCGGCACCGATGTCGAGCTGGCCAAGTCCAACATCCTCCTCGTCGGCCCCACCGGCAGCGGTAAAACCCTCCTCGCCCACACCCTCGCCAAGATGCTCGACGTTCCCTTCGCCATCGTCGACGCCACCACCCTCACGGAGGCCGGCTACGTCGGCGAAGACGTTGAGAACATCATCCTCAAGCTCCTCCAGGCCGCCGACGGCGACGTCGCCCGCGCCCAGACCGGCATCATCTACATCGACGAGATCGATAAGATCGGACGCAAGGACGAGAACCCCTCCATCACCCGCGACGTCTCCGGCGAGGGCGTCCAGCAGGCCCTCCTCAAGATCCTCGAAGGCACTGTCGCCAACGTCCCGCCCCAGGGCGGCCGCAAGCATCCCCATCAGGAATTCACCCCCGTCGACACCACCAACATCCTCTTCATCTGCGGCGGCGCCTTTGTCGGCCTGGAAAAGGTTATCGCTCGCCGCGTCGGCAAAAAAGCCCTCGGCTTCAAGGCGCTTTCTGAGAAGGAACTGGAGCCCGGCGGCGGCCTCATCCGCGCTCAGCGCGACGCCGAGCTGCTCCGCCAGTCCGAGCCCCAGGACCTCATCAAGTTCGGCCTCATCCCCGAGTTCGTCGGCCGCCTGCCCGTCATCGGCATTCTCGACGAGCTGGACGAAGCCGCCCTCGTCGAGATCCTCACCCGGCCCCGCAACGCCATCCTCAAGCAGTACCAGAAGCTCTTTGACTATGAGGGCGTCAAGCTCACCTTCACCGACGACGCTACCCGCGCCGTCGCCCAGGAAGCGCTGCTCCGCAAGGTCGGCGCCCGCGGCCTGCGCATGATCCTCGAAGAGCTCATGCTCGACCTCATGTACCACCTGCCCAGCAACAAGAAGATCAAGGAGATGGAGATCCAGGCGGACATGGTCCACAACCGCAATCTCGACATGCTCCTCGACAAGGCCGGTTAGTCTCCTCGTCCGAAGTTCGCAACAGAATCTCGACCGAAATCCTGAAATCGGCTGTCCCACCCTTCTCGCGCTGTTGCGACAGGGTGGGAAGGCACATTCCTCCCCGCGCCGAGGGCTTCGTCCTCAACCAGCGCACTCTTTCCGGATGTCCCGCCGTGGTCGTCCGTCTTTTGGGCCCAGCGTCGCCCTGTATCGCCGACCCCCGTCCCACCTTCGTGGGACTACAGGCGTCACCGTGTGACTACCTCCGTTATCTTGCCCTCCGTTACCGCCTCTGACATACTCGCTTCATTACCAAGATCCTTGTGGTATCTCCTGGTCCCGCCACCTCCCCCAGAGCTGGCGGGTTCCTTTTTTTCACAGCATGCGGCGCGATTTGACGGTTCAGAAAACGTTTCAGCGCACGAGATAATACGGTTGCCGCGTCTCGCTTGCGCCCAGCGCGTATCGAACGGTTCGCGGCAGGCCGGCGCGTTCGGCCTCGTTCCCCGGATCGGCCCCGTCCCAGCGGCGGGGCTGTTCCATTTTCCAGAGGCCGGCGATTCGAAAACAGCGATCAGGGAGACCAAACCACGCGATCAGGAGGCCGGAGTCACGAGGCAGGAGTCAGCCGCGCAAGCCCACCACAGGAACCTGCATTTTTGACAGATCACCGATCGCGCCACGCGCAGCCGGCCGCTGGCAGCTCCTTAATACGCGCCCACCGGCAAAAACGCCGTTACCGGAGCCTGTTCCAGCTCCGTGTCGCAGAACTCATTCTCGTGGAGGCAATGCGGGCACGGCACGTGCGCGATCCGCTTCGGGTTGCGGACCACATCTCCGGCCAGCAACGGCCGCACCGGGAGCCGCTGCCGGCACCCTTCCTGCTTACAAAACCCAGTCCACCAAACCTGAACCATAGGGGGAGTCGATCTCTGGATCGTAGGATGGGGTGAGGTACGACCACCCGGCCCCGCGAGCTGCACCCGGAGTAACCAGCACAACTCACCTGCATAGCATCGCGGATATGTCCTCGAATGACAATGCCGCAGGGGTGGCATTACCACAGAGCCATGCCCTTCGGGCGGCGTTGTGCATCTGCCGGTCGGGCCGTCAATGCTGGCCGCCAGCCACCCCGGAAGTCCCCCTCGCCCGCAGTTTCATACCGTAGCTCGGCAGGAACCCTCATCTGCAAAAGTTATCCTTCGCTACCCCCTGCCGCACGCTCCTAATCCACGCAAATGCAGCTAAGTATACTCATCAGTTACTCCATCAATCCGGCGTGCTGGCGCATCCTCCTCCAGGTGACCGCCGACGGCAGCCGGCCATCGAGTTCCTGGATGCCCAAAGCAAGCCGACGCAGGAATGGGGACCGGACAAGAAGTGAACCAGCCGGCCGGCGATCAATCAGGAGCCGCCCTCTGTTCGCTTTCGGACATCGCTTCGTGATTTCGGACAGGGCCGGCGGCGCGGGCGCCCCGTAAGCCCCTTCTCCTCAATCCGCTGTCCCACGACGCATGTGGCGCGAGGATTGCTCGTATCCCTGCCAGGACTTTTCTTCTCCTCTTGAATCTTCGGTCCGGGAGCCTCCATGCTCAGCGATCTCGAATATGCGCTGCGGCAGTTGCGGAAGTCGCCGGGATTTGCTCTGACTGCGATTGCCACCCTCGCCATCGGCATTGGCATGAACACTGCCGCGTTCAGCGTGATGGATGCGATGGTGCTGCGGCCGATGGCCGTGCCCGATCTGCACCGTGTGGTCACGGTGGATGAAGACCGCGGGCGAGGCAAGTATCGATACGAATGGGTGACCGCGCCCAATTTTCGTGACTGGCAGCGGCAGAGCCAGAGCTTCCGGAGCATGGCGCTCTACAAAGAAGACGGGATGAGCCTGACCGGCGCCGGCGACGCCGAGAGCGTGACGGTGTCGACGGTATCGCCGGGGTTCTTTGACGTGATGCGGATTGCGCCGTTCGCAGGGCGCGTCTTCCGCCAGGACGAAGGCCAGCCGGGACGCGATGGCGAGGCGGTACTGTCGTGGGCGTTCTGGCAACAGCACTTCGGCAGCCAGGGCGGGGTGGTGGGGCGCACTCTGGAGCTGAACGAGCGCCAGTACCAGGTGATCGGCATCATGCCGCGGGGCCTCGGGTTTCCGCAGGGCACGGATGTGTATCTGCCGCTGGCGCTCACGCCGGCGCAACTGGAGGACCGGGCCGCGCACGAGTATCAGGGAGTGGGGCGGCTGCGGGCGGGCGTGAGCGTGGCGCAGGCGCAGGCAGAGATGAAGGCCATTGCAGCGCGGCTCCAGAAGCTGTATCCGGCGACGAACCTGGGGTGGTCGGTGCAGGTAGCGCCGCTGGTGGAGCAGATCAACGGAGCGCAGACCCCGCAGTACCTGCGGCTGATCCTGGGCGGAACGCTGTTCGTGCTGCTGATTGTGTGCGCGAACGTGGCGAATCTGCAACTGGCGCGGGGCCTGGCGCGGCGTCCGGAGATCGCGATGCGCTCGGCCCTGGGCGCGCCGCGCCAACGGCTGTTGCGACAGTTGCTGGCGGAGAACATTGTGCTGGCCCTCATCGGGGCGGCGGCCGGAATCCTGCTGGCGCAGGTGGATCTGCATTACATCGTGGTGTCGATGCCGCCGCACATTGCGCGCTGGCTGGCGGGATGGGATTCGATCCGGCTGAGCGGGCGCGCGCTGGCGTATTCGCTGGTGTTGGCGGTGGGCGCGGGAGTTGTGGCCGGCATTGCGCCGGCGCTGCAGGCGCTGCGCGTGAATCTGGCGGATCAGTTGAAGGCCGGATCGCGGACAGGAACCGGCGGGCAGTCGCACAAGCTGCGCAACGGCTTTGCCATGGTCCAGATTGCGCTGGCCGTGGCGCTCGCCATCGGCGCGGCCCTGATGTCGAAGGGCATCGTGGCCACGCTGCGGTTTGGCGATATCTACCGCCCGAACCACGTGCTGGTGTTCACCGTGTCGCTGCCGGAAAAGCGGTATCCGGACGCGACGAAGCAGGCGGCGTGGTACCGGGACAGTCTGGATGCGATCCGCACGCTGCCGGGCGTGCGCAGCGCCGCGGTGACGACGATGCTGCCCTACGGCTCCGGCGGGTGGGTGGACGATTTCCGCATCGAGGGGCGCCCGACGGAGCCGGGGAAGTTCTCCAGCGCGATGCGGCTCTACATGAGCGACAGCTATTTCCAGGCGATGGGCGTGGGGATGCTGTCGGGGCGCGGGTTCAACGCGGGCGATGCCGTCAACACCCAGCCGGTGGCGATCGTGAACCGGAAATTCGTCGAGATGTACTTCCCGAATGAGAATCCGCTGGGGCACCGGATCCAGCTGAGCGCGGCGCGGGACAGCCATGAGCCGTGGTTGAGGATTGTCGGGGTCGGCGACAACGCGGCGTACCAGTGGGTGGACCAGACGGCGCAGCCGGCGATGTATCTCGACGTGGCGCAGGCGCCGACGGTGAGCGCGACGTATGTGGTGGTGAGTGATGGGGATCCGCTGGCGCTGGCGCCGGAGATTCGCCAGCGGCTGGCCGCGATCGACAACACGCTGCCGCTGAACATGGTGCAGACCTATGCGCAGTTCCTGAACGACACGACCATCGGGCTGAAGTACGCGGCGTCGATGCTGGGCAGCGATGCCGGCGTCGCGCTGCTGCTGGCGGCGATTGGGGTGTTTGCCGTGATGGCCAACCTGGTGGCGGAGCGGCGGCGGGAGATTGGGGTGCGGCTGGCGATGGGCGCGCAGAGACCCGACGTGCTGCGGATGATCCTGGGGCGAGCGGGTGTGCTGACAGGCGTGGGTATAGCAGCAGGGGTGGTATTCGCGGCGGCGCTCGCGCGCCTGCTGGCGAGCCTGCTCTACGGCGTGCGGCCTTGGGATCCGGCGGTGTTTGCGGGCGTGATCGCGACCATTGGCGTCGTTTCGCTGGTCGCCAGTTGGTCGCCGGCGCGGCGGGCGTCGCGGATGGATCCCATGGATGCGCTGCGGGAAGAGTAGGAAGTGCTCAGGACTCAGGGATCGGTAAAAGACGAGTTTGCAGGACAGCGTTGAGCCGGAGGGAAGCGTATGGTGGCGGATTTGCGATATGCGTGGCGGCAACTGAGGAAGTCGCCGGGATTTGCAGTGACCGCGGTGGTGACGCTGGCCCTGGGCATCGGCGCAAACGCCATCGTCTTCGGCGTGCTGAATGCGGTGGTGCTGCATCCGCTGAACGTGCCGGATGCGGCGAGCCTCTACCAGGTGCAGCGGGTCTTCCAGGGCACTACGCTCTCCCCGGATGTTGCCTATCCCGACTACCTTGATCTGCGCGACCGCAACCGCTCGTTCTCCGCCCTGGCGATGTACACGATCATTGGCCCCGTTGGAGTGAAGACCGGCGGCGGGATGCCCTCAACGGCGTGGCCGTATCTCATCAGCGGGAATTACTTTCGGACGCTGGGGGTGGAGCCCTGTCTGGGGCGATTCTTCAGTCAGGCCGACGAGCGCGGCGACAACAGCGTTCCCGACATCGTTCTGAGCTACGCCTACTGGAAGACCCAGTTCAACAGCGATCCGCAGACAGTGGGACGCGTGGTGCAGGTGAACGACCATCCCTACACGGTGGTCGGAGTGGCGCCGGCCTCGTTTCGCGGGACGGAGTTGTTTTTCGCGCCCGCCTTTTATGCGCCTCTTGTCGATTTTCCCCAGTTCATGCCGGGCTGGAATCCGCTGCACCAGCGTGGAGGAGCCTTTGCGTTTGTGGTGGGGCACGTGAAGCCGGGCGTGACCGCGGAACAGGCGGCGGCGGATCTGAACACAATTGCGGTGTCGCTCCAGAAGGCGTATCCGAAGGCGGACGCGGGGCTGGAGTTCGGGGTCGCGCGCCCGGGTCTGCTGGGCGACTATTTCGGCCGGCCGGCGCGCGCCTTCATGGGCGGCCTCATGCTGCTGGCGGGCCTGATTCTGCTGGCCGCGTGCGCGAACCTGGGCAGCCTGTTCGCTGCCCGAGCAGCGGACCGCGCGAAGGAGATCGCCCTGCGCATGGCGCTGGGATCGCGGCGAAGGCTGGTGGTGCGGCAACTGCTCACCGAGGCCGTGCTGGTGGCGCTGGCGGGCGGGATGCTGGGTATGTTCGGAGGGGTGGCCATCCTGCGCTGGCTGAGCGTGTGGAATCCGATCCCGAATGCCCCGGTCAATGTGCCCGTGAACCCCGGCCTGAATACGTATGCCGTCGCGCTCGGGCTGGCCCTCGCCAGCGGGTTCCTCTTCGGGATGGTGCCCGTGCGTCAGGTGCTGCGTGCCGATCCCTGGCGGATTATCCGGAGCGGGTCGCTCGGCGGGGGCATGCGCCGGTTCACGCTGCGGGATCTGCTGCTGGTGGGGCAAATTGCGATTTGCGCGGTGCTGGTGACGTCGTCGCTGGTGGCGGTGCGGGGACTGGTGCGGTCGCTGCACAGCGATTTCGGTTTCCAGCCGCAGCGAGCGCTGCTGGCCAATGCGGAGCTGCCGATGGCGGGGATCACCGGGGATCAGCAGCCGGCGATCGAAAAGAAGATGCTGACGGCGGCTGCGAACATTCCCGGAGTGACAGCCGTGGGTTATACGGACCGGCTGCCGCTGAACGCGGCCGGGAATGATTCGTGTGTGTATTACGACCGGGACAGCGATTTTCGCCCGACGAATTGCCGCGCGGACGCCCAGCAGTTCGACGTATCGCCTGATTATTTCCGGGCGGCGGAGACGACGATGCTGGCTGGCCGCACGTTCACGCTCAACGACGACAAGGGCGCGCCGATGGTCGCGGTCGTCAACGAAGACTTCGCGCGAAAAATGTTTGGGTCGGTCGACAAGGCCATCGGCAGGTATTTCAAAGTGTGGGGTGGTGGCACGCGTGTCCAGGTCGTGGGCGTGGTGGAGAACGGCAAATACCGTTCGCTCAACGAAGAGCAGCAGCCCGCGATGTTCTTTTCGTTTCTCCAGCAGCCTGCGGGCAACGTCTACCTGATCGTGCGGTCCAGGCGCGACCAGCAGGAGACCGCAACGGCACTGCGAGACACGCTGCGGGGAGTGGATGCTGGACTGCCGATCGGGATTGAAACCTGGGACCAGCAGCTGAGCTGGGCGCTCTTCCCGTCCCGCGTGGCCACGGTGGCGCTGGGCGTGCTGGGGCTGCTGGGCGCGATGCTGGCCATCACCGGCATCTTCGGCATGGCCTCGTACGTGGTGAGCAAACGGATGCGGGAGCTCGGGATTCGCGTCGCCCTGGGCGCCGGGCAGCACGAGGTGCTGCGCGCCGCGCTCGGGCGAGCATTTCGGCTCCTTGCACTGGGCTCGGCGGCGGGAATGGTGCTGGGAGTCCTCGCGACCAAAGTTCTGGCAGCCATTGTCTACCAGGCGACGCCGAAGGACCCTGTCGTGCTCGGCGGCGTGGTGTTGACGATGCTGCTGCTGGGGCTGCTGGCGTCGTGGATTCCGGCACGCCGCGCCCTGGATGTCGACCCAATGATTTTGTTGCGCGACGAATAGAGCAGCTCACGAGCGAGTGAGAGGTTACCCGGATAGCAGGATGGCGGAGGAACTGAGATGCTGAATGACCTTCGATACGCGGTGCGGCAACTGAGGAAGTCGCCGGGATTTGCAGTGACCGCGGTGGTGACGCTGGCCCTGGGCATCGGCGCGACCACGGCCATCTTCTCGCTGATGGATCAGGCGCTGCTGCGCTCGCTGCCCGTCCGCGATCCGCAGCAACTGGTGCTGCTGGAGGCGACGCCGTACAGCGTTTGGAACGGGCACACGTCCACCAACGGCGGCGACCAGGAAGCGTATTTCTCGTATCCGATGTACCAGTGGCTGCGCGACAAAAACCAGGTCTTCAGCGGCCTGATCGCGATGTTCCAAACCCAGGCGGGTGTGACGTGGAACAATCAGTCCTCCCTGGTCAACGCGGAACTGGTGAGCGGCAATTACTTCGACGTGCTGGGCGTGAAGCCGGCCGTCGGCGGCCTCCTGACCCAGGCCGACGACCGCGTGGAGAACGGCGATCCGGTGGCCGTGCTCAGCTTCAACTACTGGCGGACGCATCTCGGCGAGGATCCGCACGTAGTGGGGAAAACCCTGGACATCAACGGTCACCCATTCCAGATCCTGGGCGTTGCGGCGCCGGATTTCCAGAGCGCCATCTGGGGCTCGCCCGCGGACCTGTGGGTGCCGATCACGATGAAGCCGGTGCTGACGCCGGAGTGGGACGAGCTGGATGAGCACAATTCCCGGTGGCTGAACATTCTGGGCCGGTTGAAGCCGGGAGAGACGCGGGCGGAAGCGCAGGCGGGACTGGGACCGCTGTGGCACGCGTTGCGGCTGGCGGAAGTGCCGCTGATGGGATGGGGCAAGGCTTCGCCGCAGACATTCACGGGATTCGTGACAAATAGCCGGCTGCACGTGCTGGATGGCGCGCGAGGATTCTCCTATTCGAGGAATGACCTGCGTGATTCGCTGCTGGTGACGATGGCCATGGCGTTTCTGGTGCTGCTGATGGCCGCGGTGAACGTGGCCAGCCTGGTGCTGGTGCGGGCGGCAGGGCGGGTGCGCGAAATCGCGATGCGCTATGCGCTGGGAGCGCGGCGGGAGCGGGTGGCGCGGCAACTGCTGGCGGAGGGATTGCTGCTGGGAATTCTGGGCGGAGCGGCGGGACTGGCCGTGGCACCGGCGGCCATTCGGCTGCTGGTGGGCTGGATGTCCAGTGGGCAGGGAGAGACTCCGTACTCGACGCATCTGGACGGAACGCTGCTGGCGTTTGGGTTTGCGGTTGCGCTGGCGGTGAGCCTGCTGTTCACCATCGCGCCGGCGGTGCAACTATGGAAGCCCAACCTGGTGGGTGAGCTCAAGCAGCAGGGCGCGGGCAGCGTCGGCGGGCGGCTGGGATTCCGGCGAGCCATCGTCGGCGTGCAGGTGGGCCTGAGTTTGCTGCTGCTGGTCTGTGCGGGGCTCTTCGTCCAGACGCTGCGAAATCTGCGCGACGTGAATGTGGGATTCGCAACGGATCACCTGATCACCTTCGGCGTCGATCCGGCGCTGGCGGGGTACAGTGCGCAGGCCTCGGAACTGCTGGACCATGAGATTGTGGAGCGACTGCGGACGCTGCCAGGCGTGGTGAACGCGGGGGCAACGAGCGATCCGGAGCTGGCGGACAACGGCAGCCACAACGGCATCAGTGTGGAGGGGTACATACCGGCTCCGGGCGAGAGCATGCACGTGGAGCTGGCGCAGATTACGCCGGATTATTTCGCGACGCTGAAGGTTCCGCTGCTGGCGGGGCGGAACTTCACGGAGCAGGACGATACGAGCAGCGGGAAGGTGGCAATTGTGAACGCGATGTTCGCAGATCACTTTTTCGGAAGCCCGGAGAAGGCGATCGGGCACATGATCGCGGACGGAACGGGAGATCACGCGAAATACGACATCCGGATTGTGGGCGTGGCGGCGAACTACATTCATCGCAAGGTGCGCGGACAGGTGCAGATGGGGATGTACTGGCCGGCGGCGCAGAGCGACGAACTGCCGGAGATGTATTACTACGTGCGGACGTGGGGCGCGCCGGCAGCGGCGATGGGGCTGATCCGGCAGGCGGTGCGCGGCGTGGATGCGAAGCTGGCCCTGGATGACCTGTCGACCATGAAGGAACAGATCAGCCAGAACATCAGCGACGAGCGCATGGTGGCGATGCTGGCGGTGTGCTTTGGCGCGCTGGCCATGCTGCTGGCGGCGGTGGGCCTGTACGGAGTCCTCGCGTACGCGACGGCGCAGCGGACGCGGGAGATTGGCGTGCGCATGGCGCTGGGTGCGGACCGCGCGACGGTGATGGGCCTGGTCCTGCGCGACGTGCTGAAGCTGGCCGGCATCAGCGTGCTGGTTGCACTGCCGGTGGCGCTGCTGGCGACACGCGCCCTGAAGAGCCAGCTCTTCGGCGTGTCGACGATGAGCCCGATGGTGTACGTCCCGGTGACGCTGGTGGTGCTGGTGGTCGCAGTCGTGGCGGCGGCGCTGCCCGCGCGCCGCGCGGCGGGCGTCGATCCCATGGAGGCGTTGCGCAGTGAGTAGCAGTTGAAGTCGGGTCGGCTGAAGTTCAGCCGGCCACACAGCGGCCAGCCGGTCGGCGAGTTGGCAAGTCAGCAGGAAGCGGAGGGAAGCGGACAGTGGCGGATTTTCGATATGCGCTGCGGCAATTGCGCAAGTCCCCGGGGTTTGCGATCACGGCCATCGTGACGCTGGCGCTGGGCATTGGCGCGAATACGGCGATCTTCAGCATCATTCGCGGAGCACTGCGGCTGTCCTGGCCAAATGCCAGCCGCATGGTGGCCGTCCAGAACCTATATCCGGAGGGGAAGTGGTTTTCCGTCTCCTGGCCGGATTTCATCGCCTGGCGGGCGCAGGCGAAGAGCTATTCGCAGCTGGTCGCGGAAATGACCAGCCCGATGGTCTGGACGCCGTCCGCGGCGGAGAGCCGTGAGCCGCAGATGGTGAACGTCGGCCTGGCCAGCCAGGGCTACCTGCGCATGTTCGGGATGACGCCCATCCTCGGGCGCCAGTTTCTGCCGGCGGAGCACGAGAAGGGAGCAGCGGCCGTCTGCGTCCTCGCGGAAGGCTTCTGGCGCAAGGACCTGGGCGGCAATCCCGGCGTCCTTGGCGAGGGCATGAACCTGAATGGGAAGCCCTGCACCATTGTGGGTGTGGTTCCGGTGATGAAGCCGGGCGGCAATCATCCTGTCGAGGTATGGAGGCCGCTCGAGCCCAGTCCTCCCTGGGTTGTTCACGGAACGAATTATCTGTTTGTGACGGGATTGCTGCGGCCCGGCGTGACCCTGGGTCAGGCGCTGGCCGAGTTGCAGGGTATTCAGAAGCAGATCGATCGCCAATTCCCCGACAACAAGCATGGCGTGGCGCTGCAGCCGCTGGCCCAGGTGTATTTCGGCCAGTTGCGCTCCGTGATGCTGATCTTGCTCGGGGCGGTGGGCTTCATCCTCCTGATCGTCTGCGTGAACCTGGCGAACATGCAGCTGGCGCGGGCGACGAGCCGCGCCCGGGAACTGGCCGTGCGGCGCGTGCTGGGCGCGACAGCGTGGCGCATCCTGCGCCAAACCCTCGCGGAAAGCCTGCTGCTCTCGCTGGGCGGCGCGGCCGCCGGACTGGCCGTGGCGCTGGGACTCACGCACATTCCGATTGCTGCGTGGCCAAAGAATTTTGTGCAGCCCTCCAGCGTCCCGCTCGACGGCGCCGTGCTCGCGTTCACCACGCTGCTGGGCGTGCTTACCGGCGTGCTCTTTGGGTTGATTCCCGGCCTGCGCGTGGTGCGCGGCGACGAGCGCTCGGCGCTGCAGCCCGGACGGACCGTGACGGAGTCGCGCGAGCACGGCAGGACGCGCGCTGCCTTGGTCGTGGCGGAAATCGCTTTGTCGATGCTGCTGGTGGCGGGGGCCACCAGCATGGCGCTGTATTTTGTAACGCTGTTGCAGGTGAATGCCGGAGTGAATCCGCGCAATGCCCTCGTGATGACGGTGCAGCTCTCCCCGCAGAGATATCCCACAGCCGCGGATCAGCGGAGATTCTTCGACGCCATCGAAACCAAACTGTCCGCACTTCCCGGAGTGAGTGCCGTTGGTGGAGGCTCTGATACTCCCTTCTCGGGAGCCACTCAGTCCGGCGATTTCCAATACGAAGGTCAGCCCGCCAGTACGACGGAGCACAACCCGTTTGCTGAGATGCATTTCGTGACGCCGGGATATTTCCGCGCCGTGGAAGCGCCCATTCTTGAGGGACGCAGTTTCACCGGGCAGGATCAGCCGGACTCGCAGAAGGTCGTCATCATCAATCAGGCGATGGCCAAAAAGCTGTGGCCGGGGCAAAATCCGATCGGCAAATACGTGAAAATGGGAGACGCCCCTGAGACCGTCGTGGGCGTGGTGGGCGACATCCGGTTCAGCGGGCCGGCCGAGCCCGTGGGCTTCCAGATCTACCAGAGCGCTGCGCAGGTCACGCCCTCCGCACTGAGCTTTGTGGTGCGCACCCGCTTTGCGGCGGCGAATCCCCTGGCCTTGTCCGGCGAGGTGCGTCATGCGGTCGCTTCGATCGATCCGGAGCAGCCCGTGTCGAATGTCACCACGCTGGAGACTCTTTCCGATGAGGCGCTCGCCGGTCAGCGGACATCCATGCTGGTGACGGCGCTGCTGGGATGCCTGGCGCTGCTGCTGGCCAGCATTGGCGTTTATGGAGTCATGGCGTATTCCGTCAGCCGGCGGGAGCGGGAGTTCGGGATTCGCATCGCCCTGGGCGCGAACCGCGGCAGCATCGTGCGGCTGCTGTTCTCGAGCGCCTCGCGGCCAGTCCTCGCCGGTGTCCTGCTGGGCGCAGCGATGGCGTGGGCCACGCTGGTTGCGCTGAAGTCGTGGATGGGACCGGGCGGCAGCCATGCCGCGGCAGTCGCCGTCGCCGCGGTGATGCTGAGCGCGGTGGCCGCGCTGGCAACGATTGTGCCCGCGCGCCGCGCCATGCACGCCGAACCGCTGGAGGTGCTGAGAAGCGAGTAAGGGGTGGTCCACGAAGAAGCGGTCTGCTGAACATCGGGCGGCGAATGGGCCAGTGATCGGAAAGTTGGAGGGAGAGCATGATGGCGGATTTTCGATATGCGGCGCGACAACTGCGCAAGTCCCCGGGATTTGCGCTGACGGCGATCGTGACCTTGGCGCTCGGCATCGGCGCCAATGCGATCGTCTTCAGCGTGCTCAACGCGCTGGTGCTGCATCCGCTGAAGATTCCGCAGGCGCGGAGCCTGTACATGCTCGAGATCCGCGAAACCAATGGGGACCGCACTCCTTCGCAGTCCTACAAGGACTACCTCGACCTGCGGGACCGCAACCGCAGCTTCCGGAGCCTGATTGGCTACGACATTATGGGCTCAGCCGGGCTGGATACCGGACGTGGGAATCCCTCCGTGGTGTGGCCGTACCTGGTCACCGGAAACTACTTCGACGCGCTGGGCATTCAGCCGTATCTCGGACGCTTCTTCCATGCCGCCGAAGAAAAGGGAAACAACAGCGTTCCGGATGTCGTGCTCAGCTACGCTTACTGGCACAGCCATTTCAACGGTGACCGTGGAATTATTGGGAAGTCGCTGCAATTAAACACCCACCCGTTCACGGTGATCGGGGTGGCGCCGCCCGATTTTCGCGGCACCGAGATGTTCTTTGTTCCGGACTTGTGGGCGCCCCTCGTCGATCAACAGGAGATCGCGGGGTGGAACGGCCTCGATGATCGCGGCGACCACTTTATGTGGATCATCGGTCACCTGAAACCGGGCGTGACGCCGGCGCGGGCGACGGCGGACCTGAATACGATCGCGGCGTCGCTGGCGAAGGCGTATCCGAGCAGCGACGAGAAGCTTTCGCTCGTGCTGGCGAAGCCGGGGCTGGTCGGCGACTACTTTGGGCAGCCGGCGCGCATGTTCATGGCGGGCATGATGCTGCTCGCGGGGCTGATCCTGCTGGCGGCCTGCGCCAACCTGGGCAGCCTGTTTGCGGCGCGGGCAGCCGACCGCGCGAAAGAGATTGCCGTGCGCATGGCGCTCGGCTCCCGGCGCAGGCTGGTGGTGCGGCAACTGCTGACCGAGGCGGTGCTGGTGGCGCTCATCGGTGGCGCGCTCGGGTTGTTGGGCGGCATAACGATCCTGCGCTGGCTGAGCGCGTGGCGGCCCATTCCGAATCTGCCTATCAATGTGCCGGTGAATCCGGATCTGACCACCTATGCCGTCGCGCTGGGGTTGGCGCTGGCCAGCGGATTCCTGTTCGGGCTGGTGCCGGTGCGGCAGATCCTGCGCTCCGATCCGTATCAGATTATTCGCGCCGGGGGAATCGGACTCGCCACATCGCGCCGGTTCACGGTGCGCGATCTGCTGCTGGCCGGCCAGATTGCGATTTGCGCAGTGCTCGTCACTTCGTCGCTGGTCGCCGTGCGCGGGCTGGTGCGCTCGCTGCATACCAGTTTCGGATTCGATCCCAATCACGTGATGCTGGTGACCGTCGATCTGCACATGGCGGGGTACCACGGCGATCAGGCCGTCCAGATGGAGCGCCACATGCGCGATGCGGCAGCTGGCATTCCCGGGGTCTCTTCCGCGGCTTATGCGAATGACCTGCCTCTCGAGCTGGGCGGCGGCAGCGAAACCGATGCATTCCGTGAGAGCGTCACCGATTTTCGGCCTTCGAATTCGGCGACCGACGCCTACACCTACAATGTCTCCCCTGGATTCTTCCGGACCGCCGGTACGGTGCTGATCGCTGGCCGCAGCTTTACCTGGCACGACGATCCGAAGGCGCCCACCGTGGCCATCGTCAACGAGGAGTTCGCGCGCAGAGTGTTTGGCTCCGTTCAGAAAGCAATCGGGAGCGACTTCAAGGTTTGGAACGGAACCCGGATGCAGGTGGTCGGGGTAGTCGAGGACGGAGAGTACGAATCGCTCACCGAGAGCCGCCAGGCCGCAATCTTCTTCCCCATCCTGCAGCAAACGGACCGCCAGTTTTACCTGATGGTGCGCTCCGAACGCGATCCGCAGGAGGTTGCGGGAGCTCTGGAGCGGACCCTGCATGGAATCGACCCCGCTTTGCCGCTGACCATCCAGACCTGGAACAACCAGATGGATTCGGCGTTGTTCCCGGCGCGCGTGGCCACCGTGGCGCTCGGCGTGCTGGGTCTGCTGGGCGCCATGCTGGCGGTGACGGGACTCTTCGGCATGGCCTCGTACGTGGTGAGCAAGCGCCTGCGAGAGCTGGGAATTCGCGTGGCACTGGGCGCGGGGCAGCAGGAAGTTCTGCGCGCCGCGTTGGGACGAGCCTTCCGATTGCTGGCGATTGGGTCAGCCCTGGGGCTCATCGGCGGCGTTCTGTTCGCCAGGGTGCTGGGCTACATCGTGTACCAGGCGACGCCAAAAGATCCTGTCGTCCTGGGCGGCGTGATCGTGACGATGCTGGCGCTGGGTCTGATCGCTTCATGGATTCCGGCCCGGCGCGCGCTGGTCGTTGACCCGATGATTTTGCTGCGGGATGAGTGAGGAGGGCCGCGCTCCAGCGGGATTTCGGGCGCGGATCCCAGGAATCGTGGATTTTCCTGTAAACTGAAGATTCGCAATCTCCATCAGGAAAAACGCTATGTCGATACACCCCGTCATGCAGCGCCTTGCCGATAAGCTGAACCGCACCGACCTGCCCCCCTTTGGGCCGGGCGACACGGTGCGCGTCCAGGTAAAGATCAAGGAAGGCGATAAAGAACGTCTCCAGGCGTTTGAGGGCGTCGTGATCGCCCGCAAGAACGGCCCTCAGGGCAGCTTTACCGTGCGCAAGATGAGTTTCGGCCAGGGTGTCGAGCGCATCTTTCCCTTCAACAGCAAAGTCCTCGACAAAGTGGAGACGGTCCGCTCCTCGAAGGTGCGTCGGGCTCGGCTGTTCTACCTGCGCGGCCTGCGCGGCAAGGCGGCACGCCTGAAGGAAATCGAGCGGGCCTAGAGGCTGGCCGCCCAGGCCGTCCTTTGGGAAATCATTCGGTGAATGTTGAATCGCGGCGTCTCGGCCCTTGTGTATGGGCCGGGGCGTTGGCGCGTCTTGTCGCTGGATTTCGGGTTACCATCTCATATCCTGATTCGAAGCCGTAACGGCATCAGAAGGAAGTGAGGGACCATGCCCGAGGAACTGCATCCCGGAAGCCCGGCGAAGATACGGACAGGCGTGCCAACGAGCGCGCTGCTGGGAGCGGCGATCGTTATCGTGGCCGCTGTCACCTGGGCCGCGGTGCGCCACTCGAGCGACAAGCCCTGGAATGACAACGCCGTCACCGCCCAGTTTTTGAACCTGACCGTGAAAAAGGGCCAGAGAAGCGTGCACCTGATCCTGACCTACCGGCTGACGAACAACACCGGCGACAAGTACCGTCTGCCCCCGCCCGGCTCCTCCGAGCTGATGCGAAAGACGCCCAGCGGACAGCTGAAAGAAGTGGATTCGGTGCTGTGGGATCAGGACACAACTGTTCCCGCGCACAGCGCGGCGGTCGAGGAATTCGACATCTCTGAAGATCCCATGCACTACGATCTCGACCTCGACGATCTGGAAACCCACGACAAGCTGACGGAGTTCGTGAATCAGCGGCTGGCGCGGATCCGCGGCCTGGAGTTTTCCGATTACATCCATCACTACAACATCGAGCTGCCGCGAGGCTGGCAATAACGTCCTGCCGGCCCGCTTCCGGCCTCGCGATTACATGGGACAGCGCGGTCACTGGCGCTCGGGAGCGTGTGTTTCCGGTGGGGCGTCCCGTTTTCCACGGCCATCCTCACAACTTGCGGCGGTACACTCGGGGCATGGAGCGTGGTGCGCAGCCGGGCGCCGGCAAACAGGCGTTGAAGTCGGGCCGAAAGCGCGCCGGGGACGACGATGTTTCCGCCGCGACGCGCAAAATGCGCATGCTGCGCTCGCTCACCTGCGGCAACAAATACGAAAAGCTGGCGCGCGCTCAGGGAGCGGCCCTGATCGCAGGCGTCGATGAGGTCGGTCGCGGCGCGCTCTTCGGCCCCGTCGTCGCCGCCGCCGTGATTCTGCCCCCGGAGACGCGCATTCGCGGCCTGCGCGACTCCAAGCAACTGCTGCAGGAAGACCGCGAGCGTCTGGCAATGATCGTCGAAGCGCGCGCGATCTGCCTGGCGATCGAGGAAGTCGACGCCGAGACCATCGATCGCGTCAACATCTATCAGGCGTCGCGCATGGCCATGACCGCCGCGGTGCTGCGCCTGGTCCCGCAACCCGATCATCTCCTCATCGATGCGATGCGCCTTGACCTGTCGCATGCGCAGACCAGCATCATCTACGGCGATTCGCTCAGCATCTCCATCGCCGCGGCCTCCGTGGTGGCCAAGGTTTACCGCGACCGGCGCATGTGCGAGTTGGATCGCGAGTATCCCGGCTACGGTCTCGCCTCGCATAAGGGCTACGCCACGCCGGAGCACCGCGCGGCGCTGAAGAATCTTGGGCCCTGCCCCCTGCATCGAAAAAGCTTCACCCCTGTGGCGCAGACCGAGCTGCCCTGGGAGGAATTTCCTGTCGAGGATGAAGCCATTTGCCCCATCGACTCCTCTGTGTAACGGCGCACCCCGATGACGAAAGCGGTGCCTTTGGCGGTGCGCTGCTGCTGGCGCACCAGGCGGGAGCGCAAACCCGCGTGTTGTGCTTCACTGACGGCCAGGCGGCGCACTTTCGCGGCGACGTCGCAGCGGGTGAGAACCTCGGCAAGGTGCGGCGCAAGGAAATGGCCGCAGCCTGCGAGATTCTCGGCGTAACCCAACATGAGGTTCTGCATTTTCCCGACGGCGCGCTCTACCAGCAGAGCTTTCAGGAGATGGTGGCCATCGTGGTCGACCGCATGCGGCGCTGGCGGCCACATGTCGTGCTCACCTTTGGCGCAGATGGCGGCGTGAACCTGCACCGCGATCACACGATGATTTCCGCGGTCGCGACAGCGGCCTTCCACTGGGCCGCCCGCACGGAGCTTTTTCCTGGCGACCTTCCGCCCTGGTCGCCCTCGAAACTCTACTTTTCCAGCACCCCGTTTGTCTCTGTGCGCGATCGTCCGGACCTGACGGATTCGCCCACCACGCCGTGGTCGCTGACTCTGGAACTGGGCGAGCTGGCCGAGCGCAAAGCCGAGGCCTTCAACCGCCATCACACCCAGCAGGGCGTGCTGCAACGGGTGGGGAAGGATCGCATCCGCAACTTGCGGACGGAGCGTTACCTGCTGGCGGCGAAGCGGGGCATTTCCGGGGTCTCCGAGGATGTGTCAATGCTCACAGACATCCCTGTGGACAAGGACTAGGCTCGAAGGTTTGCCGGAGTGTGCCCACGGACCCGTGTGGAGGTCGGCACAGTCTTGCTGAGGAGGTCTCTATGCCGGATTCCGCGACTTGCACGATGCCCGATACCACGATCCGCACCAAACTCACTGGCTACGCTCTGCTCAACAATCCGCGCCTGAACAAGGGCACTGCCTTCACTGAAGAAGAGCGCGACCTCTTCGGCCTGCATGGGCTGCTGCCGCCGCATGTGGGCACGCTGGAAGAGCAGATCGTCCGCCGCAAGAAGGTCTTCGATCAGTTCGAAACCCCCTTCGAGAAGTACAGCTTCCTCCGCGATCTCCAGGACATCAACGAGACGCTCTTCTACGCGCTGGTCACGCGCTACGTCCGCGAGATGCTGCCCATCGTCTATACGCCGACCGTGGGCGAGGGTTGTCAGCGCTTCAGCGAAATCTGGCGCAAGCCGCGCGGGCTCTTCCTCAGCTATCCCAACAAAGACCGGATGGAGCAGATGCTCGCGCACAAGCGCTACGACGAGGTGAAGGCCATTGTCGTCAGCGACGGCGAGCGCATCCTGGGCCTCGGCGATCAGGGCGCTGGTGGCATGGGCATCCCCATCGGCAAGATGGCTCTCTACACCGCCCTCGGCGGCCTCCATCACGCGAACTGCCTTCCGGTCCTGCTCGACGTCGGCACCGATAACGAGGAGCGCCTCCAGAATCCGCTCTACATCGGCTGGCGCCACAAACGCGTCCGCGGCGCGGACTACGACGCGTTCATTGAGAGGTTCGTCTCTGCAGTCCAAAAGCGCTGGCCGCACGTGCTCCTCCAGTGGGAAGACTTTGCCGGATCGAACGCGGCGCGGCTGCTGGCGCGCTATCGCGACCGCCTCTGCACCTTCAATGACGACATTCAGGGGACAGCCGCCGTCGTGCTGGCGACCCTGCTGGCAGCGGTGAAAGCGGCAGGAACAAAGCTGCGCGACCAGCGCGTGGCCGTCGTCGGCTTTGGATCGGCGGGCATCGGCATCGCCAACCTCTTCGTGAGAGCGCTCGCGGATGAGGGTATGAGCGAGCAGGAAGCGCGCGGCCGCGTGTATCCCATCGGCCGTCCGGGACTGCTGGTCGAGGGCGCCGAGGGGATCCACCCGGAACAGAAGGAGTTTGTTCATCCGCGCAGCGACGTCGAGGGCTGGCAGGTCCAGGACCCGAAGAAGATCACCCTTGAAGAGACGGTCCGCAACGGGAAAATCACGGTGCTGATCGGCGTGGCCGCGAAAGCGGGGATGTTCACCGAAGAAGCTGTGCGCGCGATGACCAAGAATTGCGAACGGCCGATCGTCTTCCCGCTGTCGAACCCGACCTCGAAGAGCGAGGCCGTCCCGGAAGACATTCTCAAGTGGACCAACGGCAAGGCGCTCATCGGGACGGGCAGTCCCTTCGAGCCGGTGAAAATGGGCGGCCGGGAAATTTGTATCGATCAGACGAACAATTCCTACGTCTTCCCAGGGCTCGCCCTCGGCATTGTCGCGGCGCAGGCGCGGCGAGTCTCGGACTCGATGATCATGACCGCGGCCCGGGCCCTGGCGAAGCTGTCGCCCGTCGAACAAGACTCCAATGCGAATCTGTTGCCGCCGATGGCGAAGTCGCGGGAGATCAGCCGCACGATTGCGGCAGCCGTGGCGCGGCAGGCCATCGCCGAGGGTCTGTCCGCCCTGCAGGAGAAGGATGTGGACGCAACGGTCGCCGCGCATGTGTGGGAGCCGGTCTACGTCCCCTACGAGCGTGAACAGTAATTCCTACGCCGGAGCCGCGACGGCCTGCGGGGACTCGCAGTGCAGCTTCAAACTGCGCGCCTCGGTCCGGACATACTCCGTGATCAGCTTGGCGTATTTCATGCCCAGCAGGCTGCCGAGCAGCCCTTCCGTGGAAAATGTCAGCTCCACTTCCGCGCTGTTGCCGTCGCAGGCGTTGATGCGGTGGTCGGCGATCATCGTCGCGCCCGGGGCCCTGGTCACCCAGGCGAACGCCCGCTGCGGCACGCACTCCGTGACCTCATAAACAGCCGGGCGCAGCTTCGGCTGGACGATGCGATAGCGCGATCCCACGTGGAAACCGTGGTTGGTGAGCGGCTGCACGTCGAGGACAGTGGGCGTCCACCGCGGCCAGCGCTCAACGTCGGCCAGAACCTGCCAAATCGTGGCGGGGGTGGCGTTGATGATGACGCGGGCGACGCTGTGCATGGGGATGCCTCCTCGGAGTTGGACTCAGCAGGAGATACGAGGAGAGCGGGCCAGCGGTTCCCGCATTATTCCGACCGCGCTAGCGCCGGCAGCACCCGCAGCACGTCCTCCGGCTCGGGGCGAACCCGAAAGTCCGCATGCGCTTCGGCATAGAGAACCTTGCCCCCGGAACCGAGGACGTACGTCGCCGGCAGCGGCAGCTTCCAGCTCGGATCGCCATTGATGAAAGGAACGTTGACGAGAATGCCGAGATAGTAGCGGCGCAGATAGTCCGGCAGGCTCCAGACCAGCCCGAACTGCTCAGCCACCGCGCAGCCCTGGTCGGTGAGGATGGGGAAGGGAATGCCGTGCTGGCTGGCGGTGAAGTCGGACTGTCGCTGCGCCTGCGGCGAGATGGCCACCACCAGCGCGCCGCGCTCGCGCAGCGCCGGGTAGAGATCTCGCCACGCTTCAAGTTCCGTCACGCAATATGGACACCAGCGGCCGCGGAAGAAATTCACGATGAGCGGGCCGAGCGCGAGCAGGTCCGTCGAGCGCACAGTCTTGCCGGAAAAGTCGGGCAGGGCAAACTCGGGCGCGGTAGCGCCGACGGGCAGGATTTTTTCCTCGATCCCTGTAGCAAAGAGTTCCTGGATAGAGCGTTCGCCGATGGCGAGGCGTTCGGGCTGCACGAGGGTGCGGGTGCGGGTGGTGATCTCGTCCAGCTGGTCCTGAAGATGCGGCATGAATCTTCAGTTTAGATGGAAGCCGGCAGCTGGCGAGGGCGATTTGCGTGGTTGGGGTTACGATGGTGAGCGCGGAGGGACGTAGATGCGAAACGATAGTGTCTGTGTTGGTGCATTACGCCTGGTTCTTCTGGCGGCGATCGGGGTGCCCCCAGGCTTGATGGCGCAGCAAGCGAGTCCCGCGCGGACGGTGATATCTGCGGCCAGGGCCGACGTGCTGACCGTCATTGCCGGCCCCGAACAGCGTGGCGTCTTCACGCCCGCAACCTTCAAGGATTATCCGCACGTTACGGTGACAATCTTCAACCATCACATCCATAAAAAGGAGACCTGGTCCGGCGTGCCCCTGATGGACCTCCTGGAGCATCTCGGCGTTCCGCACGGCAAGACCCTGATGGGTAAAGCGCTCGCCACGTACATCGTCGCGACGGGCTCCGACGGCTACAAAACCGTGCTCTCCCTCGGCGAGGTCGATCCGGAGTTTCATCCCGGCGTTGTGCTCATTGCCGACCAGCTCAACGGCCAGCCCCTCGGCGCGAAGACCGGCCCGTTCCGCCTGGTGGTGAGCCAGGATAAAAAGATGGCGCGCAGCGTACGCAATCTGGTCGAGATTGAGGTGAAGACGGCGGAGTGAGGAATCAGCGCGAGCCCCACACATAACTCATGCGCAGCACGCGAGAGTCAATGCCGGGGTCGTTCGCCGTTCCCAGATAGCCGTTCGAGAAGTGCTGCACCCGGAACTCGATCTCCATGGCGTGGGTGAGCGTGCGGAACATCCGCACGCCCGCGCCGAACGAAAAAGTGAAATTGAACGCCGAGGTATCGAACAGCGGGATATCGCGCAGCGACGCCGCAAATCCTCCGGAGACCTCGACGAGCGGCTGGACGGACGATCGCGGAAAGAAATCGCCCTGAAAGCCGATGGGGCTCAGCCCGGGAACCCACGTATACCGCCGGCTGTAGTAGTACGTGTAGTTCTCGTAGTAAGGCTGGCCCGCGACCGAGCCGGTGGCGCTCCAGGTGGCGGGTGTTGCGTCCAGCACCGGCTCGTGTGGGACAAATCTGGAGTAGCCCGACATCGGGGTGCAGGGCTGGTTCACGTTGCCGTCGGGGAAGACACACACGTTGTAGTTCTCGGCGGTGCGCACCGGATCGCTCTCCACCATGAACGGACGCACTTCCGGCGTCCAGGACAACTGCCACACGCGATTCAGCAGAAGGCGATGGTGATACGAAATCCCTGACGAGAAAAATTCGCGGTCCTGAGAGATGCCGAGGAAGAGGTGCGTCGAATCCGGAGAGTACTCCGTGAAAACTGACCAGCCCTGGCGCAGAGAAAAATCGCGGAAGGGCGTTTCCGTCTGGGCGTGGAGCCGGAGCGCCGGAAGCGCAGTGAGAAAGGCCAGCACGAGAATCGAATGGACTGACCGGCGGCGAGCGAGCAAGCGGTGGTCTTTCCCGTACGAAGATCAGGGCCCAGGGTTCAATCGATGCCCAGCTTCTTCCACAGGTTGTCGACCCGCGCCTTCGTCGCCGCATCCATTTCGATCAGCGGCGGCCACGGCCGCGCGAAGCCCTCCGCCGCCCACTTGCGCGTGGCGTCGATTCCCATCTTGCTGCCGTAATTCGGCAGGCGCGAGGCGTGGTCGAGCGAGTCCACCGGGCCGAGGGTGAACTGGATGTCCCGCTCCGGATCGATGTTGTTGGCGACGCGCAGCGTGACCTCGCGCAGATCCTGGACGTCGCAGTCTTCATCGACCACGATGATGCATTTCGTGAACATGGCCTGGCCCATCGCCCAGATCCCGTTCATCACCTTGCGCGCCTGCCCCGCATAGCTTTTGCGGATGGACACGATCATCAGGTTGTGGAAGACGGCCTCCACCGGCAGGTTGATGTCCACGATCTCCGGCAGTGTGAGCCGGAACAGCGGCAGGAAGATGCGCTCCACGGCCTTTCCCATCCACGCGTCTTCCATCGGCGGCTTGCCCACGATGGTGGCTGCCCAGATAGGCTCGCGGCGATGCGTGATGCACGTGATGTGGAAGACCGGGTAGTCCTCCTGCATCGTGTAGAAGCCGGTGTGGTCGCCGAACGGGCCCTCCGGACGCAGCTCGTCGAGATTCACGTAGCCTTCCAGGATGATTTCCGCGTGCGCCGGAACTTCGAGATCGACCGTCTCGCACTTCACCAGCTCCACCGGCTGCTGGCGCAAAAAGCCCGCAATCAGGAATTCCTCCACCTCCGGCGGCGCCGGAACAATGGCGGAAAACGTCGTCGCCGGATCGGTGCCGATGGCCACAGCAACTTCCAGCCGCTTGTTCGCGGCATCCAGATTTGTCACCGCGAGGTTGGCAATTCCGCCCGCCGTTTCAGCCATGGCCGCTACACGCGAAGAAGCCCCGCCCGCCGCGGCGCGTAGCGCCTCGCGCAGATGCTCGGCCGCGTTCTTCTGCCGCTGCCAGTGCATCCCGGTGGTCTGGCCGTCGTACACCTGCATGCGGTACATGCCCATGTTGCGCTTGCCGGTGGCGGACGAGCGCGTGATCACGCAGGGCAGCGTGATGAAGCGGCCGGCGTCCAGCGGCCACGTTTGCAGAACAGGGAAGTCCAGCACGCTGAATCCTTCGCGCCGGATCACCTCCTTGCAGGGCGCATCTTTCGCGGCAACTGTCTTTGGGAAAAACTTGCCGATATCCGCCAGCATCGGCAGCATCTTCAGCTTTTCCAGGAAGCCTTCCGGAGACTTGACGTCGAGCAAGGCGCGGATGCGGCCGGCGATCTCATCGAGCGACCCATGCTCCGGATCCACTCCGAGCGCGAGCTTCATCCGCCGTTCGCTGCCGAACTGGTTCATCAGCACGCTCGAGCCCGGATAGCCCCTGACGTTCTCAAACAGCAGCGCCCGTCCGCCGGGAGCGGGCGTCTTCGCCTTTGCCGCGCGGTCGGCAATCTCCGCCATCTCGAGGATGGGATCCACTTCCGCGCGAATCCGGCGCAGCTCGCCGGCTTTGTCGAGGGTCTTGATCCAGTCTCTCAGGTCGTCGCAGGCCAGGGTCGCTCTCCTGTTCAAAGTGTCAGGTCAACTATAGAACGTTGCGGTGCGGCTGCGCGGCCTGAGACCACTCACGTCCGTGGCCGCTCGTGCGTTTCAGGTGATTGCGTCCCCAGGCGCAGATCACCTCCAGTACCGGAACCAGCGTGAGGCCGTATTTCGAAATCGAATAACGGACGCAGGGCGGGACGGTCTGCTCCTGATGGCGGACCAGGATGCCGTCCCGCACCAGCTCCTGCAGGTGCCGGATCAGCATTCTCTCCGTAATGCCGGGGATGCTGCGCCGGAGTTCGCTCGTGCGCAGAGGCCGCTCAGAAAGTCGCCATAGGATGGTGCCCTTCCAGCGGCCGTCAATCACCGACAGCATCGCATCAATGGGACACGGGGAGATTTCCTTCTTTGAAACGGGCACTTCTGACCTCGCGGTTTCGCAACGTGGCCGATCCACTGACGAATTTGTCAGTACATCTCTTTGAGTCAGTTTACAGGGTGGGCGCGTCTGAGCTTCAGGAGGAGGTCAGCCATGCTTTTTCTTCTCAACACCCTCACCACGGTTTGTGCGGGAGTCATGATCGGAGTGGAATTCGCGGTCTCGGCCTTCGTCAACCCGGTCTTGTGGAAACTGGACGAGCGCGCGCAGCCGCAGGCCACGGCGTTCTTCGCGCGCCGCCTGGGCGCGGTCATGCCCTTTTGGTATGCGGCGGTTCTGGTTCTTCTCGTCGGCCAGATCGCGGCGCACTGGCGTCAGACAGGCGTGGCCTGGCTGGGTGCGGCGGCCGGGCTGTGGGCGGCCGCCATCCTGCTGTCGGTCTTTTTCCTTGTTCCCATCAACAATCGGCTGGCGCGCCTCGACACCGGTGCCATCTCGCCCGGCGCTCAGCGCGAGCATCGCAAATGGGACGCCCTGCATCGCGTGCGCGTGGCCGTGCTGTGCGCGGCATGGGTTTGCTTTCTGATTGCCGTGGGTCGGTGAAAAGCTGCGGAGCGGGGATGGTCCAGGTTCTGACGGCCCCGCTGCGCGACCAGCAGCTACTTCAAGCCGTACACATCGATCTCACCCTGCGGGTTGGTCGCCGTGACCGGATCGTGCCCGGTGGAGATGAAGACCTCGCCATCGGCAACCACCGGCGACGTGAACTTGATCGCGTAGCCGGCCGTGTCCGCGGAGTTCGTGGCGCTGCTGTAAAGCTCGTTCGGGAAGCTCGCCGCGTCGAAAGCGTAGAGCGTGGCTGCCGTTGGCGTGCCCTGCTGCAGCGGCACTCCCTGGTCGATCATCCACACGATGCCATCCTGCGTGCCGTTGGCAGAGATGAAGGGCGTGGTGCCCCGCGTATTCAGCGGCTGGCTGGGGCTGGTGTACGCGCCCGGCGTCAGCGTTCCTGCACTGCTGCTGAACTCGAACTGCCGCACCGGCGCAGGCGTACTCGACGACCCATCGGGAGAGATACCGAGATAGACATACCCGTTGTAATACGCCGACGTCCCGAAGATCTCGTAGGAACTGACCTCTCCAGTCGGCTCTGGCGTCATGTATTGGCACGGTTGCGACGTATAAGGCGCGGACAGGTCTGACTCGAACCAGATGCGGTCCAGCGCCCCCGTATCATTTGTCGTCTCTCCGCCCAGATTGCTGCCGTTCAGCAGATACACGCGTCCGATCTTGCCTCCGGCCACCAGATCCGACGTGCCGGGAATCATCATCAATCCGCCCGCGGCGAAGTCTTCATCATTGCAGTCCATGTACTCATAAGCATCGGGCGTAAACGAGCTTTCGATCTTTAGCGTCGGGCTGAACTTGATCACTGAATCCCCCCACGCCGTATTCCCGTCCCACGGCCCGTTACCGGTCACGATGTACACGTTGCCGCTCGAATCCGCCACCGGGCCGCCGCTGCCCATCCACACGCCGCCGGCGCTGGCATACGGACCGACTCCCGTCTGGTTGGGGCTGGCATTCCACGCACCCGCCTGCGTCAGGTTCAGCGCGCTGTAAGCCAGCAGCCACCCGGCCGGGCAGCCGCCGAAGCCGATGTAGATATTGCTGTTTGCTTCCAGCAGCGCGGCACGCTGCACACACGACGTTGTGAGCGTGTCGTTATTGGCAACGCTGCCGGTTACCGATGCCGTGATGGTAGCGGGCCCTCCGAATTTCTCCGACCCGTTGGTCACATCCAGAGCGTGCAGGCGGAAGGTATTCCCGGAACTCGTCTTCTGCGCCGACACCACATACATCGTGCCGGTGCTGCGATCGATCACCGGCGTCGAGGTGATCCCCTGATACGGCTGGATCGCTCCGGTGGTCAGCGGCGTTTCGCCGCCGCTCTTCAGCAGGCTTTCGCCCCACAGTTGCGTGCCCGTGTTGGCGTCGAACGCGTACACCCAGTCGGCTTCCGTCGCCACGTACAGAACATTGTGCACGGCCCCATTGATCTCCAGGTTCGACAGGATCAGCGGCTCTGCGTATGCATATCCGTTCACAAGGATCGAGAAGAGCTTGCCGAACTTTGAGGAGTCGACGTTGCTCGGAGTAAGAATCGTTTCGTTCGAGTTCAGCCCGCTGCGGTTCGTATCCACATGCCATGTGGGAATGTCCGTGCCCGCGCCTGCGGCATTGGTCACCGTAACGTTCGTCGCTCCTCCCTCGCCCTCGTACGTGGCCTGGATGGCGGTCGTTCCCGGAAGAACCCCCGTCACCAGCCCGGTCGAGTTCACGCTCGCCGTACCCGAGTCGGAAGAACTCCAGGTGGCGGAGTTCGTCACATTCGCCGTCGTTCCATTGCTGTACGTCGCGGTCGCGGTCAGCTGCACCGTCGATCCCTCAGCGACGCTGGGATTGTTGGGCGTCACCGCAAGGCTGCTCACCGTTCCCGCGGAAACCGTCAGCGTCGTCGTCCCGCTCACTCCGCTCAGCGTCGCGGTGATGGTCGACGATCCCGCAGCGACTCCCGTCGCCACTCCGCTGGAACTGATGGTGGCATCCGCCGTACTCGATGAGCTCCAGGTGACCTGTGAAGTGATGTTCGACGTCGAGCCATCCGAGTACGTACCCGTCGCCGTGAATTGCTGCGTAGCGCCCACAGCGACCGTGGGGTTCGCCGGAGTCACGGCAATCGAGCTGAGCGTCGGCGTGCTCGCCGTCACCGTGACGGCGGCCGTGCCGCTCACGCCGCTGAGCGAAGCGGTGACCGTCGTGGAGCCCGCACCGGCCGCCGTGACCATTCCGGAAGAACTGATGCCAGCGATCGTCGAACTGGCCGATGTCCACGAAGCCGTCGAAGAAATATTTGCCGTCGAGCCGTCGGAATAGGTCCCTGTGGCCGTGAACTGCTGTGTGCCCCCCACGGACAGACTCGCCGTTGCCGGCGTCACCGCAATCGTCTGCAGAGTCTTTTGCGTGCCCATCGTGCCGGAATTTGACGAACACCCCGTCAGCACCGCTGCCAGCGCGATCACGACGGAAGCAAACGAGAGACCGAGAGCAGGCAAACGGCGCCGGCTCGTCGAACCCAGGAGCGATTCAGGTGCGGAGAAGCTCATAGGGCAAGCTGGATCAGAGAGGCCTATTTTCTGTGCGGGGTGGCTCGGGCGCGGTCTTCTGTGGCGCCTGCCAGGAAAATCCGTAGATTCGCTGCGCGCGAAGCATCGCAATCGATCAAATCGCCGTTCAGCAAAAATTCACAAAGCACGGGCAGTGGTATCCGCCGGTCATGCCTGTCTCAGCTTTAGTGGCGAGTTTGGCAGCGTGGGTTGTCTGGGGGGCGGCGTCAAACCGCGCGGGCCACAGCTCTGAGCCGGGGCCTGAGGGAAACTGTTACCGCTTTTGCAGCTTTTGCTCGCTCATCAAAGCGGCGAACTCCGGCGTGGCGCGCAGCGACGCCAATGTATGGTCCTGGAGAATCTTTTTTTGGTCGGTAAAGCCTTCATTCAGGGCGCGTCGCAGATAATTGATCGCCTCGCGGAAGTTACCCGCCTGGGCAAAGAGCCGGGCCACGCAGAAGTCCTGCTCCGCGCGCTCGCGGGCCGGCAGCGCCGAGCTGACCAGCTGCGGCGAATCCGTGGAGAAAATGTTCGGATCCAGGTCGAAGGCCGCGCGTATGGCTTCCACGCCCTGCGGAACCTTGGCCTGCGCAAAATAAGCGACCGCCAGGTTGCTGTAGACCGCCGCATCGTTTGGGTCGAGGCTCAGTGATTTCCGGTAGTATTTTTCCGCTTTGCCGTACTTCTTTTTCGCGTAGTACACCGCGCCAAGATTGTTGAGCGCCTGGGGAAAATCCGGGCGCATGCGCAGCGCGTGCTCATAGTCGATGCGGGCGATCTTGTAAGCGAAGAGGTGATGATACGCAATCCCGATCTTGTTCCAGACGGCGGCAGATTTGTGGGGGATCTGCTCGTAATCCGCGATCGCCTGGATATATTCCTGGCGAGCCAGAGCCAGATCGCCCAGGGTTTCAGGAGGGAGGGCGATGACGGTGGATGGAGGGGCGGCCGGTGACATCTGCGGAGCCGCACCGTGGGCAGTAATCAACGCCGGGGCAGCCATGGCCGCGACTAAGCTAATCCGCGCTGCTTCCATGAGGCAGCGAATCATGAGCGCCTCCGCGCCGGAGGACCGGAATTCACCCATGATGACGCTGAAATGAAGAAAAGGGAAGCCTGATTTTCAGGCTTTTGCCTGAATTGCCCCACGTGCCGCGCTCACCTGCCTGTGTTCCCCGGCCCCAGACCCGCGCTCAGGCCGCCTTGCGCACCAAACCCTCCTGGCGCGTAAGGAACTCCTGTTCCAGCCGAACCAGTCGGCTTTCCGCGTCGAGGACGGCGACGTAGGCCGCACCACAGTCGTGCCGGAGCAGGGCTCGCTCCACCTCGATCAGCATCTGCATCACCTCTCGCGTATCCATAGCGGCTGCCTCTCAACCTGAATCGCCGATTAGGATGCCGCCGTTAGGATGAATGTTCGTACCTCTTTTAGGGCATTACGACAGTCGCGTTACGGCCGGGCCACGGGAAAAGAAGGTCGCGGCTCAGCCACCAACCCGCGCCCAGCCGATATGCAGGAGCACGCTCCCTATAATGAGAGCCTATGGCTACGATTCGCCCTGCGTCCCCCGCTGATGCGCCTCAAATTCTCGCTTTTGTTCGGGAACTGGCCGAGTACGAGCGCGAACCCGACGCTGTCAGGGTGGATGAAGCGGAGCTGCTGCGGGACGGATTTCCCCCATCGGGCGAAGGCGCATACTTCGAGTGCCTGATCGCCGAGGAAGACGGCGAGCCGGCGGGGTTTGCCCTGTTTTTCCCCGTGTATTCCACCTGGCGCGGACGCTCCATGCATCTCGAGGATCTCTTTGTGCGGCCGCGCTTTCGCGGGCGAGGCATTGGCAAGGCGCTGCTGACCCGCGTTGCGGCGCTGAGCGTCGAGCGCCGCTGCCGCCTGCTCTTCTGGCACGTGCTCGACTGGAACGACCCCGCCATCGCGTTCTATCGCTCGCTGGGCGCGGTCACGATGGACAGCTGGCGACGCATGCGGCTCGGCGACGACGCGCTGGCCGCCGTGGCCGCGCAGGCATGACCGCCGCCATTCGCATCATCGGCGGCGGACTGGCCGGACCGGAAGCGGCCCTGGTCGCCGCGCGCATGGGCGTCGACGTCGACCTCTACGAGATGCGTCCGGTGCGGCAGACCCCGGCGCACCAGACCGCGGATTTCGCTGAGCTGGTGTGCTCGAATTCGCTCAAATCCGAGAGCGAGAACACCGCGCCCTGGCTGCTGAAGCAGGAAATGCGGCGCGCCGGATCGCCGCTGCTCGCCTGCGCCGACGCGACCGCGGTTCCGGCTGGCCACGCGCTCGCCGTCGATCGCGTCCAGTTCTCCCGGCGGATCGGCGAGCAGATTGCGGCAGAGTCGAGAATCCGCGTGCATCGCGAGGAGGTCACGCACCTCGATCCGGACGCCGGCCTGACCATCGTCGCCTCCGGCCCGCTCACCTCGAACGCGCTCTCAGCGGAAATCGCGCGCCTCACCGGGAGCGAACACCTCGCCTTCTACGACTCCATCAGCCCCATCGTCGAGGCGGATTCGATCGATCGCGACCGCGTCTACCTGGCAGCCCGCTACGACAAGGGATCCGCGGATTACATCAATTGCCCCATGAACCAGGCCGAATACGAGGCCTTCCTCGATGCGCTGTTGACCGCCGAGAGCGTGGAAGCGAAAGAGTGGGAGAAGCTCGAATACTTCGAAGGCTGCCTGCCGATCGAAGAGCTGGCGCGTCGCGGACGCGACACCCTGCGCTTTGGCCCCATGAAGCCCGTCGGCCTGCGCGATCCGCGCACCGGCAAAATGCCCTGGGCCGTCGTGCAACTGCGCCAGGAGAATCTGCGCGCCGACTCGTATAACCTGGTCGGCTTCCAGAACCACCTGAAATTCGGCGAGCAGGCCCGCATCTTCCGCATGATTCCCGGCCTCGAGCAGGCAAAGTTCCTGCGCTACGGGCAGATCCACCGCAACACCTACATCAACGCCCCGCGCGTACTCACGCCGCTGCTGAACATGCGGGGCCATCCGTCGTTTTTCTTCGCGGGACAAATCTCCGGCGTCGAAGGCTACACGGAATCGATCGCCACCGGCATGCTGGCGGGCATTTACGCCGCGCAACTCGCGCAGGGCGGCCGGCCGGAGCCGGTTCCGCGCGCCACGGCGCTGGGCTCGCTGGTGCACTACATCACCCAGGCCGACCCAAAGCGCTTCCAGCCGGCGAACATCACCTTCGATCTCATCGAGCCGCTCGACGAAGCCACCCGCAAGCGCGTCCGCGACAAGCGCGAGCGGCACCGCATGCAATGCGAGCGCGCCCTGGCGTCGATGGACGGGTGGGCGAAAAGGTACAGTTAGGGAACGGCAACCTGCCTTCGGGTCTTCCATCGGAGCCGACATGATCGTGACCAATCTGCTGATCGCCGCATGGGTCGAGCTTCTCGTCTGCTGGATCGCCTGGTGCGCGGCCTTCGTCAAGCCGAGCCGTCAGGCCAGGGGAAAGCAGAAAGCGGTTCGCGCAACGTCGTCGCGCTGGGGCATCGGGCTGGTCTTCGTCGCTTTCATGTTGATCTGGATGTGGGTCAAGCCGGCGGGATTTCAGAAGTCTGCGGTGGCCTTGGTCGCCTCCATGATCCTCGGCCCCATCTCGGTCATATTGGTCTGGGCGGCCGCGCATGAATTGGGAAAGCAATGGCGGTTTGAAGCCGCTCTGAGCACGGACCACGAACTCATTCAGACCGGCCCCTACCGCTGGATGCGGCACCCCATCTATACGTCGATGTTCGGGATGCTGATGGCCACAGCTGCGGCCTATACCTGGTGGCCGCTATGGATCGCCGGCGCGCTGGCTTTCATTGCCGGGACGGAGATTCGGGTTCGAGCCGAAGACCGCCTCCTCGAAGCGCATTTCCAGAACACATTCCGCGACTATCGCTCCCGCGTCCGCGCGTATCTTCCTTTCATCAGATAGCCACCCTCCAGTCGTCTCGCCTGATCCCGAATGCCGCATCCAGTTAACCTGCTACCCTAAACACAGGCATGAAATTCGGCGTCCTCGTTTTTCCAGGATCGAACTGCGATCACGATACCCAGCATGTGCTGGCGGAAATCGCCCAGCAGCCCGCGGTCTTTCTCTGGCATGACTCGCCGGATCTCCAGGGCTGCGACGCCATCCTCGTCCCCGGAGGATTTGCCTATGGCGATTATCTCCGCACGGGCGCCATCGCGCGCTTCTCGCCTGTCATGCAGTCGGTGAAGAAGTTTGCCGCGGATGGCGGCCTCGTCCTCGGCATCTGCAACGGATTTCAGATCCTCTGCGAAGCCGGCCTGCTGCCTGGCGCGCTGCTGCGCAATGCGGGCCTCCAGTACATCTGCAAGCAGGTGTATCTGCGCGCGGAGACGACGGATTCGCCGTTCACCCACAATCTGGACCGCGGCCAGGTATTGAAGATGCCCATCGGCCACATGGAAGGGAACTACTTCTGCGACGAATCGACCCTCGCAGAATTGAAGAAGGCCGACCGGGTCGCCTTCCGCTATGTGTCCGCCGAGGGCGAAGCCACGCGGGAAGCCAATCCTAACGGCTCCCTCGACAATATCGCGGGCATTCTGAACGAAAGCCGGAACGTGCTCGGTATGATGCCCCACCCCGACCGTTCCAGCGAAGCCCTCCTCGGCTCCTCCGATGGGTTTAAGATTTTTGCGTCCCTGGTGGAGGCGCTCGCGCACCGCTCATGATCGATATCCATCATCATCTGCTGTTCGGAGTGGATGACGGACCGAAGGATCTGGATCTTTCTGTGGCGCAGGCCGAAGCGGCCGCGACGGATGGCATTACGCACATCGTCTGCACGCCCCACGCCAATGACGTCTACGAATTCAATCCACAGACGAACCAGGCGCGGCTGGCCGCCATCCGCGAGCGCCTCGGCGACAAACTCACTCTGGGCCTCGGCTGCGACTTCCATCTCTCCTTCGAAAACATCGAGGACGCGCTCCAGCATCCGCATAAGTTCACCATCAACCAGGGCAGCTATCTGCTGGTGGAATTCGCGGAATTCATGATCCCCCAGAACATTGGCGACACGTTCTACGAGTTCACCGTCAAGGGCATCCGTCCCATCGTCACGCATCCTGAGCGGAATCCGCTGCTCCAGAAAGATCACCAGCGCATGGCGGAGTGGATGCGCACCGGCTGCCTCGTGCAGATCACCGCCGCATCGCTCGGCGGCCGCTTCGGCCGGCGCGCGCAGGCGCTGGCCTGGGAGATGATCGAGAAAAACTGGGTTCACTTCATCGCCACCGACGCGCACAATCTCGCCGGGCGTCCGCCCCGCATGAGCACGGCGCACGAAGCCATCGCCAAACGCTGCGGCCAGGAGACGGCAGACCGGCTCTGCATCGAGAACCCACGCGCGGCCTTCGAAGATCGTAAGCTGGCGCCGCAGCCGGAGCCCGAGGGCGTCTATACCTACGAAAAAACGCCCGCGCCGCACGGCGGATTCTTCTCGCGAATTTTCGGCAAGTAGCGTGAACACGCGCGCTGAAGCGGAGCTTCCCGGCGCCTTCGGACTCTCCTACAGCCCCAGCCCCCCATCCACGCTCAGCACCTGCCCGGTGATGAAGTGCGGCCCGGTGAGGAAGAACATCACTGCCGCCGCCACGTCATCCACCGTCCCGTTGCGCTTCATGGGTGTGCGCCGCGCGTAGGACTCGTACTCTGCGGCCACCTCGCCCGCGACCACCATCCCCGGGGCGACGCAGTTCACGCTGATCTCCGGCGCCCAGGCCTTCGCCATGGTCCGCGTGAGCATGTGCAGCGCCGCCTTCGAGGTGCAGTAGTGCGCGTGCGTGGGCCAGGGATGCATGCCGCCCAGCGACCCGATGTTCACGATCCGTCCCCGCGCCGCCTTCAGATGGGGATACGCCGCCTGCGCCGTCAGGAAGGGCGCTCGCGTATTCGTTTCGAACATTGCGTCCCACTGCTCTACCGTGATCGATTCCAGAGCCGCGGTTTCAAATCGCCCCGCGTTGTTCACCAGGATGTCGAGCCGGCCCATGCCCGTGGCGGTGGCTTCCACCGCGGCCCGTATCTGCTCAGGCCTCCGCAGGTCAGCGCGAAAGGCCGAAGCCCGCACCCCGGCGGCTTCCAGATCCGCGAGCGTCTTCCGCGCGTCAGCTTCAGATTCGCGGTACGTGATCGCCACCTGTGCCCCGGCCGCTCCCAGCGCCAGCGCCAGCGCTCGCCCGATCCGTTTTGCGCCTCCCGTAACCAGTGCCGCCTGTCCCTGCAACGGTTTCATGCAGCGATTTTACTGGCCCGCGGGCAACCATCGGCTTTCCGGTTGCAACGGAGGACGAAACCGCAACATCTTAGCTGACGAAAGAAGAAACTGATCGTGCGCTCCCGTTCCGCAGTTCTCGCTCTTACCGCAAGCCTCCTGTTGGTATTGTGGAGCGGCTGCGCGGCCGGGCCGCCTGCGAATGCTGTGCTTTCGCAAGCCGTCGCTCCCACCCAGTCGCAGCGCCCTGATCCCAATGCACCCTACGTGATTCCGGCTCCGCCGCGGCCGGCCGCGGCCCCGGTTGCGCCTCCCCCCGCCATGGGTGCCTCCATCTGCTCGCCCGACGCCCTCAGTGTGCAGGAGATCGCCGGCGACGTACATGGCGCCTTCCACTCCATCAAGCTGGGATTCCGCAACGGTACGGGCGTCGCCTGCAGGTTGAGCGGATATCCGCTCGTTGTCCTTTTCAATGCGCAGGGGCACAGTTTGGGCAGCGTTGCGGTGGAAAGAACCACCGCCGCCGAGGTCAGAGCGGAGCTGGGGCAGGGTGCAGCCGCCTCCGGCAAGCCCCAGGCCAAACTCAATCGAGCCAGCGCGACGCAGCCCGCACGGTCAGCAGCCACAGCGAATTCCCCGGCGGAGGTCGTCCTGATGCCGAAGGCCGTTGCCGCCTTCGACCTCGTGTGGTCCGCGGGAGAGAACTGCTCCAGCGTGGCGCGGTTGCTGGTCACCGCTCCGGGTACCACTCGCACGTTTCCCGTGACACAGCCGATGAGCGTGTGCACGGGCCGCGTTCAGGTGACGCCACTGCGGCTGGATCAGGCAGACGACTGAGTCCCCCCACTCCCCGGCTCGAGCGAACCAGCGCGGCCCGCCAACGCCATGCCGGCCAGCGCGATCAGCGGTGGAAAGCACTCCAGCGTGTATCGCGGCTCAGGCGCTTCCAGCGTGAGCAGCAGCAGGCAGCGCAGCACCACAAACGCCAGAATCGCGCCGCGGTAGCGCGGCCGCTTCAGAAACCCGATCAGCGCGACGACCAGATACGCGAGATTCAGCGCCGCGTACGCCCAGGCGAACTCCGTTTCCCCCTCGTGTTCCTCGAATTGCCACCAGCGCACCTCGATCCACAGCATCTCCGTCCGCGGACGCAGCCACATATCCGCCAGCCGCGCCACCGGCAGTTCCACGGAATAGCGCAGGGGATGGGAGCGAATGCGCTCCGCAGCCAGCGCGGCGAAGCTCGCGTCCATCTGCGGAGTGATCTCGCAGCAGTCATTGTTGTACGCGTCCAGCAAATGGACCGTCTGCCGATATTGTTCGGCCGAATCGAAAGCGCGCGAGGGCAGGCTGGCCGGATCGATGGGATCGCTGTTAGCATTCCAGTAAACATCCCAGGTGCAGGCGAAATCCGCGCAGACCGTTTTGGTCCAGCGATTGAACCCTGGATCCGTGCTCTCCCCCGGATCGACGGCATAGCGCGGAGCCAGCGGCTGGAAAACGTGAAAGGTCTTCCAGTTGCGCCTGGTCCATGGCAGGAAGGGAAGAATCGAGAGGAGGCCGCCGAGGATGGCCCAGCGCATCATGCGCCCCGCGCCCCAGCGGCGCCGGCCGTAAAAAACCATAGCCGGGCACAAAACTACGGCCAGCAGCGGACCATCCGGGCGAAGCAGGGCCGCATAGCTCCAGGCAAAAGCGAGCGTCAGCGCCCATTTCCATCCCGGTGCGTCGAGAAACCGGGGCAGGGCGTAAAACGCGAGCGCGATACAGAAAAGCTCCAGCGTTTCCGTCAGCGGCGCGGCGGTGTAGTTCGCGGTAAATGGGCACAGCGCGGCCAGCCAGAGCGCCCACAAGCCGGCGCGCTCGTTCCAGATGCGGCCGGCGAAGCCGGCGATCAGCAGGCAGGTGACCAGATCGACAGCCACCTGGATGAGCATGACCGGAAGGTAGTGCTCGATGCCAAAGAGCCAAAAACAAAGTCGAAGGAATAAGGGATAGCCGGGCAGCCGAATCAGCGTTGGGTGAAGCGGCTCGCCGGGCGCCGAGACCCCGTAAACGCCGTGAAGGATCCAGTTTTTGGCGATCCCGCCGTAGATCAGCGTGTCGCCCCCCGTTTCAGGGTAGGCCCAAACGAACCACAGGCGCAGCGCGGCACCGGCCAGCAGAGCGAGGAGTACCAGACCCATTGTTTTCCGCCGCGGAGAGTGCATTGCGTTTATTAGACCAGCCGCCACCTCACGGCGGAATGGGAAAGTATTGGTGGCACAGGATTTTCGCGCGTCTCGTGAACTGTACAGCCGCGGCCTCGGCGTCGACGGCCACAAAGGGCCTCCGCGCGTGAGTGTCGTACGATTGAATGCATAACCGGCCAAAGATGAAGCAGGTTTTCTACGATCCCAGGCAATTGCGCCGCAAGGTCTTCCGGCGGCTGACCGACGTGTTGGTCGTCGGGCTCACGCTCGTGCTGGCGGTCTTCGCCTTCAGCGTGATCTCCCGGCAGAACCTGCCCGAGCTGCTCCTGCCCACCCAAAAGCCCAATTACCGGGCTCTCAAAGAACGCCAGGAAATCGTGCGGAAGGCTCCGGCCGTGCACTCCGCCTTCCGGCGTCCTCACCGGCGCGCCTCTGAGATCGTGCCCAACCAGGATCTGCCCCTGCGCGCTGCCTTCTATGAGAATGACGAAGCCGACTATGACTCGCTGAAGGCCCACATCCATCAGATCGACATTCTCTTTCCCGACTGGCTGCACGTGGTTTCGCCCGATGGCAATCTCGTGGGCGCGACCCCTCTTTTCCCCGTGCATTTGTTCGATGTCGCGGACGCGAGCGGCGTTCATTCCGTCGATCCCGGCGACCGCGTGCGAGACGTGATCGCCGCGGCTCACGAGGATACGGAAATCTACCCCATGCTCAACGACTACGACGCCCTCAACCAGCAGTGGGAAGGCGACGTGATCGGCCGCATGCTCCGCCGTCCGGCGGCCCGCCATCGCCTGCAAATCGAGCTCGATAAGTTCCTCTACGCGAATCCCTCCTATCGCGGAATCGCCCTCGATTTCGAGCAGGTGCCCGAGGAGGACCAGAAGCTCTACGCGGAATGGGTCGGCGAGCTGCACCACGATTTTGAGGCAAAGCACCTCAAGATCTACGTCGACGTTCAGTCCCAGGCCCCGCCCGCAGTCCTCACCGGCATGGCCCGCAACAGTGATGGCGTCATCCTCATGAATTACGACGAGCACGAGGAGACCAGCGACCCTGGTCCGGTGGCCAGCGAGCCATGGTTCGAGGCCAATCTGACGCGCGCTCTCAAATACGTGCCTCGCGAGAAGCTGATTTGCGCCATCGGCAATTACGGCTATGACTGGGCAATGCCCGCTCCCGTAAAGGGCAAAAAAATCTCAGACCAGGTGGTCAATGTCGACGATCTCACCGTCCAGGATGCCTGGCAGGTGGCAGCCGACGCCGGCGCGGACGTGCACCTCGAGGGTGACGAGCTGAATCCCTCCTTCGCTTACGTCGACGAAGATACCCACCTGCGTCATCGCGTCTGGTTTCTCGACGCGGTCACGGCCCTCAACGAGATGCGTGCCGGCAATCTGATGGGCATCCGCACCTTTGCTCTGTGGCGCCTCGGCGAAGAAGATCCGTCCCTGTGGAAGGTCTGGAATGATCCTCAGGCGAAGGATGCTCCCGATCAACTCCGTGTCGTGCCCCCCGGCGAGGACGTTGACACCGAGGGCGAGGGCGACATCCTCCGCATTGTTTCGGCGCCCCAGCCCGGCGAGCGCACCATCCAGGTGGCCTCGGACAACTACACCCTCATCGACGAGGATATGACCAGTCTGCCCCAGTCCTACGTCATCGAGCAGTACGGATATCATCCCGGCGAGTTGGCGCTCACCTTCGATGACGGGCCGGACCCCACCTGGACCCCGAAGATCCTCGACGTTCTCCAGCAGTACCACGCTCCCGGCACCTTCATGATCATCGGCGAAGAGGCCGTCAACAACATCGGCCTGGTCAAGCGCGAAGTGGCCGAGGGCGACGAGATCGCCAACCACACTTTCACCCACCCCAATATCGCGGAGATCACGCCCCGCCAGGCCATGCTCGAGCTCAACAGCACCGAACGCCTCTTTGCCGCTGAGCTGGGCATTCACACCCTTTTTGTCCGGCCTCCGTATTCCATCGATCAGGAACCCGACACCAACGCGGAAGCCGCGCCCGCCTACCGCATCCAGCAGATGGGCTACACCATCATTGGGGACAAAATCGACACCAACGACTGGAACGAGCATCCTCGTAAAACCCCCCAGGAAATCACCAACAGCGTTCTCGAGCAGATTCAGGAAATGAAGACCCTGCCGTGGATGCGGGGCAGCATCATCCTCATGCACGACGGGGGCGGCAATCGCTCCGCGACCGTCGCTGCTCTGCCCTTGCTCATCACCACCCTGCGCGCGCGCGGCTACAAATTCGTGCTGGTCTCAGACCTGATGGGCAAGACTCGGGCGCAGGTGATGCCGCCGATCGCGCCCAGCCTGCGCTGGC
>JASHNS010000116.1 GCA_030041515.1 Acidobacteriaceae bacterium | reverse complement strand
CTCGCGCGAGTCGGCATCCCAGCCCGACGGCAAATCCACAGCGACCACCGGCGTCTGCATCGCGTTCACACGATCGCGCAGAGCCGCCGCCGTTCCGCGCAACGGCGGCTTGAATCCCGTGCCCACCACCGCATCGATCAGCAGATCCGCCGACAGCAGCGCCTGCTGCACCTCCCGCAGATCGAGGGCTGCCTCATCCGTCGCCAAAATGGGCGCGATGGCCATCGCCTCAAAGGCCGTTCGCGCGTC
Organism: Acidobacteriaceae bacterium; assembly: GCA_030041515.1. Lineage (GTDB taxonomy): Bacteria > Acidobacteriota > Terriglobia > Terriglobales > Acidobacteriaceae > Palsa-343. The sequence continues at coordinate 28,136 of JASHNS010000116.1, read as the reverse complement.
GCCCTTCAGTTCGGACGGGTCGCCGAGCAGCAGCACGCGCACCTCGCATCCCGCGCGCGCCAGCGCCGCCGCGGACACAAATCCATCTCCCCCGTTGTTACCCCTGCCGCAAAGAACGCAGATGCGCCGCTGTGCTGGATACTGTCCCAACACGAACCGCGCGACGGCCAGACCCGCATCGCGCATCAGGTGAATCGAAGGCACTCCGTACTCCTCCGTCGTTACGCGATCGACGGCGCGCATCTCGGCAGCGGTGAGAATCTTCATGTTCAATAGGATGGTAGCCGAAGCCACAGCCGTCGGCTGGAAGAATTCGACTGGAAGAACAGAATGCAAACCCAGCCTCGACGCATCCTCGCCATCTTCGCTGCGGTTGCTCTTGTTCTCGCGCCGCAGTTTGTGCAGGCGCAGGCGGATTCGATGCCGCATCTCGCCGTCCGCCACGGCGTCACGCAGCTCATCGTCGATGGCCATCTCTTCCTCATCCGCGGCGGCGAGCTGGAAAACTCCTCGGCCTCCAGCCTGCCTTATCTGAACAAGCTGTGGCCGGAATTCGCCGCGATGCACTTCAACACCGTCATCGCGCCCGTCTACTGGCAGCTCATCGAGCCGCAGGAAGGCCACTTCGACTTCACCACGGTCGACGGCCTCCTCCAGGGCGCGCGCGCCCATCACATGCATCTCGTCCTGCTCTGGTTCGGAAGCTGGAAGAACAGTGTCTCCTGCTACGCGCCCGACTGGGTGAAGGAGAACGAGCAGCTCTTTCCCCGCGCCGAGCTGCCCGACGGCCGGGGTCTCGAAATCCTCTCCGCATTCAGCAGCAGCAATCTGGACGCCGACACCGCCGCCTTCGTCGCGCTCATGAAGCACCTGCGCGCGATCGACTCCGCCCAACGGACGGTGCTGATGGTCCAGGTGGAAAACGAGATCGGCATCATCCCGAAATCGCGCGACTTCAGCTCCGCCGCCAACGCCGCGTTCAACGCGCCTGTGCCCGCGGCGCTCACCAGTTACCTCGCCGCACATCGCGACACGCTCTCGCCCGCGTTGCGCCAGGCCTGGGAAGGCCACGGCTCAAAAACAGGCGGGAACTGGACGGACACCTTCGGCCCTGGCCCCCTCACGGACAATCTCTTCGACGCCTGGACTGAAGCCCGCTACACTGGCGCCGTCGCCGCAGCCGGCAAAGCCGTCTATCCGCTGCCCATGTATGTCAACGCCGCGCTCATCCCCGGCGGCGGACGGCCGCTGCCCGATGTCTTCGACATCTGGCACGCCGCGGCGCCTGCGATCGACATGCTCTCACCGGATATTTACTTCCCCAATTTCAAAGAGTGGGCGGACCGCTATGCCGTTCCTGGCAACCCGCTGTTCATCCCGGAAAGCGGCCGCGCCGATGCCGGCCAGCTTGCCGCCGACGCCTTCTACGCCTACGCGCAGCGCAACGCCATCGGCTTCTCCGTCTACGCGCTGGAGAATCTGAGCGCCGTCGAACAAAAAACGCTCGGTCAGGCATATTCCGTTCTCGAGCAGCTCACCCCGCTGCTCCTCGCTCACCAGGGCACGGGCCAGCTCGTTGGCATCCTTACTTCAACCAGCTTCGACGGCAAGGAGGACCTGAGCCCGCAGACGCTCACGCTGGGCAGCTACACCTTCAATGCGACTTTCCGCAGAGGCTGGCCGCCCGTCCCTCCCGGGCAAATGGAGCCGCCCATCCCCGGCGCGCATGGGGGCCTCATCCTGCAGCTCGGACCGAATGATTTTCTCGTCGCCGGCTCCGGGATGTTTCTCACCTTTGGCGTCGCCGGTTCAGGCCAGGGCCAGGCCGGCATCGACTCCATCTGGGAAGGCCAGTTCGTGGATGGCGTGTGGACGCCAGGGCGCAACCTGAACGGCGACGACGACAATCAGGGGCGCTGGCTGGAGTTGCCCGCTGGACAATTCACGATCCGGCGGATCAAGCTGTATCGCTATCGGTAGCGAAGAAGCGGCCTGCGATAAAACGGGCAGCAGCAAAACGGTCAGCGGTAAGCCTGTCAGCGGACGACATCTCGCAGGCAGAACTGGCTGGATTTACCCTGGCCGCTTCTTCGCCGGCCGGACTTTAGCTGACCGGACCTTAGCTGGCAGCTTCTCAGCTGGTCACTCCGACACCGCACTCACCGTGCCTTCCCAGGTGTCGCCTCCCGGCAGCTGAAGCTCGTACACCTGGAAGAACATGCCCGTCGCGCTCTCTTCCTCTTTCTTCAGCTTCGCCTGATAATCTCCGGGCGCCAGCACGGAATCCGGCAGGATCTTCAACTTTCTGTCTCCGTTGGCGAGTCCCCGCAATTCGTACTTTTTCCCCTTCATCACGACATCGACATACAGGATGTCTGAACACGGGCTACTCCAGCAGGGCCTCACATGCGACGCCGTCACGTGAACATTCACCACCGCGCCCACTGCCGGCGCGGCCGGCTGCTGATCCTGCGCATGCACCGCCATCGCGCAGAATGCCAGACACACAACAAGCCAAAGCTTTCTCATCACGAGCCCTCCTCTGAACTCCTGCCAGGACTATACCCCGGCCGCGCCGCGATGTTGCGGGATACACTGTGAACCATCGCTGCGCTCGATCCGTAATGCTGAATGCGAGAGAGTCATTGGACACGGGAACGGAGGCCTCATGCCGGCAACCTCTGAGGTGACAAAGATAGCCCCGCAGGAATCCGCGGCGGGATCGCTGAAGAGCGCCGTCTACCTGGCCGTCGCCTTCGGCCTGCTCAAGTATGTGTTGGCCACGGCAGCCCAGATCGCCATACAGCACGCCGGCTACTTCATCTTCCGCGACGAGCTCTACTTTCTCGTTTGCGGACGGCATCTGGCCTGGGGCTACGTGGATCAGCCGCCGATCATCCCCCTGGTCGCGCGCATCTCGGAACTGCTTTTCGGTCTGCACTCCCTCGCGCTCTTCCGCACGTTTTGCTCGCTCGCGGGCGCCGCGGAAGTGGCTCTGACCGGCTTGCTGGCGTGGCGCATGGGCGCGGGCCGCTGGGCCCAGGCGCTGGCCATGACCGGCATCCTGCTGGCGCCCATGGTGATCGGCACCGACGCGACCATCTCAACCACCCTCTTCGAACCGATCTTCTGGATGGTGATCGCACTCGCGCTCATGGAGCTGGCGCGCCTTGCCGAGCGCGGCATCCGCAGCGGCCGCGCCGTCGCCTGGTGTTGGATCGCGCTGGGCGTGACGGCTGGCATCGGCCTCGAAAACAAGTGGAACGAGGTTTTCTTCCTCGTCTGCGTGCTCGTGGCGCTGCTGCTGACAAAACAACGCCGCATCCTCGCTTCGAAATGGTTCCCGGTTGGCTTTGCACTCATCGTGCTGCTGGTCCTGCCCAACCTGCTGTGGGAGATCCATCACCACTGGGCCACGCTGGAGTTGCTCCACAACGATCAGATCGACGGCAAGAATGTGCACGTCGGGGCGCTCGCATTTGTGCTGGACCAGCTGGAGGTCTTCGGCTTCCTGATGGCGCCCTTGTGGATTGGCGGGGTTCTCTGGCTGCTCATCAGCCGCCGAGCGCGAGCCTTCCGCTTCCTGGGCGTGACGTACGCGCTCTATCTGCCGCTGATGATCGTCCTGCACGCCAAGGACTACTACCTGGCGGCGATTTATCCGCTCTATTTCGCGGCGGGCGCCGCGGCCTGGGATGTCCTGTTCCGCAAGCTCTGGCTGCGGCGCGGGTTCACCCCGGCGTATATGGCGCTCCATGTGGTCGGCGTTGCGATTACGCTGCCAGTAATTCTGCCCGTACTGCCGCCGGCGCACGAGCTTGCGTACATGAACCGGCTGCATCTGCAGCCACCGAAACTGGAGACGGACACCACCGCGCCGCTGCCGCAGTACATGGCCGACATGCTGGACTGGCGGCATAAGGCCGATCTGCTGGCCAATGCGTGGCTCTCCCTGCCGCCGCAGGAGCGCGCGCAGGCCGCAATTTACGCGAGGAATTATGGCGACGCCAGCGCCGTCACCATCTACCGGCCCGACGTGCCGCCGGCCATCAGCGGCCACCAGAACTACTTTTTCTGGGGACCGCGCAATTACACCGGGAGTATCGTCATCGACTTCGGCGACAGCCGCAAGGCACTCGACAGCGAATTCGATTCCGTGCAGGTCTTTGCCGAGGACACGAATCCCTGGGTCGAGCCTTACGAACGCGGCCCCGTCTACATTTGCCGCGGCCTGCACGAAAATCTGCAAACGCTGTGGCCCAGGGTGAAGTTTTGGTATTGAACGCAGATCAGCTGAAAACCGGTCAGCTAACCGGACTTTAGCTGCCCGCACCTTAGCTACATATACATTCCGCCGTTCACGTCCAGCACGTGGCCGGTGATGTACGCGGCTTCCTCCGACGCGAGGAAGCGCACGGCAGCGGCGATCTCCGCATCCGTTCCTGGGCGGCCCAGTGGGATTTCCCCGAGCATGCTCTCGCGCTGCTTCTCATCCAGCACCGCGGTCATGGCCGTCTCAATATACCCGGGAGCGACGGCGTTCACCGTGATGTTTCGCGAGGCCAGCTCCCGCGCCAGCGACTTGGTGAGCCCGAGCAGTCCCGCCTTGCTGGCTGCATAGTTCGCCTGGCCCGCCTGGCCGGTCTCGCCCACCACGCTCGACACGTTGATGATGCGTCCCCACCGCGCCTTCAGCATCGGGCTCAGCAGCGCCTGCGTCATCAGGAACGTGCCGGTCAGGTTCGTCTGGATCACCGCATCCCAGTCCGCTCGCTTCATGCGCAGCGCCAGCGTGTCGCGCGTAATGCCGGCGTTGTTGACCAGGATCTCGATGCTGCCGAAGTGCTGCACCGCGGCCTTTGCGCACGCCTTGATCGACTCCTCGCTGGCAAGGTCGAGCGCAAACACCGCCGCGGCGCCGCCCTTTTGCGCGATCTCCGCCGCCACTTCGTTCAGCTTGCCTTCGTTGCGAGCCGCCAGCGCCACGCGCGCGCCCGCCTGAGCCAGCGCCAGCGCGCAGGCCCGCCCAATTCCCTGCGAGGCGCCGGTGACCAGCGCCGCTCTTCCCTGGAGAGACATGGGTATAGCCTATCGCAGCCGTTGCTCCCGGTTCATCTGTGCCGCCGCGCCGCAACCCGCGTAATCTGTTCCCGGATGCCCACGCTCTATAACCGCATCGCCAACCAGAACCTCGACCGCCTTAGCGCGCTCAGCGACGGCGTCTTCGCCTTCGCCATGACGCTGCTGGTCCTCGATCTCAGCCTGCCGGCGGCCTCCGCCGTCCACTCAGAGCACGATCTGTGGCGCGTGCTCGCTGGTCTTGCGCCCAATCTGGTGATCTACCTGATGGGCTTTCTTACTCTCGGCATCTTCTGGAACGGCCAGCAGACGCAGCTCAATTACCTCTCGCGCGGCGACCGCGATCTCGCATGGATTCACCTGGCGTTTCTCTTCACGATCACGCTCATGCCCTTCTCCACGCGGCTGCTGGCCGAGTTCGTCCGCTATCGCGCGGCCATCCTGGTCTACTGGGTGAATATCCTTGCCGCCGGCGCGCTGCTCTACGCAAGCTGGAAGTACGTCTCGCGCCGCGACATGATCCGCAGCGACACGCCCCAGGAAATCCGCGCCGCCATCTGCCGCCGCGTCTTCATCGCGCAGAGCCTGTACGCCCTGGGCGCGGCTCTCTGCGTCTTCGGATCGCTGTGGAGCGTCGCCTTCATCTTCGCAGTGCAGCTCAACTACGCCATCGCGCCCCGCGTACCGAAACGTCGCCAGATGGTTTGAGATCGGTTTCCTAAACCCTGTCCCCTATCCCCTGTCCTTACGCCCCTGGCGCAGGCACTGGCGCTGCGGCGCGGCGCGCCGCCAACGATGGCAGCAGCTCCGGTCCCCAGAGATAGACGACGAGTTCGCGGCTGTACTGCAGCAGCGGCTTCGTGTCCGGCAGGCGAATCCCGTGCACTCTGGGCAGATCGTTCATCTCAAACTCGGCTTCGGCCAGTTCCAGGGGCCACGGCAGGTGATGGATGTTCACCCGCACCAGTCCTTTGCGGCGCTCGGTGAAGAGCGCGTACCGCTCGGTCAGGAAAACTTCCAGGGCGCTCTTGATGCAGGGCTGGCCGAGGCTGCGGTAGCGCGCGCGAAAATTCGCCGGCCGGCTCAGCAGGCGCTCGCTCGAATAACGCAGATCCCTGCCCTCTCCGCCGCGGTCGATCTTCATCTTCGCCCAGTAGTACGGGAGATGGAAAAATGTCCGCGCTGCCGCCACAGCGAATGGATTCGCCGCGTCCAGCGAGAAAAAGTACACACCCGGTTGATTGGTGTGACGATCCAGCACGTAGGTGCGCAGGTTGAGTTCCGGGAAGCGGTTGGCTCCGGGAAGCGGCGGCAGCACCCGGAAGCGCACCTGATCCATCCAGAAGGGCACCACCCCCACCCAGGCGGAGCCGTCGAAGGTGTCGATCGTCAGTCCCTCGGGCAGCAGCGGCGTCATCTCCGCCGCCGGCAGTGGCCAGTGCGCAAACAGCAGGTCATTCCAGCGCTGGGTCATCACCCAGGGAGACGCGGGCATCGGCCATGGACGGTGGTCGGTGCTGGAGAGGATCTTATTCATTCAGCAAGGACATCCGGCGCAGTTCGCTTTTGGGGAGAGCACTCCCTATGGTACTCGCGTTTTGTTTTCTGGCGTATGAGCGGGATCACCGCGCTGCCCGCCGTGACTTCCCGGATGCGGGAGCGAAAATCCGCAGGCCTTGGGTTTACGATGCCACCATGCCCACCGGGACCGAGAACGAGACCCGCAACGCCGCTCCCGAAGAGCGCAGCAATAACCAGACGGAAGTCTTCGCGGTCCACGGCGCTGACCCCGAAGTGCTGGCCTACGCGATGGCCAAATACTCTCGCTCCTCGCTGTCGATGAAGGAGTCGCTGCGCGAGATCGGCAGCCAGAAGGCCGAGCAGTTCCTGAACACCTTCTATTTCCAGTACGGACACCGCTCCATTGCCGACCTGGCCCACATCGCCTTCGCGGTCGAGCGGCTGTCCCTGCTGGCCGCCATCACCCTCGTTGATGAACAGCGCTGGGATGGTCAGGAGCGCTCCACGCGCTACCAGAATTTCCGCAAGAGCGGATGGTATTTGCCCGATTTCGCCGCCGACTCCGCGTCCGAGCGGCTCTACCGCGAGACCATCGAGAATCTCTTCGCGCAGTATCACGTGGTTTTTGAGGCCGTCTTCGCCTCGCTGAAGGGCCAGGTCGCGAAACCCGACGACATGAAGCAGGAGACGTACGACCGCACGCTGCGCGCCCGCGCCTTCGACGTCGCCCGTTACCTGCTGCCGCTGTCCACCAACACCTCGCTCGGCCAGATCGTGAACGCCCGCACGCTCGAGACGCAAATTTCGCGCCTGCTCTCCAGCCCCGTCGCAGAAATCCGCCAGCTCGGCGAGCGCCTGCAAGCCGCCGCGTCGGGTTCAGCATGGAATCCGCAGATGGAAGCCATCGCCGCCCTCCAGCGCGACATCGCGGCCCTCGATCCCGCCCTCGGCGAGCGCGCCGCTGCTCTGCTGCTGCGCGAAGTGAAGACCGCGCCCACGCTGGTGAAATACGCCGCGCCCAACGAGTACCTCATCCGCACCCGCCAGGAGCTGGCCCAGGCCGCCGCGGAACTGCTCGGCAACGCGCCCATCGACGACGCGCCGCTCGTCGATCTCATCGACGACGCCGACTCCGTCGAAATCGATCTCGCTACCACGCTCCTCTACGGCCAGAGCCATTTTCCCTATCGCCAGATTCGCCACGCCGTCGCCGCGCTGCCCGAAGCCCACCGCAGCGAGATCGTCGCCCTAGGCGCGCGCCATCGCGGCCGCCACGACGAGCTCCTGCGCGAGTTCGCCGCCGGTCAGGCCCTCCGCTTCGACATCCTCATGGACATTGGCGGCTTCCGCGACATGCACCGCCATCGCCGCTGCGTACAGATCCTCCAGCCCTTCACGGCGGCCCACGGCTACGCCATCCCCGAAGGCGTGCCGGAGGCCGGCGTCCAGCCGCTCTACGAGGAAACCCTCCGCGCCGCCCACGCCGCCCACGCCGCGCTCGCCCGCGGTTCCGCGCCCGAGGCCGCCGAGTCCGCGAAATACGTCCTGCCGCTCGCGACAAAGAACCGCGCGCTCTTCAAAATGGATTTCGCCGAGGCCCTCTACATCTCTGAGCTGCGCTCCCAGCCGCAGGGGCATTTCTCCTACCGCAAAGTCGCCTGGGAAATGTACCGCGCCGTCGAGCGCAAGCACCCCGCGCTCGCTCCCTACTTCCGCGCGACGGATTACGACGCGCCCATCGACATTCTGCAGCGCTAATCAGGTCGAAACGATACCCTGTCATCCTGAGCGAAGTTGGCGCGTGCTCGCGCCAACGCAGTCGAAGGACCTGCATTTTGCAGTGCCAACGCGCCATCGAACGGACGCCCACACGGGCCAACCCCTCCGGCGCTACAATGCTCGTTCGGCCATTTCACGTTTTTCCGGGGCAAATCCATGACCCGCAAGACCCTCGTTTCCGCCGCGTGCCTGCTCGCGGCCGCCTTCTTCATGACAGAAAATCCCGCAATCGCCCAATCCACCGCCGAGCCTGCTCTCCCGTCGCCTGCTCAGGCGCTCGCCGCGTTCGGCCCGTCGAACCCCTTCTACGCGACTCCCGCGCCGCCCTTTTACGCGCCGCCTTTCGACAAAATCAGGGACGCCGACTACCAGCCCGCCATCGAGGCCGGCATGGCCGAACAGGCGAAGGAAATGCAGGCCATCGCCGACAACCCCACGCCGCCGACCTTTGAGAACACCTACGTCGCGATGGAAAAAACCGGCGCGCTGCTTGATCGCGTCATGGCAGTCTTCAACGGCGTCACCAGCGCCGACACGAATCCCTACCTCGAAAACGTGCAGACTGAGGAAGCCCCGCGCCTCTCCGCGCATCAGGACTCGATTTACCTCAACCCGAAGCTCTTCGCCCGCGTGCGCGCTGTGTACGAGGAGCGCGCCACCCTCCATCTCGATGCCGAAAGCCAGCGCCTCATCAAGATCACTTATGACGAATTCGTCCACGCAGGCGCCGCCCTCAGCCCCGCTGATCGCGACCGCCTGAAGCAGCTCAATGAGGAAGAGTCGAAGCTGGAGGACGCGTTCAGCCGCGGCCTGCTCGCCGACACGAAAAACGCCGCCTTCGTCACCACCGATCGCGCCGCGCTCGCCGGCCTCTCCGACGCACAGATCGCCGCCGCCGCCGAGGACGCGAAGGCGCGCCACGTCCAGGGTTACGTCATCCCGCTCCAGAACACGACGCAGCAGCCGGTGCTGGCCGAACTCACCAATCGCGCCACGCGCCAGGCCATCTTCGAAAAGAGCTGGACGCGTTGCGAACAGCCCCAGGGCGATCTGCGCCCCACCATCGCGCGCCTCGCCCAGGTCCGGGCCGAGAAGGCGAAGATCCTCGGCTATCCCAACTTCGCCGCGTGGACGCTGGAAGACCAGATGGCGAAGAACCCGGCCACCGTCCTGCACTTCCTCAACCAGCTCATTCCGCCCGCTACGGCCAAAGCCCGCGCCGAAGCCAAAGAAATCCAGGCCGTGATCGACGCGCAGCATGGCGGCTTTGAGCTCCAGCCGTGGGATTGGGAGTTTTACGCCGAGCAGGTGCGCAAGGCGAAGTACGACTTCGACGAGTCGCAGGTCAAGCCCTACTTCGAGCTCAACAGCGTCCTCGAAAATGGCGTCTTCTACGCCGCGCACCAGCTCTACGGGCTCACCTTCAAGGAGCGGAAAGACCTGCCCGTCTGGAATCCCGACGTCCGCGCCTTCGAAGTCTTCGACGCCGACGGCAAGCCGCTCGCCCTTTGGTACTGCGACTACTTCAAGCGCGACAAGAAGCAGGGCGGCGCCTGGATGGACGTCTTCCAGGATCAGAGCCGTCTCCTCGGGCATCTCGCCGTCGTCTACAACGTCGCCAACTTCCAGAAGCCCGCACCCGGCGAGCCCGCGCTAATCACTCCTGACGACGTCACTACCATGTTCCACGAGTTCGGCCACGCCCTGCACGGCATGTTGAGCGCCGCCGACTACCCCTCGCTCGCCGGAACCAACGTTCCCCGCGACTTTGTCGAGTTTCCCTCGCAGTTCAACGAGCACTGGGCCTTTTATCCGCAGGTGCTCGAGCATTACGCGCGCAACTACAAAACCGGCGAGCCCATCCCCGCCGCGCTGGCTGAGAAAATCCGCAAAGCGCAGCAGTTCAATCAGGGTTACGAGCTCACCGAGCTGCTCGCGGCTTCTATGCTCGATATGCACTGGCACATGCTGCCCGCCTCAGCCCCGCTCGAAAACGTCGACCAGTTTGAGAAGACCGCGCTCGTCGAATCGCACGTCGCCCTGCACGACGTCCCGCCGCGCTACCGCTCCACCTACTTCCTGCACATCTGGGCCAACGGCTACGCCGCCGGCTACTACGCCTACCAGTGGACGGAGATGCTCGACGACGACGCCTTCCAGTGGTTCCAGCAGCACGGCGGCCTCACCCGCGCCAACGGCGACCGCTTCCGCCAGATGATCCTCTCCCGCGGCAACACCGAAGACTTGGCCACGCTCTACGCCAACTGGCGCGGCCGCGCTCCGGAAATTGGAGCCATGCTCCAGGACCGGGGGCTGACGGGGCATTGAGCGAGATCTCTGGCTCCGGGTAGCACTTCCGCAGCGACAACACCAGCTGCGAGGGCCAGTGCGGGCGGCAGGAATCCGCAAAGGCAATGGCAAATGAGTTAGCTCTACTTGCACATGGGCGAAGATCAGGGGAAGATCGGATACAGAGCGAGGCCATCCCCATGCAATTCATGGTCCGAATTGAACTACACGGCGCTAAAGGCGAGCTTGTCTACGAGCTTTTGCATGCGCAGGCAGCTATCGAGAATTTGAGTAGGACGTTGACCAATGCTGCCACCGGCGAAAAATCCCAGGCTTTGACTGGCACCTACTGGACCGAAGCGTACTCGACTTGGCAAGAAGTTGTGGCTGCGGCGAAGCGTGCGGCATCTAGGATCCACTGCAACTTCGGGGTCATGGTTGCTGGAGACGGGGAGATCCACTACGACAATTGTCCGCCACTGCATCCGACGCGCCGGGTGGGTGCACTGATCGCCGCCGCACGCGGAATGGCAGCGCCGACGACAACGCCCGTTAGAAGAACCCTGCCGCCAGTCTTCGCCCCGGTAAGGTCGACCGTACCCGTTCCCCACGCCCTTCCCACGATGACCGCCGGCAGCTCCGCTGATACAGCGACGCGGTTAGGTGGACTTTACGAGAGTTACTTGCGGAGCAAGTGAGTAGGGCCGGTCGCGAAACCACCAGTTACAGCAAAAAGGGCTGCCCGCAGGCAGCCCTCTCTCGTTCGAATCCGAAGAAATTACTTCGCGTACGACGCGATCGCCTGAGCCTCATCGTCCTTGATGTCGAAGACGGTGTACAGCTTCGTGATCTGCAGCAGGTCGTGCACCTTGCGGGTCAGGTTCAGCAGCTTCAGTTCGCCGCCCTGGTTCTTCACCGTGGTGAACGCGCTCACCAGCTCGCCGATCCCCGAGCTGTCGATGTAGTTCACCTCGCCCAGGTTCAGCAGAATGTTCTTCTGCCCCTTGCCGAGCAGGTCGCGGACCGAGTCGCGCAGCTGCACGCTGCCCTCGCCGAGGGTGATCCGGCCGCCCAAATCCAGAATCGTTACCCCGTCCACCTGACGGGTGCTGATTTTCATGCTCACGGAAATTCCTCCTTGGAAATCTTCTGGTGCAAAAAATGTCAGGCGCCGGTGGGAGCCGCGCCCAGGTGCTTAATCAGCGTCAGCTCGGTTCCCGGGTGCAATTGCTTGAAGTGTACTTCATCCATAAACGACCGGATGATGAAGATTCCACGCCCTGAGCCGCGCAGCAAATTTTCCGGCGCCAGCGGATCGGGCAGCGTCGCAGGATCCAGCCCCTTGCCTTCGTCCGTGATCCGGATCACCAGATCCGATCCCGTGTTCTCGAAGCTCGCCGTCATCCGCTTCTGCGGATCATACGCGTTCCCGTGCAGCACCGCGTTCACCGCCGCCTCCCGCACTGCCATCGAGATGCGGAAGATCTCGTCGTCGTCCACCCCCGCCTTGCGCGCCATCTGCTCGGCGGTTTCTTCCACCTTGTTCACGCTGTCCAGCGACGAATCCAGAGTGTAGGTAATGCGGCTCGCCTGTGCTGTCAAAATCCTTCCTCGCTCCGGAAACTCGCTCGTCAGGTCCTGTTTTGCCCGTAGGCGCAGTTTGCTTGCTGGAACTGCGGATGTCAAGCGTTGGCCGCGGGCTGGACCGCTCCCACCGCAACATTCCTTCTCCACTCGCGTTCAATTGCGCAGAGAAGCGAATCACGCGGCCATCCTCCCCGGATTGGGCCGTACGCACCCGTTGAAGCTCCCCGCTTCCGGGTGCGTTTGCGTTCAGCAGGCCAAAATCACCGCTCCCGGCGCCGTGCCGGGGGCTCCCATTCTTCCGTTCGGACCTGGAACCGCTCGCCGGCTCTCTGCGTATCATGGATTGTCGTTCGGTGGAGGCTTCGATGGCCGGTCTGCTCGGTATCGGAATCTACTTTCTGCCGTCGCTCATTGCCGCGGCACGTCAGACGCACAATGCCGTCGGCATCTTCGTTCTGAACCTGCTCCTCGGCTGGACGGGCATTGGCTGGATCATCGCTCTCATCATCGCCCTTTGCTCCTCGCCGTGGCCGGCATGCTGCTATTACCACTACCCGCCGGGCTATCCGTATCCGTACTACCCTCCCCCACGCCGCTGGTAAATATTGCGCCTTCCATGACTTCGGCGCTCGCAATGCTCCCGTCGGGGACTGCGGCCGGCACGCTTTCTGCCATCCCCGGGAATCCCGCAACTTTTGGCGGCGTCTAATGTTAATAGTGATAGCAAGCCACCCGGACCGAACTGAAGAGCCCGGGCGGCTTGGCCGGATCGAAACGGGGCTATCAACCGGACGGTCCGACGGGAGGTTTTCTTATGCGCTCACTGCGCTACGTTTTGATGGCTGCTCTGCTGGCAGTGCCCTTTGCCCTGGCGCGGCCCGCTCAGGCCCAGATCGCCGTCGGTATCGGCATCGGTCCCTACGTTGGCTACCCGGGCTACGGCTATGTGGCCGGCCCGCCCGACTGCGAGTGGGGCTACTACGGGTATTACCCGTATGCCTGCGCCCCTTACGGCTACTACGGAGCTGACTGGTTTGACGACGGCCTCTTTATCGGCGCCGGCCCGTGGTTTGGCGGCTGGTACGGTCGTCCGTGGGGTTGGGGCTGGGGCCACGGCGGCTACTGGGGCGGCTGGGGCCGCGGTGGCTACGGCTTTGGTCGCGGAGGCTATGGTTATAATCGCGCCGGCTACGCCAACGGATTCCGTGGCGGATACGGCAATCGCGGCTACGGCAACACCTACCGCGGCGCCATTGGCACCCGGTCCTTCAACAGCGGATACCGTGGCGGCTACGCCAGCGGTTACCGCGGCGGCTACGCCAGCGGATACCGGGGATCCATGGGTGCGCGCAGCTTTAGCGGTGCCCGCGGCTTCTCCGGCGGCTATCGGGGCGGCGCGGCTGGAGGCTTCCGCGGCGGCGCAGCGCGGTCCTTCGGTGGCGGCGGCTTCCATGGTGGTGGGGGTTTCCACGGTGGCGGAGGCTTCCACGGTGGTGGCGGCGGACACGGTGGCGGACACCGCTAAACGCTGTCGAACCTGAACTGAAAGGCCCGCTCTTCGGAGCGGGCCTTCGTGTCTCTGGCTTGCCCTTAGTTCCTGCCGCGCCCGCGCGCCATCCCCATCGCCATCCCCGCAATCCGTTCCGCCGCGTCGGGATGGGCCAGCGTCCGGGCATTCCCGGCCATCCTCCGCAGCCTGGCGGGATCGACGAGCAATTCCGTCAGGATCCGCAGCAGCGATCCCGGCGTTCCTCCAGGACCCTCCAGAGCAGGCTCCAGCAGCACCTCTGCCGCGCCCGCGCGCTGCATCTCCTCCGCATTGCGCCGCTGATGATCGTCGGCCGACTGCGGGAACGGAACCAGCAGCGCCGGCTTGCCCGCCGCGCACAGTTCAGCGACCGTCGACGCACCGCTCCGCGCCAGCACCAGATCGGCCGATTCAAATCGCCTCGGCATATCGTCAAGAAACTGCGCCACCTGCCAACGGTCGCGCGGCGCCGCGCTGGCTTCATACGCGGCCCGAGTGGTCTCCATGTGGCGAGCGCCCGCCTGGTGCAGAATCGTCAGCCCAGGAACTGCCTGCAGCAGCGCTGCCGCAATCTTTGGCATCGCCAGGTTCAGCGCCCGCGCGCCCTGGCTGCCGCCGAAGACCAGCAAATGAGGCGGCGCTCCCGGCGGGCGCTGCCCCAGGCGGAAAAACTCCGCCCGCACCGGAATCCCCGTCACCTGCGCTCCGCGAAAATACTGCGCCGCGGGAGCAAAATTCACCCCTGCCGCTGTGACCCATCGCCCCACCAGCCGGTTGGCCATGCCCGGCACGGCATTCGGCTCAAAGGCCAGCGTCGGCACGCGCATCAAAATCGCCGCCGCCATCATCGGACCTGACGCATAGCCACCCACCCCGATCACGGCCTGCGGTCGAAACGTGCGCAGCAGCCCCACGCACTGCATCAACCCGCGCGGCAGGTCCACCAGCGTCTTTAGCCGCGTCGCCAGAGAGACCTGATTTAGTTGTCCCGCCCGGATCAACTGCAGCCGGTAGCCAGCCTGCGGCACCAGCTTTGACTCAAGGCCCCGGGCCGTGCCGACGATCAGAATCTCTGCCCCGCAGCGCGCCTTCAGCGCATCGGCGATGGCCAGCGCGGGCATGATGTGACCGCCCGTTCCGCCTCCGGCGATCAGAAATCGCGGAGCCGTCTCAGGCATGCGGAACCTGCGCTCCCACAATCGCCACCGGAACCGAAAACCGGATCTCCCCCTGCTCCCGCCGCGGCTCCACGTCCATCGCGTCATCCGTGAGCGCGCGCTCGAACATCTCCCGAATCCGCGCCTCGTCGCCCTCGCGCGGATACGAGCGGGAGAGAAATTCGTCCAGGCTCAGCGCCAGCCGCGTCCGCTCCACCTGTGGCTCCGGAAATCCCGCGTCGCGGAACAGTGCCACCATCTCCCCCACCGGCAGGGCCCGCGCATGCGAGGGATCGCGCAGCTTTTCCATCGCGTTGAACGCATCCGCTTTTTCGCCCGCCGGCGCGCTGTCCGCCACGACGACCCGGCCGCCCGCGCGGCCGACGCGCCGCATCTCGCGCAGCACCGCCGATGGATCGGGAAAGTGGTGAAACGCGAACCGGCAGGTCACCACGTCGAAGCTCGCGTCGCCATAGGGCATCGCCGTCACGTCGCCCTGATCCCAGGTCACGTTGGTCAATCCCTGCTCCTGCTGGGCGCGCCGCGCCTGTTCGAGCATCGCCGGCGTCAAATCGATCCCCGTGGCATAGCGCATCTGTCTCGCCAGCGCGCAGGCCAGCAGCCCAGGCCCGCAGGCCACGTCCAGCGCAAGGTCCTGCGCTCCCGGGCGCGCCAGCCGCAGAATCCGCTCCAGAATGTCCTCGCTGCGCGCCGTCGGCGACCTGGCAAACCCCTCCGCCTGGCGCGTGAACTGATCGAGAATCTGCTCGCTGTGGCCCACTACTCCACGTCCTTGGTAATGTTCAGCAGCACGCCCAGCAGCGACAGCATAATGAACAGCGACGTCCCGCCATACGACACGAACGGCAGAGTGATGCCTTTGGTCGGCACCAGCGCCAGCACCACGCTGATATTGAAGAATGCCTGGATGAGGATGGTCGCTGTGATGCCGAAGGCCAGGAAGCGCGCGAACAGATCCCGGGAGAGCAGCGCCGCGCGCATGCCGCGGTACCCGATAAAGACAAACAGCCCCACCACGGCCAGCGAGCCGATCAGCCCCAGCTCCTGCGCGATGTTCGCAAAAATGTAGTCGGTGTGCGGCTCGGGCAGATAGAAGAGCTTCGCCGCGCCGTCCATATACCCCACGCCGTGTAGCCCGCCCGAGCCCACCGCGATCAGCGACTGCATGATGTGATAGCCCTTGCCCAGGGGGTCCGACTCCGGATTGAGAAATGCCAGCAGCCGCTCGCGCCGCCACGCCACGCGAAACAGCATGAAGTAGAGCACCGGCACCGCGGCCAGCCCCGCGTATCCCAGATACTTCATGTTCATGCCGGCCAGCCACAGCATCAGCGCCGTCACCGCCGCGCACACCATGGCCGTGCCCAGGTCCGGCTCTTTCAGGATGAGCGCGATGAAGACCAGGCTGGGCAGTGCCGCCGGCAGGATCGTATGCCGCCAGTCCTCGATCGAACCCATGCGATCCTGCAAAAACCACGCCAGGAAAACCACCATCGCCGGCTTGGCGATCTCCGACGGCTCCAGTGAAAGCGGTCCCAGGCGAATCCAGCGATGTGTATGGTGCGAGTCGTGGGTGAGGAACGCCGCCAGCATCAGGATGATCGCCGTTCCCACCAGCGGGAAGACGACGCTCGCGCGATTCCAGGCGCGGTAATCGACCCGCATCAGCAGGGTCATCGCGACCAGGCCGAATGCCGCCCAAATCGCCTGGCGCACCACAAAGAAATAGGGCGTGTGGTAATCGGCATTGGCCATCACCGCCGACGCGCTGAACACCATGGCCAGCCCGATCACCACCAATACCAGCGTGGCGCAATAGAGCCACTTGTCAACGCCTACTCGTTTTGCCATTCGTTTCGTCTACGGAGACGCAATCGCCGCCAGATCTCGCCGTGCCAGAACCGTTTCCTTGAACACTCTTCCCCGGTGCTCGTAATTCTCAAATTGGTCGAAGCTCGAGCAGGCGGGGGCCAGCAGCACGATCTCGCCCGGTCTGGCCGCCGCGCCCGCGCGCGAAATCGCCTCTTCCAGCGTGCCCGCGCTCACAATCGGCACCGCACCCTCAATGTGCATGTGAATCTTCTCCGCCGCAGCGCCGATCGTATAGACCGTCTTCACGCGCTCCGTCAGCATCGCGCGCATCTGCCGATAATCGGAGTTCTTGTCTTTGCCGCCGAGAATCAGGTGGATGCCGCCGGGAAATGACGCGATCGCCTTCATGCTGGCATCCACGTTCGTCGCTTTGGAGTCGTTGTAGTAATCGACGCCGTTGATGGTGGCCACAAATTCCAGCCGATGCTCGACAGCTTTGAAGTCCATGACGGCCTGGCGGATCGCCGCCGCCTTAACGCCTGCCAGCCGCGCTGCGCACACCCCCGCCAGCACATTTTCCACGTTGTGCGCACCCTTCAGCGGAATCTCGCTCACCAGCATCACCGGCTCGGCCTTCGCCTGTTCCGACTCACGGAAGAGAATCGCGCCCTCGTGCACAAACGCGCCCTGGCGCACCACCTTCGTCCTGCTGAACCAGAACAAGCGTGGGCCGTCTTCTCTTTGGGCCCGCGCCGCCGAGCTCTTCGCACCGTCGTCATCGGCGTTCAGCACCAGCGCGTCTTCGGCCGTCTGGCGCGCGAAGATTCGCTCCTTCGCCGCAACATAATTCTCAAAGCTGCCATGCCGATCCAGGTGATCCGGCGTGATGTTCAAAATGACTGCAATCTGCGGCCGGAAGATATCCGTCGTCTCCAGCTGGAAGCTCGACACCTCCAGGACTGACCATCCATCGTCGCGCGACTCATCGATCAGCGCGATCACCGGTACTCCGATGTTGCCGCCCACCTGCGTCGGCAGGCCGCCGCCCTGCAGGATTTCTCCGCAAAGCGAGGTCGTCGTCGTCTTTCCGTTCGATCCGGTAATCGCCAGCACCCTGCCGCGCAGATAATGTGCTGCCAGCTCGATCTCGCCGATCACCGGCAGCCCGAACTTGCGCACCTGAACCAGTTCAGGCGTATCCAGAGGCACACCCGGGCTCACCACGATCAAATCCTGGCGCCGGAAAGTCAGCAGGCCGTGCCCTCCGGCTTCGACCGCGATGCCTTCCTCGATGAGCGCAGGAATTTCCCTGGCCAGCTCTTCCGCGCTGCGCACGTCCGACACGGTGACCACCGCGCCCTTGCGCCGCAGGAACAGCGCCGCCGCCAGACCGGACTTCCCCAGGCCGACGACCAATACTTTTTTCCCTTTGAGTTCCATAGCCACCGACGGTTCACGGTCTGCGATTGAGCTGCCGCATCCAGTCTCTCAAGAGTCTTCTATACCGTATACCGTTTCCCGTAACCCCTGCTTTAACGCAGCTTCAGCGTCGTGAGAGCAAACAATGCCAACACCAGCGCTGCGATCCAGAAACGCGCAATCACCTTCGACTCCGACCACCCCAGCAGCTCAAAATGATGATGCAGCGGCGCCATCCTGAAAATCCGCTTGCCGCCGCGCAGCTTAAAGCTGCCCACCTGCAAAATCACCGAAATCGCCTCCAGGTAGAACACGCCTCCGATAAACGGCAGCAGCAATTCCTGCTTGATGACCACAGCAACGGTGGCCAGCGCACCGCCCAGCGCCAGCGATCCCACGTCGCCCATAAATATCTCCGCCGGGTGCGCGTTATACCAGAGAAAACCGATCGCCGCGCCCGTCATCGACCCACCGAAAACGGTCACCTCGCTCACCAGCGGCATCCGCTGCAGTTCCAGATAGTCGGCGAAAGTCACGTGCCCGCTCACGTAGGTCAGCACCGTCAGAGCGCCGGCGGCGATGATGGTGCATCCGATCGCCAGCCCATCCAGCCCGTCGGTCAGGTTCACGGCATTGCTGGTCAGCACGATCACCAGCATCACAAAAGCGATGAACGGCAGAAACGCTACCACTCCGAAATGCGGCAGATGCGTCAGAATCGCCGGAATCGCCAGACGAGGCCGGAAATACTTGATGAACGGCACCACCAGCCGCGTCGAATAGCTGCCGCGCAGGTCCATGAGTACCAGAGCGACCGCAATCGCGGCCGCTGCCAGGAACTGATACAGCAGCTTGGCCCGCGCGGTTAGCCCCAGATTCCGCCGATGCACTACCTTAATGTAGTCATCGGCGAAGCCAATCGCCCCGTAGGCGGCCGCCGAGAACATCACCAGCCACACAAACGGATTCGACAGGTCCGCCCACAGCAAGGTTGGCAGCAGGACAGCGATCAGGATCAGCACCCCGCCCATCGTCGGCGTGCCGGCCTTCTTCTGATGCGCCTTGGGGCCTTCCTCGCGAATGTACTGCCCGATCTGGAACTCGCGCAGCTTCTCGATCACGTAGGGTCCGATCACCAGCGTGATCAGGAGCGCCGTCAGTGAGGCAAACGCCGTGCGAAACGTCAGATACCGGAAGATGCGGAAGGGTCTGAAGTAGGGAAAAAGCTTCTGATAAAGGAGCCAGTAGAGCAAACGTCCTCCGCACGGGCATGGTGGTTGCGCCTATCTTATCGCGCCGAGCTGTGCGGAAATGGGTGCATTTTCTCGCCGTTCGAAGGGGCGTATTGCGTTAGACAATCGGCCGGGGCCTGGGCTGCTTTTCGCCGGCCGGTTTTTAGCTGACCGGTTCATCGTTGACCGCCTCTCCGCTGGCCGCACCCTGGCTGAACTCCAGCGCGCGCTCCAGCCGCACGCCCCGTGAGGCCTTCAGCAGCACCGCATCGCCCCCGCGCAGATTCTCTCGCAGCCACGCGCCCGCTTCTTCCGGCGTCTCGACAAACAGCGCCTCGACACCAGCCTCCCGCGCCGCCTCGACGATCTCCCGCGCGTGTCCCCGCACGCCCACCACCACATCCAGGCCCGCCGCGGCCTTCCCGCACGCCGCGTGCAGCGCTGCCGCTTCCGGGCCGAGTTCCAGCATCTCTCCCGCCACCAGAATCCGCCGCTGCGCCGGCATGCCCTTCAGCACCCCGATCATCGCCTTTAAGGCCGCCGGATTCGAGTTGTAGCAGTCGTTGATGACCGCCGCGCCGCGCACCAGCATCACCTGTCCGCGCTTGTCGCCCGGCTCCAGCGCGGCCAGCGCTTCGCAACACGCCGCCAGCGGAACCCCGGCCTCCACGCCCACCGCAAGCGCGGCCAGCGCGTTGGTCACGTTGTGCTCGCCCAGCAACCGCAGCCGCAGCTCGCAGGTATCCTCGTGGGCGCGGACTTCCGCCCGCATCCCTTCCGTACCCAGCGATTCCGTCTTCACCGCCCGGGGATCGGCGCATGGACCGCGCCCGAAATAAACAACCTTGCCCTCGAAGTCCCGACCAAACTGCCCCACATAAGGATCGTCACAGTTCAAAAACGCCGTCCCGGTCCTCGGCAGCCCCGCCACCAGCTCATACTTTGCGTGCGCAATGCCCGCCACGCCGTCGGCGAAGTTCTCCGCGTGAGCGCTGCCGACGTTCGTCACCACGCCCCAGTCCGGCGCCGCGATGTGGCACAGTGCGGCAATTTCGCCCGCGTGCGACATGCCCATTTCGATCACGGCCACGTCGTGCTCCGGCTGCAGCCGCAACAACTGCAGCGGCAGACCGTAGTGGTTGTTCAGATTCCCCTGCGACTTGAGAACTCCAAATTTTGTGTGCAGCACCGCGGCGATCGCATCCTTCGTGGTCGTCTTCCCAGCCGAGCCGGTAATGCCGACCACCCGCTTGCCCCAGTGCCGTCGGACATTCGAAGCCAGCCGCTGCAGCGCGATCAGCGTGTCCTCCACCACGAATAGGTTGGGATGACCCTGGGTGCCCCCCCTTTGTCCGGCGGATTTTTTGCCGGCCAGGGTGGGATTGGCCACCACCGCCGCCACCGCGCCCTTCTCGAAGGCCTCCCCCACGAAATCGTGCCCGTCGAAGCGTTCCCCGCGAATGGCAAAGAACAGATCGCCCGGCTGCACCGTCCGCGAATCGATCGAGTACCCCATCACTGCGTCAGACAAATGGCTGCCCGGCTCCGGTGTCGCCGCGAGCCACCGCGCCGCCTGCTCCACCGTCAGCCTCATGCCCAGGCTCCCGTTAATGCGCGCAGCGCGGCCGCCGCCACGTTCGCATCGTCGAAGGGAACCGGCCCGTCGCGCAGGACCTGCTCCTTCTCATGTCCCTTGCCCGCCAGAAGCACAATGTCCCCGGGCAGAGCCGCTTCCACCGCTCGCCGGATCGCTTGCGCGCGGTCCACTTCGACCACATATTCCGTGCCGGTTGCCGCCACGCCGGACAGCGCGTCCGCCACAATGGCCTCCGGATCCTCGCTGCGCGGATTGTCCGACGTCACGATCACGAGATTGCTGCCCTCGCCCGCGGCGCGCCCCATCTTTGGCCGCTTCGCCCGGTCG
Organism: Acidobacteriaceae bacterium; assembly: GCA_030041515.1. GTDB lineage: Bacteria > Acidobacteriota > Terriglobia > Terriglobales > Acidobacteriaceae > Palsa-343. The sequence goes on along the minus strand of JASHNS010000116.1, from coordinate 6,788 downwards.
CGATCCCCTCCGCAGCCAAACAACGTGATCACCCGGTGTTCCTGTCCGACAAACTCCCGGGCCAGCGCCGTCAGATTCCGCAGCGCGTCGTCCGTGTGCGCGTAATCCACCACCACGGTGAACGGCTGTCCCGCATCCACGGTCTGGAAGCGCCCCGGCACGCACTCGAGCGACGCCGCGCCTGCCGCCATCTGCTCCAGCGTCATTCCCCGCCCGACGGCCGCACCGCCGGCCGCCAACAGATTGTAGAGGTTCACCCGCCCCGTCAGACGCGTCCGCATTTCGACGCTGCCCTGTGGCGTCACCATCCGGAACGTCATCCCCGACGCGCTCATCCGCGAATCCTCCACGCGATAGTCGCCCGTCCTGATCCCGTAGGTGAACACCTGCGCCCCGGCGTCGCGCGCCACGCTGGCCAGGATCGCGCCATACGCGTCCTCCACGTTGACCACCGCCACGCGCGGCGCGGCGCCGTTCTCTCCATCGAACAGCGCCCGCTTGGCCGCGAAGTAATTCTCCATCGTGCCGTGATAATCCAGATGATCCTGGGTCAGATTCGTAAAGATGGCCACATCGAACGGCAGCGCGTAGACACGTCCCTGCGCCAACGCGTGCGACGACACCTCCATCACCGCCTCGCTCGCGCCCGCATCCACGCCTTCGCGCAGCAGGGCCAGCAGGTCGCGGGATTCCAGAGTCGTGTGCATCGCCGGCCGCACTGCACCCGCAACATGATTCTCAATCGTCCCCATGAGCACGGTCCTGCGTCCGACAGAGTTCAGCATCGCATCCAGCAGAAACGCGGTCGTGGTCTTCCCATTTGTGCCGGTCACCCCGCTCAGCGCCAGTTGCCGTTCCGGATGCCCGAAGAAGTTCATCGTGACCGCCGCCATCGCGCGCCGCCCGCCACCGGACGGAACCTGCACGATCGCAAGCTCAGCGAATCGACGCGCCGTTTCCGCAAATGCCGCCGCGGAATCGGTCACCACCGCCGCCGCGCCCTGCTCCACCGCCTTGCCGATGTAGCGATTCCCGTCCGTCGTGCCGCCCTGCATCGCGAAAAACAGAGAGCCCGGTCCCACGCGTCGCGAGTCGAACTCCACACCGTTCACATCGGCGTTCGGCCCCGCCCTGCGCACGACTTCCGCCCCGTTCAGCATCGCCTCGAATCGCATCGTAAGGTGATTCTAAGCGCGTCTTCTCTGCTTGTAATATGTTTCGCAATTCCCCTGGGAGGTTCTTCTGTGGCGCACGAAATCAGCGTACGTTTCCGCCAGGCCGTGGATATTGAGAACTGTGACCTGAAAATTACGGTCAAGACCGACGGCGAGGTCTTTGGAACCCTGACCCTCAGCAAGGGAACCATCGACTGGAGGCCGAAAAAGAAGTGGAGGGGCCGGAGCAATGAGTTCCGCATGACCTGGGAGGCGTTTGACCGGAAGATCCGCAGTTGACGCCCCTCAGCCTGGCGGCAGCATCCCGATGGTGCGCAACCACGTCTGCATCAGGTCGGGCCAATGCGTGACAGGCAGCTTCGTCGGCCGCAGGCCGAAGGCATGCCCCCCCTGCGCATACAAGTGCATTTCCACCGGAACACCGGCCTTGTTGAGGGCGATGAAGTACGCGAGCGCCTGATCCACGCCGTCCTCGTGATCGTCCTCCGCCTGCACCAAAAACGTCGGCGGCGTCTGCCGCGTGGGGTGCAGATTTGGATTCAGTTCGAGGTCGGGCTCGTCAATGGATGCATCCACCGGCGTGCCGAGCGGCAGCTTTTTCACTCCGTATTGCACGTCATAGCGCGCCGACGACAACGTCAGATGCCCAGGGTAAATTCCTGCGGCGAAATCCGGACGGCAACTCACCCGATCCGCGGCATCCACTGGCGGATAGATCCGCTTCGCGAAGTGATTGCTGATGTTCGCGACCATTCCGCCGCCCGCCGAGAACCCCAGGACGCCAATCTTATGCGGATCGATGCCCCACTCCGCCGCGTGATCTCTTACCAGCCCCATCGTCCTCTGCGCATCTTCAAGCGCCATCGGCGAGTAAGGATACGGCCCTGACTTTGGATACTTCCCTTCCCCCGGCACGCGGTACTTCAGCAGCACACAGGTGATGCCGCGCGCCGTCAGCCACTCGCAGACCTCGCTGCCTTCGAGATCGATGGCGAGAATCTGATAGCCTCCCCCCGGAAAAACGACCACGGCCACGCCCGTGTTTTTCCCCCTGGGCGCATAGACGGTCATGGTGGGCCGCGATACGTTGTTGATGTACGTGTACGGCCTGCCGGCAACAAGATCGGTGGTATCGATCTTCACCGTTTCCGGCCCGGTCAACGGCTGGGCGTCGGGTGGAGTGCCGGGCCAGATCGCAATCTGCCGATGCCCAGGCGAAGGCTGCCATCCACCGAACCGGTCGCCCTTTTGCGAGTTCGCGCTCAGCGCAAAGGCAAACCAGCACACGACGGCCAACGGCTTCAACGTCCTCATACGTTCTCCTCGTATCTTCAACTGTGCCAGGCTCGCCGCACGCCCAGCTTGACGCTTACGGCTGGAATTGCACCACAACTTCCGTCCCCGCCGGGACCATCGTCCCCGCCGCCGGAGCCTGCTGGCGCGCAATACCCGAACCCACCACGCGGATTCCGAGTCCTGCCGCGCTGGCCGCCACCACCGCCTGCCGCAGCGATTTCCCTTCAAACGACGGCACGGCAACCCGGTGGCTCGGCACCGCCACCGACCCCGGCGCCTTTGCAGCTGGAGCGGCTGCCGGCTGGCCACTGGCAGCTGTGCCCGCACTGGCCGCTGATTGCCGTCCACTGTCGGCTGCCGGCTGGCTGTTGGCCTGCGGGCTCAAAGGATCGTCGGCCGGCAAGTGGTTGGCCTCAGCGAACAGAGACTGCAGGTCGTCCAGATTCTGCGGCGGATTCTCCTCCTGCGCCGCCTTCTTCATCGCCGCCGCATCGTTCGCCGCCACCAGCCTGGCCGGCTTCATCGGCTGATCGTGGGGTACGCCCAGGTATTCCAGAATCTGTTGCCCCAGCAGCTGGAAGAGCGGCGCGCTCGCCCACGCGCCATAATGCCCCGCGTAGCCGCCTTTGTGCGGGGAATCCATCACCACCACGATCGTGACTGCTGGATTGTTGACCGGCGCGAATCCCACAAACGACGCCACGTAATCGCTGTGCGAATACGTGTGGGTCTTCGGGTCGATCTTCTGCGCCGTTCCGGTTTTGCCCGCCGCGCTGTATCCATTCAGCTGCGCCGCCTTGCCGGTGCCGAAGAGCACTACGCCTTCCAGCATCTCGCGCATCTGCGCCGCGGTCAGCTCGCTGATCACGCGATGCGCCCCCGCGGGCAGCGGGTCCGGCAGCTCATATTCCGGACGAAATGGCGATGCCTCCAGATCCGGCCTTCCCATCGTGGCGTCATGGGGATGAAGCACAATGTGCGGCGGCAGGTACACGCCTCCATTCGCAACTGTCGACACCATCGTCGCCACCTGGATCGGCGTCACCGCCACTTCCTGGCCCATCGGAATCGAACCGATCGTCGTCGGCTGCCAGCGGTCCGGCGGCTTCAGCAGGCCGCGCGTCTCGCCGGGCAGCAGGATGCCCGTCTTCTGTCCGAACCCGAAAGCGCGAATGTACTTGTAGAAAGTATCCTTGCCCATGCGCAGCGCCATCTGAATAGCGCCCACGTCGCTCGACTCTTCCAGCGCCTTCGTCACCGTAATGACGTGAAAGTGCTCGCCCGGCGCGTCATGCACAATGCGTCCCGCGATATTGATTGCGCCGCCTTCGCAGTCCACCATGCCGTCAGGCGTGGCCACGCCCGAATCCAGCGCCGCCGAATACGTGACAATTTTGAACACCGATCCTGGCTCGTAGACATCGGTGATCGCGCGATCATCCAGCAAATCCCGCTTCGTAAACCGGAAATCGTTCGGATTGAAACTCGGCTGCACCGCCAGGGCCAGAATCTGTCCCGTATGCGGATCCTGCACCACGACCGTGCCGTGCTCCGCGCCCGTGCGCTCCATATTCCACTTGAGCGCCCGCTCGGCCATGAACTGGATGTTCGAGTCGATCGTGAGCTCCAGGTTTTCGCCGGCTTTCGGATCGCGCTCCTGGCTGGCCAGCACGTGCCGGTGCGCGTCCACCGCGGTCAGCATCCGTCCCGGAACCCCATGCAGTTGCTTGTCGAAAACCTCTTCCACGCCTGCCAGGCCGTCGTCGTCCATGCCCACATAGCCCAGCACCTGCGCAGCCAGGTCCTGGTCGGGATAAAACCGCTTGAATTCTTTCTGGAAATAAACCCCCGGCAGATTCAGCGCCTTCACCTGCGCGATGATCGCCGGCGGCTGCTTCCGGGCCACCCACGCAAACGCGCGCGACGCATTCAGCCTCGCGAAGATTTCCCTCTCTCCCGTAAAGCGGTCTTCCGGATCGCGATGCACGATGCGCGCCAGTTCCTCAGCGTCGCGCTGGCGAATTGCCTCCGTCGGCATCTCCTCGGGCACGGCATACACTGAGTCTGCCGTCACCGTCATCGCCAGCTCATGCAGATTGCGGTCGTAAAGAACTCCGCGCCGCGGCGCCACGGCAAAGGTCCGCTCCTGCTGGCGGTCCGCGCGCTCCTGCCAAACGTGGTGCTGGATCCCCTGCAGCCACACCAGCCGCCCAACGATCACCAGGGCCCACAGAGCAAACCCGGTCAACACGAGGACCATGCGAATGCGCCGCATGGGCGTGGTCAGCCGCGCTCCGCTGTTTGGCCGGGAAGACGAGGAAGAGAGCGGCGCGTTGGCTCGCCGCGATGAGGAATCGGAGGAGAATGCAGGACGGCTCACCGGGGATCTCCTCCCAAGGATAAATGCTGCTAGTTGGCCGGAATGCCCGGCACCGCTGCCTCCGCCATCACCGCGGTACTGCCGCTGGCCTCCGCGTTCGGCAGCACCACCTGTCCCGGCTGCGGCGCCGACAGCCCCAGTTGCTGCGCCATTGCGTCGATCCGCGCCGGACTCGTCAATTGCGCCTGTGTCAGCCGCAGCTCCCGGTTCTGCTCCTCCAGTTGCTGCATCTGCTGCCGCTCGGTCGCGATCCGGTAGCCGTATTCGATGGCGGAAAAGTGCTGCCATCCGTAAATCAGAAACAGCGACAGAAGCATCGCCATCGCGCAGGCAAACGTCCGCATCTCCCTCGCCCGCGCCGGGTCGGCCATCTTCTGCAGCCGCGTATTGTCAATGTGTTTCGCGAACAGAGCCTCCGGCGTCGGACCGCGCCGCGCGTGCCGCTGCGCCGCCAGCATCCGCGCGTTGTGCTCGGCCACCAGCTCCGCCTGGTCGCGCGGGGCGACCCGTTCTGTGCCGCGCCCCACTCCCATGAATCCCTGCGCCGCTATCGCCTGTGTCGCCATTCTCGCCTCGTCTCTGCTCGAACTGATCCCTGATCACTGACTACTGATTGCTGCCTCCCTCAAGCGACCGGGCCGGAGCCGCTGATTTCTGGAAGGGAGGGTCTTGCGGGTCGTCTGATTTACTTTCGCCATGTACTGCGGTGGGACGACTCCAGCCCGATCCTGAACTACAGGGTGTAGCGTGTAGCGTTTAGGGTGTAGCAAACCGACTGTCGACCACCACTGCCGCTCTACTCCCTACCCCCTATTCCCTATTCCCTGCCTTTCGTTCCGCCGCCCGCAGCTTCGCGCTGCGTGCCCGCGGATTGCGATCCGTCTCCTCCAGGGTCCCCGGCGAGCCTGCTCGCTGGGGTGGTTCCGCTTCCGCCGTCTCCGGCTTCCGCGTCAGCACTTCCCAAACTCCCTGCCGCGCTCCCTCGCGCAGCGCATCTTTCACCCTCCGGTCTTCCAGCGAGTGGAAGCTGATCAGCACCAGCCTTCCCCCCGGCTTCAGCAGCCCCGGAGCCGCTGCGAGCAGCGCGTCAATTTCGCTCAGCTCGGCGTTCACATAAATTCGAAGAGCCTGAAAGGTCCTCGTCGCCGGATGAATTCGTTCCCCTTTCATTGCCGGGGCGACGGCCGCAACGATTCGGGCCAACTGCGCCGTCGTCGTCACTGGCCGCGCCCGTGCAATGGCTCTGGCGATTCTCCGCGACCTCCTTTCCTCTCCGAATTCGTAAATCACATTGGCGAGTTCGTTTTCGTCCATGCGATTTACCACCTGTTCGGCGGTCATCCCCTGCCGCGGATTCATCCGCATGTCCAGGGGCCCTTCCGCCCGAAAACTAAATCCCCGCTCGGCTTCGTCCAGGTGCATCGAGCTGACGCCGAAATCTGCGAGCAGCCCATCCACCCTCCGCCCCGCCAGCACTTCGCCGGCCTGGGAAAACTCCACATCGTGCAGCTCCACCGCGGGCATTGCCGTGCCCAGCTCCTGCTGGAGCGCCGCCAGCCTTTGCCGCGCCAGCTCCAGCGCCGCCGGATCCCGGTCGAAGCCGATCAGCGTGCCTGCCGGTCCCAGCCGGCGCGCGATCTCGCTCGCGTGGCCGGCGTAGCCCAGCGTGGCGTCCACATACGTGCCGCCCGGCTGCACATTCAACCATCGGATCGCAGTTTGTAAAAGAACCGGCACATGTCTCGTCGTCTCAGCCATGTGCTCCCCCTGAGGGGCCTTAACTTCCAAATCCGCCAGCCTTCATTCCGTCGAGCCGCTGGCCGCTTTTGCTGATTACCGACTACCGACTACTCACTCACAGCCCAAACTCTGCCAGCGCCTGCTCGTCCGTGTCCGTCATCGGCGCTTCCCGCATCTCGCGCTCGTACTCCTCGCGG
>JASHNS010000115.1 GCA_030041515.1 Acidobacteriaceae bacterium | reverse complement strand
CGGAGCCGACGCAGCAGGATCTGGACTTCTACTCCGATTATCTGGATACGGCGAACGGCAAGACCGATACCAGCTGCACATCGAGCAACGGCGTCACCAACATCCCGGATATCTTCCAGGACATCGCGGCGACGCTGTCCGCCTCCAAGGTCATCCAGACGCCGACAGGATGCAACGCCAACAACACATCCGCGTGCAATTAGTTTCCGCACGGCCGTCTGCAACAAGGGCGCCGGGATCACGGTCGTGATCTGTAGCTGCTTCGTGATCCCGGTTATTCAATGCGCTCGTGGCGATAGCCGGCGGCGGTGAGGGCCTGAGCGATCTCCTCAATGTGCTGGACGCCGCGAGTTTCGAGCGTGAAGTCGATGACCGTATCACCGAGGCTGACGCCGTAATAGGCACGATCATGCGCTGTCTGGACGATGTTGGCGCGCAGGTCGGCGATGATGCGGGTGAGATGATGCAGGGCGCCGGGACGGTCGGTGAGATGGATGCGAACGCGGGTGCGGCGGCCATCCTTGACGAGACCGCGCTCGATGATTTTTGAGAGCAGCGTGACATCGATGTTGCCGCCGCCGACCACGACGGCGGTGCGGCTTCCGTTGAGCGAAGTCTTTTTGCGCAGGAGGGCGGCGAGGGCCGCGGCTCCAGCGCCTTCGGCGAGGGTTTTTTCGCGCTCGAGAAGAAGCAGGATGGCGCTGGCGATTTCTTCTTCGTCGACCGTAACCAGCTCGTCGACGTAGCGAGCGACGAGAGGGACGGTGCGCTCGCCGGCGCGGCGAACGGCGATGCCGTCGGCGATGGTCGCTTCGGCTGAAACGGTGACGGGATGGCCTGCTTCGCGGGCGCGGAGCATAGACGGCAGGCGGTCGGTTTGGACACCGATGACGCGGATGGAAGGGTCGCTCTCTTTCAGAGCACAGGCGATGCCGGCGAGAAGGCCTCCACCGCCGACGGGGACGACGACAGCCTCAAGGGAGGGAATCTGCTCGAGCAGCTCGAGGGCGATGGTTCCCTGCCCCGCGATCACTTCATCGTCGTCGAAGGGATGGAGGAAGGTGAGGCCGTCGGCGTGACTCTGGCGTACCGCTTCCTCGCAGGCCTCGTCGTAATTGGCGCCGTGCAGAACGACCTCAGCCCCGTAACCCGACGTAGCAGCGACTTTGACGAGGGGCGTCATGAGCGGCATGACGATGCGGGCGCTGAGTCCGCGGCGGGCGGCGTGGCAGGCGACGGCCTGGGCATGATTGCCTGCGCTGGCCGCGATGACGCCACGGTCGCGCTCCTCAGCGGTAAGCGTGAGGATTTTGTTGAGCGCGCCACGCTCTTTGAAGGCACCTGTGCGCTGAAGGTTTTCAAGTTTGAGAAAGACCTGCTGCCCGGTCAGCTCGGATAATGCGGCGGAATGGCGCGCTGGGGAAAGATAGATGTCGGAACGGATGCGGAGAGCGGCCGCCTGAATGGAGGCCAGTGTGACGCTGCCGGGCTGAACGGTGTTCGGGATGCTGCTCAAGGTATGTCTCCTTCCAGGCAAAGAAAAAGCCATCGACGCCAGGAGCGCGATGGCTTTTCGAATTTCGACCGCGAATCCTGTTTAGCCGCCCGCTCCCACTCGGTTGGGGACAGTAATTCGCGCAACAGCGATGGAAATGGCGGCGCGAATGGAGCGTGAATGGCTCATACAGCGAATCCTGAGGATGTTTAGAGAAAAGCAGAGCGAGGGCAGCTTGTCAACCCGGAAAGCAGAAAGGCGACGCGGATGTCAGCCGGGAAGGCGCAGGATAATGAATGCATGGCGCTGCTCAGGGAGATTCCATCGGCGATCGGCACCAGCGCGGCGCTGGAGTGGGACAAGCTTGTCTCGCTGTTGGGAAGTGGCGCGCAGTCGGCGCTGGGACGAATGTGGATTGAGTCGCTGAAGCCTTCAGCAGATCGCGAGTGGATGGAGCGGCAGCATCGTCTGGTCGAAGAGATGCGGGCCATGGCAGCAGGCGGGATGCCGCAGTTGCGGGCGCTGTTCGATCCATCAGAATTGTTGGCGAAAGCGCGGATTGAAGGCGTGGCGCTGGAAGCGGAAGAGATTCGCGCGCTGCTGGCTCTGGCCGAGGAGATTGCGGCGTGGGCAGAGCTGATGAAGACTCCACCGGCTTCGGCAAAAGAGCAATTGGAGGAACTGACGGCGCTGTCGCAGGAGGTACTGGGAGTGAGCCTGCGTCCGCTGATCGGCGGGATGCGCGAGAAGATTCTGCCGGATGGGACGCTGGCGGACGACGCATCGCCGGAGTTGCGGCGGATTCGGCGGGAGATGGATCGGCAACGGCGGGCGATTGAGGAGAGCCTGCGCGCGGCGCTGCGGCGCTTCAGCCAAGGCGGGGCTGCGCAGGACGAGCTGATCGCGATCCGCGGTGAGCGGTTCGTGATTCCCGTGAAGACGGAATGGAAACGGCGCGTGCAGGGGGTGGTGCATGGCTCGAGTTCGAGCGGACAAACGGTGTATGTGGAGCCGCTGGAGACGATCGAGCTGAACAACGACTTGGTGCGGCTGCTGGAAGAAGAGCAGGGGGAGATTCACCGGATTTTTTTGCAGATGACGCGGCAGATAGCCCAGTACGCGGCTCCGCTGGTGGGGGGTGCGGCGGTGCTGGCAGAGGTGGACACGCTGCTGGCGCGCGTGAGGTTTGCACAGGAGTACGACTGCACGGTGCCGAAGTTCACCCCCACGCTGTCGATCCCAGAAGCGGGATCGACAGGGGTGGGGCGCCCGAGCGAGGGTTCGGACGCGCCGGAGTTTCGGCTGAGGAATGCTCGGCATCCGCTGCTGGAGCGGCGCTTGCGTGCGGAAAAGCAGCCGATCGTGCCGGTAAGTTTCGAACTCGCGGATGAAAACCGGCAGCTGATCATCAGCGGACCGAATACGGGCGGGAAAACCGTGACGCTGAAGACGGCCGGGCTGCTGGCCATCATGGCGCAGGCGGGGATTCCGGTGCCGGCGGACGAAGCGGTGACGCCGGTGTTCGACGCGTTTCTGGCGGACATTGGCGACGCGCAGTCGATCGAGCAGGATTTGTCGACCTTCTCGGCGCACGTGAAGAATCTGAACCGGATCGCAGTGGAGGCGACGGCGCGGTCTCTGGTGCTGCTGGATGAGCTGGGATCGGCGACCGATCCGGAGGAAGGCTCGGCACTGGCTGTTGCCGTCGCCGAACACTTTTTGCACGTACGGGCCTGGTCGATTGTGTCAACGCATCTGACGTCGCTGAAGGTCTACGCGGAAAACGCGCCGGGCGCGGTGAACGCGGCCGTGGGCTTCGATGAGAAGACACTGGCACCGACGTATGAGCTGCGCCTGGGCGTGCCGGGAACATCGGCGGGGATCAATATTGCGCAGCGGCTGGGGCTGAGCGCAGAGATTGTGGTGGCAGCACGGCAACGGCTGAATACGCAGACACAGGATATTGCGCGGTTTCTGGAGAGTCTGCACGAGCAGCTGGATGCGCTGGACGTGGAGCGCGGCCGCGTGCGGCGGCTGCAACAGGAGCTGGCGAAGGAACGCGCGCGGCTGGACGCCGAGGGGATGAAGGAGTGGCGCGCAAAGGTGCGCGAGCTGGAGGCGCAGCTTGCGTCGCTGATGAAGGATTTTGAGTATCGGGCGCGGGAAACGGTGCGAGCGGTGGAGGATCGCGCGGCGCAACAGAAGCTGTCGAAACAGGCGGAGCAGCGGATTGCGCGGCTGCGGCGGGAGTTTCAGGAGAGCTTCAACACGGCGGTGGTGGCGCAGCACACGGGCGCGGATCGCGGCGACAGGAACGCCCAGCCGCATGTGGTACGGCATGTGGCGGCAGGCGATCAGGTGAAGCTGCGGTCGCTGGGTAAGGTTGCTACGGTGCAGCGGCAGCTTGACGACAACAGCTTCGAGGTCGCTGTGGGACCGATGAAGATGCGGGTGGCGCGGGATGAGATTGCGGAGGTGATCGCGGCGCGGGGCGCTTCGCCGATTGAGGCGGCGCGGCGGCGAGCGGGAATCAGCGTGTCCGTGGCGGAGCCGGATGCGACGGCGAGCGAGGTCAACGTGATTGGCAGGACGGCGGACGAGGCGCAGGATGAAGTGGAGAAATTTCTGGACCGCGCGTTTCTGGCGGGGCTGCCGCGCATTCGGGTGATTCACGGAACAGGCATGGGCGTGCTGCGGCGGACGCTGCGCGCGTGGCTGGAGAAGCATCCGCAGGTCGCGAGGGTGACGGAAGCCGCGCAGAACGAGGGCGGAGCGGGGGCGACAATTGTGGAACTGCGGGAGTGAACGGCGCGTATACGGAATCAGGACAAAGCCATGGTGAAATTCCTGCTTTTTTGCATCCTTTTTGTACTGTGCTGGCCCCTGGCGTTGGCAGCGCTCGTGCTGTATCCCATCGTGTGGCTGTTGCTGCTGCCGTTCAGGCTGGTGGGGATCGCGGTGGGTGGGGCGCTGGAGCTGGTGGCGGCGATTATCACGTTGCCGGTGCGGGTGATCAGAGCAATCTAGGATTCGTGCCCTTCCCACATCTCTGCCCACGGCGGGCAGATGTGGGGCAGCGGAGATCTTCCCTTCTATTGCTCCCGGTACACTGAAGTCCTATGGCGGGTTTGATTCTCGATGGCAAGGCGTACGCGAAGGATCTGGAAGCGGAGCTAACGCAGCGTGTGGCGCGGCTGATGGCTGCCAGAGGTGGCGAGCCGCCGATTCTGGCGACGATTCTGGTAGGCGAGGATCCGGCGTCGGCGACCTACGTGAAGATGAAGGGCAATGCGTGCCGGCGCGTGGGGATGGAGTCGCAGAAGGTGGAGCTGCCGGGGACGACCACGACCGAGGAGCTGCTGGCGGCGATTGATGCGCTGAATGCGAATCCGCGAGTGCGGGGGATTCTGCTGCAGCATCCGGTGCCGAAACAGATTGATGAGCGAGCGTGCTTCGACCGCATCGCGCTCGAAAAAGACGTAGACGGCGTGACAGCACACGGATTCGGCCGCATGGCGATGGACGAGCCGGCCTATGGATCGGCGACGCCGGCGGGCATCATGCGGCTGCTGCGGCGCTATGGGATCGAGATTGCGGGGCGCGAAGCTGTCGTGGTGGGCCGAAGCCCAATCCTCGGCCGCCCGATGGCCATGATGTTGCTGGCCGCTAACGCCACGGTAACAATTTGCCATTCGCGGACTCGTAATCTGCCCGAAGTCGTGCGGCGCGCGGAGATCGTCGTGGGCGCGGTCGGCAAGCCGGAGTTCATCCGCGGAGAGTGGATTCGCGATGGGGCGGTGGTGGTGGATGCGGGCTACCATCCTGGAGGCGTGGGCGACATTGAGTTGGCCGCTGTGGTGGATCGCTGCTCCGCGTACACGCCTGTGCCGGGCGGAGTAGGTCCCATGACGATCGCCACGCTGATCGCGCAAGCGGTGGAAGCTGCCGAGAAAGCGCTGGAAACTTCAGAGACCATTCAGGGTTAACTGCGACACATGCCCGAACCCGCAAGGGTGCGGATGCATCCCAGGATTCAACGGGACACTTGCCTTACGGGAGGGTTATGCATATCGCCGCGACTGCGACCGCGTATCCGCCGCACTACTACTCGCAACGTGAAGTCGTGGACGCGCTGCTGGCCTTCTGGGGAGGCGACGAGAAGATTGCCGCGGTCCTGGAGCGGCTGCACCTGCGGACAGGCGTCGACGGCCGCTACTTTTCGCGGCGGCTGGACGAGTATGCCGCGCTCGACACCTGGGGCAAGACGAATCGTGTGTGGATTGAGACGGCTGTGGATTTGGGCGAACGGGCGCTGGACTGCGCGCTGAAACAGGCAAAACTAGCTCGCCGGCAAATCGACGCGTTGTTCTTTGTGAGCGTGACCGGCGTGGCGAGTCCCTCGGTGGACGCGAAGCTGGTGAACCGCATGGGGCTCTCGCCGCAAATCCAGCGAAATCCGATCTTCGGCCTGGGGTGCGTAGCGGGTGCTGCCGGACTGGCGCGCGCGGCGGATTATGTGCGTGCGTATCCGGATCGCGTGGCGGCGCTCCTGTCGGTTGAGCTGTGCTCGCTCACCTGGCAGCGCGACGATATGTCCGTTGCGAATCTGATTTCGTCGGGGTTGTTCGGCGATGGCGCGGCGGCCGTGCTGGTGGCGGGCGAAAAGGTGACGCGGCGCGGGCCGCGGATTATGGCAACGCACCGCGTCTTTTACCCGGGAACAGAAGGCGTGATGGGGTGGGACATTTCTGAGAAGGGTTTTCGCATCGTGCTGTCGCCGGATGTGCCGAAAGTGGTGACGGAGAATCTGGGGCGGGACGTGGATAGTTTCCTGGCGGCGCAGGGCTTGAGCCGGAAGGACATCGGGAGCTGGATCATGCACACCGGCGGCCCAAAAGTGCTGGAAGCGACAGAGGAGTCGCTGGGACTGTCTCGCGAGGCGCTGGCCGTGTCGTGGGAGGCGCTGCGGCGGGTAGGGAATCTGTCTTCGGCGTCCGTGCTGGTGGTGCTGGACGAGGTTATGAAGCACCGGCGTCCGGCGCCGGGGACGCGCAGCATTCTGGCTGCGATGGGACCGGGATTCTGCGCGGAAATGCTGTTGCTGGAGTGGTAGGGTTTTGAGTCTTCGTAGCAATACCTGCGATGTTTTGGTGGTGGGCGGCGGCCCAGCGGGACTGGCGGCGGCCATCGCGCTGCGGCAGCGCGGCGCGGATGTGACTGTGGCCGATGCCCTTCGTCCTCCGATCGACAAGCCGTGCGGCGAAGGCCTGATGCCCGATTCGCGGCGGGAACTGGCGCAGCTCGGGGTTGAGCTGGAGCCTTCGCAGGGAGCGGAGTTCCAGGGCATTCTGTTCGCGGACGAGCAGGCGCGGGTCAGCGCGACGTTTCCGCGAGGCACCGGGGTGGGTGTGCGGCGGCCCGTGCTGCAGCAGCTGCTCCTGGAGCGGGCGGCCGAGTTGGGCGTGCGGTTCCGGTGGCAATCGCCGGTGACGGCGCGCAAGGGAGTGGCCGTGACCGTGGGCGGCCAGCGGGTAACATACCGCTGGATGGTGGGGGCGGACGGAGCGGCATCGCGCGTGCGGGCCTGGGCGGGTTTAGACCCCGGCACGGTGCGGAGCAGGCGGTTCGGCTTCCGCGCGCATTTTCGACGGGCGCCCTGGAGCGATTTTGTGGAGATCCACTGGGGAGAACGAGGCGAAGCCTACGTAACGCCTGTGGGACACGATGAGGTTTGCGTGGCCGGCATAAGCCGGACTTCAGGAGTGCGCCTGACTGGTATTTTGGAAGGCCTTCCAGGACTCCAGGAGAAGTTTTGCGGGGCCGTGAGAACGACTACGGAACGGGGAACAGTGACGCTGACGCGGCGGCTGCGGCGAGTGACGTGCGGAAATGTTGCGCTGGTGGGCGATGCATCGGGCTCGGTAGACGCGATTACCGGTGAGGGTCTGGGACTGAGCTTCAGGCAGGCGCTCTTGCTGGCAGATTCGGTGGAGGCCGGCGAACTCGGGATGTATGAAGCCGGGTATGCGGCGCTGAGAACGCTGACCGAGCGGATGGCGCGGCTGATGCTGTTGATGGACCGCTTTCCTGCCCTGCGACGGCGCGCTCTGCAGGCGATGTCGGGACGGAGGGAGCTGTTCGGCCATCTCCTGGCGGTGCATGTGGGCGAACAGGCGCTGCCGCGATTTATCCTGCGCCATGGCGTAGAGATGGGGGTCCTGTTGATCGCGCCAGGGGCGGCGTAGGTCTTTCCGCTCTCGCGGCACGCAAGCGAAAAGACCCGAGCCCCAGGGCGGAGTTGTGCCGCAATGGCGAACAGGCGAAACTAGGAGAAGCATCTTCCATTTGTGATGGCTCGGAATAGCCTTCAACTCGATCGCGACCCCTTTGGCCCGCCGATGGCCAAATCGCTGCTGCTGCACGTTGGGCTGGTGAGCGCGCTGGCGCTGCTGATGTACCTGAACGCGCATTATCACGGCGAGGAGTGGGGCAACAAGGAGCCGGCGGGGGCGATCCAGGTGTCGCTGACAGCCTCGGCGGCGGTTCCCCTGCCGCAGACAGCGCCGCCGACGCCGAACGTGCTTGCGACCCAACTGCCGAGCCCAGCCCCTGCGCCGGCATCGAAGGCGACCATCCAGCAGGTTGACCAGAACGCGATTCCGATCCAGGCCCGCGAGCCGAAGCTGCGGCCGAAGGAACAGCGGCACGTGGAATCGCCGCAACACGCGCAACCGCTGAAGCAGCAGCATCGCGCAGTTTATGGCGAGGCTCCGCCCACGCAACTGGCGCACGGCATCAACAATGGGCCGCCGAACAATGTACCTATCCAGGTCGAGGGCGGCGATTTCGCTTCGCGGTTTCCGGCGTACGTAGGTGTGATTCAGCGACTGGTGAGTGAGAACTGGTACCGATATGCCGTCGACCCCAGCACACCGTATGGCAGCCGCGTTTATGTCACCTTTACGATCGCGCGAGACGGAACGGTCAGCAATATTCGGATATCGCAGGGCAGCTCATCGCCGACTCTCAATATGAGCGGCGTACAAGCTGTGCAGCGCGTGGGGCAGTTCCCGCATTTGCCCGACGGCTACAGCGGGCGCTCCGTCGATGTGCAATATTATTTCGAATACGCCGCGCCCGCGAAATAATGGAGCTGGCACAGCCTGTACCGTGCGCTCGTCCCGAAGCTGCAACTTTTTACCCATTACCTAATCAGTACACAGGCAGCGGAGGCCCGCTGGGGTACACTTCTACTTACAGCGCGCCGCCACAGCAGAACAACTCGAGGCGGGCAGCTTGTTGACGTGCCGCAACAGCATGCGTCCATCCAGGTGGAGGAGCCGGCCGGGAGCGAGAGCCATTCCCGGCGCCGACCTGCCGCGTTGATTACGCCCTCGATCCGCCAGGCGCGCAGGGCTGACCTTCATTCCGGACGACAGGATTCTGTAGACACAAGAGAATATGATTCGCAATCTGCTTAAGAAGCACTGTATCCTCCGCAGTTTTTGTCTTTTTGCATTGCTGGCCGCCGGCGCTCAGGTCCTGCAGGCGCAGGACTGGGTACAAATCGGAACCAACCTGGGCGTGAACAAGATCCGCATTGCCGCGGCGGAGTTCAAGCCGGGCAACACCGATCCCCAGACGATGCCGATGAAGTACGTCTTCGACCAGACGCTGTACAACGACCTGCGCTATGCGGGGATCTTCGACGTGGTGTCGAAGAGCATGATCCCGAATACGGAACCAGGCTCGCCACAGGAGATCAATCTGGCGAGCTGGGCGGCGGCGCCGTCGAGTGCGGCCTATGTGGCCTTCGGGACGCTGGCGGTGAATCATGGCCAGGTGTCGGTGCAGGGCTTCCTGTACGACACGCACGCGCAGCAGAACGCGCAGTTGCTGGGCAAGCAGTTCACCGACGTGGCCTCGGTGGAAGCGACGCGGATGATCGCGCACCGTTTTGCCGATGAGATTATTCAGCAGCTGGGCGGAATCCCTGGAATCGCGGAGACGAAGATCTTTTTCGTGTCGGACCGGTCGGGACACAAGGAAATCTGGGAGATGGACTACGACGGGTTCAACCAGCATCAGCTGACGTACCTGCATTCGGATTCCCTCAACCCCGAGGTTTCGCCGGACAATTCGCGCGTCGCGTTCAGTTCCATGGGGCGGGATGGGTGGTCGATCCGGATGTATTCGCTGATTCTGAACCGGATGGTGTCGTTCCCGCAGTGGGGCGGCACGACGCTGTCGCCGGCGTGGTCGAGCGACGGAACGAAGCTGGCGTACTCGTCCGCACGCACCGGGAACCCGGACATCTATGTGTGCGACGCGTCGGGGGCGGGATCGCACCGGATCACGGCGTTCCTGGGGCCGAATGTGTCGCCGGTTTGGAATCCGAAGACCAACGCGCAGATTGCGTGGGTGAGCGGGCGGACGAAACTGCCGCAGATCTACATCATGGATACGGATGGATCGAATGTGATGCGGATGACGGACGGCGGGTACGCGACGTCGCCATCCTGGTCGCCCAACGGGCAGTTCCTGTCGTTTGCGTGGCAACGGAACTACGGCCCCGGCGCTCCGGGGTCCGAGGATATCTACATCATGGATATTGCCAGCAAGCGCTGGACGCAGCTCACGCACGACGCCGGGGCGAACGACTTTCCGTCGTGGTCGCCGGACAATCGCCATATCGTCTTCCAGCGTCAGCAGGGCGGCCACACCGAAATTTGGATGATGCTGGCCGACGGAACCGACCAGCAGCAGCTTACGCATGAGGGGAACAACCTGATGCCGGACTGGAGTTGGAAGTAAACGCAGCCTTGTGCAGGCCGGGACCGGGTCCGTCCTGTTTTGCCCTGGTATTCACCGCAGGAAAGCTCCTGAAGGAGGAGAGAAAGTGCAACAGAAGAGAACGAAGTCCCTGGTTTTAGCCGCAGGCCTCGCGGCCATGCTCACCGTGGCGGGATGCCACAAGAAGAAGGTAGCTCCGCCGCCGCCGGCAGCTCCGCCGCCCGCAACCGCCCCCGTCCCGACGGCCACGCTGACCGCGACGCCGGACACCATCAACGCCGGCGACCAGGCGGTCCTGAACTGGCAGACCTCCAACGCGACGGACGTTTCGATCGACGGGATCGGCACGGTGGCGACCTCGGGGACGCAGTCGGTGCGGCCAACGCAGACCACAACGTACCATCTGGTGGCGCACGGCGATGGCGGCACAGCCGACGCGACGGCCACGGTGACGGTGCAGGCAGCGCAGAGCACACCTCCGCCAGCGGAGACGGGCATCGACGAAAACACATTCGAGCAGAATGTGAAGCCGATCTTCTACGACTACGATAGCTACTCCGTCCGTCCGGACGCGCAGGCGACGCTGCAGGCTGACGCGAATTATCTGAACCAGAATCCACAGCTGAAAGTGGTGATCGGCGGATACTGCGACGATCGCGGGTCGATCGAGTACAACCTGGCGCTGGGCGAGAATCGGGCGAATGCAGCCAAGCAGGCGCTGGTGAACCTGGGCGTTTCTCCTGACCGGCTGCGGACCGTGAGCTACGGCAAGGAAAAGCAGTTCTGCACCGAGGAGAACGAGTCCTGCTGGCAGCAGAACCGGCGCGCGCAGTTCACGCTGGATCAGTAAACTGCATAGCTCATCCTGCCGTGCCCCCGCGCGGCAGGATGAGAGCTTTCTGTCTTCTCCTCACTTTCCTCACTCGCTGGCGCGGGTTCGCCCTGCGATAATGAACGGAGCGCTTCCTGCGCCCGATCGGGGATCTTCTATGCGAAAGATTCTGGGTACTGTCGCCGCCCTTGGGTCGCTGCTTTTCCTGTTTCCCGCGCCTCAGGCTCACGCCGTCAATAAGGAAATCCTCCAGTTGCAGGTCCAGGTGCAGGAGTTGCAGACGCAAATCCAGCATCTGCAGGACACACAGGCGCAGCAGCTGGGCGTGCTGCAGCACGTGCTGCAGCAGGTTTCCGACAGCGTGACGCAGATGAATAACACGGTGACGGCGCTGCAGCATCAGGTGTCGGCGCAGAACGAGACGGCCAGCAGTCAGGGAACGCAGCTTTCCACGCAGATGCAGGGCATCAACGATTCGGTGGACGAACTGCGCGGTCGGCTGGACAAATTATCCACGCAGATGCAGGCAATCCAGTCGCAGCTGCAGAACATCAATACCCTGCAGCAACAGCAACAACAACAGCAACAACCGGGCCAACCGGCAATGAATGGGCAGCCGGCGCCCACCGGACAACCGGGGGACACGGGGACACCCCAGCAACCTGGCACGGGCACGCCGGAGGGACAGCCGGGCACCGGACAGGCGGAGGCGGCTCCGCCGGCGGCCACGCCGCAGCAGCCGCAGGCGCCACCGGTTGCGCAACTGTACCAGAGCGCGATGAGCGACTACGAAGCGGGGCGGTATGATCTCGCCACCAGCGAGTTTGGCGACGTGATTCAGTACTATCCGCAGAACGATCTTGCCGGAAACGCGCAGTTTTACCTGGGCGAGATTGATTATCGGCAAAAGAAATTCTCGGCCTCGATAAAGGCTTACGAGTTAGTGTTGCAGCAGTATCCAGGGAACGCGAAAGCGCCGGCCTCCGAACTGCGCATTGGCGAGGCGGAACTGGAGATGGGCCGCAGAGAGACGGGCATCGAGCATCTGCGCGCTCTCATCCGGCGCTATCCCCAGACCCCGGAAGCGTCGCAGGCGCGATATCGGCTGAACGCCATGGGCGTGCGCATTTATCCGAAGCAAGGCGCGAGCCAGTAAACGCCGGAGTTTCGATGGCTATGGCCGGTGAGTCCTCTCTGTGGAATTGGAATTCTGCAGCACGAACAGCGCAGGGATTGAACAGAAACACATCGTTGACAAAGCAAGGCGCGAATCGCACAATCGACATTCAGCTTGACTCCATCGCTTCCTGCCGCTCGCGAAGTCCTGCGCGTCGCGCAATTCACGCCTCAGGGAACGAGGTCTCGTCCAGCGCACGCACCAGCCAGGAAGGCGACCTGCATTGAAAGCCCTGCTCCAGACCGATTTTTCTCATCTGAAACTCATCGCGCGCGGCAAGGTTCGCGACATCTACGATCTGGGCGAGCGGCTTTTGCTGGTCGCAACGGACCGGATTTCGGCTTTCGATCACGTGCTGGGAACAGGCATTCCGGGCAAGGGCAAGATACTTACACAGCTGTCGGTATTCTGGTTCGATCTGCTCGGCAACCTCACCCCGAACCATCTGGAAACAGCAAACGTCGCGCAGTATCCCGAAGAAGCGTGGCCGTACCGCGAGGAACTGAAAGGGCGCTCGATGCTGGTGAAGCGGGCTGCCATGTTTCCGGTGGAATGCGTGGCTCGCGGATATTTGGCTGGGTCGGGCTGGAAGGAATACAAGCAGACCGGCAAAATCTGCGGAATCGAGATTCAGAAGGGCCTGTGGGAGAGCGATCGCCTGAAGGAGCCGATTTTTACGCCGGCGACGAAGAACGAACGCGGGACGCACGACGAGAACATCACCTTCGACCAGATGGCGGGGATCGTCGGCGGCGAAGTCGCGGAGCGGCTGCGGGATCTCACGATCCAACTGTATCGGCGGGCGGCGGCGCACGCGGAGTGGAGCGGACTGCTGCTGGCGGACACGAAGTTCGAATTCGGTAAGGTTGGCGAGGCGATTGTGCTGGCCGACGAGGTGCTCACGCCGGATTCATCGCGCTACTGGGAGCGCGATCATTACCGGCCTGGAAAGGCGCAGGCGTCGCTGGACAAGCAGTACGTGCGGGATTACCTGGAGAGCATCCGCTGGAATAAGCAGGCGCCGGCGCCGTCATTGCCGGAACCGGTGGTGAAGCACACGCTGGAGAAGTATCTGCAGGCATTTCGGATGCTCACTGGCACTTCGCCGTCGCTGTAGGGGGCCGGGGTGACGATCATCGACTGGCTGATTATCGTGGTGCTGGTGGTATCCGTACTGTCGGCGGCGAAGTCGGGACTGATGGTGGAGGTCTTTTCGCTGGCGGGGCTGGTGCTGGGCCTGCTGCTGGCGAGCTGGGACTACCAGACGCTGATGCCGTGGTGGTCGCACTGGCTGCACTCGCCCGCCGCGATCGAGGCGTTGTCGTTCCTGTCGATCGCGTTCGGGGTGATGCTTCTTGCGGCGCTGGCCGGCAGGGTAACCCGCTGGTCGGTGAAGGCGGTGGGACTGGGTTGGGCCGATCGGATGGGCGGCGCGCTGTTCGGCCTGGTGAAGGGCTGTGTCATGGTGATGATCGCCGTCATGGTCATCGCTGCTTTTTGGCCGCATGCGGCATGGTTGCGGCGGTCGCGGCTGGCCCCGGGGTTTCTGGCCATGGCGCGGCAGGCAGCGGTGGTGGCTCCATCGGATCTGGAAGGACGGATCAGAAGCGGTGTGACGGATTTGCGGAAGGAGCAGCCGGATTGGCTGCGGCCCTCCGCCTAAAACAGTTGCAGTAGTTGCTGTGATTTTGCACGCGACCCGTCCCGGGGACGGGAAACAGAGAGAGGCCAGCGGTGAAGCGAGAACTGGACAGCCTTGTGATGCAGATGCGCGCCGGCGGCATTACCTACGATGAAGCGGTGCGGGAGTTCAAGCGACGCTTTCTGCTGGAAGTGCTGGCCCAGCACCGAGGCAACCAGTGCAAGGCCGCGAAAGAGCTTGGAGTGCACCGCAACACGCTGAGCCGCATGCTGGCGGAACTGCAGATCGATCCGGCGGCGGTGCGGACCGGCGCACGCCGCCCGCCGCGCAGCGAACGGGGCACGCTGGAACTGAAGCAGATCGCTCGCTAGGCGTTGCGCATGCAACCTGCCTCATCAAACTGTTGAGTTAACCCCGCCTTCTGGAGCCGGCAGCCGGGATGCCGCTCGCCCAGGCCTCCCTCAGTCGTCCAAACTTACAGGAGGGTAACAATGGCAGATCCTGGATATCGTACGCCATCCATGCCCACCGGAGTCGTGACAGCAGGCCCTTCGGTGGATCGGTCTGGAACGCCGTGGGGCGCCGTGTGGGCGGGCGCGTTCTCGGCAGCGGCCATCTGGGCGGTTTTCGGAGAACTCGGGGTGGCTATCTTCCGGAGCACCGGCTCGCTGAATACTTCCGGGGTGAGCTGGGGGATGGGCGTGTGGAGCATCATCCTTACGGGTATCGCTCTGTTTGTCGGGGGCCGCGTCACGGCGCGCATGGGCGAGCTGCGAACTCCGAAGGACGCGATCATGGCAGGACAGACCATGTTCGGTCTGACCGCAGTCGGCGTGCTGGTATTTGCGGCTCTGCTGGGAGCCGGATCGGCAAGCGGCGCCGCGGGGACCACAGCTTCTTCGTACGTCGGTTCGATCATTCGCGGAGCGGGCTGGTTTGGGTGGCTGGGCCTGCTTGCCGGCTGGGCTGGAGCGATGGCCGGCGCCAGAGCATCCCAGACGAACCGAGCGCAGGTTGCAGCTCCTGTGCGGGACATTCGCCGCGCAGCCTGAGTCTCCCGGTGTGTGATTCCCTTTCCCGCCAGCTCCCAGCCTGATCGGAAGCGGAACGGGAAAGGGTGCACGGCGGCGGTTGCTGACGTGCGGTAATCCGGTATAAGGCACAGTCTCCGCTACAAATTCAAAGAAGCGCTCCTCGTGGGGCGCCCAGGCGAACAAATGGCCCGCGGTGCTATCATTCGGTTCTCCAGACACAACCCAGGAGAATCGAATCGTGAGACGTATTGCGGTCTTTTTGAGTGCCAGTGGTTTTCTTGCCTTTGCTTTAGCCGGAGTTCCTGCCGCGCCAGCGCAGGCCACCGTGACCCCCCAGACTCTGATGAGCAAGCTGCAATGGCGCAGCGTCGGGCCGTACGTCGGGGGGCGTGTGATTGCCGTCGCCGGCGTTCCGGGCAGGGACAACGAGTTTTACGCAGGAACGGTGGGCGGCGGTGTGTGGGAGAGCACCGACTATGGGATCGACTGGAAAAACATCAGCGGGAAGCTGGGGGGGACGAGCGCGAGCATTGGCGCCATCGCAGTCGCGCCCTCGGAGCCCAGCGTAATTTACGCGGGCACGGGCGAGGACGACATCCGCAATGACATGATTCCCGGCGACGGAATCTACAAATCGAGCGACGCGGGCAAGACGTGGGAGTACGCGGGACTGCGGGAGACGCATTCGATTAGCCAGATCGTCGTCAGTCCGAACAATCCCAACGTGGTGTATGCATCGTCGATGGGTCATGTGTTTGTCCCGGATCCGAACCGGGGCGTGTTCAAGTCGACCGATGGGGGCGCGACCTGGAAGAAGATCCTGTTCGTCGACGACAAGACCGGCGGGATCGATCTGGTGATGGACCCCAACAATCCTGAGGTGCTCTACGCCACGATGTGGCAGGCGCAGCGCATGCCGTGGGGGCTCACCAGCGGCGGCCCGGGCAGCGGGATTTACAAGACGACGGATGGCGGCGCGAGCTGGACCAGTCTGACACACAATCCTGGATTTCCGACGGGCATGCTGGGGCGCATCGGCGTCTCCCTGGTGGCCAGCCAGCCCTATATCGTGTACGCCATTGTGCAGGCGAAGGACGGCGGTGTATTTCGCTCGGACGACGGCGGCGCCACGTGGACCCAGGTCAATAACGAGATGAAGTTGCGGCAGCGGGCCTTCTACTACATGGCGATCTATGCCGATCCGAAGGATCCGAATACCGTGTACGCGCCGCAGGTCGATGCGCTGTGGGTTTCGCATGACGGCGCGAGAACCTGGACCCGGCTGCACACGCCGCATGGCGACAACCATGTTGTCTGGATCGATCCGAAGAACACGAACATCCTGCTGGAAGGCAATGACGGCGGCGTGACGGTATCCACGGATGCCGGCAAGACGTGGAGCACAGAGCACAATCAGCCCACGGGGCAGTTCTATCATGTCAATCTGGACGATCAGTTCCCTTTCCACATTTACGGGGCGCAGCAGGACGAGGATGCATATGAGGGACCAAGCGCGGGGGGCGGCGGAATTCCGCAGGCGGACTGGCACTCCGTCGCTGGCGGAGAAAGCACCTTCTCCGTGCCGGAGCCAGGAAATCCGGATATCACCTTCGGCAGCGACTACTACAGCCTGTTTGAGAAGTACAACCTGAAGACGCATCAGACGGAAAGCGTAGCGCCATGGCCGCTCTATCAGGATGGCGCGAACTCAAACGAGCTGAAGTATCGGTTTGGCTGGACGCACCCGATTTTGTTTTCGCCCGTGAACCCGAAAGAGCTTTTCATCTCCGCACAATATGTGCTGAAGAGCGACGACTACGGGCGGACGTGGACGCGCATCTCACCGGACCTGACGAGGAACGAGCCAGACAAGGAGATCGCGAGCGGCGGCCCCATCGACCTGGATCAGTCCGGCGCCGAGATCTATCCCGAGGTGTACTCTCTGGCGATTTCGCCGCTGGATGGGAATCTCCTGTGGGCGGGATCGGACGATGGGCTGGTGCATGTCACTACCGACGGCGGCAAGAGCTGGCAACTGGTCACGCCGCCAGGACTTCCGGACTGCGTGGTGAGCTCCATCGAGCCGTCGCACGCGGATCGCGAAACCGCATATCTGACCGCATGGCGCTATATGTGGGACGACTTCCGTCCGTATGTATACAAAACGACGGACCTCGGCAAGACCTGGACGGCGATCACCACGGGATTGCCCGACGATGAGTTCGCGTTTGCCATACGGCAGGACCCGAAAGATCCGCAATTGCTTTTCCTGGGAACCTTCAGCACGGTGTACGTGAGTCTGGATGGAGGCACGCGGTGGCTGCCGCTGAAGCTGAACCTGCCAACTGCCGAAGTGCGGGACATCGCGATCAACAATCGCCAGGGAGACGTGGTAATCGCAACCCATGGGCGCTCGTTCTGGGTGCTGGACAATCTGGCGATGCTGGAGCAATTGACGAAAAGCCCGTCCGTGCCTGCGGATGCCGGCTATGTCTTTGCGCCGGAGGCGGCCTGGCTGACGCATATCTACGGCGGTGGAGGCCGGCCGCGGCCTGGGGTGGGCCAGAATCCCCCGTTCGGGGCGACGGTGTTTTTCCACATCCCGGCAAACTACGACGGCAAGACGCCGGTGACCCTGGAATTTCAGGACGCACAGGGGAAGACGGTACGGCAGTTTACTCTGCACCTCGAAACACCCCAGGAGAAACAGGAAAAAGCAGACGAGAAAGCCGGAAAGCCCATGCCGGATCGCAGCGGCGAGCCAGCCGTGCAACAGGATGAGGAAGCGCTCGCAAAGCTGACCGAGATTAACCCGGGGATGAACCGTTTCCAGTGGGACATGCGCTACACGCCGCCGCTGCAGGTTGTCGGGTACCACTTACCGGAGCCGGCTGGGGGCGAGGCTGATATGGTGAGCGGCCCCTCGGTGACGCCGGGCACCTACAAGGTCGTGCTGACTTACGGCGCGCAGAAGTCGGAGCAAAGCTTTACGGTGGGGCTGGATCCGCGGATTCATGCCACGCAGCAGGATCTGGAGGCGCAACTGGCGCTCTGCCGGCAGGTGGAGACCGATTTGGACGCGCTCGACAAAGACATCAACGACGCGCTCGCGGCCCGAAACAAGCTCAACAAGGCGGTCGCCGATGGGGGAGTGAGCCAGGCGAAAGCAGCGGGCATGCTCGATACGCTGAACAGCGCGCTGGGGGACGCGGTGCAGATGAACAACTTCGCCAGCGAGGAGGACCTGATGCATGAGGTAAAGCTGAACGCGCTGCTGGCCTTCCTCGGAGCGGACGTTCAATGGGGATACGTGCGGCCGACTGCGGCGCAATATGCGGTATTTCACCAGCTCGACGGTCAGAGCAGGACCAGCGAGCAGAAGCTGGAGGCGGCAACGAAGGCGGCTTCCAGGGTCGCCCCCTAACAAGGTCGATCAGCGGATTGGTATCAGGGGAGCCGGATTCGGCTCCCTTTTTATTGCGCCCGGCTCGGCGTGAGCGCGGGTTACGTGGGATTGAGTTGTTTCGAACGGCGGGCAAAGAAATACCAGCTTATCCACAAAGGACCGATGAGCGAGAGCCAGGGAGAGGCCCAGGAATGAACGTACAGGCTGAGGAGAATATTCAGGAGACAACAGAGCAGATAGAAATTTTCCGCGCGGCGGCCAGCGCGCAGACTAAGCACGGCCGGCAGCATGAGAGCCATATCGCCGGGCCAGGAATAAGGGCTCAGCAACGCGGACGCGGCCAGAACGACGGCTCCGTGCTCCATCCAGTTCCAGGGCGTGCGCGTGTAATACCAGAAAGCCCAGACCACGCCGAGCAGGGACGGAATGAGCTGAACCCAGGGATGGCGGGGCAGGAGAAAAAATCGAATATCGGCCGAAACATTGGGCAGGTACTGGAACGTGATGGAATCCGCGAGCATGGCGTCGCGATACTGCGACCAGGCGTGCGGATCGAGGAGGAATGCCAGACCGGTGAGCACCGCCAGACCGAAAAGGAGACCGGCCGCAATCCGCCAGTTGCGGCGGCGGCAGCAGTCGAGCAGGAGAACGGGCCAGACGAGTATCAGCAAGTGCGCTTTGAGAGCGGCCACAGACAGGGCCACGCCGGAAACGAAGGGACGCTTTTGCCAAAAGGCCAGAAAGAAAACCGTGACCAGCAGTACCAGGGTGGTCAGTTGTCCCAGCAGGAGCGAGATGAGCAGCGGAGCAAACAGCGCGGCGCGCGGACGAGACTCGGGACAGTCGCGGGTGAGGAGCCACACAGAAAGCGCCGCCAGCAGGAGCATGCTCAGGAACCACAGGGAAGCGGCCAGACGAAGGCCGCAATACCCCAGAGGAGCGACGAACGGCAGCGCCCATGGTGGATTCCGCATGATGAAGGGCGCCGCTTCGCGATTGCCGAGAGCTTTTTCGATGGCCCAGATGGCGGTGCGATCGTAAGGGTTATGTCCCGCTGCCAGCAGATGCGCGGAAGTCCAGTAGGGAAGAAAGTCGAATCGGGAGGCGAAGTGGATGCTGATCGCAGCGAGCGGGATAGCGATGACGACGGCGCAGACGATGGCGGCAAGGGTAGCGCTGGCAGAGGAGCTGCGGCCTGTGACATGCATTGCTGGCCATCATAGACAGCGGCAGCGTCTGCTTCGAGAGAAATTTGTGAAGCC
>JASHNS010000114.1 GCA_030041515.1 Acidobacteriaceae bacterium | reverse complement strand
CGGAGCCGACGCAGCAGGATCTGGACTTCTACTCCGATTATCTGGATACGGCGAACGGCAAGACCGATACCAGCTGCACATCGAGCAACGGCGTCACCAACATCCCGGATATCTTCCAGGACATCGCGGCGACGCTGTCCGCCTCCAAGGTCATCCAGACGCCGACAGGATGCAACGCCAACAACACATCCGCGTGCGACTGACGTTGTTTCCGATCTCAAAGAGGGGGATGGGCGACCATCCCCTTTTTGTTTTGCCGCGCCCGATCGCAGCGACCGCTTCGTCGCGCTACGCGGCTCTGGCAGATCGACCGTACGCATTTTCGAGGTAGGAACAAAAGTCGTCGCACCAGCGGAAGACGTTGGCGTTCCTGACGCGACGGCGCAGCTTGCGCATGCGTTGCGTGCGCTCATCCGAATCCATGCAGAACGCGAGGTTCAGCGCGTCCGCAACCGCTCCGAAATCGTACGGATTGACCAGCACCGCTCCATGATTCAGTTGTTCGGCCGACCCGGCAAACTCGCTCAGGATCAGCACCCCGCGCTCGTCCACCTGGGAAGCGCAGAATTCCTTGGAGACGAGGTTCATGCCATCCTTAATCGGCGTGACCAGGGCGATATCGGCGGCACCGTAGAGTGCGATCAGCTCCGGCCGCTGCACGGAGCGATGGATGTAGTGGATCGGCATCCATCCAGGATCGCCGAACTGGCCGTTGATCTGGCTGATGAGCATTTCCGTTTCCAGCTTGAGCTCGCGATATTTGGGAATATTCTCGCGGCTGGGCACGACGATCTGGACGAGGGAAACCTGGCGGCGCAGGTGTTTGTAGGTCGTGAACAGATGCTGGAACGCGCGCAGGCGCTCCGGCAGCCCCTTGGTGTAGTCCAGGCGATCGACGCCGATGATGATCTGGCGGCCGCGCATGTCATCGCGGATCTCGGCGACGCGGGCGGCGATCTCCGGCTGCTGTGCGTGCGTGTTGAACTCGTCGAAATCGATGCCGATGGGAAAACTGCGAATCAGAGTGACCTGCCCGCCGGAAGTTGCGCGAGTTTCACCATCGTGCCGCTGCAGGCTCACATCGGGCAAAAATCGCCGCACGCAGCTCAGGAAATTGCGCTGATCGCGGGTCGTCTGGAAACCAATGACGTCGAAGCGGAACAGCGCGCGCAGAATCTGGGTGCGCCAGGGCAGCTTCTCGAAAATGTCAACCGGGGGAAAGGGGATGTGCAGGAAAAAACCCATCCGCGAACGAATGCCCTGCCCGCGCAGAAACTCACCCAGCAGCATCAGGTGATAGTCGTGGACCCATACGACGGAATCATGGTCCGCTACTCGCGCCGTGACGTCGGCGAATTTTCGATTGACGCTCACGTAGGCCTTCCAGTAGGTGGGGTCGAAATTACACCGCGCCTGCAGATCGTGGAAGAGGGGCCACACGATCTCGTTGGAGAAGCCCGTGTAGAAACCCCTGAGGTCGCCGGGCGTGAGCATCACCGGGATCAGCTGGCAGGCCGAGTCACTGCTGCCGGCCACCAGCTTCTCGACCTCCTCGCCCGGCCCTTCCCCGGGCCAGCCGATCCAATACCCTTTGCGGGCTTTGAATACGGGCCTCAGGGCGGTCACCAGCCCCCCGGAACTGGGTTTCAGCACAGGACCCCTCGGGCCCATTTCCACCGTGGTCGGCAGCCGGTTCGAAACCAGAATCATGTTGCCGGTCTTCATCGCGGGTCCCCGATCTTCTCCAGCCAGTCTTCAAGGAATGCCAGCAGTTGCTCCGGGGGACGCAGCCATGCCTCCGCCGCGGTCTCCCTCCATTCCGGCCGCACCAGCACGGTCAACGCGCCACTACCCTGCAGCTCGCGGAAGGCGTCCTCGTCGGTGGTATCGTCGCCAAGGTAAGCAAAGGGCGTCCCTTGAGGCAGCTCGCGGCGCAGTATGCGCACCGCTGTTCCTTTGTGGGGCTCGGCGCAGCGCAGCTCCAACCCTCCATCAAATCGCAGCAGCGCCATTCCGGCGCGTTTCGCGAGCATCTCAAAGGCTGGTTGCGCCTGCACGCGGAGCTCTGCTGCCTCTTCGGCTGGCAGGCCGCGCCAGTGAACAGCCACGCTGCCAGGCTTCAGTTCCGCCCGGGACTCCAGGCGCTGCAATTGGATCCACGTTGCTGCCTGCTCGAGCGTTTCCCGGTCGGAATCTTTCATGGGCAGTATTTCAGAGCGTCCATCCGGGTGCAGGCGTTGCCTGCCGTGCAGTCCCCAAATCTCCGGAACCGGTGTAATTCCAAGCAGATCGCGTACTTCCTCGGCCGGCCGGCCACTGACCAGAACCACGCGAGTACGGCCTGAAGCGGCAATCCGCCGAATCCGATCGGCGACCCCTGGGTATGGCACTGCAGCGAGCCGCTCTACGCGAAAAGGAGCGAGCGTGCCATCGTAGTCAGGCACCAGGGCGCTGCCAGCCGATCGGCTGAGCGTCTTCAAAAAGTCTGGGATGGGCGGCTTCTCAACGGTCCTCAACATTTCGCGCTCCCGTCCAGCGTAGACGCCGCGCAAAGAAAAGCGCAACCGGCGCGGGCAAGGCCGGACCCGGCAGATGGGCCGGCCCTCTTTATCCCGACCCCAGATTCAGCTTGCCCAGGAGGCTGCTGAAGCCGTTCCAGGCAATCTGCACCCCAATGCACAGCAGGACAAACGCAATCACCCGCAGAATGCCGTGCGCCGTGGAGGGAGAGACTTTGGCGGTAATTCTCGGCGCCCAGGCGTATGCGATGAAAACCACGACGCACATCAGGAGCATTCCGCAGATCACGCCGGCCTGTGCGAAGACGATGTGCAGCAGGCTTCCCCGCGAAGCGTGCGCGCTCAGGGTCAGGGTGACCACCAGCACCCCGGGGCCGGCCGTCAGTGGAAACGTGAATGGGTAAAAAATCTTCCGCTGCAGGCTGGAAGTGTCAGACAGCACCGGCGCAGGATCGTGAGCATCGGCAGCATCCTTCTGGTTCAGCAGTTTCCAGCCCATCGCGGCCACCACCAGGCCGCCTGCCAGTTGCACCACCGGCAGCGAGATGCCGAACAGCTTCAGCACTGTCGCGCCCATCACATCCAGGACCAGCAGAAACAGCGCTGTCGCGAACGCAATCTTGCGCGCCAGGACTTTGTAAACGCCGTTGTCCGTCACGCCCACCATTCCCAGGAAGACCAGCGCCGATCCAATCGGGTTGATCACCGGGAACAATGCGGTGAAGGAGAGACCAAAGAAGCGGGCGAACTCCGTCATCGTGCCTCGCGCCAAACCGCCGCCCAGCGGCCCCCGCAGGGTGTGCCGGACAGTTCTGGCTTTTATTGTACGAATCGCCTACGTCGTGGCCGCGCTCACCGCCGGATTGATCCACGGCCCATCGTTGCCGATCAGCGTATTCGCCTCATCCGGTCCCCACGTTCCCGGTTGATATGTGTAGAGGGGAGTTACGCCGCCGAGGATCGGCTCGACCACGCGCCATTGCGCTTCCACCAGATCCTGCCGCGAAAATAACTCAGAGATCCCGCGGCACGCATCGCCCAGCAGCCGCTCGTAAGGAGGCATGTCCTCGACGACCTGGCTGTGCAGATCCAGTTCGACGTCGCGGCCGGCCATGCGCTCGCCGGGAATCTTCACGCGCACCCCGAGGGCAATGGCGATGTCCGGGCTCACCCGCATCCGCATGTGCGCCGAGTTGTTGGGCACCAGCTCGCCGAAGGTCTCCCGCGGCGGCCGCTTGAATTCCACCATCGCCTCGGTACAGGTGGCGGGCAGCATCTTCCCCGCGCGGATGTAGATGGGAACACCGGCCCACCGCCAACTGTCAATATGCAGCCGCACAGCGACGAATGTCTCCACCTTCGAATTAGGCGCAACCCCGGGCACCTGCCGGTAGCCCTCATACTGACCCCGTACCACGTTGTACTGCGTCAGCGGCCGCACAGC
Source organism: Acidobacteriaceae bacterium (assembly GCA_030041515.1). GTDB lineage: Bacteria > Acidobacteriota > Terriglobia > Terriglobales > Acidobacteriaceae > Palsa-343. The sequence goes on along the minus strand of JASHNS010000114.1, from coordinate 25,759 downwards.
GCGCATCAATTCGGCCTTGCGGTCGCGCACGGCGTCGTGGTCTTCGCCTGTGGGAGGGTCCATCGTCAGGTTCGCCAGCACCTGCAGCATGTGGTTCTGGACCACGTCCAGCAGCGTCCCGACTTCGTCGTAGAACTTGCCGCGGTCCTGAACGCCAAAATCTTCCGCCATGGTGATCTGAATGCAACGGATGTGCTCGCGATTCCAAAGCGGCTCGAAGACCGGATTGGCGAACCGCGTGTAGAGGATGTTCTGCACCGGCTCCTTGCCGAGGTAGTGGTCGATCCGGAAAATGTCGTCCTCGGCGAAATACTGGTGCAGCGTGCGGCTCAGCTCCTGTGCGGAGGCCAGGTCGCGCCCGAAGGGTTTCTCCACCACCACGCGCGCGTTCGCGGCACTCCCCGACTTCGCCAGATTCTCAGCAACCGTCGCAAACAGGCTGGGCGGAATCGCCAGATAGTGCAGCGGACGCTGCGCCTCGCCGAGCTGCTGGCGCAGTTCGCTGAAGGTCTTTGGGTCGTTATAATCGCCATCCACGTAGCGCAGCAGGCTGAGCAGTTTTTCGAACGCAGGCGTGTTCACTCCGCCGTGCTGCTCGAGGCTCTCCTTCGCCCGCGCCTTCAGCTGATCCAGCGTCCATCCGGCTTTCGCCACACCGATAATGGGCAGATTGAAACCCTCATCGCGAACCAATCCCTGCAATGCGGGAAAGATCTGCTTGTAGGCCAGGTCGCCGGTGGCGCCGAAAAACACCAGCGCGTCCGATTGAGCGTTCGCCATTCAGTCTGCTCCTGGGGAAGGAATTTCCGGTGCCGCCGGGAAAAGCCCGCGCAATGCTCTCCTACTATAGATGAGCGGTCCGATGCGGGCAGCCCAGGTTGCCGTCCGAAGGGACCGGCATGCGCAACGTCACCAAAGTCACCGCAACTCAATCCAATGGAATGCCGCCGGGACCATTCCGCTGCAGTCGCATGCCGATGGGCGGCCTACAATCGAAGCCATGGGGTTTCCTGATACCGCGATTGCCGGCGGCGGACTGATTGGTTTGGCGACGGCTCTGGAACTGGTGGCCCCGGGATACAAGGTCACCGTATTCGACAGGAACGAGGCCATGTCCGAGGCTTCGCGAGCGGCGGCCGGCATGCTGGCCGGCAATGACCCGGACAATCCCCCGGAACTGCGAAAACTGGCGCAGCTCAGCCTCAGGCTCTATCCGGCTTTCCTGGCGCGCGTTGAAGAACTCTCCGGCATAAAAATTCCCATCCGCACGACGCAGACGGTCCAGGGCTCCAGGCGTCTGCCCGCGGGTGTCCAGGCCCTGAGCGACTCCGAAGTGCGCGCATTGGCGCCCCAGGCTGCGATCGCAGACTGGCATTTCTTTTTGCTGGAAGAGCAGAGCTTCGACGCCTGGGATCTGGCCGAGGCCCTGCCGGCGGCCGCGCGTGCCGCGGGCATCGAAGTGCGCGAGCACACTCCGGTCCAGACCGTTCGCACCGTACCCCAGGGCGTCGATGTCCACACGGCCACCGGCGTCGTCTCCGCAGGAACGTTCATCAACTGCGCGGGAGCCTGGTCGTCGGAATTCGATCCCCTGCCTGTAGCGCCCCGCAAAGGACACATGCTCACCGCGATGCTGCCGGGCCCGTGCCAGATGCACTGCGTCCTCCGCACGCCCAGGGTCTACATCGTTCCTCGCGGCGGTGGCCGCTATACCGTGGGGCCGACGGTGGAAGACGCCGGCTTTGACAAGCAGGTTCTCAAAGAGCATATCCAGGAACTGTTTCACCGCGCCGTCGAGCTGTGGGCGCCCCTGCGCGATGCGCGCATCGAGGAATCGTGGACTGGACTGCGCCCTGGATCGGAAGATGGCCTGCCGATTCTGGATCACACCGAGCCGAACCGCTGGGTCGCCACCGGGCACTACAAAAATGGCATTCTCCTTGGCCCCGGTACCGCCCGCGTGATGAGCCAGTGGATTCAGGAGAACCAGCCCGAGCTGGATCTTTCGCCCTTCCGCGCGGCGCGATTCGCCAACACGCCCGTATCGTTCTGAGCCTGCCTCACTTTCGTAACGTCATTTTCGTCCAATGCGATGGGGCCTCCTGCCCGGGCCCCTTTTTCGCGTAAGCTATCAACAGCAGGGCTTCCGCCGCGTAACGCCTCTCTTGCATCGCGCGGCGGCATTGCGGCATCCGGTATAAGCGGAGCAGGGCGACAGACTCCGGCGTGGAGGATAAAGGCAGCAACATGGCGACAGCGACGGTAACCAAGGGTCTCGAAGGCGTAGTAGCGGCAAACTCCGGCATTTGCTGGATCGACGGCTATGCGGGAGTGCTCGCGTATCGCGGCATTGATATTCACGAGTTGGCACAGCAGTCCACCTTCGAAGAAACCACCTACCTCCTCTGGAACGGCCGGCTTCCCAGCCGGGAAGAACTGGCCCAGTTCAGTGACAAACTTGTCGACGCCCGCCGCGTTCCTTCCCACATCTTCGACCTCTTGCGCGCCTTCCCCAAAAATGCCACGCCCATGGAGGCGCTGCGTACCGCCGTCTCCGCGCTCAGCATGTACGACCCGGCGGAGAATGCCGTCGATCACGATTCCAACCTGCGCAAGTCATTCGCTCTGACCGCGCAGTTCCCCATCCTGGTCGCTGCTTACGATCGCATCCGCAAGGGGCAAAAGCTCGTTGACCCGGATCCTTCGCTTTCTCATGCCGCCAATTTCCTCTGGATGCTCCATGGCGAGAAACCCATCGACGCGGCTTCGCGCACCTTCGATATCGCCCTTATCCTCCACGCCGATCATGAATTCAACGCCTCCACCTTTGCGGCGCGCGTGATCGCCGGAACCATGTCCGACATGCACTCGGCCATCACCGGGGCCATTGCCGCGCTCAAGGGCCCGCTGCACGGCGGCGCCAACGAAGCCGTGATGAAGATGCTTTTCGCCATCGCCAAAGACGGCGGCGATCCGGTCGACTACGTGCGCAGCCTCCTCGCCCAGAAGCAAAAGGTCTTCGGCTTCGGCCATCGCGTCTATCGCACCGAAGATCCGCGGGCCACGCATCTGCGGCGCATGTCGGAGCAGCTCAGCCGCGAATCCGGCAATACGAAGTGGTACGAAATGTCGCGGCGTATCGAAGAGTTCGTCAAGAACGAGAAGAAGCTCAACGCCAATGTGGACTTCTACTCCGCTTCGACCTACACCACGCTGGGCATCGATCTGGACCTCTTCACCCCCATCTTTGCCGTCAGCCGTATCGCCGGCTGGACCGCGCATGTGATGGAGCAGCTCGACGATAACCGGCTGATCCGGCCGCGCGCCGAGTACACCGGACCGGAATACCCCGTCCGCTACGTGCCCATCGCGCAGCGCTAATCTACAGAGAGCGAAGGAAGGCGGCTCCGTGGAGTCCCCGGAGCCCCACTTTCCCTGAACCGTCCGCCCCATGACCCTGGGGCGGTATTCCTGTGCGCTCCCGCCGGCCGTGGTTTCCCATAGTGACGTCCGTTACCTTGCGCGTCCATCTCCCTCCCGCAAAACTCAGGTAATCCGAACCCGGTTCGGCCAGGGGAGGATCGCTACCACCGAAGTAACCACCCCGAAAAATCGGTTGTGGCATTCGGCTGCTACCGAAGTTCACCCATAACACCTGAAGGTGCAGTTGTTTACGCCAGCCACAGTGATACTTTCAACTCAGTTCAAACAACCATGTGCTCCGAGCCATTGCGGTTCGCGGAGCTTTTGATGGAAATAACCAGCGCAGTCGGATCCGTTATCGCGCGCTGCAATTCTGTGCCAGGAGATATCAACAATGCGTTTTTCATCTCAGATTTCGAAGCTTTCCTTCGTTGCCGCGGCTGCGTTGGCCATCGCTTCCCTTCCGTCCCATGCCTTTGCTGCCTGCAGCACTTCCGGCAGCCCCTGCAACTCCAACACCGCGAGCGTCAGCCTGGTCGCCACGCTGGGTGAGTCCCTCACCGTTTCCACGGGGGCCACATCCCAGTTAACGTTCAATCTGACCGACGGACAGACGACCTCCGCCGGCTCGGTGCCCGTCACAACCAGCTGGGTACTGCTCCCCAGCCGCACGACCGTGAAGGTGTACGGCTACTTCGCCAGCTCCACGGCCGCCCTCACTGACGGCTACACGACCCCGGATAACATTCCCTCGTCCGACGTTCTGGCTGACGGCGGCGCGCTGGGCACCACCTATACCGCTTTCTCCAGCACCAACTCCGGCTTTGGCGCGGCATCAGCCAGCCTGTTGCTGGATACGGTCAGCGTGGGCACCAGCTTCGTCTCCTCGAAACTGGACACGATTAACCTTGAGGTTGCTACTCCGGCGACGTTGCCGGCCGGCACCTACAACGGCACCATCACCTTCCAGGCACAGGCGAACTAAATCGGTGCAGCGGCACAACCGACCTTCAGGCTCGCGTTTGCGGGCCTGAAGGCGCGAAATGGGGATCCTTCTCCCCGCGCAGTTGGCGATCAGAATCCTTGTCGAGCATGAAAGGGCTGCATCGCGTCACCGCCGATCGATTTCTTCCGTCGACGGCTTCGTCGAGGGCCGCGGACCCAAATCCGCCATTGCAGTATGAGGCAAACCGTGAAGCGATTTCCGCTGATTATGCTGAGTCTTCTGGTTCCCTTTCTCGGGAACATTCGAGCCCAGGCGCAGACGATTTCCCCGATCATCGTCGAATACCACCAAAAGGGCTCCGGCAAGATTCTGCTCACCAACGACACGCTGACTCCGCTCATGGTTGTCCTCCAGCCGGAGAGCTTCAGTATCACTCCCGATGGGAAGGCCATTTACCGTCCGCTCGATCGCGGCATTCACGTTGAGCTGTCCACTACCAGCCTGCGCCTGATGCCGAAGCAGCAGTTCTATGTTTTCTACAAGACATCCGCGGATTCGCTGCCTGCCTGGTACACCATCTATGCCACGTTTTCTCCGGCGCAGGCCTCGAATGGACTGACAGTTCGCATTATGCTGCCGCACACGGTTTACCTGCTGCAAAAACAGCCGCTCGCGAAAGATGACGTGCACGCCGGCCCGGCCACCTACGATCCTGCGAAGAAGCTGGTCGTCTGCGACATCGAGAACACGAGCAAAGCCTACGGAAGAATGCGCGACGGCAGCGTCCAGGCGTCCCATGAATCCGCGCCGATCGACGGCTTCCCTTTACTGCCGGGTCAGCCGCGCCATCTCGAGATTCCGTGGACCGGCAAGAACACACCGGACTCCATGACGTTGCACTTCGACCACTTCCAGATCAAGCTGCCCGTGAGCGCCGCCGCCCCGGCGACTGGCGCCTCGACGAAGTAACACGGTACCGGGAACGAGGAGACAGTGAGACGCGGCTCAATCAGAACGGCGGTGATGGCAATCGCAGCCTGTTTTGTCTTCTGCGGCGCCCACGCTCAGGTCTTCGAACTCAGCGGTGGCAACTCGTCGCTCTATCAGGCTGGTGGAGGCTCCGTCTCCATGCATGCGACGCATTCCGACCTGACCATCGGCGCGGGCATGATGGACGGCCACTTTGGCTACGGTGCCACGATGGAAAAGCAGGTCGGCCACTCGGTGTACAGCGCCGGCGATGAGCAGATCGATTTTCTTCTCCCCACCGACATCTTCGATCCAAGCCACTACCTGTTCGCGCGCGGTCTGGGATACAGGACACACAGCGAGGGAATGGATATCTACGCCTTCGGGGGCACCAGCTCCACGATGCTGGAATCGCCGATCTTCCAGGCAGGGAACTTCGGCAAGGGCATGGCATTTTTCTCCCTGAGAAAGCAACTGTCCCCCAGTTGGACGATCTGGTCCGATACCGTTGCCTCAGACAAGGTAACGCAGATTGCGGCAGCGCAGTGGGAGCCGGCGAAAAAGTTTGTCCTTGCCGCCTCGGGGGGCAGCGGCGCGGGACAGCCCTACGCAGCCGGCAGCGTGAACCTGTCCCGTTCCTGGGTCGACCTCCTCGGGAGTTATGTTTCCGCAGGGCAGAATTTTCGCCGTGTCGTCGTCTCCTCCCCGATTCAGGCCGAGCCATATAAGGGCAACCTGCTGGTCACGCTGAAGCCGACTCAGTTTCTGAGTCTCAGCGGCGGGACGCAGAACTTCCTGGTCCCCGATCAGCAAATGAATCAGAACGTGAGCAGCGGAGTCCGGAGCGCCTCCGCCAATCTCTCGGTTCTGGGACTGTCGCTGGGCGGGAGCGTTTACAATTCGTCCGCTCTGGGCGAGACAACCAATGCCGCGGCTTTCACCGCCATGCGCGATGTGACCCATTGGGTCAGAGTGATGAGCAATTACATGGTGAGCAAGCCCAAAGGCGATACAGCGACGAGCACCTTCTTCACGACGTTTACTGAAACACTGAATCAGCACTTCAGCGTGAACGAAAGCATCGATAATTCCAGCGGTCAGACGAGTATCCTCTACGGCGGCTCGCTGTTGACCAACTTCGTCAGCATCACCGCAAATTACGAGAACTTTTACGTCCCGGTGGATACCAGTTCCCCCTTTCAGGAATCATTGATGCTGGACGTGAGCCTTCACCTCTTCGGCAGAGCCACCCTGCACGGCGCCACATTCGTTGGCCCGACGGGACAAACACTGTACACGACGACGGCTGATGCCGTGGGCGCGCGCGGCCAGTCGAGCTCCCCGCAAACCGAACAGATCTTCATCGGCGACAGCGTCTTGCGGATAACGGTCGTGGACACGGATAATCGTCCGGTGGAGGGCGCCGCTCTGATGATCGACGGGAAAGAAGTTTTCACCGACGATACCGGCGTCTTTACCATGCGCGAGCATCGGCCCCGGCAGCATACTCTGAAGGTATTGACCCTCCTGTTTCTCGACGGGGGACACTGGCAGGTGGTCTCGGCGCCGCTGTCGATCCGCAGCAGCCGCCGGGAAGACGATCCCGGCGCGATGATTGTGGTGCGCCGCGTGCCCGATCCCGCGCCGACGGGCAGCGGCCTCGGTCCTCAGGCAGGCAGCCCCACAGGGATCACGGTGGGAGGCCGCTAAATGGCGGAAAACCGGAAGACGATGAGATTCAGCCGGAAAAGGTTTCGCCACGCAGCGCTCCTGGCAACCCTGTCTTTCATGTCTCTGGCGGGATGGGGCCAGGCCATTCGGGTCAGATCGCCCCAGCTCAGGCCAAAACCGCAGTACGTTCTCAGCGGATCGCTGTCTCTCAGCGTGAGCACGACCACCGTCAATTTCACTATGGTGCCCAACGGCACGGCTCAGGGATCGCCGGGCGTCAGCATAACAACAACCTGGGATGTGCTTGGACTGGCGCCGGAGTTGAGCCTCTATGGCTGGCTCTCCAGTCCAACGGCTGCATTATCGGACGGCCGGGCAAAGCCGGATCTCATCCCCTCCTCCGCCGTCCTGGGCCAGATGACCACCGGGTCGCCGACAACCTATACCCCTTTTACCCAAACGACGCCCCTGGGTGTCGCCGGCGCTGGCCTCACTCTGCTGAATAATGTCGCCGTTGGAGGATTCCTGGAGTATGCCAGCTCCAGAACCGATGTTTTGAATCTCGAGATCGACTTATCCGGAGTGTCGGTACCGGCCGGGACATACAACGGCACCCTGACCCTGCAGGCCTCGATCAACTGACTCTCGCCTGTCGGGTGAAAATTCCACGCCCGAAAAGATGGTCTGCCAGGCCTCTTAGTAGACCACCGCAACCAGAGTCAACACTCCGCTGCACAGGCCGCCGGAACTCTGGGAAGGACAGGCGGAACCGGTCGGCAGTTCGACCGGGTCTGTCCGGCTGGAAAAATCGCTTTGGCCCGGCGTCCGCTGCCGGCGAAAGAGCAGATAGCTCGCGCCGCCGTTCTGGCCGGCAGCCAGATTCCCAGCCTCTGGAAAGGGATGCAGTGTCCCGTCGGTCGCCGCTCCGATAACATCCACAGCGGAAACTTCGCGGCCGCATGCCTCGCCATTTTCCAACACACAGCCATCGGCACTGAAGAAAGCACGGACCGCAAATCCGGTGCCGTCGGCGCTGAGGTTCCAGCTGGTCGTGACGGTGGTCAGCGGACGATCTGTCTGGCCGTTGACCTGAGGTTGCATGAAAGCGTTGACGGCCGTCGACGCCGGCACAATACTCAGCTTCTCGTTGAGAACAGCGACGAGGTTGACCGCGCCTGAAGAAGACTTGAGATGCGAGCCGCTGCCGGCCCACAGGGCCGGTGAGGCAGTCACAAACAGGAGACACATCAGAGCTGGGGTGTAACGCATAAGCCGTGCCCTCCCTTCGCTCTTTGGTACCCGGCAATGGTTGAAATACACACCCTTGCGTAATCGTTGTAATGTGACTTGTGTCACGCTTGTTGACTGCGGCATCGGACAGTTCCCTTCTTACCTGGTGAATCGGCAATCGGGCACACCGCCATTACATGGTGTCTCAGTAAGTTATAAGGCGATGTCCGGTTTGCGGGCAGATTCCTCTATCTTGCTGCAGTTCATGGAGATACATCCATTCCGTCGAAAGTATGCATTGATGCTCTCCTGCAAACTGGCGTCGTTAGAGGTAGTTGAACGGCTTTCGGTTGCCTGTCTCGATGCTGGAATCTTTGGTAACCTTGCCGATCCTGTGGCGCTCCGAACCGCCTGCGCGCACGGCCGTTCCTGGTCCGCGTAAAATTGAAATGGAAATCCATCGCGGGTCAGCGCTGCACGGACCCGATTCCCCTGGTTCTTCTTTCCACTGGACTCCTATATCGGATGACTAACTCTTTTAGTTCGAGCGAAATCGCGCCCTCGCAATTGCGCGAGCAGACTTTTGACGCCTTCCGCCGCTGGGGCTACCTCCAGGCCAACCTCGACCCTCTCGGACAGTACCTCCAGCCCCTTGACGTCCCCGAGCTGCGGCTCGACAACGAATTTGTTCCGGATGCCCGCCGCTGCTACGCCTCCACCCTCGGCGCGGAGTTCATGCATATTTCCCAGCCCGAGCGCCGCGACTGGCTCCTGGAGCGCCTGGAGTCGCCCGCGCCCGCCGCGGGTTCCGGGCGCATCCTGCGCCTGCTCACCCGCGCCGACATCTTCGAGCAGGTCATCCAGTCGCGCTACCTCGGCACCAAGCGCTTCTCGCTGGAAGGCGTCACGGCCCTGATTCCCTTCCTCGACGAGTTGCTGAACCGCGCCGCCGAGCTGGGCGCGGAGCGCTCCATCATGGGCATGAGCCACCGCGGCCGGCTCAACGTCATGGTGAACACCTTCGGCAAATCGCCGGTCGATATCTTCTCCAAGTTTGAAGATGTGGATCCCCGCAGCATCCTGGGCGGCGGCGATGTGAAATACCACGTCGGCGCAACAGGCCAGTTCCCTGCCCGCAACGGAAGCTCTGTCGCGCTGCATCTGGTGTCGAACCCCAGTCACCTCGAAGCCGTCGATCCCGTCGCCATGGGCCGCGCCCGCGCCCGCCAGGACCGGGCAGGCCACGATGGCTGGCGGCGCGTGCTGCCCATCGTCATTCACGGCGACGCCGCCTTCGCCGGCCAGGGTATCTGGGCCGAAACCCTGAACCTCGGCTGCATCGACGGCTACTCCGTCGGCGGCGGCATCCACATCGTCGTCAACAACCTCATCGGATTCACCGCCGAGCCGGACGAATCTAACTCCACGCGCTTCTCGACAGACCTGGCGAAGCGCCTGCCCATCCCCATCCTTCACGTCAACGCCGAAGATCCCGCCGCGGTTGTCCGTGTCGCCGCCCTCGCCGCCGAGTATCGCTGGCAATTCCAGTCTGACGTCGTCATCGACCTCATTGGTTACCGTCGCCACGGCCACAGCGAAGTCGACGACCCCACCGTCACGCAGCCGCTTCGCTACGCGCGCATTAAGGAGCACGCTCCGCTCTGCGAAATCTACGCGAAGCAGATCGGCGCCGACGCAGCGCCTATCGTGAAGGAGCTGCACGCCGAATTTACCGACGCGCAGAAAAAAGCCGCCGCGGCCCGCAAAAAGCCCGTGCTCGTGGAACTGCCCGATTACTGGCGTCCGTACCACGGCGGCTGCTGGCAGGCCGATCTCGAAGTGGACACCGGCCTCGACCGCGCCGCCGTCCAGAACATCGCAGAAAAGCTCTCCGCCTATCCAGAGGGCTTTCATATTCATCCCAAAATCAAAAAGCTGCTGGAACAGCGCGCCGGCATGGGCCTCGGCCAGCACAGCTTCGATTACGGCATGGCCGAAGCCATCGCCTTCGGTTCCCTGCTGCTCGCCGGAACACCCGTGCGCCTCAGCGGCCAGGACTCGCAGCGCGGCACCTTCAACCAGCGCCACAGCGTACTGATCGATATCGAGAACGAGCAGCACTGGATTCCGCTGAATCACCTCGGCGAGCAGCAGGCGCGCTTCAGCGTGTACAACTCTATTCTGTCGGAAGCCGGCGTTATGGGCTTCGAGTACGGCTACAGCCGCGACTACCCCGAAGCGCTGGTGCTGTGGGAAGCGCAGTTCGGTGACTTCGCCAATGGCGCGCAGATCGTCATCGATCAGTTCATCTCCGCGGCTGAAGATAAGTGGGGCCTGCTCAGCGGCCTTGTCCTCCTGCTGCCCCATGGCTACGAAGGACAGGGTCCGGAACATTCCAGCGCGCGCATCGAGCGCTATCTGCAGTTGGCCGCGCGCGACAACATCCAGATCTGCCAACCCTCCAGCGCGGCGCAGTATTTCCATCTGCTTCGCCGCCAGGCGCTCCGTAAATGGCGCAAACCGCTCGTCGTGTTCACGCCCAAAAGCATGCTGCGCCATCCGGATGCACTCTCTCCCCTCGAGGACTTCACGCTTCCGCGCTTCTTGCCCGTCGTTCCGGAAAGCGAAATCGCCGATGCACAGCGCCTGCTCGTCGCCAGCGGCAAAATCGGCCATGAGCTGCGCGTGGCACGCGCGAAGCGGAAAGACTCCTCCACCGGCATCCTCTTCCTCGACCAGCTCTACCCCTGGCCGGAGGCCGAGCTGCGCGCTGCGCTTGCGTCCCATCCGGCAGCGCGCGAAATCGTCTGGGTACAGGAGGAACCGGCCAACATGGGCGCGCTCTCCTTCGTCATGCCGCGCCTGCGCCGCCTGGCCGGGGATCGCCAGGTTCTCAGCGTGAAGCGTTCAGCGGCCGCCAGCCCCGCCACCGGCTCCGCCAAAGCCCATGAGATGGAGCAGAAGACGCTGATCGAGCTGGCCCTGAAGCAGAGGTCGTAAACTGCCCTTCAGGCTGACGGAGCGATGCTCGCGGCGGTAGGATCGACTCGTCGCCGCGAGCTCCACGCGCCAGTCCCTATGCCGGGCAACACTCCTGTCCATCCCGATCTGCGCAGGCGATGGGCGCGCATCCTGCCCGCTGTCTTCATCACCTACAGCCTGGCCTATCTCGACCGCGCGAACTTTGGATTTGGCGCGGCCGCGGGCATGGCGAAAACGCTGCACATCAGCGGCTATCGCACCGATCTGCTGGGCGCGCTTTTCTTCCTCGGATACTTTCTGCCCCAGGTGCCCGGCGTCATCCTCGTCCGCCGCTACAGCGCGCGGCTGCTCATCTTCCTGGCGCTGGTTGCCTGGGGAGCCTTCGCCGCGCTCACCGGCGTCATCCACACCTTCTGGTTGCTCGCCGCCGACCGCCTGCTGCTCGGCGTGGCCGAAAGCTTCGTCTTCCCCGCGCTGCTCATTGTGCTCACCCATTGGTTCACGAGCGGTGAGCGCTCTCGCGCCAACACCCTCCTCATGCTGGGCAATCCGGTCACGGTTCTCTGGATGTCCGCCGCTACCGGCTTCCTCATCCGCGCGACCGACTGGCAGCAGGCCTTCATCATTGAAGGCGGCCTCGCGATGATCTGGGGTATGGTTTGGCTCGCATTGGTGCGCGATACTCCCGGCGAAGTTTCCTGGCTCTCCGCCCCCGCGCGCACTGAACTCGAATCCTCGCTTAACCGCGAGCAGCAGCACCTGCCGCGCATCGTCAACCTCCGCGCCGCCTTTCGCGATCGCAATGTGATCCTCCTTTGCATCAACTATTTCTTCTGGAGCCTCGGGATTTACGGGTTTGTGCTCTGGCTCCCTGTTGTCATCCACAACGCCACGAAAACGGCTATCGACATCACTGGCCTTCTCTCCGCCGTCCCGTACTTCGCTGCCGTCCTGCTCATGCTGGCCATCTCCCACTTCTCCGATCGCAGTGCGCGCCGGCGCGAGTTTGTCTGGCCGATCCTGATGCTCGCCGGCGTCGCGCTCGCCGGCTCGTACTTCACCCTCGGGCACGGGTTCGCTCTCGCCTACGTTTGCCTCATCGTTGCGGCCAGCTGCATGTATGCGCCCTATGGCCCGTTCTTCGCCATGATTCCGGAGATGCTGCCGAAAAATGTCGCTGGCGGCACGATTGCGCTCATCAACAGTTCCGGCGCGCTCGGCGGATTCTTTGGCGTCTGGGGCGTGGGCCTGCTCCGCACTTTCACCGGCGGCTCAAAGGCCGGATTCCTTCTGATGTCGTTTTCGCTCATCCTCTCCGGCGTCGTGCTGCTCGGGGACTGGCCGTCCGGGCGGACGCGCTTCGCGCAATACAGCCACCGCGAAGAAAATAAACTGGAGTCAGAAGCTGAATGAAGCCCATCGCTGCCGCGGATGTTTTGGAATCCACCGATCTCGATCTCGCCGCCGTCACCACGCACGCGCCCGGCCCCGCCGGCACGCTGCCGCTGACGCCCGAAATGCTCCTCACCCAACCCTCCGGCAATCTCTTCGGACTCAGCCAGAACGTCGGCATGGGCTGGGAGGCGACGAACCTGCTCGGCCCGGAAGTTCTCATCCTCTCCACGCACGGCGGCCTGCGCGGCGAAGACGGCACGCCCATCGCGCTCGGCTTCCATACCGGCCACTGGGAAGTGGGCCTCCTCGTCGCCGAAGCCGCGCGCGTTCTCAAAGCCCAGGGCGCCGTGCCCTTCGCCGGGGCCTGCACCGATCCCTGCGATGGCCGCACCCAGGGCACCACCGGCATGCTCGATTCCCTGCCTTACCGCAACGACGCCGCCATCGTCCTGCGCCGGCTCATGCGATCCCTGCCCACGCGCGCCGGTGTGCTTGGCGTGGCCACCTGCGACAAGGGCCTGCCCGCGATGCTCATGGCTCTCGCCTCGGCGGGCGACCTGCCCACGGTGCTCATTCCCGGCGGCGTTACGCTCCTTCCCGAGCAGGGCGAGGACGCGGGCCGCGTGCAGTCCATCGGCGCGCGTTTCGCTCAGCAGCAGATCACGCTGGAGCACGCCGCGGCAATCGGCTGCCGCGCCTGCGCCACACCCGGAGGAGGATGCCAGTTCCTCGGCACGGCTGCCACCTCCCAGGTCGTCGCCGAGGCCCTCGGGCTGGCGCTGCCCCATACTGCGCTGGCGCCCTCCGGCCAGCCCGTCTGGCTCGATGCCGCGCGCCGCTCTGCGTCGGCTCTGCTGCGTCTCCGCGCGCTGCACATCGGCACCCGCGACATCCTCACCCCGGCCGCGCTTGAAAACGCAATGGTCGTCTACGCCGCCTTCGGCGGATCGACGAATCTGCTCCTCCACATTCCCGCCATCGCCCACGCAGCGGGCCTGCGCCGTCCCACTATCGCGGACTGGGTGCGCGTCAATCGCGAGATTCCCCGCCTCGTTGACGCGCTGCCGAATGGCCCGCGCAATTTCGCCACCGTCCAGGTCTTTCTCGCCGGAGGTGTCCCCGAAGTCATGCTGCACCTTCGCCGCGCTGGCCTTCTCGACACAGGTGCCACCACGGCGGCAGGCATTTCTCTCGGCGAGTGTCTCGATTGGTGGGAGCAGAGCCCGCGCCGCGCCGCGCTCGGGAAGAATCTCCTCGCACGTGATGGCATCGATGCCGGCGACGTTATCCTCTCGCCCGATCGCGCTCGCCGGCGCGGCCTCACCTCCACCATTTGCTTTCCCTCCGGCAATCTTGCGCCGGAAGGCTCCGTGATCAAAAGCACTGCCATCGATCCCTCCCTCATCGGCGAAGACGGGGTCTTCTTTCATCGCGGGCCGGCACGCGTCTTCACCGCCGAATCCGATGCCATCGACGCCATCAAACAGGGCCGCATCGCTCCCGGCGACGTCTTGGTGCTCACGTGCTGCGGCCCCGCCGGCGCGGGCATGCAGGAGATCTACCAGATCACCGCCGCACTCAAAGCCCTGCCCCACTGCCGACACGTCGCCCTGCTCACCGATGGCCGCTTCAGCGGCGTCTCCACCGGCCCCTGCATCGGACATATCTCGCCGGAAGCGCTCACCGGCGGCCCCATCGGTAAACTCCACGACGGCGACGTCATCGAAATCCGCATCGATCGCCAGCGCCTCGAAGCCACCGTGAACCTCGTCGCCGAAAATGCAGAAGCCTTCACCCCGGAAGAAGGCGCACGCCGCCTCGCCGCCCGCCCCCCGCGTCCCGATCTCCGTCCACACCCCGACCTCCCCGCCGACACCCGCCTCTGGGCGGCGCTGGTGGAAGCCAGCGGCGGCATCTGGGGTGGGTGCATTTACGATGTGGATGCAATCGTTTCTCGGCTCACCAGGCCCCGCGAACCCGCGGAGCCGCCACGGATTCTATCTTCAAAGGAGCCGCAGTGATTCTGTATCGCACACGCGAACGCCTGGCCCTGGAGCACGAAGGGCGCTTCTATCCTGTCCCGGAGAACTCACTTGATGCCTTATTGCTTGTCGACGATCTCGCCCGGCATCTCGCGGAGGTCATTCGCCGTGGCCCGGAGACGTCTTCCGTCGATCCATCGGTGGCACTGCCACCCATCGGGAGCCAGGAAGTCTGGGCAGCGGGTGTCACCTACCTGCGCAGCCGCGCCGCGCGTATGGCTGAATCGCAGGTCGCCGGTGGCGGAGATTTTTACGATCGCGTCTACTCGGCCGACCGGCCCGAGCTCTTCTTCAAATGCATGCCACACAAAGTCGTCGGCCCCGGCGGTCCCGTCGGCCTTCGCAGCGACGCGCACTGGTCCGTGCCCGAGCCCGAACTCGTGCTGGTCATCAACCCTCGAAAGCAAATCATTGGCTACACCATCGGCAACGACATGAGCTCGCGGGATATCGAAGGCCAGAACCCGTTGTATCTCCCGCAGGCGAAAATCTACGATCGCAGTTGTGCCATCGGACCCGGAATCCTGGTGCGGAATGAGCCTTTATCCCCGGGAACAAAGATCACTATCTCCATCGAGCGCGGCGGAATCACCGCCTTTTCCGGCGAGACATCTCTGTCGCAGATGAAACGCCGCCCCGACGAGCTTGTGGATTTTCTCTACCGCGATCAGACGTTTCCATGCGGCTGTTTTCTTTTCACCGGAACCGGGATTGTCCCCCCTGATTCTTTTTCCCTCCAGGGCGGCGACGTCATTCGCATCGGAATCGAGGGCATTGGGTTTCTCCGGAATCCGGTCGGATGAAGGGCATTCCCTTTTTCCAGGCGGAACTCTTCGCCCATCCGCTACTCTTAGAAGAGGAATCTTCTGAATTGTTTCTCCTGTGGGTTGCATCTAAAGCACATACCCGAGCAGGGAGTGACGTTTGCCTGACTTTTTCGTAAAAGTCCCTGATCTTATGCCGAACGCGGCCGCCCGTCGGTTGCGCGCTGGGCGGATTTCTCTGCCGGCTCTGTTGCTCTGTCTTTCCTTGCCGGCCCTGGCCCAGGCTCCCATGCAATCCGGCAGCGTCGCCACGCCGACCGCGCCTGTGCAGATTCCGCAGCCGCAGATCGATGCCTCTACCTATCAGGGCAGTGTCGCGAGCCGCCAGGTTACGCCGGGCGTGCTCCAGCTCTCGCTCAGCGATGCCATCCAGCGCGGACTTCATTACAACCTCGGCCTCATCCTCACCAGCCAGAATGTTAAGACGGCGGGAGCCTCCCGGCTCGAGGAGCTGCAGTCGCTGTTGCCCACTGCCACCGCCAAAGTCACCGAAGCTGATCAGGAATCTGATCTTCAGGCGGAAGGCCTGCGCATTCCAGGTTTCCCCGCCATCATCGGCCCTTATGGCTACACCGATATCCGCGGTTCTCTGAACTGGACGCTGCTGAATCTATCTGCGCTCCAAAACTATCTGGCATCGAAAAACGACTTCCGCGCGGCGAATCTCTCCGTACAGGACGCGCGCGACATGGTCGTGCTTACGGTGGGAAATGCCTACCTCACCGTCATCGCCGATGCTGCTCGTATTCAGTCCGCGCAGGCGCAGGTAGACACCTCGAAAGTTTCACTCGATCAGGCGGTCGAGAACCACAAGGCCGGCGTTGCCCCGCTCCTCGATGAACTGCGCGCCCGCGTCGATTATCAAACGCAGGAGCAGTCTCTGATCGCTGCGAAAGACGCCTGGGCCAAGGACAAGATCGCTCTCGCCCGCGCCATTGGCCTGTCCCTTGAGCAGCATTTTGCGTTGAGCGACACGGAGCCCTACGCCCCGCTCGACCACCTCAATCCCGATCAGGCAGTGCAGCAGGCGCTGGCGAATCGCCAGGACCTCAAAGCCCTCGAGCAGCAGGTCGCGGCGGCGAAGCGCGCCCGCAGGGCAGCCACGTACGAGCGTCTGCCTACCGTCAGCTTTTCCGGCGATTATGGCGATATCGGCATCAATCCCTCGGATTCGCACGGCACCGGCGACGCCGTCGGCTCGCTCGACGTTCCTCTTTTTGAGGAAGGCAAGCTCCGCGGTGACGCCAGGCAGGCGCAGGCCCAGCTCGATGAGGAAACCGCGCGCCTGAGCGACATGCGTGGGCAAATTGCCGCCGACGTGCGCGACAGCATTCTCGACATTCAGGCCGCTGAAAAATCGGTCGACGTGGCCCGCAGTAACGTTCAGCTCGCCGGCGAGGCACTGAGTGAAGCCCAACAGCGCTATAAGGCCGGCGTATCCGATAATCTGGCGGTCTCGCAGGCGCAGCAGGCCGTGGCGCAGGCCAACGAGCAGTATGTGGCAGCCCTGTACCAGCACAATATGGCGAAATTATCGCTGGCCCGCGCTCTGGGCATAGCGCAAAGCGGTTACAAGGTTTATTTGGGAGGAAAGTAAGCGTGGCGGAGCAGACGACTGAGCAGCCCAGACAGGACATAGCCGACGATCAGACCGAGGAGCCCCGCTCCCGGCCGCGTCGCCGCTTCATCATCATCGGCGTTGTCGCACTCCTCGTCGTGGGCGCGCTGCTGTGGTGGTGGCACTCCACGTACTACGAGGACACCGACGACGCCCAGGTGGACGGCAACATCGTGCAGATCAGCGCCCGCATCGCCGGGCATGCGCAGAACGTCTACGTGAACCAGAACCAGTACGTCAAAGCCGGCGATCTCCTTGTGCAGCTCGATCCCAGCGATTATGAGACCGCTCTCAGCCAGGCCGAGGCCAATCTGGAGTCCGCCGAGGCCAATTATGAGGGCGCCCGGGTCAACGTGCCCGTTTTTACCACCAACACCGGAACCATCCTCCGCAATGCCGGCGTGGATGTCAGCAGCGCGCAGGAAGGTGTGACCGAGTCCCAGAACGAGTTGAAAGCCGATGAGGCGAAGGTCATCGCGGCACAGGCCACCTGGCAAAAAGCGCAGCTTGACGTCGAACGATACACGCCCCTCGTCGAGAAGGACATCATCTCAAAGCAGCAGTTCGATGCCGCCGTCGCCACCGCGACCGCCGACAAAGCCGCCGTCGATGAAGCTCAGGCCGACGTGGTCGCGGCACAGGACGCCGTCCGCATGGCACGCGACCGCGTCGCCCAGGCGCAATCGTCCCTGCAGTATGCGAAGACCGGCCCTCGCCAGGTGGCTATCTACAAGGCCAAAGCCGATCAGGCCGCAGCGCAGGTGGATCAGGCCCGCGCCGCTCTCTCCCAGGCAAAGCTGAACCTGGAATACTGCCAGATTCACGCCCCCACCTCCGGCATCGTCACCACGAAGAGCGTGCAGCCCGGCCAGAACGTTTCCGTCGGCCAGGCGCTGATGACGCTCGTTTCGCTCGACAACGTCTGGATCACTGCCAATTTCAAGGAAACGCAGCTGGAAAATATGAGACTGAATCAGCCTGTCACGATCCACGTCGACGCCTACGACCGCGACTACAACGGATACGTGGCTCAGATCGGCGGCGCGACCGGCTCCATGCTCAGTCTCTTTCCTCCGGAGAACGCTACCGGCAATTACGTGAAAGTCGTGCAGCGCATCCCCGTCCGCATCAATCTGACGCAGAAGGACCTGGATCGGCAGAATAAGGACCACCTGCTGCGTCCCGGCATGTCTGTCGAGCCCAAAGTGCGCGTGAAAAACTAACCGCTATTCCGTCCTCAGCACCCGCATCGGGTCGGTGGACGCCGCTCGATGCGCGGGCAGCCAGCACGCCAGCAGCGCAGCCAGCAGCAGAACCGCGCCCACGGCGCTGAAAGCCGGTAAATCCAGCGCCTGTACCTCGTACAACATGCTCTGCATGGCTCGTCCCACAAAATAGGACCCGATCAGCCCCATCGTCAAACCGATGCCCGCCAGCACCGCCCCTTCCCGCACCACCACGCCCACCACGCGTCGCCGCCCCGCTCCCAGCGCCATCCGCAGCGCGATCTCGTGCGACCGCTGCGCCACCGAGAACGCCATCACTCCGTAGATTCCCAGCGCCGCCAAAAACAGCGCGACCCCCGCGAACACGCCGAACAGGACCAGCGTAAATCGCTCGCCCGCCATCGATTCGTCGCGGATCTGGTCCATCGTCTCCGCCTGCGCCAGCGCCACCGTCGGATCCACTTCATGCACCGCCGCCGCGATGCTGTGCAGCATCGATCCCGGCTTCTCCGCTGTGCGCACTGCAATCGTCGCCTGCGGCCACGGGATTTGCCAGAACGGCACCAGGATCTCTTCCAGATGGTCATGCCAGTCCGCCGCGTGCACGTCGTGGTACACCCCCACAATCTGCCACTCCACCGCCGGCCCCAGCTTCTGTTCTCCGGGAATGATCTGCTCCACCAGCACGCGCTGCCGCAGCGGATCCTTTCCCTTCAGAAAGCTCTTCACAAACGACTCATTGACCATCGCGACCTTCACGCTGTCGGCGGTATCCTGCGCGTTGAACGTCCGCCCCTGCTCCACCTGGATCCCCAGCGTTCGAAAGTAATCGGGCGTGACCATCCCGAACCCGCTCGTCGGCCGCTTTGACGGATCGGCATAGGTCGGGCCGTCCACCAGCGTGAACGGCATCCCGAAGCCCGCTCCGAACAGCGGATATCCCGTCATCGCCGTGGCATGCGCAACCCCCGGCACCGCATCGATGTGCTCCAGAATGTCGCGGTAGTACGTCACGATCTGCGCGGGATCCTTCGATCGCGTGTCCGGCACCGGCAAAAAGAAGACCATCATGTGGTCCGTCTTCATGCCCAGGTCCACCCGGCTCAGATTCCAGAAGCTGTGCAGCGCCAGGCCCGCGCCCGCCAGCAGCGTCAGCGCCAGCCCGAACTCCCCAATCACCAGGCCCTGCCGCAGGCGGTGTTTCCCCGCGCTCGTTCCGCTGCGCCCGCCTTCCTTCAGCATCTCCGCCGGATCGATCCGCGATGCGTACCATGCCGGCGCGCAGCCCGCCAGCAATCCCGCCAGCGTGGTCGCGGCCAGCGTGAACAGCAGGATCGGCACATTCAGCCGCAGATCCGCCTCGATCGGCAGCGTATCCCGCGGCATCGTCGCGATCAGCCCCTGCAGCAGTCCGTACCCCACGCCCACTCCCAGCGCCCCGCCGGCCAGCGCCAGCACCAGGCTTTCCGTCAGCAGTTGCGCGAAGATTGTCGACCGCGCGGCCCCCAGCGAGCCCCGCACCGCCATCTCTTTTTGCCGCGCCATGCCCCGCGCCAGCAGCAGATTCGCCACGTTCACGCATGCGATCAGCAGCACGAATCCCACCGCGCCCAGCAGCAGCCACAGCATTTTGATCCGCTCCGGCGGCAGAAAATCGTCCTTCAGCGGCTCCACGCTCGCGCCCCACCCCTCATTGCTCTTCGGATTGGCCTGCGCGACGTGCGCCGTCACCGCGTTCATGTTCTCCTGCGCCTGCTGGATCGTCACCCCCGGCTTCAGCCTCCCCATCACCAGCAGCCAGTGGAAGTCGTGGTTGATCTGCTCCGGCTTGAAGACCAGCGGCACCGTCATCTGCGCCTCTTGCCGGTCCGCCATCCCCGGCTCCTGCACGCCCACCACCGTGTAGGGCACATCGTTCAGCCGCATCGTGGTGCCGATAATGTGCCGGTCCGCCCCCAGTTTCAGCCACAGCTTGTGCGTCAGGATCACCTCATGATCGCGGCCCTCCTGCCCTTCTTCCGCCAGAAATGATCGCCCCAGAAACATGGGCGCGCCCTCCATGCTCAGCATGCCGGGGGTCGCCAGCGTCGCCTGCACATCCTCCGGCTGGTCCTTCGTCGCGATGTTAAAGTCCGTCCCGCTCCACGCGTTCAGGTCCTCGAAAACGGTGCTGTAACGCTTCCAGTCCAGGTAATCGCCCGCCGATACGCCGTTGCGGTGCCCCTGCACGTGCGACCACACCATCACCAGTTCCTGGGGGTGGGGATACGGCAACGGCGCCAGCAGCGTCGCGTAATCCACCGTGAAAATTGCCGTGTTCGCGCCGATACCCAGCGCCAGCGTCAGCAGAATCGTCGCCGTCAGCCCGGGATTTCTCCTCAGCAGCCGCAGACCGAAGAGAAAGTTCTTGAGCAGGCTCTGCATGTCAGCTCCACCTCTCCGAACAAACGAACAGCTCCACTACTGTGACAAATCCTGGCCCGACGGAGTTCCCGGTTTACTGTAATCTGGACGATAGACGCCCTCGGTTACGGTCCGGCTCACCCCTCCCCCCCGCCTGCGTCAAAATACGAAATTCCCTGCCGCCGGTTCCTGGCGTTCCGCGGATTTCGGGCAAAATAAAGACAGGGCTCCGAAAAGGGGGTGGCATGACGACACATCGCTGCGCGCTCATCCCGATTCTGCTCGCCGCCGGCCTGGCCGCCGCGGCGCAATCCACCCCTGCTCCGGCATCGCCCGCCAACCCCGCTCCCGCCGCAACCAGCGCGGCATCCGCCGTCGCGCCCGCGGCCCCGCCGGCCGAAGCCCAGCCCCCAGGCACCATCCTCGTTCCCGCCGGAACCCGCATCCTGCTCACCCTGCGCAGCGCCGTCAACACAAAAAGCGCGCAGCCCGGCGACGGCGTCTATCTCTCCTCCATCTTTCCCGTCGTCGTCGGCAGTCGCGTCGTCATTCCCGCCGGGGTTTACGTGCAGGGCGTGGTCGACAGCGTCGTGCATCCTGGCCGCATTCATGGCAATGCCCAGCTCAATATGCATTTCACCACCATCATTTTTCCCAACGGCTCGGTCGTCGAGGTTCCCGGCGCGGTCAGGGATTTGCCCGGCGCGGCCAACCAAAAGGTTAAGGGCAACGAAGGCACCATCGAGCAGGACGGTGGCAGCAACAAAGGACGCAACGCAGCCGAAACCGCCGAAGTCGCGGTGCCCACCGGCGCCACCATCGGCTCCGTTGGTCGCCTCGGCTCCGGACACCCTCTGGCCGGTGGACTCGAGGGCGCTGGCGCGGGCCTTGCCGCGGCCGGCATCGTCGCTCTGTTCACCCACAAGGCAGACGTGAATATCCCCGAAGGCACCAAGGTAGAGATGGTTCTGCAGCGTCCGCTGCTTCTGCAGCCTTCAAACGTCGGAGGCCCTGCCGCACTGGAGCCCGCGAGCACGCAACCGAATACCGTCCTGCAAAAGCCGCCGCGCCATCGTCCTGGCATGCTCTGCCCCGCCGGCAGTCTGGGGTGCAGTTAGAGCTGTGAGCATTTCTCTGTTCCGGAAAAGCCTTCTCTGGGCGTGGCTGCGCGACATCGCCATTGCTGCCGTAGCCTCGATCCTGATTGTCACGTTTCTCTATCAGCCGGTGCGCGTGGAAGGCACCAGCATGGCGCCCGAGCTGCGCAACAGAGATCGCCTCTTCATCAGCAAATTCTTCTTCCACTTCGAAAAGATTCAGCGCGGCGAAGTTGTCGTCTTCCACTATCCGCTCCAGCCAAATCTCAGCTATATCAAGCGAGTCATCGGCTTGCCTGGCGACACCATTGCCATCCGTCACGGACAGGTTTTTATCAATGGAGTGGCTCTGAAGGAACCTTATGTTCCCGCACGCTATCGCGATACACGCTCCATGCCGCCGCTGGTCGTGCCGCCCGACGAATATTTCGTCATGGGCGACCACCGCTCCGTCTCCAGCGACAGCCGTTCCTTTGGACCGGTCGATCGCGATCTGATTTACGGCAAAGCCGACTTCATTTACTGGCCTGAAGCGAGCATGGGAGTCGTCCACTGAGCCCCCCGGCGCCCGCGGGCATCCGGTTCCCTCCGATGGATCGCACTGCCGTTCCCGCCCCGCACGGAATGGAGAACCCTCGCCGGGTTAGGACTTACCCGACAGTTGCTGTACCACCGCCAGCGCCTTCGCCACGTGAGCGTCGGGCGACAAATGATCCGCGCGGGATGAGAATTCCTCCACGATCTTGCCGTCTTTCCCGATCACAAACGTCACGCGGTCGATAAAGCCATGATCGATGGCCACCCCGCGCACATCTTTCGCACCCGGCTGTCCCGGAAATGTCTTCACCCCGTACTCCGTGGCGATCTTCCCTGTGGGATCGGAGGCTACAGGAAATTTTCCCGCGCAGTACTGGGGATCGGCCGAGAACTTGTCGAGCCGCGCAATGCTGTCTTCCGAAACGCCGATAATGCTCGCACCGGCGGCGGTGAACTGGTCTTTATCCTGGGCAAACGTATGCGCCTCGAGGTCGCAGCCCCCGGTGAACGCCGAAGGATAAAAATAGACGACGACCGGCCCCTTCTTTAATGCCGCCCGCAGCGAGAAATGAAACTGCTTGCCTGCCAAAGAGGCTGGAGCGGAAAAATCGGGCGCACGATCGCCCGGTTGAAGAGCGGCAAACGCGGCTGTGCAGAGTGCGGCAGACATCGCCAGGCCGAAGAGCAAATTCTTCTTCACCAAAACCCTCCCTGTTACCCGACTGAACTTAATTTACGTGGCCCTTCAGCCGATACGTCACCAGCGCTAGAAGCATACCAGAGCGGCGGCGCTGGTTTGTCCGGGCGAGCGTGAAGCGCAGAAGGATCGCGTCGGAATTCCCCCGCGACGCCCTTGCCGGATCTCATCTTCGCTCAAATCCATCCTGATCCGTATCGCTATAATGATTTCATCTGTATTGATCGATGTATCCAGCCACGTTCCCCCTGAGCGCGGCAGAATCTCAATTCCAGCGGAGGCACAGTGATCCTGCACCCTCGTCGAGCCCGTTCATGCTTTGGCGCCTCACTTACCGTCCTTGCCTTGAGCCTGGCGCTCTTCGTCTCGCCTGCCGCATCGGCCCAGGCGTCCTCCAGCCTTTCCGGCCAGATTACCGACCCCTCCGGCGCGGCCGTCGCCGGAGCCGGCATCACCGTTCGCGATGCGAACACCGGCGCGACCCGGACTGCCGTCACCAATTCTGCAGGCCGCTATCAGGTCCTTTCGCTCCCCGTCGGGGACTATGAGCTGACCGTTCGACATTCCGGCTTCACCGAAGAACATCGCACTGGCATTCATCTGGCGGTTGGCGAGGATGGCGCCGTCGACATCCGGCTCCACGTCGGCAGCGTTCGCCAACAGGTCACCGTGCGCGCCGACGCCTCCGTCGTCTCCCTCACCACCACCGATATCTCCGGTCTGGTCGGAAACCAGCAGGTGAAGGACCTGCCCCTGAACGGCCGCAGCTACGACGAGCTTCTCACGCTCAATCCCGGCATCGTCAACTTCACCTCGCAGAAAACCGGCGGCATCGGGGTTTCCAATTCCACCGTTGGAAACAACTTCGCAGTGTCCGGCAATCGCCCGCAGCAAAATCTTTTTCTCCTGAACGGCATCGAATTCACCGGGGCGGCGGAAAACAACATGCAGCCCGGTGGCACCAGCCAGGAGCTTCTCGGCATCGAGGCGGTCCGGCAATTCAACGTCCTCCGAGACACGTACGGCGCCCAGTACGGCAAGCGCTCCGGCGCGCAGGTACTCATCGTCACCCAGAGCGGCACCAACCAGATGCACGGCTCCGCCTACGAATTCCTGCGCAACAACGACTTCGACGCCCGCAATTATTTCGACCGTGGCGCCGCCCCGCCTTACCAGCGCAATCAATTCGGCCTCGCCCTCGGCGGACCCATCCAGCGTAATAAGACTTTTCTCTTCGGCAATTATGAAGGCTTTCGCCAGCACCTTCACCAAACCGGCGTGGATCTCGTTCCGGACACAGAAGCTCGCAACGGATATCTGCCCTGCAAGCTGGTCACGCCCGCGCCCAATCCCTGCCCTCCCTCCGGATACGCCTACGTGGGCGTCGCGCCCAGTGTGGCTCCGCTCCTCGCTCTATGGCCCACGCAATCCGCCGGCGCCCCCGACTTCGGCGGCATCGCCGAGGCCTTTAACAGCCCGCTCCAGATCATCCGCGACGACTTCGGCACGGCGCGCCTCGACCGTGACTTTTCCCCAGCCGATACGCTGACCGGCGTCTACACGATCGACGACAGCGATGACGTCACGCCCACCAGCAGCAATCTTTACAGCACGGACCTCGAAAACCTTCGTGAGCAGGTGGTCAGTCTGCAGGAGACGCACGTCTTTTCCCCCACCCTCCTCAACATCGCCCGCGTAGGTTACTCCCGCGCCGCGTATTTCTACACCGGCGAACCCACGCCAGGCACGCCTGCGGCCGGCCTCACCGGCTTCGTCGCCGGGAAGCCCGTTGGCGCGGTCGTCGTAGGCGGCAGCGCAGCCGCCAACCCCTCAGCGCAGGTGAGCCTCGCCGGCAGCAATGTTGGCAGCGACCTTCACATCGCCCGCAACCTCGATACTGTGGAAGACCACATTGATCTCACCCGCGGCCGCAACAACTTCACCGCCGGCGTCTGGTTCCAGCGTCTCCAGGCCAACGAGGATCTCGCCCTCACTCAATTCGGCCAGGCTACGTTCACCGGACTCCAGCAGTTTCTCCAGGGCACCGTCGGCAGTTTCCTCTACGATCCGGCCCCCACCGAGATGAACTGGCGCATGACCATGGGCGCCTCGTACGCGCAGGACACCATCCGCCTCACGCCACGCTTCGTCGCCACCCTCGGCTTCCGCGACGCCTTCACCACCGGATGGAACGAAGCCCATGGCCGCGCCGCGAACTTTGTCTTCTCCAATGGAGTCATCCAGACCGCGCCCCACATCGGCAACTCCGCCTTCACCGTGAACAACGCGAAGTTCCTGCCCCAGCCCCGCATCGGCTTTGCGTGGAGCCCATTCAGCCACGGCACCGTGGTTCGCGCAGGATTTGGCATGTACAACGACCTGCAGGACGCGCTCGGCTATCGCATGGACCAGAACGCGCCCTTCAACCCCTCCTACAGCATCGCCAACTTATCCGCTGCGGATTTCCCGCTGGCCGTTTCGCCCGTCCCCGCCAACGCCAAAGTTGCGCCCGCCGGCGTTCAGCCCGATATGGATACGCCCACGCTCATCTCCTGGTCGCTGCGCATCGAGCAGGAACTCACGCCCAACACGGTTCTCACTGTCGGTTATGTGGGCTCCCACGGCTATCACCAGATCGTCAGCCTCGACGATAATGAGCCCACGCCCACCGTCTGCCCCGGACCGCCATGCCCCGCTGC